>NZ_JBGGNO010000020.1:0-941462 GCF_041287105.1 Mycobacterium sp. SA01 | reverse complement strand
CCAACGGCTCGGTCGCGGTGGCCAACGCCCACGGCACCGTCACCGGTGCGGCCGGCGGCGTGCTGCTGCGCCCCTTCGCCCGCCTGATCTCCAAGGCCGGTGACAGCGTCACCACCTACGGCGAACCCTGGAACATGAACTGACGATGCGTTTCTGACCCCGCTTGGGGTGGGGCGGCTGGCTCAGGCCAGCCGCTCCACCGCGGCGGCGATACGTTCGTCCGTCGCGGTCAGGGCCACCCGAACGTGCTGTGAACCGCCGGCTCCGTAGAACTCCCCGGGTGCGACGAGAATGCCACGCTCGGCCAGCCACGCCAGCGTCGTCCGGCACGGCTCACCGCGGGTGGCCCAGAGATACAGACCGGCCTCGGAGTGGTCGACGGTGAAACCCGCCGACCGCATCGCGGCCAGCATGACATCGCGGCGGCGCGCATAGCGCTGCCGCTGTTCCAGTTCATGGGCGTCGTCGTCGAGCGCGGCCACCATCGCCGCCTGAACCGGACCCGGAACCATCATCCCGGCGTGCTTGCGCACCGCGAGCAGCTCGGCCACCACATCGGGGTCGCCGGCGACGAAGCCGGCGCGATACCCCGCGAGCGACGAACTCTTCGACAGCGAGTGCACCGCCAGCAGCCCGGTGTGGTCGCCGTCGCTGACCGACGGATGCAGAACCGACGTCGGCTCTTCCTCCCAAGCCAGGCCCAGATAGCACTCGTCGGACACCACCAGCGTGCCGCGCTCGCGGGCCCATTCGACGACCTTGCGCAGATGGTCGCGGCCCAGGACCTTGCCGGTCGGGTTGCTCGGTGAATTGATGAACAGGACCGCCGGGGACTCGGGTCCGAGCTGGGTCACCGAGTCCGCCGGGATCACCCGGGCGTGCGCCAGCCGCGCGGCCACGTCATAGGTCGGATAGGCCAGCTCCGGAACGACCACCAGATCGTCGGCGCCCAGACCCAGCAGGGTCGGCAGCCACGCGATGAGTTCCTTGGTGCCGATCACCGGCAGGACGGCGTGCTCCGGCACGTCGGTGATGCCGTAGCGCCGGTGCAGCGCGGCCACGGCGGACGCCCGCAGCGCGGGCGTTCCCGCCGTCGTCGGATATCCCGGTGCCGCGCTGGCCGCAGCCAATGCCTCCCGGATCACCGGTGCCACCGGATCGACGGGTGTGCCCACCGACAGGTCGACGATGCCGCCCGGGTGAGCCCGCGCGGTGGCCGTCACCTCAGCGAGGGTGTCCCACGGGAAAACCGGCAGCGTCTCGGATACCGGACGCCGCCGCGCGCGCAACGGGACGGGAGCCGTCAGGCCTCTTCCTTCGGCGGCAGGTCCTTGACCACCTGCGGGTCGTTGTCGGTCTGGCCGACCTTGGAGGCACCGCCGGGCGAACCCAGCTCAGCGAAGAAGTCGGCATTGATCTGGGTGTACGAGGCCCACTGATCCGGGACGTCGTCCTCGTAGTAGATCGCCTCGACGGGGCAGACCGGCTCGCACGCACCGCAGTCGACGCACTCGTCGGGGTGGATGTACAGCATGCGCGCACCCTCATAGATGCAGTCGACCGGGCACTCTTCGATGCAGGCCTTGTCCTTGATGTCGACGCAGGGCTCGGCGATCGTGTACGTCACTTGAGGTTCTCCTCGGTCTGCTGTATTCGGGTGGCTGTATGTCTGCGGGGCTGCTGGGAACGCCTAGTATCCGATGCCGGTCACCGGATAGCCGACTCAGTGTGCCCTAACTTGTCGTCCATCGGAGTGCCGGTCAGCACAGGTCTTGCGAGTGGTTACTGATACTAGACGTTTCGTATATTAGCGACCTATACCCGCAGACACCGTGCCGACACCGGCGGCGATTCGACAGCCGGAGTACGCCGGCCCTCAGGCCGCGAGGTCGGTGTAGGTCGTCGTGCGCTGACGCGCCGGACGGCCGATACCGGCGGCGATGGCCATCAACTCCTCGGCTGACTTCGCCGAGCCGTTCTCAGAGCCGGCCATCCGCGAGATGGTCTCCTCCATGAGCGTGCCGCCCAGGTCGTTGGCGCCGCCCTGCAGCATCACCTGCGTGCGCTCGACCCCCAGCTTCACCCACGACGTCTGGATGTGCGAGATCCGGCCGTGCAGCATGATCCGCGCCAGGGCATGCACTGCGCGGTTGTCCCGGTGCGTCGGGCCCGGACGAGCTCCGCCCGCGAGGTACAGCGGCGATGACTGGTGCACGAACGGCAGTGGAACGAACTCGGTGAACCCACCGGTGCGATCCTGGATGCCCCGCAACACGTTGAGGTGCCCCACCCAGTGCTTGGGGGTGTCGACGTGGCCGTACATCATCGTCGAGCTCGACCGCAGCCCCACCTCGTGCGCGGTGGTCACCACGTCGATCCACTCCGAGGTGGGCAGCTTGCCTTTGGTCAGCACCCAGCGAACCTCGTCGTCGAGGATTTCCGCGGCGGTCCCGGGGATGGAACCGAGCCCGGCCTCG
This sequence comes from Mycobacterium sp. SA01, assembly GCF_041287105.1. Classification (NCBI taxonomy): domain Bacteria; kingdom Bacillati; phylum Actinomycetota; class Actinomycetes; order Mycobacteriales; family Mycobacteriaceae; genus Mycobacterium; species Mycobacterium sp. SA01. Next base: position 938,985 of record NZ_JBGGNO010000020.1, on the reverse strand, counting down.
CGCAGCGAGGTCAGCCATTCGCGCACCGAGAGGCCGCTGCGGGTCACCCCATTGGCGATCTCCATCGGCGAGAACGCGTGGACGTGCATCGACGGCACCCGCGCCTTGACCGCCCGCACCAGATCGGCGTAGCCGGTGACCGGCAGTTCGGGGTCGATCCCGCCCTGCATGCAGACCTCGGTGGCTCCGGCGACGTGCGCTTCCCAGGCCCGGTCGGCGACCTCGGAGGTGGACAGCGAGTACGCGTCGGCGTCGCCCTTGCGCTGGGCGAATGCGCAGAACCGGCAGCCGGTGTAGCAGATGTTGGTGAAGTTGATGTTCCGGTTCACCACGAACGTCACGTCATCGCCGACCGCATCGCGGCGCAACGAATCAGCAAGGGCGGCAACCGCATCCATAGCCGGACCGTCGGCGGTGGCCAAAGCCAGGTATTCGTCGTCGCTGCAGCCGCCCGGGTCGCGTTCGGCTGAACGCAGCGCCGCCAGCACATCGGTGTCGATGCGCTCAGGCGCGCGGGCTGCCAACTCGGAGACCTTCTCCCGGATGGACTCCCAGTCCCCGAACGCGCTACCGAGATCGCTGCGGGTCTCGGTCAGCCGCCCCTCGGTATCGATGGCCGAGTGAAGATCGGTGCGGCCCAAGGACTCCGATGCCTCGTCGGGTTCCTGCCAGGGCCGGCCCACCGGCTTGGTGTCCAGCGCCCATCCGGTGTCCGGATCGGCCAGCGCATCCACATGTCCGCGCACCCGCGGATCGATCCATGCCGCACCCGCCTGCACGTACGACGGCTGCGCCGTAAGGCGTTCCACCAGTTCATAACCCGCGGCTGCAGTGACGTCCGCCAGCTCGTCCAGAGCGGGCCACGGCCGCTCAGGGTTGACGTGATCGGGCGTCAGCGGCGACACCCCACCCCAGTCGTCGACACCGGCCCCGACCAGCGCCAGGCATTCCTCCCGCGACACCAGATTCGGCGGTGCCTGGATGCGCATCTTCGGGCCGAGCACCAGGCGACTGACGGCGATGGTGGCCAGGAAGTCGTCGATGCCCGCATCCGGAACCGACGCCATCGCGGTGTGGTCCTTGGCCCGGAAGTTCTGCACGATCACTTCCTGAACGTGCCCGAACTCCTTGTGTGAACGCCGGATCGCGTGCATGGTCTCGGCGCGCTCGGTCAGCGTCTCACCGATACCGACGAGAAGCCCGGTGGTGAACGGGATGGACAGCCGGCCGGCGTCGTCCAGCGTGCGCAACCGCACTGCGGGATCTTTATCCGGGCTGCCGTAATGCGCCAGCCCCTTGGTCTCGAACAGCCGCCGCGACGTCGTCTCGAGCATCATGCCCATCGACGGCGCGACCGGCTTGAGCCGCGACAGCTCCGTCCAGCTCATCACCCCGGGGTTCAGGTGCGGCAGCAGGCCGGTCTCTTCGAGCACCCGGATCGCCATGGCGCGCACGTAATCCAGGGTGGAGTCGTAGCCGCGCTCGTCCAGCCACTGCTTGGCTTCGTCCCAACGCGCCTCAGGACGGTCGCCGAGGGTGAAAAGAGCTTCCTTGCAACCTAATTCCGCGCCCCGACGTGCCACGTCGAGGATCTCGTCGGGCTCCATGAACATGCCCTTGCCCTCGGCGCGCAGCTTGCCCGGCACCGTCACGAACGTGCAGTAATGGCAGGTGTCGCGGCACAGGTGAGTCACCGGGATGAACACCTTGCGCGAATAGGTGACCGGCAGGCGCCCACCCGGGCCCCGGCGACCTGCGGAGTCCAGGCCGGCGTCACGAACCCGGGCCGCGCTCGCGCACAAGTCGGTGAGGTCATCACCGCGGGCGGTCATCGCGATCGCCGCCTCGTCGACGTTGAGGGCGACACCGTCGCGGGCGCGACGCAGGACGCGTCTCAGCGCAGCGGGCGACGGAGCATCAGTCCGCTGCGGAACCACCGGTGTGGGCAACGGGCTACTTGGCTGCGAGTTCAGGGCCACTCCCCGGTAACCGTCGACAGCAGAGAAATCATCCGCGCGTCCCACAATCTGAAACTCCGGCGACTGACATGCTGCACACAGTAGTCCTCGCACGTGGCCGCGCGGCCTTGCCCGTCGGCCCCGCTCAGTGACCGGGACACGGCCGGAAAATCTGTAACACTTACGCGCGCGCAACGTAGATTGTCAGTATTAGCTGTGCCTGAAGCAGGGGGTTCGCCATGACTGTGTCCGTCCGTTCGTATCTGACCGCCGGAGTAGCGGCGGCGGTCGTCGGCGCCGTGGCCCTGACTCCCGTCCAGCCGTCGACGCCGACCGCGATGTCGCTGGACTCTGTCCGCCTGTCCGCCGCGGTTCAGCCGCTGGTCAACCAGGTCAACACCGCGGCAGCAGCGATCGGTGCGCCCGACGTCGTTGCCGCCCCTGCCCAGCCCGGAGCGCACAAGACGGCGCAAGCCAACAACAACGTCTCGGACGCGATCGACGCCGCCTATCAGTGGGTGCTCTACTGGGGCAACTATTTCGCCCTGGACCTGGGTCCGTATTTACTCGGATGGATCCCGTTCGGTTATCTCATCAGCGACCAGATCTACATCTGGTACCCGAACTTCACGGTCCCGGTGGCCAACAGCGTCGTCTACGACTTCCTGGATCCGGTGGTCAACGATTTCTGGAACCCGACCGTCTGGCGGGACGGGCTGACCGCAATCGCCCAAACCACCCTCAGCAGCCTGGGCGTGGTCGGCACCCAGGAGGTCGCGTACTTCTGGAGCCTGCAGTGGTTCCCGTTCCCGCTGCCGCCGCTGCCGCCACTGCCGTTCGCGGCGCTGAAGACGCCCGCCGCGGCAGCGAGCGCCGGCGCCGCCGTCGAGCAGAAGACCGAAACGGCGACCGCCAAGTCCGGCCTCGCCCACTCCGGCCGTCCGCAGGCGGTCACCAAGACGGCCGACACACCCGACGACACCACGGTCACCGCCCAGGCGGTCACCGACACCACCGGATCGGCGGACACCCCAGCCCCGAAGGCCGTCAGCACCAACAAGTCCGCCAAGGCCGACAGCAGCGCGAGTTCGGGCAAGGGTGGCTCGGCCAAGTCGGGCACCACATCCGGCCCCAAGAAGTCGACGGGCGGTTCGGCGCGAACCAAAGCCGCGAAGGGCACCAGCTAGCGGGTGCGCCGCCACAGGAACACCGCGGGCGGCGCAGCGCCCAGCGCCAGGAAGATCAGCACCGAGTAGGCCATCACGCCCGGGCCGCCGAACACGATGTCGCCGCCCGGCCCGCCCAGGGTCAGCGCGGCGACCGTGACCAGCCACGTCATCAGCGGTAGCGCGGCAAGCCGGTCGGACTCCGTCCAGTAGGCGGCGGCCCACACCAGGGCGAGGTTCACCAGACCGCTGACCAGCGCGCTGATCGGCAACGGCACGGCGCCCAGATAGAGCGGCAGGAACAGCGCGCCGGCGACAGCCGAGAGGACACCGTCGACGGCCAGCAGACCCAGCACCACCGTGCGGATGGCCGGGTCGGTTGCGTCCGGGGGTGGGGGTGGCTTCACCAATCTATTGCCCGAAGCCGAGCCCGCCGAGAAGGTCGGTCTCCCAACCGCGCTCATTGGTCGGACCCGCTGCGCCCTCGACGAGCACATAGTGTTCGGCGGCGAGCACAGGCAGCACGAGTTTGTTGGACAGGGTGAACGCCCGCCTGGTCGGACCGACGAGCATCTGCGTCGCGTGTGCGGCGATCGCGTCGACCTTGGCGTCGAGGTGCTCGGGCGCTTCGACGATCGCGGTGATCCTGTCGTCGGGGAAACCGAATTCGACGTCCGGGGGCGGCATGATCCAGTCGGCCAGCACGTCGTCGGGCGTGAGGGCGTTGACGCCGTCGCGAAAAGCGCTGGCGCAGATGACACCCCAGTAAAACTTCGGCACCGTCCACGTCGCGGCCGCAACCGCGGCGGTGGTGATCTTGTGGGTCTGCACGTGGTCGGGGTGGCCGTAGCCGCCGCCGGGGTCGTAAGTGGCGACGACGTGCGGGCGCAGTTCGTCGATGACGTCGGCCAGCAGACCGACGGCTTCGTCGACGTCGGCGTCGACGAACTTGGTGTGCTTGCGCGCCGGGGTGCCGGGCATGCCCGAGTCGCGCCACTTGCCCGCACCGCCGAGGAACCGCGGGCCGGGCAGGCCGAGTGCCCGGAGGGCCGTCGTCAGTTCCCCGATTCGGTAGCCACCCAACTGATCCGCTTCGTCGACGGCGAGCCGTCGCCAGCGGTCGTCGATGATCTCGCCTTCTTCACCGAGGGTGCAGGTGACGACGGTGACCTCCGCCCCGCGTTGCACGTAACGCGCAATGCTGACCGCGTTGTTCATCGTCTCGTCGTCCGGGTGGGCGTGCACGAACAACAACCGCGGGGTCTCCTGCTCAGCCACGTCGGCCACCCTACCGCCGCAGGTGACATAGATTCGGCGCGTGAACCGGCGCCACCTGGAGTTCGGCTGCGCGGTCGCCGCGATCGGGCTGCTGGCGGGGCTCGCCGGCGCCGCGACCACCGTGCTGCTGCACGCGGTCGAGCACCTCACATTCCACTACAGCTTCGGGACCCTGCTGGACGGGGTGACGGGGTCGAGTCCGGTGCGCCGCGCGGTCGGCCCGACGATCGGCGGCGCGCTGGCCGGCCTCGGCTGGTGGCTGCTGCGGCGACGGACCCGGGTGCCGTCGCTATCGGAGGCCATCGATTCGCCCGGACCGTTGCCGCGGCTCGCGTTGACGCTCGACGCCTGCCTGCAGGTGCTGTTGGTCGGCGCCGGTGCGTCACTCGGCCGGGAGGGCGCGCCCCGCCAATTCGCCGCCGCACTCGGCGATCTCGGCACCTCGAGGTGGGCGCTCACCGCAAGCGATCGCAGGATCCTGCTCGGCTGTGCGGCCGGCGCCGGTTTGGCGGCGGTGTACAGCGTGCCGTTGGGCGGCGCGCTGTTCGCGATCCAGATCGTGCTTCGCAGCTGGAGCCTGCGCACCGTCGGGACGGCGATGATCACCTCCAGCATCGCGGTGGCGGTGGCCGCGCCGGTTACCCATCTGGAGGTCCCGCTGCACTGGCCCAATCCCGAGCTGTCGTATCTGCTGACCGGATTCGCGGTCCTCATCTCGCCGCTGGCGCTCGTGGTGGGCCGGGGCTTCAACCGGCTGATGCAGTACGCCAAAGCTCACCGGGTCGGCGACTCCTGGCTGCTGATCCCCGCCATCGCGGCCGCCGGGCTGCTGGTCGGTGTGCTGTCGCACTGGTGGCCCGAACTGCCGGGCAACGGCAAGAGCGTGCTGACCGTGAGCGTCGCCTCCGGGCTGACGCTGGCATCGGCCGGGGCCCTGTTACTGCTGAAACCTCTGGTGACCGCACTGTTCCTGCGCGCGGGCGCGGTCGGCGGCATGCTGACTCCCGCACTGGCCACCGGCGCGGCGACGGGGTCGCTGGTGGCGATGGCGATCAACACCTGGACACCGCTGACAGTCAGCGTCCCGGCGGTGTCACTGGCCTGCGCCGCGGGCGTACTGGCCGTCACTCAGGGGGCTCCCGCCTGGGCGGCCTTGTTCGTCTGGGAGCTGGCCCATCCCCCGTGGTGGCTGCTGATCGTCTTCGCGGCCGCCGCGTATGCCGCCAGTGCGCTCAACGGTCTGCTCGAGCGGCGCCGCGACATTCAGGTGAACGAGCAAACCGATCACTGACAACCGCCGCCGGATCGGGTAGAAGGACTCAGGTGGAGAACATGCCGCTGTCCTCGACCGCCGATCCCGCGCTTCACAGCGCCATGACGCGCCGGTTGCTCCGTCGTTCGGTCGCCACCGGTGAGATCAGCCTGCCCGCCGTGCCCGGCCTGCTCGAGGCGTACGTGACCATGTGCACCACCCTGTTCGCAGCGCTGGGCAGCGAATTCAGCGCCGAGCAGATCGACGAACTGCGCGCCATCCTGCACGAACAGCTGGCCGAGGCGTTCGGCGCGTCACCGCGCTCGGAGATCGTCATCTCGTATGCGGCTCCGGTCGGAACGGTGCTGAACTACCACGTCAAGAGCCGCTGGTGGACGGTCGAAGGTGCGTACGAGAACTGGATCGCCACCCGCGAACCACCGTTGTTCGGATCAGAACCCGACGCGCGGGTGCTGGCACTGGCCGGCGAAGCGGCCGATCCCCGTTCGTGTCCGATCCTGGATCTGGGTGCCGGCACCGGACGCAACGCGTTGGCGCTGGCGCGGCGCGGCCATGAGGTCGACGTCGTGGAGATGACGGCGTCGTTCGCCGAGCGCATCCGGGAAGCCGCACAGGGCGAGTCGCTGCCCGTCCGCGTGTTGGAGCGCGACATCTTCGCGACGGTGGACGATCTGCGCCGCGACTACCGCCTGATTTTGCTGTCGGAGGTGGTGTCGGACTTCCGGTCTACCGACCAGCTGCGCGGCATCTTCGAGTTGGCCTCCCACTGCCTGGCCCCCGGCGGTCGCCTGGTGTTCAACGCCTTCGTCGCACACCGCGACTACACCCCGGATGACGGGGCACTGCAGCTGGGCCAGCAGTGCTACACGACGATCTTCACCCAACCTCAGATGGCGGCGGCCCTGGCCGGGTCTGCGCTGGCACTGGTGTCGGACGTGTCGGTCTACGACTACGAGAAGAACCATCTGCCGGCCGGCACGTGGCCGCCGACAAGCTGGTACGCCGAATGGGTCAGCGGGCAGGACGTGTTCGACGTTCCCCGCGATCAGCGCCCGATCGAGATGAGGTGGCTGGTGTACGAAAAAGCGATCTCGCCGCCGGTGTGACGCACCAGAATTAGCCAGTCTGTGCGTATGCAAATTTCCTCAGCCGCCCTTAAGGAACCGGGGCGACTAATTGGGTTGGCTCACAAGGATTTTCTAACCCCCACCTCGGTAAACAGTAATTTTCGCCCAAAAAAATTCTCAGGCGGAGTCTTTACCCTTATCAGCCTATTCTCAGGTATCGTTCTCCTTGCCGGTGCCGCAAACACGGATTAGGGAGACGGCATGCGACGGGCGTTGGGGCCATTCCTTACTACAGGGGTGGCACTCGTGGCGGCGACTGTGGTCGTGGCCAACCCCCTCGCGCCTCCATCCAGGGACATGCAGATCTCCACCACGCAGCTGTCCACCAGCCCCGATCTACTCAGCCCGTCCGATAAATCCCTGCTCAGCGCGCTGACGCCGAAGTTGCCGAGCTCCGATATCGGCCCCGCGCTCGCGCAGATCCTGGCCGCACTGGCCGCGGACGCCGATCGCATCAGCCGCGAGGTCAGCTCGGCGATCAACCCCGAGCCGTCGATGGTCGCCGCACTGCCCGAGCAAACTGCTTATCGGCCCGACCCGATAGGTTCCGGCTTCGTCGACTCGGCAAACGCCACTCCTGCCCCATCCACCACGGGATTTGTCACGTCAGTCGTCAGTTCCGACGTGGTACAGGCACTCAACGGCCTGGTCCTGGACACCTCATATCTCGGCGGAAAAGTCGTCGAGGCGGCCTACGCCGTGGTGGCGGTGATCATCCGCGTTCCGCAATTCGTCGTGACCGCTGCCCTCGATCTGCTCAACGGTGACATCGCCGGCGCGCTGGACACCGTCAAGGCGGCCATCCGCGCATTCTGGGGCCCGGGGCTGATCATTCTCGACGGCATCAGGGACGTTCTGTACGGGCGTCGCGCTCCGGCCATCCCGCCGCCCACCGCGCTCAAGAATCTGGTCGCCTCGGCGACCGCCGGCGGCGGCACCGAGGCCAAACCGGCCCCCAGCGAGCCGGCCACCGATACCGCGACACCGGCGCCGTCCAGCCAGAACAACAAGGCCGGCTCCGCCCGCAAGCCGGACACCACGCCGACGGCGGCCAGCCTGCGGCCGGCCCCGACCACGACCACGACCACGACCACCACCAAGTCGACGGGCTCCAGCAACTCGGGTGCCGACGCGACGACCCCGGCCAAGGCCCGCAGTGACAGCAAGCCGGCGGCGGGCACCACACGCTCCGTGGCCGGGTCGGCCCGGGACGCGAAAAGCTCTTCGTCCAGCTCTTCCAGCGCCGGCTCGTAGACCGGCTGACGCGGCCCGCGCGGGCCGAACTGGTTGACCGCTCAAGCTTCGTCCGCGACTTCTGCCAACTCACCGTTTCTCAGTTTGCTGTCAGGTAAGTTTCGCCTGGTCGGTACACCTCGGCGAAGGAGCCAGAAATGCCTGCTGCTGTCAACTCGCTCTACCGGACCAGCATCGCGCTCGCGGGGGCCGGCGTCATCGCCGTCAGTCCGCTGATCCCCAGCCACAGCGTGCCGGTCGCCTCTGTGCAGCTGCCCCACATCCAGCTCACCGACCTGTCCGTCCCGGCTTTCGGCGCAATCCCCTACCAGATCGGCATCAACCTGCTCGGCGACATCATCGCCGCGACGCCGATCCTGGTCGGCAGCACCCAGCAGTGCGCCACGTACTGCCTGGGACCGAACACCCCGGCACCCGAACCGACGTACGCGCCGTTCACCGGGTGGGGTCTGGTCGGCCTCGGCAAGGGCCTGATCAGCAGCCCGGTCGCGTTCGTCGGCGCACTGCAGGCCGGTCGGGATGTCGCCCAAGCACTCGGCGTGGCACTGCTCGCCGTTCAGGTGCCGATCGCCAACACCTTCAGCCTGCTACTCGCATCGCGCATCCCCTTCGGCGGCTTCGGGCTGCAAGCCACCCTCGAACGAACCTTCACCGCATCCCAGGACGCGCTCGTCGCCGGGTATCAGATCGCCGCCCAGGCGCTGGTACAAGGCCCATTGACAGTGCTCGGCGGCGCCGTGGCCGGGGTGACGGCGTTCGCCGCGACACTCGCCCAAACCGGCGATGTGGTCACCGCATTGACCGCAGGCCGGGCACCGATCCAGCAGGCCGTCACCGCCGCGGCGAACGACCTCGCCTTCAAGATCGACACCGGACGAGCGCGGGTCTACGCCGACCTCATCGCCGGCCCCGGGGCCACCACCCGGCCGATCCCCACCGTGCCGGCCCCGAGCGGAGCGGCAAGCCGCCTGGCCGCCAAGTCCACCAACACGAAGCCGGCCACGGCCGGCAGCGCCAAGTCCACTGCCAAGAAGGGCGGGGTCGCCGGTTCCAAGCGTGCGCACAAGGCCGCCTCCGGCGGTTAGCGCTACTGCGCGGCTTTGGCCCATCGGCCAGCGTCACCGACGATGCCGACCGGCACCGCGCCGCTCAGGCTGACGTTCTGCACGCTCGGGCCCACCGCGACGATCGTGGTGTCCTGCAGGATCGGCAGGACCGTCGAGAGGTTCCAGAGCCGTGGCTCGACCAGGTTGATGACATCGTTGATCTTGGCCGAACCATCAAGGGCCGCTTCGATATTGGGCTGAATGCTGCGATCACAGATCCCGGTCAGGTTCGAGGGCGCCTGCACCAGTGCACCCGACTCGGGGGCCGGCGGCGGGCTCGTCGGCGTCATGGTCGTGGTGGTGGCGGGCGGCGGACCGGCCGACGGCGTCGCCGACGGGCCGGCGGTCGTGCTGCTCGGAGCCGCCGTGGTGGTCGCAGTGGCCGTCTGAACAGGCGTGGCCTCCAAGGCCGGGCAGCCGTAACGCGAGGCCAGCGAGGTGGCCAGGTCACCGCCCGCGGCGTGCCAGCCGACGATGGCGTCGACGCGGTTGTTCACCAGCGCATCCCCGTAGAGCACCGGCGGATCCAGCGCCAGCACCGTCGCGGCGATGCCGACACTGCGCAACTGGTCGGCGGCGGTGTTGGCGACCGCAACCGACGTCGGGTCGTTGGCGGCAACTCCGATCACCAACGACAGAATCTCGCCGTCCTTGCTGACCCGCCCGCGGGTGATCTCCGGCGGCCCCGGCTGCGGCGTCTCGGTGCGTGACCCGGCCGACGGCGGCGACGGCACCGGCGACTCGGTGGGGGTCCGGTCGATCTGGAAGCCGACCTGCTCGAGCAGTTCCAGCGACCGCTGCTTGCCCAGTGCCGGCGGCGCGGTGGGCTCGTAGCCCGGATCGCTCGGCGAACGTACCTGCGCCTGCGCCAGGGTGACGGTGTTGTCGCTGCCTGCCCCGACGGCGGCCAGCAGATCCACGTCCAGCAGGCCCAGAATTGCTTTGCGCACAGCCGGATCCGACAATTTGGGCTCGTTCGCCCGCAACGTCAGCTGCATGACCCGCGGAGTGACGATCCGCGCGGTACGCACGTCCGGGATGGCCGACAGCTGGGCGAACGCGGCAGCGCCACCGTGCACCTGCGCCACCTGGGTGTCGCCGTTGCGGATCGAGTCGGCCAGTGCGGCAGGCGCGCCGGCGCGGCGGAACAGGATCTGGTCGGGGTGCGCCGGTGGTCCCCAGAATCGGTCGTTGCGGGCCAGCAGGATCTCGTCGCGCTGGGGGTCGATGTTGTCCACCCGGAACTGGCCGGCGGTGACCGGCATCGCGCGGGCCAGGCCGGCCGCGAACCCGCCCGGCACATCCTTGACGATGTGCGCGGGCAGCAGGTCGTTGAACAGCTCCCGCCACGCCGGGTACGGCTGCGCGAACGTCACCACCGCGGTCTTCCCGCCCTCGATCGACTGCACGCCGGTGATCAGGTCGTAACCCGCGGGGTCGACCACGCCGGGCTGGCTGACCATCTGGCGCCACAGGTACCAGAAGTCGTCGGCGGCGATCGGGGCGTTGTCGGTCCACGACGCTTCAGGACGGATCTTGTAGGTGACGGTGAACGGGTTCTGGTTGGTCACCTCGGCCGAGACCAGCAGCGTCGGGTCCATCTCCCAGCGGGAGCCGGTGGGCGTCGCGGGATCCGGGACCGGGCGAAACGAACTGGGCAGCACCAGTGCACTGATCGCGGCGTTCACCGGCGACTGGTCGGAGAGCAGGTGCGGGTTGAACCCGGCACCGATCGAGTCGATGCCCATGATGATCTGGGTGGGCCGGGCCGGTGGCGGCGGAGGCACGTTCGTCGTCTCCGTGCTCTGCGGAGCCGGTGGCGGGCTGACCGTACATGCGGCGGTGATCAGCACGGACAGCAGGACAGCCAGGACTTGAAGGCTGCGTGGTCCGGTCGGCACGCCCCTCAGAGTAGCGATAGGACGCAGGTCAGCCCCTGGCCTTGGCCCGGGACTTCGCCCGCGCCCGGCTGGTGGCATCCAGCTCGACCTTGCGCACCCGCACGATCTCCGGCGTCACCTCGACGCACTCGTCCTCGGCGCAGAACTCCATGGCTTGCTCGAGACCGAGTTCCAGCGGCCGGGCCAGTGTCTCCATCACGTCAGCGGTGGAGGACCGCATGTTGGTGAGCTTCTTCTCGCGGGTGATGTTGATGTCGAGGTCCTCGGCACGCGGGTTGATTCCGACGACCTGCCCTTCGTAGGTCTCCTGCCCGGGCTCGACGAAGAACTGCCCCCGGTCGGCGAGCTGGATCATCGCGAACGGGGTGATCTGGCCGGAGCGGTCACTCACCAGCGAACCGGTGTGCCGGGCCCGGATCTCCCCCGCCCACGGCCGGTACCCGTCGAACACCGCGTTGGCGATTCCGGTGCCGCGGGTCAGCGTCAGGAAGTCGGTGCGGAATCCGATCAGGCCGCGGCTGGGCACGATGAAGTCCATCCGCACCCATCCCGCTGCGTGGTTGGCCATCTCTTCCATCCGCCCCTTGCGGCCGGCCATCAGCTGGGTGATCGCGCCGACGAACTCCTCGGGGCAGTCGATGGTCATCGCCTCGAACGGCTCGTGCAGCTTGCCGTCGATGGTGCGGGTGACCACCTGCGGTTTGCCGACGGTCAGCTCGAAGCCTTCGCGGCGCATCTGCTCCACGAGAACCGCCAGCGCCAGCTCACCGCGGCCCTGCACTTCCCAGGCGTCCGGGCGGCCGACGTCGACGACCTTGATCGAGACGTTGCCGACCAGTTCGGAGTCCAAGCGGCTCTTGACCATTCGCGCTGTGAGCTTGTGGCCGGACACCTTGCCGGCCAGCGGCGAGGTGTTGGTGCCGATGGTCACCGAGATCGCCGGCTCGTCGACGGTGATCCGCGGCAGCGCGTGCGCGTGGTCGGGGTCGGCCAGGGTGTCGCCGATCATGATCTCCGGGATGCCGGCCACCGCGACGATATCGCCGGCGACGGCTTCCTCGGTCGGGGTGCGTTCGACGCCCTCGGTGACGAGCAGCTCGGTGATCTTGGCGTTCGTGATCACCGGGTGGCCGTCGACCTCCCGCATCCAGGCCACCTGCTGGCCCTTCTTGAGGCGGCCCTTGTAGATGCGGATCAGCGCCAACCGGCCCAGGAACGCCGAGGCGTCCAGGTTGGTCACCAGCGCCTGCAGCGGCGCTTCGGGATCGCCCTGCGGCGGCGGAATGTGCTCGAGCAGGACGTCGAACAGCGGATCGAGGTTCTCGCCGTCAGGGTTCTCCCCGTTGGCGGGCTGGGTGGTGCTGGCGATGCCGGCCCGTCCCGAGGCGTACAGCGTCGGCAGGTCCAGTGCCTTCTCGGCGGCCGCCTGGGCCTCTTCGTCGAGGTCGGACGCGACGTCGAGCAGCAGATCGTGGCTTTCCTCGACGACCTCGGCGATCCGGGCGTCGGGGCGGTCGGTCTTGTTGACCACCAGGATCACCGGCAGGTGCGCCGCCAGCGCCTTGCGCAGCACGAACCGGGTCTGCGGCAGCGGGCCTTCGGAGGCGTCCACCAGCAACAGCACACCGTCGACCATGGACAGGCCGCGTTCCACTTCACCGCCGAAGTCGGCGTGACCGGGGGTGTCTATGACGTTGATCACTGTCATCGAACCGTCGGGGTTATGACGATGCACGGCGGTGTTTTTCGCCAGGATCGTGATGCCCTTTTCCTTCTCCAGGTCACCGGAATCCATCAGGCGTTCGATGGTGTCGTCACCACGGTGGGTAAGGGCGCCGGACTGCCGCAACATGGCGTCCACCAGCGTGGTCTTGCCGTGGTCGACGTGCGCCACGATGGCGACATTGCGGAAGTCTCGGTTGTTCACGGCCCTGATTCTCGCAGCGCAGGTGCCCTTTTGCGAAAACGAGGAAGCACCAGCAGCGCCGCGCCGAGGAAGCACAGCGCTCCGAAGAAGGTTCCCAGGTTCGCTACCAGCGCGTCCTCGGTGATTCCGGTTCGCCGCACGAATGCACCGACCGCGGAGACTCCGAACGCGATCGAGCCGACCATGTTGATCCACTCGGCCTGCCAGTCACGCGACCCGAGCGCGATCAGCCCCACCGCGATCGTGGCCGCGGCCACCCCGAGCGCCGCGCTCACCAGGAAGGCGACCGACCCCAACGCGTCCGGCGCCCACACGTAGTGGCGGCGCACTCCGGTCGCGTGCGCCCACACCGCGGAACCGGTACTGATGTTGAACAGCACAGTGCCCACGAATTGGATTGCTGCCGAGAGCCATTCGAGCTTCCATGGCGGCGTTGCGAGCACCAGTTGCATCCAGGCCGCAGCGGTGAAGAACCAGGAGCCGATGAAGCAGAGCCAGTTGGCCGCACCCGCACCGGCGAGCGACGGGAAGCCGGGGACCGTCGCCGCGGCGAAGAAGGCCGAGCCCACCGCGAACAGCCAGCATTGCCGCGAAAGTGTCGCCAGCGTCCCCACCCACGGCATTCCAACAGGCTTTCCACACCATTCGCAAACTCGGCGGAGTTACCGTGAATGCATACCGTCAAAGGAGGTTCGGACATGACGGTCTACGAAGTTCTCACCGTTGCCCTCATCGTGGTGCTCGGCACAGCGGCCACCGCCGCCATCTATCTCGGGCTGCTCAACTGGATCGGTGCGGCGTACGTCGTCCGGTGTGCGGGTTGCCGTCACCTGACGGTCTCGTCGGATCGCCGACAGCCCGAGACGTGCCCGCACTGCCGCCATCCGGTGCTCATGCACCCGGTGCACGCCGCGCATCACCCGCGACAGTTCGCCGATGTGCGGGTCGCCCGTGACGCCCTCAAGTACTAGGGGTAGGACGGCAGCAGCATGACGCGCCCGCCCGGCGGTGCGGCGCCGAAGTCCTCAGCGCGAAACCGGTGCGGTCGGCGTGAACTCGACGGGCATGGCCTCCAAGCCACTGACGAAGTTGGCCGGGCGCAGCGGCAGCTCCGCGCCGTCGGCCAGCCGCAGATCCGGTAGCCGTGCCAGCACCCGACGGGTCATCGCCGTCAGCTCCAGGCGGGCCAGCTGGTTGCCCAGGCAGAAGTGGGTGCCGAAGCCGAAGCTGACGTGGTTGTTGGGATTGCGGTCGATGCGGAAGACGTCCGGATCGCCGAAGACCGTCTCGTCGAAGTTGGCTGACTCGAACAGCAGCAGGATCTTCTCGCCCTCGTGCAGCGCCGTGCCGTGAAAGTCGGTGTCGGCGGTCAGGGTTCGGCACATGTTCTTGATCGGCGACGTCCAGCGCAACATCTCCTCCACCGCCCCGGGCAGCAGGTCGGGGTCTTCGCGCACCGCCTGCCACTGCTCGGGGTGGCGACTCAGTTCGGCGGTTCCGCCGGACAGCGTGTGTCGCGTGGTCTCGTCGCCGCCGATCAGGATCAGCAGCGTCTCGGCATAGATCTGCTCGTCGGTGAGCTGCTCACCGTCGACGTCGGCGGCGATCAGGACGCTGACGAGATCATCCGCGGGTTCCCGCCGGCGCTGCGCGACGAAGCCGGCCATGAACTCGTTGTAGGCGGTCAGTGCGGTGGCCGCGGCCAGCAGCGATTCCTCGGTGGCCACCGAGCTCAGCGCCACCACCATGTCGTCGGACCATGCCAGCAGGGTGTCGCGGTCTTCGGGGGCCACGCCGAGCATGTCGCCGATGACGGCCATCGGCAGTGGTGCCGCCAGATCGCGGACGAAGTCGCACGAGCCGCGTTGGCACACCGCGTCGATCAACGTATCGCACAGCGCATCAATGGATTTCGCCCTGTCGCGGACGCGCTTGCGGGTGAAGCCGGCGTTGACCAGTTTGCGCCGCAACAGATGCTGCGGGTCGTCCATGTCGATCATGTGCGGCAGCGGCGGAGTCGTCGGGCGGATCCCGCCGGCGTTGGAGAACAGTTCCGGCTGCCGCTCGGCGTCGATCACCGCGCGATAGGTCGCGGCGGCAGCCAGGCCGTTGCGGTCGCGGAAGACCGGTTGGTGGGTACGCATCCAGCGGTACGCCTCGCGGACCGCGCCACTGGCGTAGAACCTGCCGTCGGTCAGATCAACGTCGGCTGTGACGTCCATGAGCACGCCCCAGATCATAGGGCGGCGGGCTCACGCGCCAAGGCGTTTCGCGAGCTCCGGCAGCCACGCCCGGTCGGCGGGCACCCAGTCCAGGGATGCCAGCTCGGCGGCGCTGACCCACCGCAGGGCACGGTGGTCGTGCGGGTGCAGGGCGCCGCCGGTGTGCTCCACGAAGTACGCCCGCAGGATCAGCGACTCTCCGACAGGAACGTCGGCGCCGAGACGTTCCCCGACGACGACGTCGACCCCGAGTTCTTCACGTAACTCCCGCACCAGCGCAGCGGCCTCGGTTTCCCCGTCGGCCACCTTGCCGCCCGGCAGCTCCCACAGTCCGGCCAGTTCGGGCGGACGTTGCCGCTGGGCGACCAGAAGCGTCGCGCCGGAGATCAGCGCGCCGGCGACGACGATCTGGGGCACACCAATGAGCTTATGTCGTGGCGGGTTTCGCCTTGACGATGGTCAGCTCATAGTCGTTGGTCTGCCACCCGTTGAGGAACGCACCGATCGGGACCGCCATGTCCTGGCCGTATCCGGGCCCGCTGTCGTTGAAATACACGACACCCTTCGCCGTGTCGACGGCGATCACCACGGCCTCGTGGAGAGCGGCGTTGTAGTTCGGCGTTGCGGGTGATTGGTATTTCGGCTGGGTGCTCCACGTGATGTTCGCGTCGACAGTGACCATCGCCGCGTTACCCGCGGCCAAGGCGGCTTCCAGATCACCCAGGGCCACCTGCGAATCCGCGGCGGTGGCTCCGGTGATCCGGGTGCCGTTCTCGTCGTAGGTTCCGTATCGCTGGGTGGTCGCGGTGACCCCCCAGTCGGCGTTGGTGTTCATCAGCTGGACCGCATCCTTGACCGCCACCCCATTGGCGATGTCCTCGTCGAGGTACATCCGCCGACCCGGGTAGACCACGCTGGCGGTCGTCTTGGCGAGGTACACCATCTCGTCCTCGCTTGGCTCGGTTCCGCTGACCTGTCCGATCGCCATCGCCGTCGCCATGAGCGTGCAGTTGTTGTAACTCTGCTTGACCCACCATTCCTTGTTGGCGCGGTCACCGTAATAGCCGGTGCCCTTGACCGTCACCACGATTTCGCGTTCGACGGTGTCGGGTTTGGCCACGCCCAGCCGGACGGCGATGGTGTGCAGCGCCTGCTGCAACATGCCAAGCGCGCCAGGCAGATCGGCCGCGGTTCCGTTGTCGACCCTGATCGTGAACCGATCGGTGATGCCGGGGGTGACCAGCTCGGAGTCGGGTGTGTACACGTAGCGGCCGGTGGCGTTGTCGAACGTGACGGTGCCGTGCGTGGGCTGCTTGCTCACCCCGTAGGTCACGGCGTAGCCGTTGTTGCTCACTCCGTTGGCGTCCACCCGGATCGTCCCGGCGCTGGACTGGTTGTAGTACTGGGGCGAGAGGGCGGGTGCCCGGTTGAAGAAGAGGTAGGTCAGCTGGCGAGAGAGATCACTCCACATCGATTGCAGCGTCTGCATCGGAGTGGCGGACGGCGCCGCGTTGGCCGAAGGCGCAACCGCGCGCTGCGCCGTGACGTCGTCACTGACCGCAGCCGCTGCGGCTGCCGGGCCGGGTGCGCCATTGTTGCCGTTCGAACCGTTGGTGCCACCCGCACCGCCGCTACCACCGGGCTGACCTGTGCCGCCCCAGCCACCGCTGCCCCAGCTGCCGCCAGAGCCACCGTCACCGTTGCCAACTCCACCCTGGCCGCCGTCACCACCCCAGCCGCCGTTGCCGCCCTTGCCGCCATTGAAGCCGGAGCCGCCCGACCCGGCTGCCGCACCCCAGCCACCGTTGCCGCCGTCGCCGCCGCCGGTACCTCCTTGGCCGCCGGTACCGCCGTCACCACCGGCGCCGCCGTCCCCGCCGTTGCCGTTGATGCCGGCATTGCCGCCCGGTCCGCCCGCGCCGCCGGTACCGCCCCGGCCGCCTGCCGCGCCGGCACCGCCGACGCCACCATTACCGCCCCGGCCGCCGTATCCGCCGAGGCCGCCGTTGCCATCGGGATCCGTTGTGTAGCCACCCCATTTGCCGACTCCACCGTTGCCGCCGTTGCCGCCGGCACCGCTGATTCCGTTGGCGCCGTTGGCCGCAACGACGAAGAGGTAGCGGCCCACGCCCGCGGCTCCGCCGGATGCTCCGCCGGCACCACCGTTGCCGCCGTCGCCGCCGTTACCGCCGGGCGCGCCGTCACCGACCGCGACGGTCCCGGGGTAACGGGCGTTGCCGCCCTGGCCACCCCAGCCGCCCTGGCCGCCGGCGCCGCCGTCGCCGCCGCTTCCGAAGACGAAGCTCCCGTTGCCGCCCTTACCGCCCTTGCCGCCCGGTCCGCCGTCCCCACCGGGGCCGCCGTCGACGGGGCCGACCGTGGGGCTCGTGCCCGGCACGCCGGTCTGGCCGATGCCGCCGTTGCCACCGTTGCCGCCCTGCCCGAAGACCGACAACATGCCGACGCTGCCGCCGTTGCCGCCGTCACCGCCGCCGAAACCGCCGGCACCGCCCGCGCCGCCGTTGCCCGCCCACAGCCCGCCGCTGCCGCCGTGTCCGCCGTCGCCGCCATGGTCACTTGTCGCTCCGTAGTACGGGCTGGTTCCGCCGGCACCACCCGCGCCGCCGTTGGCGAAGATCGAGAACAACCCGCCACTGCCGCCGTCACCACCCTTGCCGCCGTTCGTGGAGGCGCCGCCCGCGCCCCCGGCGCCGCCGGTGCCCCAGATCGACAGCAGCCCGGTATTGCCGCCGTGGCCGCCATCGCCGGCCGTCGCGCCGATCGGGATCGCGTTGCCGCCCTTGCCCGCAGCGCCGCCGTTGCCGGCGTAGAGGCCGCCGTGGCCGCCGTTGCCGCCCTGACCGCCCGTGCTGTCCACCCCGGCCTCGCCGGCCAGGACGCCGCCGGCACCCCCCTTGCCGCCGTTGCCGAACATGCCGGCCGCGCCACCGTTGCCACCCTTGGTGCCTTGCGCGAACGCCTCGCCACCATCACCACCGGCGCCGCCGTTGCCGATGATCAGGCCACCGGCACCGCCGTTGCCGCCATTGCCGGCTTCGACACCTGCGCCGCCGGCGCCGCCGTTGCCGAACCCGCCCGCCGCGCCGCCGTTGCCGCCGTTGAACCCGGCTCCGCCGTCACCGAAGAACCCGCCGTTGCCGCCCTTGCACGCAGCGGTACCCGTGCAGGTGTCGGCCGTCCATGAGTAGCCGTTGCCGGCGATGATCCCGGCGTTGGGGTGCGCGGCGGTCCCGTTGCTGATGAAGAATGCGACGACGGTTTCCGGCGTCGGCAGGCCCGGCACCGCGACTGCTCTGGGCGTGGTCGTGCTCGCAGCCACGCCGGCTTTGGGAGTGACGGCCTCAGTGGCAGCGGCCGACTTCGAGGCCGGCTTGGATACCTTCGCCGCAGCCGAGCGCGTGGAGCCGACGTGGGGCCGGTGCTGGCCGGTGGATTTGGTGGAGCTACTCGAGGTGCTCGGGCCTTTACCGGCGGAGCCGGTCGAATCGGCCGACGCCGTCGCGGGCATCGACGCCAGTGCCGCGCCGATGCCGAGCGCGACCGCCCCTGCACCGAGCCAGCCACCGAACTCAACGGGGAGTGCCCGCAACCACGCGGGCCGTCGGGTGATCGTGGACATGGCAAAGGAATTCATCAAGACCCCCGAGGTTGACGTGCGAATGCGAACCCGTCCCGATTCTTGAGACGACGGCGTCGAGCGACGCTGGCAACCTAACATCACTTACGCGGACAAGTCCCGAATTTGAGACAGATGTCCCGGTCCGTTCGCGACCTTTCGCCGGGGTGTCGATGAGAGAAGACTCGAACCATGCCACTAACCGATGAAGAGATTGACTCCGCGATCAAGGGTCTCGACGGCTGGGAGCACGCCGACGGTGCGCTGCGCCGCTCGGTGAAGTTCCCGACATTCCTGGACGGGATCGACGCGGTGCGCCGGGTCGCCGAACACGCCGAGCACCACGACCATCATCCTGATATTGACATCCGCTGGCGCACAGTTACTTTCGCGCTGGTCACGCATTCTGAAGGCGGAATAACGGCCAAGGACGTGCAAATGGCGTCCGATATCAACGGGATTGTCGACGACCGCTGACCGCTATCCAGGCCAGCGTGGCCAGCGTCGCCACGGCGTAGATCACGCCCGCCCACGCCAGGTACCAGGGTCGGCTGATCTGCCAGATCGTCGGTTGGGCGAAGCTGAGCAGCCACGGCACCCCGACCACCGTCAGCGCCAGCCAGCCGTAGCCGAGCACCTTGGCGCCCAATCGATTTCGCCACGGTCCGTGCAGCAGCCAGATCATCAGCGGCACCAACCAAACCCAGTGATGGGTCCACGAGATCGGCGAGATCAGTAGCCCGACCAGTTGCACCACCAGCAGGCACCCCAGCCGGTCCGAGTCCAGCGCGCGCCACGCCAGGACCGCCAGCACCGCGGTCACCGCGATCGCGGCCAGCACCACCGGTCCGTAGCCGGCGTCGTGGCCGAGGATGCGGGAGATCGCTCCGCGCCACGACTGATTGAACGAGGTTCCGATCGGGCCGACGCGCCGGGCGTCGCCGAGCAGATCGGTGAAGTAGAAGCGGGCCTGCTGACCGATCACCGCCACCGAGAGCCCGACCGTGCCGAAGAACACCACTGCGGAGAAGACCGCCGCACCCCAGCGGCGCATGCCCAGGAAGTAGAGCCCGGTCACGGCCGGCGTCAGCTTGATGCCTGCAGCGAGTCCGACCAGCAGACCCGACAGCCACCAGCGGCTGCTGTAGGCCGCGCAGAGAACTGCCAGTACCAGGATCACGTTGATCTGGCCGTAGTCGAAGTTGCTGCGCAGGGGTTCGAGCCAGATCGCGACGGCGGTCCAGATCATTGCGACGGCGCGCCCGCCCGTCGCGGGCGTGCCCAGAAGCCGCTGGCTGATTCGGACCACGCCGTAGAGGGCGGCGATGATGCCCAGCTGCCAGCAGAACGCGACCACCCCGAACGGCAGCAGGTGCAGGGGATAGAACACCAGCGCCGCGAACGGCGGGTAGGTGAAGGGCAGCGGGAAGTCGGGGGTCTGGTCGGCGTAGACGTAGGAGTACAGCGTTCCGGGATGATCCAGCGCAGCCGCGCCGCCGAGGTAGACGTGCAGGTCGACGAAGTTGGCGCCGTTGGGCGCCAGGTAGGTCCACCCCAGCCGCGCGGCCACGCTGACGATCAGCAGCACCGGGGCCAGCCAGGCTGGCCGCGCCGGCGCCTTCGTGTCCACGTGGCGACTGTAGCGACGGATGCTGCGCTCCCAACTTCGGCGCGCTAACTGGGGCTGTACACCGGTTACCGCGCCGAACTTCAAGCGGGCCCACATGGGCTCCCGCATCACACAAGACCATCACTGCCGTAACGGTTGAATAAACACCACACGTGTCACTTGAGTAACTCTAGTAACGGACTACCTTCGGGTTAGACCTGCACTCGAGGGATTGGGATGACCATGTCACGTAGATCAAAGCTATTCGCCGCCAACATAATTGGTGCTGCCGGGCTCTGCTCGGTCGCGCTCGCACTGAGCCCGTCGGCCGGCGCCGACCCCGGTGTCTCGCCGGCTGTTCCCGGCGTGCCCGCGCTGAACATGTTGCAGCAGTTCGTCACAAACCCGGCCAGCGCCGCGGCGATCCTGCAGTCCGCTGCGACCGCCCTCGGCGGCGCGTCGGCTCTCACCGGCGCACCGTCGACGTTGCCGGTCTCGCCGATCGGCGGCGCGCCGGCCACCGCCACGCTGCCGGGCATGCCGGCCCCGGCCGCTCCCGCGGCCGCACCGGCGGCTGCCGCCCCCGGCGGGATCACCGGAGCGGTCGCCCCGCTGCTGAACCAGCTCGGCGTGCCCGGTGACCTGGCCAGCCTGACGCCGTCGGACATGCCGTTCCCGGTCAAGGTCGGCGACAACCTGTCCGTCGGTAGCCCGGCGCCGGTTGCTCCCATCGCCCCGGTGGCGACCGGGGTCGCCGGACCGGCCGGTGTACCGCCGGCCAGCGCCCCGGTTCCGCCGACCACCCCGGGCGGCGCCGGTCTCGGCCAGCTGTTGCCGCTGTCTGCTCTGCCCTGACCAACCACCACCCGATGAGGGAGTTCACCGTGCCGCAGATCGCCAAGCTGGCAATTCTGCTGACCACCGCCACGTTCGTGGCCGCGACCAACCTGGCGTTCAGCCCGGTCGCGGCCGCGGACCCGGCCATCCCGCTGGATCCCGGTCAGCTGCCCGGCCTCGACGCCATGCAGATGCTCGGTCCGGTCGTCCAGCAGGCCGCGGGGAACCCCTCATCGGCGCAGTCGCTGCTCCTCGCGGCTGCTTCACAACTCGCTGGTGGTGCCACCACGCCAGGCGGCTCGGCGGCACTGGCCCAGCAAGTGACCAAGTTCGTGCAGGAGGGCGGGGCCGCCGGCCCCTCGGCCGCGTTGCCTGCGGCGGCTCCCCCCGCCGCCCAGGCGACCGGCGTCGCGCACGGCACCACGCCGTTGCTGACGCCCGGCACGGGTAACGGCCCTGTCCCCCTGCCTGAACATCTGCCCGATGGCGCCGCACCCAGCTCGATCTTCGGCACCGAGGCGCATCTGCCCATCGGCATCGACCCGGCGCACGCCGTCGGCCCGGCGCCCGAGGCACTTCCTGAGGTGCCCACCCCGGTGACCGTGGTGAACCCGGCCGCGCCGCCGACCCCGACGGCGACGCCGGCCGGCAACTCGATCAATGTCGCGACACCGGCGCCGGCACCCGCGGCGGCGACTCCCCCGAACTACGACCCGGCCAGCCCGCCGACCC
The DNA here is from genome assembly GCF_041287105.1 of Mycobacterium sp. SA01. Classification (NCBI taxonomy): domain Bacteria; kingdom Bacillati; phylum Actinomycetota; class Actinomycetes; order Mycobacteriales; family Mycobacteriaceae; genus Mycobacterium; species Mycobacterium sp. SA01. Next base: position 916,958 of record NZ_JBGGNO010000020.1, on the reverse strand, counting down.
AGGACTTCATGTACCCGTCGATCAGCAACGGGTGCCTCAAGGACGGCGGCAACGTGATCGCGACCGCGATCTCCGTCGCAGGCCCGGCCAAGATCCCGACCCCTGGTCCGGCCGCCGGGCAGACCGCCTACGTCTTCACCGCGGTGGGCACTCCCGCCCCGGCCGCCGAGCAGAAGCTCCCGCTGAACGTCACCTGGGTGAACCTGACCACCGGCAAGTCGGGCAGCGTCACGCTGAAGCCGAATCCGGACATCAACTCCGCGGGCCCGACCACGCTGACCGCCATCGCCGACACCGGCTCCGGCAGCATCATGTCGACGATCTTCGGCCAGGTCACCACTGTCGACAAGCAGTGCACCTTCATGCCGACAATCGGTTCGACCGTCGTGCCCTGAGGCGCGAAAAGCCGCGCTAGGGTTGGGGATCGGCAGTCCAACCCGACGGGGGTCGGTACCACATGGAGACGCTCGACCCGCTTGACGCGATGATGCTGACGGCTGAGCTGATCTCCAGCCCGATGCATGTCGCCGTCGCTCTGATCATGACCCCGCCGAGCGGGACCTCGAGCACGACGTTCGTCGACGAGCTCTACACGCAGGCTCTGACCGCCTCCGATCCGGTTGACCGTCGGCTGCGCCGGCATCCGCACCGCGGCGTGGAGACCGGCGGCTTGTGGGCGTGGCGCGAGGTGGACGAGCTGGACCTGCGCCACCACGTGCACCGGCTGACGCTGCCGCCCGATGCGGGCGCCACGGAACTCTGGGAGCTGGTGTCGGAGTTGCACGCCGAGCCGCTCGACCGATCGGCGCCGATGTGGATGGCGTATCTGATCGACGGGCTGGCAGGCAACCGGCTCGCCCTGTACATCAAGATCCATCACATCGTGATCGACGGCGTCGCGGGCCTGAGGATGGTCGCCGACTCGCTGTCGGAAGATCCGGACCGGCGCGACATGCCGCCGTTCTACGCCGACGCCACACCCCCCGAACCGCCCCGTCGGCGCGGCCTCAATCCGCTGTCGGTGGTGCGAGACGTCGCGGGTGTCGCGGCGTCCGGACTGAGTCTGGCCCGCAACGTCGCGTCGGCGGAAGTGACCAACCTGGTCGGCGGACTGATCACGCCGACGATCGCGGCGCCGTTCGGCGCACCGCACACCCGGTTCAACACCAAGCTCAGCCATCGGCGAGCGTTTGCGGCAACCAGCCTGGACCACAACAGAATTCGCGCTATCCAGCACGCAGCCGGTGTCACCGGCAACGACGTCGTGACGGCGTTGGTCGCCGGTGTGCTGCGGGACTGGCTGACCGCACAGGGCGAACTGCCCGAGCAGTCGTTGGTGGCGCTGTGCCCGGTGACCGTGCGCGACCGCGACTCGGCCCCGGACGACAACGGGCACGGCAACCAATTCGGCCTCGGACTGTGTCCGCTGGCCACCAACCGCGACGACCCCGCGCAGCGGCTGCGGTTGGTGCACGAGGCGATGGCGGGGGTCAAGCACCAGGTGTCGACTCGGGGCCCGGGCGCGATGCTGATGGTTGTGATGCCGGCTGTCGTGCCGACGGCGTTGGCACCGCTGCTGCCGTTCAGTTCGTGGGTGCGGCCCAGTTACAACCTGCCGATTTCGAATGTGCCGGGTCCGCCACGGCAGTGTTACCTCAACGGGGCCAGCGTCGATGAGATCTATCCGGTGTCAGTGGTGTACGACGGGATGGCGCTCAACGTGACGTTGTGCTCCTACGCCGACCGGATCGGTGTCGGATACATCGCCGACCGTGAGGTGATGGCCGACGTCGACGAGCTCATCCCGCTGACCGAAACCGCGCTCGCCGAACTCGAGGCCGCCGTGGGGGTGGCCTGACCGCATCGAGATAGACCTGAGAGCGAATATTTCGGTGAATCGTCGCTCTCAGGTCTGACTCGATGACGGCGCCTAGTAGGCCATGAACAGGATTTCGTCCCGGCCGTAATCCATGCCGGGGTGCGCCGCGGCGAGGTGCTGCTTGGTGAGGTCGACGAGTTCGTCCTCGTCCTTGGCGCTGATCGCTTCGCCACACGGGCAGTTGATGTGAGTCTTCATGGTGCCTCCTATTTCTTCGCTGCGGCCTTCATCTTCTTCTTGTATGCCCTGACTTCTTCCAGCGACCCCTTGTCGACCACATCGGCGATCGACATGTGGGTGCCGGCCTTGCCGTAGTCGCCGGCCGCCTCGCGCCAACCCTGGGGGGTGACGCCGTACTGCTTGCCCAGCAGAGCCAGGAAGATCTTGGCCTTCTGCTCACCGAAACCGGGCAGTGCCTTCAGCCTGCGCAGCACCTCGGCGCCGTCGGGATCGCCGTCGAGCCACAGTTGGGCGGCCTCGCCGTCGTAGCGGTCGACGATCTCGCGGGCCAGGTCCTGCACACGTTTGGCCATCGAGCCCGGGAACCGGTGCACGGCAGGGGTTTTCGAGAATTCTTGGGTGAACTGCTCGGGGTCGCAGTCGGCGATCAGCCGGGGGTCGATGCCGCCGATCCGCTCGGCGATCTTGCGCGGCCCGGCGAACGCCGTCTCCATCGGGATCTGCTGATCCAGCAGCATGCCGGTCAGCAGCGCGAACGGATCCTCACTCAACAGGTCGTCGGACGCGGGATCTCCGGTGAGCTGCAATCTCGCCATGGCCGACAGTCTAGGACGACGATCGGATCGGTTCGGGTATCTGGGCCGCTCAGGTGTGCAATCGTGAACGGCATGAGACGGGTGATTGCTCCTGCGGTCGCGGCGGTCGCGGCCGCTCTCGCCTTGGCCGGCACCGCGCATGCGATACCGGATCAGGGCACCCCCGAATTCGACCTGTACATGCAGGGCCTGGCCCGCAACGGCTACAACCTGAATCCCGACACCGCGTGGCGCGTCGCGCATCAGGCGTGCATCGGCGGCATACCGGGCTACATCGGCCTCGAGCTGGCGGCGCAAGGCGTGATCGGCCCCGGCGCGCAGGAGCGGGTGTTCGATGTAGCCCGGAAGTACGCCTGCCCCGTCCAGTAAGCGAGGCGCCGAGATGTCGGGTGCGGTAGCGCTCGCGCTGGCCGTCGCGCTCGCCGCGGTCGCGTTGATTGTCGGCGCGATCGCCGTGCTGACCCGCAGCGTGGTCACCACACCGGCGGAACGGACCGTGCACGCCGCGCTGCACACCGCCTCGCTGGCGGCGCGCTCGCTGCGCAAGGGTTTGGATGCCGACTCCGCGGCCGGCGCCGCCCCGCACCTGCGCGGCCTCACCGGCTCGGACGGTGTCGGGCTCTACGACGGCGACACCGGCCTGCTGGCTCTCGATCCGCCCGGTGACGCGCTGTGGACGCCGGCCATCCTCGAGGTCTGCCACCACACCGCCCGGGACGCGATCTCCGGGCAGCGCCGGGTGCTCGCCCGCGACCAGACTCCCGCGGTGGTGGCCCAGCCGCTGCTCGACGACGACGGCATGGTGATCGGCGTGCTCGTCGTGGTCAACGCCGCCGAACCGTCGCCGGGCATGCTGGGCGCGATCGCCGAGGTCGCGCGGTACGCCGCCAGCCAGCTCGAGCTGGCCGAGCTCGACGCGTCGCGGGCCCGCCTCGACCGGGCCGAGGTTCTCGCGCTGCGCGCACAGATCAGCCCACACTTCATCTACAACGCGCTCAACACGATTGCCTCGTTCGTCCGCACCGATCCGGACCGGGCCCGCGACCTGATCCTGGAGTTCGCCGACTTCACCCGCTACTCGTTCCGCTCCGCGGGTCCCTACACGGTGCTGGCTGACGAGCTGCGCAACATCGACCGCTACCTGACCCTCGAACGCGCCCGGTTCGGGCCGAATCTGTCGGTGACCCTGCAGATCGCACCCGAGGTGCTGACCGTGGTGGTGCCGTTCCTCGCGCTGCAGCCGTTGGTCGAGAACGCGGTTCGCCACGGCCTGGCCGGGCGGCAGGGCGGATCGATCGAAATCATCGCTCGCAACGAGGGTTCCGATTGCGTCATCAGCGTGGAGGACGACGGCGTCGGCATGGATCCCCAAGCCCTGCGTTCCGGGCACGGCGACGTCCTTGGCGACGGCGAGCAGACCGCACACGTCGGGCTGAGCAATGTGGACCATCGCCTGCGCGCGGCGTTCGGCAACGACTACGGTCTGGTGGTCGAAACCGCCCCGGGTGCGGGCACGAAGGTGATCATGCGGGTGCCCAAGTTCCGCGCGGGCGTACGGGTTTAAGGAGAGCCATGGCAGGGCTGTGGGTGCTGGCCGTCGACGACGAAGCCCCGGCGCTCGACGAGCTCACCTACCTGCTCGGTGAGCATCCCGACGTCGCCGAGGTGGCCGGCGCAGGCGATGCCACGTCGGCGCTGCGGATCATCAACGAACGCACCGTGGACGCGATCTTCCTGGACATCAACATGCCGGGGCTCTCGGGTCTCGAATTGGCCAGTGTTGTGGGCAATTTCGCTCACCCACCCGCCGTCGTGTTCGTCACCGCGCACGACGACAAGGCGGTGGCCGCCTTCGAGGTCGGGGCGCTGGACTATCTGCTCAAGCCCATCCGCAAGGAGCGCCTCGACGAGGCGGTCCGGCGGGTGGTGTCCGCGCGCGCCGCGGAGCCGGCCCCGCCAGCCGACGAGCCGCAGGCCGACACCATCCCGGTCGAGCTCGGCGGGGTCACCCAGCTGGTGCGCTGCGATACCATCGGCTGGGTCGAGGCCGAAGGTGACTACGCCCGCCTGCACGCCGCCTCCGGTTCGCATCTGGTACGAATTCCGTTGAGCACCTTGGAAGATCGCTGGCGCAGCCGAGGGTTCCAGCGGGTGCACCGGTCCTATCTCGTCGCGCTGAACATGGTGACCGGGCTGCGCACCTCCGGCGCCTCCACGATGGTGCGGTTGCGCGCCAACGGAGCCTCGGCGCCGGTCGAGCTTCCGGTCAGCCGCCGCCAGGCCCGCGAACTGCGCGACCGGCTGATCCGCGATCCGATGCGGACCTTCCGGCCGGGGACGGCCGATGACTAGGCCGGGTCGGCCGCAGCGCGAGCGGGTCGTGCTGGCCCACCGCCGCGGCAGCCGCCTGGTGCACACCCGGGTGGAGGTGCAGGAGCAGACCGAAGTCGGCGATGCGCTGGTCCGCGGACTGATGCGCGCCCAGCTCGGGCTGGCTTTGCGACTGGCCGCCGTGGTGGCCGGCGGGATGGCCGCGCTGCCATTGCTCAACGCGGTGTTCCCAGAACTGTCCGCCGCCACCATATTCGGGGTTCGGCTGAACTGGCTGACCCTGGCTCTGCTGGTCTATCCGGCGCTCTACGGCATCGGCCGGCTGTTCATCCGGCTGGCCGAACAAGGCGAACGCGACTTCATGGGTGTGGTCGACGACGTGCCCGATGTCGCAGGCCCGGCGGCTCCAGAGGGTCCACCATGAGCGGATCGACGGCGACGGCCCTGACCGCCGGTGGCCTGATCGCGGCGGCGGTGGCGACGGTGGCCGTCGGTGCTTACGGGGTTCGGATGTCGCGCACCACCTCCGACTTCCTGGTGGCGTCCCGCACTGTGGGCCCACGCTGGAATGCCGCCGCGATTTCGGGTGAATACCTCTCAGCGGCCTCGTTTCTCGGGGTCGCCGGCTTGATCGCCAAATACGGCGCCGACGCGCTGTGGTACCCGGTCGGCTTCACCGCGGGCTACCTGGGTCTGCTGCTGTTCGTCTCCGCTCCCCTGCGCCGCTCCGGCGCTTACACCGTGCCGGATTTCGCGGAGTTCCGGCTGGGCTCGCCGCGGGTGCGCCGGGTCGCGATGCTCGTGGTCGTCACCGTCTGCATCTTCTATCTCGTTCCCCAATATCAGGGTGCCGGACTTGCCCTGAAAGCGCTTCTCGGCGTTCCCGTTTGGATCGGTCCGCTGGCGGTAGGCGGGATCGTGATCGCCAACGTCGTCGGCGGTGGCATGCGCTCGATCACCTTTGTCCAGGCCTTCCAGTACTGGCTGAAGCTGACCGCGGTCGCGGTGCCCGCGTTGGCACTGCTGATGCACTTCGGGCACGAACACCCCGCACTCGGCGGCCCACTCCCGCCCACGGTGGACCAGCCGACCGTCGTCAGTATCGACACCGACGTGGTGGTCACGGTCGCCGACCCGGCCGGTGTCACGGTGACCGGCCCGGACCACAGCGGCGCCCTGCACAGTCCCGGCGAGTACCGCCTTCAGAAGGGCACCACCCTGACGCTGGCTGCCGGAGCTCAGACCCCCGTCGTCGTCGGCGCACCCGCCATCGGCTCGGAGTGGATCGTCAGCGGCGGCGGATTGGGCGGTAAACATCCTCTCTACCAAGTGTTTTCGATCATGGTGGCGACTTTCCTCGGCGCCATGGGCCTCCCCCATGTGCTGGTCCGCTTCTACACCAACACCGACGGGCGCGCCGCGCGCCGTACCGCGCTGAGCGTGATCGCCCTACTGTCGCTGTTCTATCTGTTCCCCGTGCTGCTCGGGGTGTTCGCCCGGTTGTATGTGCCTCAGCTGCTCATCACCGGCAAGGCCGACGCCGCGGTGCTGCTGCTGCCGTCGGCCGCCATCGCCGGGCTGCCCGGCGAACTGCTCGGTGCCCTGGTCGCGGCCGGCGCCATCGCGGCCTTCCTGGCGACCTCGTCCGGTCTGCTGGTCAGCATCGCCGGCGCGCTGTCCACCGATGTGCTGCGTGGGCGGGTCCGCGACTTCCGGATGGTGGCGCTGATCGCCGGCCTCGTCCCCATTCCGCTTTCCGTCGTCGCCCCGGTCCTGGAGCTCTCGCGCGGTGTCGGTCTGGCCTTCGCCGTCGCGGCATCCACCCTGTGCCCGCTGCTGGTCCTCGGCATCTGGTGGCGCGGGCTGACCGCGGCCGGGGCGATCGCCGGGTTGGCGGTCGGCGCACTGGCCTCCGGTCTGGCCATCCTCGTCGCGATCACCGGCTGGGTCGGCGACGACGTGCTCGGCGGCTGGCTGACCACGCTGATCGGCTACCCCGCCGCCGTCACCGTCCCGCTGGCGTTCGCGACGATGGTGCTCGTCAGCCGCATCACCCGCACCGACGTGCCCCCCGATGTGGCGCGCATCTTCGCCCGCATGCATGTGCCGGAGCGCCTCGGCATGGGCCTGGAGCGAGTCCCGCGCGGTTGACCACAGACCGTTCAGCGCCGACCGCCAACCGTTCAACGCACGGTCCGCGCGCGCTCTAGGACTGTGATGCACCTCTCAATAGCCTGTGAACACGACCGGAGTTCACACCTTTTCGAGCTGAGGAGCACGCGGTGTCCACAACCGACCTGCCGCCACGGGAGACCCATCCCAGCGGGGCCCAATACCTGGCCATGCAGGCCAGTCCCGAGTTTCAGGAGCTGCGCCGCACACTGCGCCGCTTCGTGTTCCCCACCACGGCCTTCTTCCTGATCTGGTACGCCACCTATGTTCTGCTGGGCGCCTTCGCCCACGACTTCATGGCGATCTCGGTGTGGGGCAACGTCAACGTCGGGCTGCTCATCGGTCTTGGCCAGTTCGTGACGACGTTCCTCATCACGGGCCTGTACGTGCGGTTCGCCAACCGGGAGCTCGACCCGCGCGCCGAGGCCATCCGCACCGAGATGGAAGGCACGGCCCAGTGAGCACCACCGTCCTCGCCGAGGCAGCCCGAATCGGCAACCCGGTCGTCAACATCAGCATCTTCGTGGCCTTCGTGCTGATCACGTTGTTCATCGTGATCCGCGCCGGCCGCACCAACACCAACGCCACCGAGTTCTTCACCGGCGGCCGGGCGTTCTCCGGACCGCAGAACGGCATCGCCATCGCCGGTGACTACCTTTCTGCGGCAAGCTTTCTCGGCATCGCAGGCGCTATCGCGGTGTACGGCTACGACGGCTTTCTGTATTCGATCGGCTTCCTGGTGGCGTGGCTGGTCGCCCTCCTGCTGGTGGCCGAATTGCTGCGCAACACAGGCAAATTCACGATGGCCGATGTGTTGAGCTTCCGGCTCAAGCAGCGGCCGGTGCGGGTGGCCGCGGCCACCTCGACGCTGACGGTGTCACTGTTCTATCTGCTGGCCCAGATGGCCGGTGCCGGCGGCCTGGTCGCGCTGCTGCTCGACGTGCACGGCCGCACCGCCCAGTCCTTCGTGATCGCGGTGGTCGGTGTGCTGATGATCGTCTACGTCCTGGTCGGCGGCATGAAGGGCACCACCTGGGTGCAGATCATCAAGGCCGTCCTGCTGATCGCGGGTGCGGCAATCATGACGGCCATGGTGCTGGTCAAGTTCGGTCTGAACTTCTCCGACATCCTGGGTTCCGCGCAACAGATGGTGCATGACGCCACCACCAAGGGCGTCGCCAGCCGCGACGTGCTGGCTCCAGGTGCCCAGTACGGCGCCAACACCACCTCGAAGATCAACCTGCTGTCGCTGGGTCTGGCGCTGGTGCTCGGCACTGCGGGCCTGCCGCACGTGCTGATGCGCTTCTACACGGTGCCGACCGCGAAAGAGGCTCGGCGGTCGGTGGTGTGGGCGATCGGTCTGATCGGCGCCTTCTACCTGTTCACCCTGGCGCTGGGCTACGGCGCGGCCGCGATGGTCGGCCCCGACAAGATCCTGGCCGCCCCGGGCGGACAGAACTCGGCGGCACCGCTGCTCGCCTTCGAGCTCGGCGGGGTGATCCTGCTCGGGGTCATCTCGGCGGTGGCCTTCGCCACCATCCTGGCCGTGGTCGCGGGTCTGACCATCACCGCGTCGGCGTCCTTCGCCCACGATGTCTATGCCAGCGTGCTCAAGAGTCACAAGGTGACCGAGGAGGAACAGGTCAAGGTCTCCCGGATCACCGCGGTGGTGCTCGGTGTCGCCGCGATCGGACTGGGCATCCTGGCCAACGGCCAGAACGTCGCGTTCCTGGTGGCGCTGGCCTTCGCTGTCGCAGCCTCGGCCAATCTGCCGACGATCGTGTACTCGCTGTACTGGAAGCGGTTCAACACCCGCGGCGCCCTGTGGAGCATGTACGGCGGCCTGATCAGCTGCCTGGTGCTGATAGTCTTCTCGCCGGCAGTCTCGGGCAACAAGACCGCGATGATCCCCGGCGCCAATTTCGACTGGTTCCCGCTGGCCAACCCCGGCATCGTGTCGATTCCGCTGGCGTTCGTCCTCGGCATCATCGGGACGCTGACGTCCAACGACACCGGCGATCCGGAGATCAATGCCGAAATGGAGGTCCGCTCGCTGACCGGTGTCGGCGCCGAGAAGGCCACCCACCACTAGCGCCGAGCAGACACAAACTCGGGCTTCAGAGGATCGATCCGCCCGAGTTTGTGTCTGCTCGCCAGGAATGCGCACAGCGAGCTCGCGTTGACTATTCGCATGGCATCCACCCGCAGATCGTTCGCCTTCGCCCTGTTGGCCTACGCGTTCGCCGCGATCATGGTGGGCACCACGCTGCCCACTCCGCTGTACGCGCTGTACTCAGAGCAGATGCACTTCGCGGTGCTGACGACGACCGTCATCTACGCGACCTACGCCGGCGGGGTGTTGTTCGCGCTGCTGGTGTTCGGCGGCTGGTCCGACGCCATCGGCCGACGGCCGGTGCTGCTGGCCGGTGTCGGCGCCGCGCTGGCGAGTGCGGTGATGTTCCTGTTCGCGGACTCGGTGCCCGAGCTTCTGGTGGGCCGAGTGCTCTCCGGTTTGTCGGCGGGCGTCTTCACCGGCACCGCCACCGCGGCGGTCATCGAAGCCGCGCCGCCGAGCTGGCGGACCCGCGCGGCGGCGGTGGCGACCATCGCCAACATCGGCGGCCTCGGCACCGGGCCCATCCTGGCCGGCATCTTGGCGCAGTACGCGCCGAGCCCGCTGAAGCTCACCTACCTCGTCCACATCGGGTTGATGGTGCTGGCCGCGGCCGCGATCCTGTCGGTGCCCGAGACGTCGAGCCGCACCGGAAAGCTCGGCCTGCAACGGCTTTCGGTGCCGCCCGAGGTGCGGTCGGTGTTCATCACCGCCGCGCTGGCGGCCTTCGCCGGCTTTGCCGTCACGGGGCTGTTCACCTCGGTGGCGCCGTCCCTGCTGACCAACGTGATCGGGATCGGCAATCACGCGCTGGCCGGCTTGATGGCCGGCTCGATCTTCGGCGCCTCGGCGGTCGCGCAGATCGCCGGAACCCGTATCGAACCGCAGCGCGCGGTCGCGCTTGGCTGCGCCATACTCGCGGTGGGCATGGGCATTCTGGTTGTCGCCCTGCACTATTCGTCACTGACCGGCCTGATCGCCGCGGCTGTGGTGGCCGGGGCCGGTCAGGGCATCAGCTTCAGCCGCGGCTTGGCGGCGGTCGCCGAACGCACTCCCGCGGACCGGCGCGCCGAGGTCAGCTCCACCTATTTCGTGGTGGCCTACATCGCGATTTCGATCCCGGTGATCGGGGAGGGTTTCGCCGCACAGGCGTGGGGGCTGCGCACCGGCGGCACCGTGTTCGCGGTCGCGGTCGGGGTGCTGGCCGTGGCGTGCCTGGCGGCCATTCTCTGGCAGGAATCACGACCTGCGGCAGAGCTTTCCGAGCAGGCGGCCGGCTAGCCGCTCTTACGACGGAATTCCCGCCGGTTCTCCACCGGCCCGTGCGAGCGGGGCTGCTTGGGGCCGCTGTCCGTGTGCGCCGAGCCACCCGCAGACTTCGCCTTCTTGCGCTCCAGCGCCTCGCGGAACTTGCGCTTGTTGTCGTCCTGCGGTTCGGACTCTGATTCGGCCATGCGGTCAGACTAACCCGTGGGTCAGCGGATGCCGGGCGGCATTCCGTAGACATGCGAGATCGGCAGCTTCAGCAGCACCCGGCGGTCGGTGACCATGGCGCGTCGGTAGTCGTCCCAGTCCGGATGCTCACCGGCGACGTTGCGATAGAGCGCGACGAGCGCTTCGACGGTGTCGTCGTGCGGTTCGGCCGCGGGCGGGGTGAGGATGGCGTTGCCGTCGGCGACGGCATAGGACCAGCCATCGTCGGAGGACACCAGGAGCGAGGCCCTCGGGTCGCGGCGCAGATTGCGGGTCTTGGCGCGCGGCTCGGTGATGGAGACTTCGACGACGAGATTGCGCCGGTCGAAGTGATACGTCACGTTGGACAGCTGCGGGCGGCCGTCACGTTTGATGGTCGCGAGCACGCCCAGTGAGTTGCCCGCGATCACCGCCAGCAGTTTGTCGTCGAACACCTGACGGGACATCCCCCGAGCCTACGTCGCTAGCATCGAGAACATGACCCGCTACGCGGCTTTCCTGCGCGGTGTGAACGTGAGCGGAACGACCATGAAGATGGCCGACGTCGCCGAGGCACTCACCGGCGCCGGGTTCACCGACGTGCGCACCATCCTCGCCAGCGGCAACGTGTTGCTGGACAGCGGTGCCACCGCCACGACGGTGCGCACGAAAGCCGAAGCGGCACTTCGGGATACGTTCGGTTACGAAGCCTGGGTGCTGGTGTACGACCTCGAGACTCTGCGCGCCATCGCCGACGGCTATCCGTTCGAACGCGAGGTCGAGGGGTATCACTCGTACGTCACGTTCGTCAGCGACGGGAAGGTTCTCGACGAGCTGGCCGATCTGGCCGGCGACGCCGGACCCGACGAGAAGATCGAACGCGGCGACGGCGTCCTGTACTGGCAGGTCCCCAAGTCCTCGACGCTGGACTCGGCCGTCGGTAAGACGATGGGTAAGAAGCGCTACAAGTCGTCGACCACCACGCGCAACCTGCGCACTCTGGCGAAGGTATTGACATGACAACGGAAAAGATCGACGCAAGCCAGCTGGGTGGCGTCTCCGAAACCGCGCTGCTGACGCTCAACGGCCGCGCCCACCAGGCGAGTCTGCCCGGCGCGATCCTGCGCGACCCCATGGCGATCAAGGTCGTCGACTCCATCGACTTCGACTTCGACAAGTTCGGTCGCAAGGGCCAGGAGATGGCGCTGCGCTCGCTGGCCGTCGACTCCTGCGCGGTCAGCTATCTGCGCACGCATCCCAAGGCCACCGTCGTCGCGCTGGCCGAAGGTTTCCAAACCAGCTTCTGGCGGTTGAGCGATGCCATCGCCGATCCTCAGTTCCACTGGGTGTCGGTGGACCTGCCGCCGGTGATCGAGCTGCGTGAGCGTCTGCTGCCGGCGTCTCCGCGAATCACCGCGCTGGCGCAGTCCGCGCTGGACTACAGCTGGATGGACCGAATCGATACCTCCAACGGTGTGTTCATCACCGCCGAGGGTCTGCTGATGTACCTGCAGCCGAACGAGGCGATGGACCTTATTGTCCAGTGCGCCAAGCGTTTTCCGGGCGGCCAGATGTTCTTCGACATGCCGCCGGTGTTCGTCAAGAAGCTTGCCCCGAAGGGTATGAAGTCCTCGAAGCACTACCGCGTCCCACCGATGCCGTTCAGCCTGACCACCGTGCAGCTGGCCGACCTGGTCAACACGGTGCCGGGGATCACCGCGGTCCACGACATCCCGATGCCCAAGGGCCGCGGCTTCTTCTTCGACACGGTGTGGCCGGCGATCTGGAACTTCGGCCCGACGAAGCGCTTCCGCGGCTCCTACACTCTGCTGGAATTCGGCTGACGGGTCAGCCGAACGCGTTGTCCAGATATTGCAGCGCCTCCTGCTTGCCCAGTCCCAGCGCACGGGCGGCTTCGACGTAGGCGTGGGCCGCCGCCGCCATCGCGGCGTCGGCCGGATCGGCGCGGGCCACGAACGTGCCGAAACGGCCGCGGGTTTCGACGATGCCTGCAGTTTCCAGTTCGCGGTAGGCCCGCGCGACGGTGTTGACGGCCAGATTCAGCTGACCGGCCAGCTCGCGCACCGTCGGCAGCCTGGTCCCGGGCGACAGGCGCCCGTCCCGGATCCCCTCGATGATCTGTGTTCTGAGCTGATCAAACAACGGCCGCGAGGCCTGTCCGTCGACGCGTAACCAGACCCCCAAATCCGACACCTGCTAAGTATCGCCCAGACCGGCTATTTTGGGGGATGTGCGTATCGCGGTACTGAGCGGGGCGGGGATCTCCGCCGAGAGCGGCGTGCCGACGTTCCGCGACGACAAGACCGGTTTGTGGGCCAAGTACGACCCCTACGAACTGTCGAGCACAGACGGTTGGCAGAACCACCCCGAACGGGTGTGGGCCTGGTACCTGTGGCGGCATCACCTCGTGCAGCAGGTCGAGCCCAACGACGGGCACCGCGCGGTGGCGGCCTGGCAGGACTACGCCGAGGTTTCGGTGATCACCCAGAATGTCGACAATCTGCATGAGCGGGCGGGCAGCAACCCGGTGCACCACCTGCACGGCAGCCTGTTCGAGTTCTGGTGCGACACCTGCGGTTCGCGCTACCACGGTCCGCTGCCGGACATGCCCGAGCCCGAGCTGGAGAAGATGCCGCCGCACTGCGAATGCGGCGGACTGGTCCGTCCCGGGATCGTCTGGTTCGGCGAACAGCTGCCCGACGAGCCGTGGCAGGCCGCCGTCGAAGCGGTGGCGACCTCCGACGTCCTGGTGGTGGTCGGCACGTCCGGAATCGTCTACCCGGCGGCGGGCCTGCCGGATGTGGCGTTGGCCCGCGGAGCCGTCGTCGTGGAGGTCAATCCCGAGCCGACTCCGCTGTCGACGAATGCGACACTCACGATCCGCGAGTCGGCCAGCACCGCGCTGCCGACCCTGCTGCAGCAGTTGCCCGAATTGTTGAAGAACTAGTTCTTCGTCGCCCGGCCCAGTGCGACCTCGTGCACGGGCAGGGGCACCCAGGCCGGGAATTGCGCCTCACGACGCGCGGTCTCGATGACGAATCCGGCCCCGGAGATCGCGCGCTCGGTGTCGCGGTGGGTGTGACAGTTGCCGGCGAACCGCGGCCAGATCGTCGCGTCGGCCACCCGCTGCACTTGACCGCGCCATCCGCCTTCGGCGATGTGCTCGAAGTAGCGCAGTTCGCCGCCCGGCTTCAGCACGGAGTTGAGCTGCCGCAGCACCCCGTCGGGGTCGGCGACCGAGCACAGCACCAGCGAGCACACCACCGCGTCGAAGGGTTCGGCGGCCGGCATGGTCTCGACGGTCGATTCGATGACGGTGACGGGAACCCTGGCCGCCGCGGCGGCGTGTTCGGCCATCGGCGCGAGGCGGGTTTCGGGCTCGAGCGCGACGACCTCGGTCACCGTGTCGGGGTAGAACTCGAAGTTGCTTCCGGTGCCCGCCCCGACCTCCAGGACACGCCCGTGCAGCCCGGCGAGATTCTCTCGGCGGAGCCTGCGCATGGCCTGTGACTCGTGCGCGGACAGCACGGTCCAGAAGCGGGCGAAAAACGGGTTGTCGACGGTCTGCTGTGACATATCTGTGATGTCCTCCCTGCTCAGAGCCACCCTAGTCGTAGGCGGTTTTTGGCTCCACGTGTGACCAACCTGACTTTTGAGTAAGGCACGACCTGACTCGTGAGTAACAATTGCCAGGAAACTCCGAATCGGGGCTCAACGATTCCTTAAAGGCGGCTCATAGAGTCCTGGGTATGTGGATCGACGACACCAGTGCCGATGTCATCAAAATCGATTTCGATGCGCTGTATCACGGCGACTTCCTCGTGGAGGGTGACACCTCCGAGCAGTTCGAGGACAAGCCCCCGCTCGCCAACGCGAGCTAGCGCGCAGCGCCAAACGGCGCCCCACCGCTGATGCGGTGACGCGCCGTCCGGAGCTTTGATGTGGGTGGTGCCCGCCTGGGATCAGGCGGGCACTTTTGCGTCTTGGCTCTCGATCATTCCGGCCAGCCGACCACCGATGATCTCTTCGGCTTCGGAGACGATCCGGGAGATCAGCTCGCCACAGGTCGGGATGTCGTTGATCAAGCCCATCGCGGTGCCGACGGTCCAGATGCCGGCATCGATGTCACCGTCGTCGAACACCTTGCGGCCGCGCACGCCGGCCACCAGATCCTTGACGTCCTCGAACTGCCCGCCGCCCTTGAGGATCTCCACGACCTCGCGGGACACGACGTTGGAGGCCACCCGGGCGGTGTTGTGCAGGCTGCGGAAGATCAGCTCGGTGCCCCGCTCGTCGCCGGCCACGATCGCTTCCTTGACGTTCTGGTGGATGCAGGACTCGACCGTGCACATGAACCGTGAACCCATGTTGATGCCGTCGGCACCCAGCGCCAGCGCGGCCACCAGGCCGCGGGAATCGGCGAAACCGCCCGAGGCGATCATCGGGATCTCGATCTTCTCGGCGGCGGCCGGGATCAGCACCAGGCCCGGGACGTCGTCTTCACCGGGGTGTCCGGCACACTCGAACCCGTCGATGCTGATGCCGTCGACCCCCAGGCTCTGGGCCTTCACCGCATGCCGCACCGACGTGCACTTGTGCAGCACCTTGATGCCGTTGTCGTGGAACATCGGCAGGTGCGGCGCCGGGTTGGATCCGGCGGTCTCGACGATCTTGATGCCCGCGTCGACGATCACCTGGCGGTACTCGTCGTAAGGCGGCGGGTTGATGGCCGGCAGGATCGTCAGGTTCACCCCGAACGGCTTGTCGGTCATGTCCCGGGTGCGGGCGATCTCGTTGGCCAGATCAGCCGGCGTCGGCTGCGTGAGCGCGGTGATGAACCCGAGTCCGCCCGCATTGGCAACGGCGGCAACGAGTTCCGCGCGACCGACCCACTGCATACCGCCCTGGGCGATCGGGTGCTCGACACCGAAGGTCTCGGTGAACTTGGTCTTCAGGGTCATCGCGGGGCCATCCGGATGGCGCCGTCCAGACGGATCACCTCACCGTTGAGCATCGGGTTCTCGACGATGTGCACGGCCAGCGCGCCGTACTCGTCGGGATCGCCGAGGCGGGCCGGGTGCGGCACCTGCTGGCCGAGCGAGCGCTGCGCCTCTTCGGGCAGCGAACCCAGCAGCGGGGTCTTGAACAGGCCCGGGGCGATGGTGCACACCCGGATCAGGCTGCGCGACAGGTCCCGTGCGATCGGCAGGGTCATACCGACCACACCGCCCTTGGACGCCGAGTAGGCGGCCTGCCCGATCTGGCCGTCGAAGGCCGCGACCGAGGCGGTGTTGATGATGACGCCGCGCTCCTCACCCTTGAGCGGTTCGGTCTTGGCGATCCGCTCGGCGGCCAGGCGCAGCACGTTGAACGTGCCGATCAGGTTGACCTCGACGACCTTCTTGAAGCCGTCCAGCGGGAAGGGCCCGTCCTTGCCCAGGGTCTTGATGGCGTTGCCGATGCCCGCGCAGTTGACGTTGATACGCACCGGGCCGAGGGACTCGGCGATGTCGAGCGCCTTGGTGACGGCCTCTTCGTCGGTGACGTTGGCCGCCACGAACTTGGCGCGCTCCCCCAGCTCGGCGACGACGTCTTCACCCTTGAGGTCGATGACGACCACCGAGGCGCCCGCGTCGAGCAGCCGCTTTGTGGTGGCCAGGCCCAGTCCTGAGGCACCGCCGGTGACGACGGCTACGGCGTCCTTGATCTCCACGAATGGTTTCCTTTCAGATACTCAGTTAGCTCGACCTACTGGTTGGTTGGGGACTATACCCAGTCGCGCAGGACGGCCTCGTTGTCGGCTCCCGGTACGCCGGGTGCGGCCGGGGTGTCGAGCCCGGTCCGGGAGAACCGGGGGGCAGGAGCCGGGAACGTCGAGCCCGCTTCGGTGTAGAAGGTGTTGCGCTCGGTGTTGTGCGGTTCGGTGTCGACCTCGGCGAATGACAGCACCGGCGTGCAGCAGGCGTCGCTTCCGGCGAACACCGTGGCCCAGTGGTCACGGTCGTGCTTGCCGAAGGTGTCGGTGAGCACCGCACGCAGTTCCGGCCAACGGGTGATGTCGTTCTGGTCGGGCAGGTCGGCGTCTTTGAGACCGAGCTTCTCGATCAGTTCGGCGTAGAACTGCGGCTCGATCGCGCCGACCGCGACGTACCGTCCATCGGAACACTCGTAGGTGTCGTAGTAGGGCGCGCCGGTGTCGAGCATGTTGGTGCCGCGCTCGTCGCTCCACATGCCCATGTGGCGGAACGCCCACATCATCTGGGCCAGCACGCTGGAGCCATCGACCATCGCCGCGTCGATGACCTGCCCCTTGCCGGAACGCTCCCGCTCCCACAGCGCGGACAGGATGCCGACCAGCAGGAACATCGAGCCGCCGCCGAAGTCGCCGGCCAGGTTCAGCGGCGGGACGGGACGTTCGTTGACCCGGCCGACGGCGTGCAGCAAGCCGTTGAGCGAGATGTAGTTGATGTCGTGGCCGGCCTGCTGACTGCGCGGCCCGTCCTGGCCCCACCCGGTCATACGGCCGTAGATCAGGCGCTCGTTGACCTTGGCGCAGTCCTCCGGTCCGAGCCCGAGTCGTTCGGTGACACCGGGACGGAATCCCTCGATGAGGACGTCGGCCTTCGCGATCAGACCCAGGACCATGTCGCGGTCGTTCGGATCCTTGAGGTTGGCGCCGACCGAGCGACGGTTGCGCAGCAGGTAGTCGTTGCTGGGGGTGCCGGCGCCCTTGCCGAGCCGGTCGATGCGGACGACGTCGGCGCCCAGGTCACCGAGGATCATCGCGGCATGCGGACCGGGGCCGATGCCCGCCAATTCGATGACTCGCAAGCCGTGCAGTGGTCCGGCCATAGGTTGTCTACCCTCCAGTTGATTGATCGCCGCTTTAACTATTTACACCTGGCCCGACCAGTCGTGGGCTGCGCCCCCGCCGGGGCTAAGGTGCAGCCATGACGACCATCGACGCCTACACCGGTGTGCCGGAACTGACCGTGTCGCTCGACAGCGGAGTGTTGTCGGTGACGCTGAACCGGCCGGACAGCCTGAACTCGCTGAACGCGATCATGCTCCGCACGCTGGCCGACGTTCTCGAGCATGCGGCCGACGACGCGGCGGTCCGGGCCGTGCGACTCGGTGGGGCGGGACGCGGGTTCAGCTCCGGTGCGGGCATCAGCGCCGAGGATCAGTCGAACCGCCGGCCGGACACCCCGGACGAGGTTCTGCAGGAGGCGAACCGCGCGGTGCGCGCGATCGTGAACCTGCCCAAGCCGGTGGTGTCGGTTGTGCACGGGCCGGCGGCCGGGGTCGGGGTATCGCTCGCGCTGGCCTGCGACATCGTATTGGCTTCGGAGAAGGCGTTTTTCCTGCTGGCGTTCACCAAGATCGGCCTGATGCCCGACGGCGGCGCGTCGGCGCTGGTGGCCGCCTCGATCGGGCGGGCCCGCGCCATGAAGATGGCGCTTCTGGCCGAACGTATTTCGGCGGCCGACGCGTTCGGCTTCGGTCTGGTCAGTGAGGTGTATCCGGCCGACGAGCTGGAGGCCGGCGTGGCGGCGGTGCTCGACAAGCTGGTATCCGGTCCCGCGATCGCGCTGCGCAAGACCAAGCAGGCGATCAACGCCGCGACGCTCACCGAACTCGAACCGGCGATCGGCCGCGAAAGCGAAGGCCAGCTGGTTCTGTTGGGCTCCAAGGACTTCCGCGAGGGCACCCGGGCATTCCAGGAACACCGCTCGCCGACGTTCACCGACGACTAGCCGAGCCGGCGGGGCAATACCACTCTGGAAAAGCCACTCACCACGCGGCGCCCAGCCGCCACCGGCCCCGGAATTGTCGGAGCCTCTGGCCATCATGGGGCGATGCCGAACTACACGTACCGCGCCGAATGGTCTGACGACTACTGCCGGTAACTCGGACTCTGCCTGGAGTTCAAAGGCCGGTACCCGCCGGAGTCGTTGACCGACCACCGCTACAGCGGCAAGTTCGCGGTGCGCACCTCGCCCGTGCTGCACGAACGACTGGTGGTCGAGGCCGCCGAGCAGGGAATCTCGTTGAACCAGTGGGTGAGTTACAAACTCGCCGGCCGCCCCGCACCCTCCATCGACGACCTGTTCGGCTGACCCGAAAATCGTTGGACGTGGCCTGCGCCGGTCAGCGACCATCGACGGCATGAGTACGCACTACGACATCGAGCCGGTGAAACCCACCGGGCGCTGGCGCGTGCTCACACCGTTCCGGTACCGCGAATTCCGGCTGCTCATCGCGGCAATGTCGATTTCGCTGTTCGCCGAAGGTATGTGGACCGTCGTGATGGCGCTTCAAGTCATCGCCCTCGCCGACGACCCGGCCGCGTTGTCTCTGGTCGCGGCCTGCCTTGCCGCCGGCATGCTGGCCTTCATCCTCGTCGGCGGAATCGTCGCCGACCGGGTACCGCAGCGCGCCATCATCATCGCGGTCGAGGTCACCAACCTCGCCGCCACCGGCGCCGTCGCCGTCCTCGGCATGCTCGGCGAGCTGCATCTGTGGCACATGGCAACTGCGGCAGCGGTTCTCGGTATCGGCGCCGCCTTCTTCTTCCCGGCCTACAGCGCCTACCTGCCGCGCATCCTGCCGGCCGAGCAGCTGCTGGCCGCCAACGGTGTCGAAGGCGCGATCCGGCCCACCCTGCAACAGGCCATCGGCCCGGCAGCGGCCGGTGTGCTGATCGGGATCACCTTCCCCGCCCTGGGTTCGGTCACGGTGGCTGCACTGTTCGCGGTCGCGCTGACCCTGCTGGTGTCCATGCGGCCCGGCCACGGCTCACACATCGTGATGACCGTCGAGCGCGAAAAGCCGCACGTCCTCACCGATCTCAGGGAGGGTCTGCGGTTCGTCCTGCACACCCGATGGTTGCGCTGGACGCTGCTGTTCGCCTGCACCTGGGTGTTCTTGGCGATGGGTCCGATCGAGGTGCTGCTGCCGTTCATCGCCCACAACCGGTTCGCCCACGGCGAGCAGGTATACGGCCTGATGCTCGCCTCGTTCGGGCTGGGCAGTGCACTGGGCGCACTGGCGGTGTCCTCGCGTCGGCTGCCGCGGCGCTACCTCACGGTGATGATGACGATGTGGGGCGCGGGCTCACTGCCGCTGGTGCTCGTCGGCGCGACGTCGTCGCTGCCGGTGATGGTGATCGCGCTGTTCGTCGTCGGCCTCACCGACGGCGCGGGCATGGTCATCTGGGGCACGCTGCTGCAGCGGCGGGTACCGGCGGAGATGCTGGGCCGGGTGTCGAGTCTGGACTTCTTCGTCTCGCTGGCGTTCATGCCGGTGTCGATGGCGGTCGCGGGCCCGCTGTCGAAAGTGGTTCCGGTGGAGCTCATCTTCGCGGTGACCGGTGTCGCGCCGGTGCTGCTGGCCGCGGTCGCGCTCGTCGCGGCACGCATGCCGCGCGACGAGATCGCCCACCCGCTGGCCTAGGTCGGTCGACGATGCGGGGAGGGACGACCCGCTGAGGAGCCGGCCAATCGGGCCTAGTGCCAGATGCCGAACATCGGCGGCAGTGCCAGCACCATGATCAGACCCCAGACCACGTGGGTCAGCACCGGTGCCAGCACTCCGCCGGTGGCTCGGCGTTCCAGGGCGCACACGGTGCCGAGGATGATCGCGGCGAAGCCGAGCATCCAGTTGCCGCTGGCACACGTCGCGATGGTGTAGAGCACCGTCGAGATCACCACAGGGTGGAAGGCGCCCAGCGCGGTGTACAGCGCGCCGCGGAAGAACATTTCCTCGGCCAGACCGTTCACCAGGGTGATCACCACGATCAGCAGCAGGCTGCCGTGGTTGGCGTACTCCAGCACACGGGTGATGGCCTCGGCCACCGGCGGTATCTCACGGGTCACCAGACCGCCGAGCACAAAAATGCCGCCGAGCAGCAATCCGATCGCGAGCCCGGTGATGACCGGGCGCTGGTTTCGCCCGCGCCAGCGGATGCACCCCAGGTGCACCGGTCCGGACGCCCGCGCACCGAAGGCCCACGTCGCCGCCAGCGCCATCGTCAGCCAGTAGAACGCCGCATCGCCGGGCCTGCGGGTCAGCGACAAGCCGAGCAGCAGCGCACCGAGAACCAGCACCACGCACACCGCGATGCGCCGCCGGCGGATCGCGGACGGCCACTCCTGATGCGGTACAGCAACATTGGACGCCACCGACCGAAGTTCAGCCAACATCGTCATAACAAGCGAACTTTCGCCAGCACCAGGTCCAGGCCGGTCCGCAGCGCGCCGGCCAGCGGGCCGGGCACCGAGTCCAGCAGTCTCAGCGCGGGGCGCGCCACCCCGGGCGTCACCGTGGCAGCCATCCGCCGCAGTCGCAGCGCATCCCCGCCTGCCCAGATCGGATCGCTGTCAGCCAGATGATGCGGGTCGGCCAGTCGGTCGACCGGACAGGGCGGCGGGCTGGCCACCGCGGCGGCGACGGCGTCTTCGATGGTGGTGAGTCCACCGGGCGGGTCCGGGACATGATCACGTAAGACAGTGTCCGAGGCCGTCATCGGATGGTCCAGCGATTCGATGAGATCGGCGGCCAATCCGCTGGGCACCGGT
The DNA here is from genome assembly GCF_041287105.1 of Mycobacterium sp. SA01. Lineage (NCBI taxonomy): Bacteria > Bacillati > Actinomycetota > Actinomycetes > Mycobacteriales > Mycobacteriaceae > Mycobacterium > Mycobacterium sp. SA01. The sequence continues at coordinate 895,634 of NZ_JBGGNO010000020.1, read as the reverse complement.
ACCGCCGCGCCGGCCACTCGGCCGACGATCGCCTGCGGCACGATATCGCGCACCGGCAGCCCGGCCCGCAGTTCACCGGCGGCCTCGATGTAGGTCTGCAACAGCTCGCCGTAGGTCACGACGTCGGGCCCGACGATGTCGTACGACCCCGCCGGCACCACTGCGGGGTCGGCCGCGGCCAGCAGGTAGTACAGCACGTCGCTGATCGAAATGGGTTCGATGTCGTGGTCGGCCCACGGCGGTAGCGGAATCACCCAGAACCGGTCGCCGACATAGCGGACCATCTCGAACGACGTCGAGCCCGCGCCGATGATGACCGCCGCTCCGAGCCAGACCAGTTCTGCGCCGCCGTCGACGTCCAGCGCCGCGGCGACCTCGGCCCGGCCGGCCAGATGCTCGGACAACGTGTCGTCGTCGGGCACGAACCCGCCGAGGTACACGATGCGCCCCACGCCGGCCGCAGCCGCCGCTCTGCCCACGTTCGCCGCGCCTGCATTGTCGCGCTCGCGGAAGCCGGGCTGGCCGATGGCGTGCACCAGGTAGTAGATGACGTCGATGTGTCCGGATACGGCGAGCGCTGTCTCGACCGACGTCGGGTCGTCGGCATCGAAGACGACGGCCGTCACCCGGTCACACCAGCCGAACCGGCCGAGTTTCTCCGGGTTGCGGGTCGCGGCGACGACCTCGTGACCGTCGTCGAGCAGCCGCGCCACCAGCCGGGAACCAACGTATCCGGTGGCACCGGTGACCAGGATCCGCTTCGAGTTCACGCTAGGACTTATCGGCAGTCTTGCCGCGACGCAAACCTGACCACGGTGTGAGATCGATCCCGCCGGCCGCTACGCGGAGTCGTGGTGCAGGTCGATGAGGTGCTCGTAGACCGCGGCGTTCATCCGATTGCCGTCCAGTTCGGCGTCGGACAGGTCGCGGCGCACCTTGGCGGGAACACCGGCCACCAGGGATCGCGGCGGCACCATCATGCCCTGCGGAACCACCGCGCCGGCGGCCACGATCGACCCCGCACCGATCACGGCGCCGTTGAGCACGATCGAGCCCATCCCGACCAGCGAACCGTCCTCGACCGTGCAGCCGTGCAGCACGGCGTTGTGCCCGACCGTCACGCCCGCACCGATCTTCACCGGGAAGCCCGGGTCGACGTGCACGGTGGAGCCGTCCTGGATGTTGCTGCCCTCGCCGACGTCGATCCACTCGGCCTCGGCCCGCAAGGTCGCCGAGTACCAGACGCTGGCCCGCGCGGCGAGCCGCACCTGGCCGATCACCGCCGCGTTGGGTGCGACCCAGGATTCGGCGTGCAGTTCGGGGCTGTGCCCGCCAACGGACATGATCAGTGGTTCGGCCATGGCCGACATCGTAGGCAGACGCGGTCAGGAGCCCTGAAAGACCTTGCGGTAGCTCGACGGCGACATGCCCAGACCTCGCCGCAGATGGTGTCGCAGATTCGCGCCGGACCCGAGCCCCGCGCGGCGCGCCACCTCGTCGACGGGCAGGTCGTGGGTCTCCAGCAGTTCGCGGGCCCGCTCCACCCGCCGGCTGCGCACCCACCCGCCGGGTGACTGCCCGGTCTCGTCGCGGAACCGGCGGCAGAAGGTGCGCCCGCTCATCTGGGCGTGGCGGGCCAGCTGCTCGATCGACAGCGGCTCGTCGAGATGGTCCAGGGCCCACTGCCGGGTGGCGGCGGTGGATGTGTGCCCGTGCGGATCGTCGGGCACCTGCCGCTCGATGAACTGCGCCTGGCCGCCCTCCCGCCACGGCGGGACCACGCAGTAGCGGGCCACCTCGTTGGCCACGGCAGCACCGTGGTCACGGCGAATGATGTGCAGGCACAAGTCAATTCCCGCGGCGAGACCCGCAGAGGTGAGCAGGTCGCCGTCATCGACGAACAGCACGTTCTCGTCCAGCATGACGTCGGGGCGCAGCGCGCGGAGGTCGCCGGCGAAGCGCCAGTGCGTGGTGGCCGGCCGTCCGTCGAGCAATCCTGCGGCGGCGAGCACGAACGCGCCGGTGCAGATCGACACGATGCGGGTTCCGGGCCGGATGGTGGCCAGCGCGGCGGCCAGGTCGGCGTGGAGCTCGCCGTCTACGCGGGCGGGCGCGTACCGGGTGCCGGGGATGACGACGGTGTCGGCGGTCGCCAGCGCCTCCGGACCGGCAGTAGGGACCATCGCGTAGCCGTTGGTGGTCGCGACGGGGGCCCGGTTCAGGCCGCAGGTCACCACCTCGTAGAGCGGATTCCCGTCGGCGTCGGTGGCCGCACCGAAGAGCGTCGGCGCGATCGCCGCGTCGAAGCCGACGACGGGTTCGACCCACAGGACGGCGATCCGATGCACTCGGCCAGTCTGGCATGTTTTTGACGAATGGTGTCTTTCTTGCCACTAGCCGACGATCGCGCGGTCCGTCAGAGTGATCCGGTGACCACGACTTCCACCCCGAAAACCCGCATCGGCCTGCACTGGGCCTGGGTAGTGGCCGGCGTCAGCTTCGTGGCGATTCTCGGCGCCGCGGGCTTCCGGTCGGTGCCCGGCGTGATGATGAACCCGCTGCACCACGAGTTCGGCTGGTCGCACGGTGTGGTCGGGCTGGCGATGGCGGTCAACATGACGCTGTTCGGGCTGACCGCACCGTTCGCGGCCGCACTGATGGATCGGTTCGGCGTGCGCCCGGTGCTGGCCGGCGCCCTGATGCTGATCGCGACGGGGTCGGCGGCCAGCGTGCTGATGACCGCCAGCTGGCAGCTGGTGTTGCTGTGGGGCGTGCTCGTCGGCGGCGGCACCGGCGCGATATCGATGGGCTTCGTCGCGACCATTGCGGTGCGCTGGTTCGAACAGCGCCGCGGACTCGTCACCGGGGTGCTCACCGCCGCGAGCGCCACCGGGCAGCTGATCTTCCTGCCGGTGGTCGCCGAGGTCACCACCCGCCACGGCTGGCGGTGGGCCTCGCTGATCGTCGCGGGCGCGGCGCTGGCCGTCGTGCCACCGGTGCTGCTGCTGATGCGCAACTACCCGGCCGACAAGGGCCTGCTCCCCTACGGAGCGACGGAAGCCCAAGCGCCGCAAGCAGTCCCGGCATCCAGTTTCCGGGCGGCATTCGACGGCATACTGATCGGCGCGCGGGTGCCGGCGTTCTGGTTGCTGGCGGGCAGCTTCGCGATCTGCGGCATGACCACCAACGGGCTGATCGGAACGCACTTCATCCCGGCGGCCAATGACCACGGCATGCCCACCACCGTCGCGGCCGGGCTGCTGGCGACCGTCGGCGTGCTCGACGTCGCGGGCACCATCCTGTCCGGCTGGCTCACCGACCGGGTCGACCCCCGGCTGCTGCTGGTCGTCTACTACCTCGGCCGCGGGTTGTCGCTGCTGGCGCTGCCCGCACTGCTGTCCCCGCACGCCGAGCCGGGCACCTGGGTGTTCATCATCTTCTACGGCCTGGACTGGGTGGCCACCGTGCCGCCGACGATCGTGCTGTGCCGCGAGTACTTCGGTGCCCGCTCCCCGGTGGTCTTCGGCTGGGTATTCGCCGCCCATCAGGTCGGCGCGGCCGTGGCGGCCGCCGGCGCGGGCCGGCTGCGCGACGTGCAGGGCACCTACAACCTGGCCTTCTACCTGGCCGCGGGACTGTGCGCGCTCGCCGCGCTGCTGTGCTGGCGGGTACGCCGGGCAGCGCTCTGAACTGCAGCTTCACCAGCCGTTTTGAGACTGAAGCTTTGCTGCCAGTACGATTCGTCGGGGCGCAGCGGTAACGGGGACCCGCGTTTCGCCGACTCCACTAGAGACTCAAAAGGAGCCGAAGTGAGCATTCGTACCAAGTCCCTTGGCGTCGCCGCAGGGTTGGCCGCCATCGCCATCGCGATCCCGACGGCCGTTCAGGCCTACGCCGATCCGACCCCGGAGACCACCACCCCGGCGGCGCCGACCACGACGCAGATCCCCGTGCCGAGCATGAGCACGCTGCCCGATCCACAGGGCTCCGGCTGCGACGCGTACAAGAACCGAATCCCGGCCGGCGCGGGCTCGTTCACCAACATGGGCAACCAGAACGCGACCGCGGCCATCGCCGCGAACCCGGACCTGAGCACGTTCAGCGCGGCGATCTCCGGTGGCCTCAACCCGGCCGTCAACATCGACAGCGTCATCGACGGCGGCCCGTATGTGGTGTTCGCGCCGACCAACGACGCCTTCGCCAAGCTCGACGAGGCGACGCTGGAGCAGCTGAAGAGCGACCCGGCCGCACTGACGTCCACGCTGTACTACCACCTGGTGCTGGGCTACCTGGGCCCCGATGACCTGCACGGCAAGATGCCGACGCAGCAGGGCAGCCCGGTGAATGTGACCGGCAAGGGCGGCGACATCAAGGTCAACGACACCGCGAAGCTGGTGTGCGGCTACACCGCTCGGGGCGCGTACATCTACATGATCGACACCGTGCTCAGCCCGGCCGATGCGCCCGAACCCAATACGGCGACCAGCACCACCAGCACGACGCCGACCACCACGACGACGTCGTCGCCGACCGAGTCGACGTCGGCCACGCCGACGACGACCAAGCCCGCGACGGCCTAACTAGGTCAGCGCGCCTTCCAGACCGGCTGGCGCTTCTCGGCGAAGGCCAGCGGGCCTTCCTTGGCGTCCTCGGACTTCATCAGCGGGCCGATCTCGCGCATGGTGCGAGTCCAGCCGGCTTCGTCCGCGGTGATGGTCCCGTCGTCGACACCGACCGCGACGCGCTTGCTGGCCTGCACGGCCAGCGGCGCGTTGACGGTGATGCGTTGCGCCAGAGCCAAAGCCGCGTCGACGACGGTGCCGTCGGGCACGACGTCGTTGATCAGGCCCCACTTGAGCGCCTCGGCAGAGGTGATCGGTTCACCGGTGAACAGCAACTGCATGGCCACCTTGCGGGGCAACTGCTCAACGATGCGGAACACACCACCCGCCGCGGCGACCAGGCCGCGCTTGACTTCGGGCAACCCGAACTTGGCGCTCTCCTCGGCGATCACCAGGTCGCTGGCCAAGGCCAGTTCGGTTCCGCCGCCCAGGGCGGTGCCGTTGACTGCGGCGATGGTCGGCTTGTCGATGAAGTGCCGGACGTAACCGGCGAAACCCCACTCCGGGTGTTGCGGGTGAAAGAGGTTCTCCCGCTTGTAGATCGCTTTCAGGTCGGCCCCGGCGCAGAACGATTTATCGCCGGCACCGGTGATCACCACCGCCCAGACGTCGGCGTCGTCCTGCGCCTGCGCAAGCAGGTCACCTACGGCGGTGCTGACCGCACCGTTGACGGCGTTGCGCGCCTCCGGCCGGTTGATCGTGATGAGCAGGACGTTGCCCCGCCGCTCTCCGAGAGCGGCGGGGGCTTGCACGTCGGTCACTACAGCAGCTCGAGAATGGTGGCGTTGGCCTGGCCGCCGCCTTCGCACATGGTCTGCAGACCGTAGCGAATTCCGTTGTCGCGCATGTGGTAGAGCAGCGTGGTCATCAGCCGTGCACCGGAGCCGCCGAGCGGGTGGCCCAGGGCGATCGCGCCGCCGTTGGGGTTGAGCTTCTTCTCGTCGGCGCCGATCTCCTTGAGCCAGGCCATCGGAACCGGCGCGAACGCCTCGTTGACCTCGAAGGCACCGATCTCGTCGACGCTGAGGCCGGACTTGGCGAGGGCCTTCTGGGTGGCCGGGATCGGGCCACTCAGCATCATCACCGGGTCAGAGCCGGCCAGTGTCGCGGTGTGCACGCGGGCAATCGGCTTGAGACCCAACGACTTTGCCTTCTCCGCCGACATGAACAGCAGCGCGGCCGAGCCGTCGGAGATCTGCGAGGAGTTACCCGCGTGGATCACGCCATCCTCGGAGAATGCCGGCTTGAGCTGGCCCATCTTCTCCAGCGTGGTGCCGCGGCGGATGCCCTCGTCCTTGAGGACGACGTTTCCTTCGGCATCCTTGATCCCCACGATCTGGTCCTCGAAGGCGCCGGAGTCCTGTGCGGCAGCAGCCTTTTCGTGCGAGTCCAGGGAGAACTGGTCGAGATCGGTGCGGCTCAGGCCCCACTTGGTGGCCATCATCTCAGCGCCGATGCCCTGGTTGGGGGTGCGGTCGTAGCGGCCCTTGAATCCGGCCGAGTAGGGGTTTCCGCCGTTGGCCAGCGAGGCGCCCATCGGGGTGCGCGACATCGACTCGACACCACCGGCGACGACGACGTCGTAGTGGCCGGCCACCACGCCGGCGGCGGCGAAGTGCACCGACTGCTGGCTGGAGCCGCACTGGCGGTCGACGGTGACACCGGGAACCGACTCGGGCCAACCTGCGGTCAGCACCGCGGTCCGCGCGATGTCGAGGGCCTGCTCACCGGCCTGCATGACACAGCCCCAGATGACGTCGTCGACGATCTCGGGGTCGATGCCGGCGCGCTGGGCCAGACCGTTGAGCACCTGGGCCGACAGCTCGGCGGGGTGCACACCGGACAGACCGCCGTTGCGCTTCCCGACTGGTGAACGTACCGCTTCGACAATTACCGCTTCAGCCATCGGCCTACTCCTTTACGACGGGGTGATCTTTGGATCAAAACACACGCCGTTTGACGACCGTCAAGCGGGTCAACCAACCGTTCGGTCAGTCGTACCCGACGTCACGTGCACCGGCAACGTGTCGTCCCACGGCTGCCGGTTCACCATGTCGGCGACGTTGACGTAACCGGTCTCGAATTCGCCGGTCGCGGCATCCACCAGCCGGTACTCCTGCCGCTGCCGGTGCAGCGGCTGGCCGTCGAGCAGCACCACACGCACCTCGCCGGGTTCGAAGTGACAGCGCTTCTGCATCGCCGCGATCAACTGTTCGTTGTGCATGTGCCCGTCGCCGAAGTTCCAGCCGATCGCCATGCTGCAGATGCGCTCGCCGTCGGTGATCGAGTAGTCCTCTTCATTCGCACCGGCCATGGCGCGGTGGGCCAGGGTGAACAACGCCTTGCCGTGGGTGTTGAACGCGCGGAACGCATACCCCATGAACAGCGGGATCTGCGCGGCTTCCTTACTGCCGTAGAACTTTTCGAGCTGCGCGGCCGGCATGTTGGCGATCGTCACCAGGTTCTGCTCGATCTTCGCCTCCGCGGAGGGCTTCACACACCACAGCGTGGTGTCCCAGTTGCCTGCGTAGTAGCGCATACCGGGCAGGAAGGACACCTTGCGCGGCACCGTGTTTCCGAGGACGACGGTGGTCGCCAATGCCAGAAACAGCAGGATCGGCCACGGGTTGGTGATGTCGGTGATCCCGATCTGAGCGTGCGCGACGAACAGGGACAGCACCGAGAAGATCATGAAGACGTTCCACTCCAGCGGAACACCCATCGGAATGGCCGACAGGATACCGAGGTGGAAGCACACCATCACGATGGCCGCGATCGTGGTCGGCCACCCGCCGTGGGAGAAGAACAGCGCCAACGGAATACCCATCTCGATGGCGGTGCTGATGTGGGCCAGCGTGTGCGACATCGGGCCGGGCCGAAGGTCTTCGGGGAACTTCTTGAAGAACATCCGCTTGAGGAAGCGTGGCCGCACCACCGGACTGTTGGACATCATCGTGGAGATGACGAACGGGAAGTGCCGGGTCAATTTGGAGGTCGCGGCGCCGATCCAGATCGCCATGCACACCAGCTTGGCGGCGATGATGATGTCGACACCGCTGAACAGGAAGGCCACCGCGAACGCGCCGTACACCTCGCCGCGGGCGGCCAGGAAGATCACCTTGTCGCGCAGACCGGCCAGCGCCAGCAGCGCCACGACTGTCGCGATCTGCCAGGTCGGCAGCAGACCCACCTCGGTGCCCAGTTCCGGGACCGGCCCGGTGCCGTCGGAGAACAGCGCCACCAGGATCATCACGATCAGCGCCCCATAGAGCACGATGTCGACGGGGCCACGGTTGTCGCCCTTGGTCAGTGGCACGAGCTTGGGCCACGGTGGCAGCCGTATCGTGTTGGGGCGCAACCAATAGATGATCGATCCCATCGGCGGCCAGAACCGGTTGTTCAGCGGGCCGAAGCCGCAGCCGAGGCCGACGACCTCGAAGAGCATCGTGTACAGCACGGCCTTCTCGTAGACGATCGGCTCCGACCACCACGATCCGATGTCGGTCAGTCCACCGATGCCCGCGGTCGCCAGACCGAACAGTGCTCCGACGAAGACGTAGAGCAGGATCTTGACGACGTAGAACAGATGCAGGGCGACCGGCGTGCCGAAGCCCACCTCGGCCCAGTGCCGTGCCATCGGTTTGATCTTCTCCGCGCGCGTGCCCTTGCTCCACGTCTCGAAGTCGATGACGGGCACTTCCTGCTTCAGAAATCCCATGGCAAAAAGACTAGAACGTGTTCTAGTCGGACGGGCGCGAATTCCCGCGCGGCGAGACTCCGAAGGATCAGGCCTTGGCGGGCGGGCGGTAGAAGATGGCCAGCTGGCCGATGCCGCCGGCCAGGCCGAGCACCAGTGCGATCAGCAATCCGCACCACCCGTGCAGCCACGGGTAGACGCTGGTGCCCTTGAACAGCAGATAGTCCAGGCTGTACTTGCCCGCGCCGGTTGCGGCGATCGCGACGGCCGCGGCCGCCAGCACCAGGTTGTACTCCCAGCCCTCTTTGACGATGAAGAAGCCGTTGTGCCGGTGCACCGTCCACGCCGCAACGAGCATGAGCGCGACGAATCCCGCGGCCGGGATCGGTGTCAGCAAGCCCAGCGCCAGGCCGATGCCGGCAGCCATCTCGGTGCTGGCCGCCACCCGGGCGTGAAAGGTGCCGGGCTTCATGCCGATGCTCTCGAACCAGCCGGCGGTCCCTTTGATCCGGCCGCCGCCGAAGAACTTGTTGTAACCGTGGGCGGCCATCGTCACGCCGAGCACCACACGCAGGATGAGCAGTCCGACACTGTAGGCAGTCACGCAGGTAAACCTAGAGCATCAGCACCGATCGGCGTTACACCTCAGCGGCCAAACGCAACGCGCAACCGGTCAAGGTAGTCGTCGACGTCCACGTTGCCCGGGTCGGCGTGCACGCTCAGCGCGATGGTGTCGCCGAGGCCGTGCACTCCGTGGGTCAGGCTCATCATCGGCGAGAGCCCCGACCACCCAGCGGCCAGCAGGACCGGACAGCCGCCGAACGACAAATCCGCGGGCCCACGATTCACGCTGGACACCACAGTGTTGCCGGTGACCGTCGCCGACCGCGCGTCCGGGTCGAATTGCCGCACACCCCAGCGCAACAGCGCCGCGGGAACGGCGGCCGAGGCGGCGGCCGAGGCTCGCAGCGCCGGATGCTCGCCGCGCAGGCGCTGGGCGGCCAGCTCGGCAGCGATCAGCTCCGCCCGCCGGGCGCGGCCGACCTCGGTGTGCAATCGGATCCCGACATTGCGAAAGTTGTTGTGCCCGCCCGGAACCTGTTGTCCGGCCATCGTCACTTCGGCCGTCAGCGCCGAGGTGTCCTCACCACGCGCGGCGAGGTAGCCACCGAGCGCCTCGGCGATCACCAACAATGCCCCGATGGTGACGGTGGGTTTGGTCAGCTGGTCGCGGTCGAGCACCAGCGTCCGCAGCACCGGTGTTGCGCGGGGCCGCTGATTGATGCTGAGCAGCGGAGCGCCCGGAGCGGCAGGCGGCACCCGCCCGGCCTCGGTGTCGCGGACGAGTTGGCGATGGGCGCGCGCGGCCGCCACACCGCGGGCAGGCAGGAACCCGGGCCGCGCGGACGACGGCACCGGCACCGGCTGTCGCCGGCCGAGCAGCGCCCCGCCGAGCAGGGTCCCCCGGGTGCCGTCGGCGAAGGCGTGGCCGGTCTGCATGACGACCACCGATCCCGCGTCTCGGCATCCCGGCACACCCACAACTTGCGGGAAAATGTGTGCGCGCCAAGTCATTCGATGAAGGTCCAGCGGGTCACCACGGAATCGGGCGGCAATGTCCAGGCAGTCCTGCCAGTCCACTCCCCCGGTGTCGTGCAGCACGAACTGATCGGCGCCGACGTCTCCGCGGCACCATCGCGGGTATCGCCACCGGCCGCTGTCCACCACCCGCATCCGCAGTTCGTCGCACGCCTGGGCGCGCCGGCGTAGTTCGTCGACGGCGGTCTGCGGCGACTCGGGCGATCCGTCGAAGGCGTACAGCACCAGCTGATCACTCGGTACGACGGCCGACATCCAGAACATCTGCGCGTCAACCGCGGTCATCGGTCTGCTGGCAGCCATGGCGGCCATTGTCCTAGGCTGGCCAGGTGCTGCCGACTCCCGGTCCCCACCGCGCCGCGCTGATCACCGGAGCCTCCTCCGGCATCGGCGCCGAAATCGCTCGCGTACTGTCCTCGCGCGGTCACCACGTCGTGCTGGTAGCCCGCCGCACCGACCAGCTCACCGCCCTCGCCGAGTCGCTGCCTGGCCCGAGTTCCGTTGTCGGCGCCGATCTTTCGCAGCCCCAGGAGCGGGCAGCGCTTCCCGGGCGGGTCACCGAACTCGGGCTGGACGTCGACATCCTGGTCAACAACGCCGGGCTGTCCACCACCGGCCCGGTGGCCTCAGCCGATCCCACCGCCGAGCTCAACGTGGTCGAGGTGGACGTGGCCGCCGTCGTGGACCTGTGCACCCGCTTCGTCGGCGCAATGGCGGCCCGCCGGCGCGGGGCGGTGCTCAACGTCGCCTCATTGGGCGCCTTCGGACCGCTACCGGGGCAAGCCGTCTACGGGGCGGCCAAGGCCTTCGTGCTGTCCTACACCTATGCGCTGCGCGAGGAACTCAAACCCAGCGGCGTCACGGCAACCACCCTGTGCCCGGGTCCGGTGAAAACCGGATTCGGCGCGGCCGCCGGCATCTCCGACGAGGACGCCGAGGCGGCGCTGCCCAAGCCGCTGTGGGTATCGGCCGAAGATGTCGCCAAGGCCGCGGTGGACGGTTTGGCCGCCGGCAAGGCAGTCGTCGTGCCGGGCCGACTCAACTACGCGGCGACCGCGGTCTATCAGCTCACACCGAAGCGGCTACTGCTGCCACTGCTGGCCCGCAGCCACCCGAGCCTCAAGAAGAAGTAGTGCGCAGGAAGTCGACGATCTGCCCGCCCACCACGTCGGGCTGTTCGAGCTGAAGGAAGTGCCCGGCGTGCTCGACGATCGCCACTTCGCTGCCCGGCGGTAGCACCCCCGCCACCCAGGGGGTGAATTCCGCTGTCATGCAACCGTCGTCGGCTCCGTGCAGGTACAGCGTCGGCAGCCGCGGCACCTCCAGCCACAGCCGGTTCAGCTCGGCGTAGCGGCTCGGCGGGCGGGTGTTGCGGATGGTGGCGCGGTAAGTGCCCAGCGCGGCGCGCCAGCGATCCGGGCTGCCGATCGCGGCGTCGACGTGCCGCAGATCCTCGGCGGCGTTGTAGCCGGGCGACCAGCGGCGCCACAGCAGCGGGACGATCCACGACGACGAGCGCTCCGGGGCGAACGGCAGCTGAAAGTAGGTGATGTACCAGCTGCGCAGGAGTTGCACCGGAAGCAGGCGCAGCAGCCGGCCCGGGTTGGCCAGCTTCCTGCCCGCCCCGGGCCGCAGCGCCGCCGACGGCGGCACCGACATCACGACGGCCTTGGTGAACGGGCTGTCCGGCATCGCGGCCAAACCGGTCGCGGCGATCGCGCCCCAGTCGTGGCCGATCACCACGTCGGCTCCGGTGGGATTGCACGCCGCGAGCACCCGCAGCGCGTCGTCCATCACGGCCCCGATGTGCTGGCTGCCGTCGGCGGGCAGCGACGAGGGCACATAGCCGCGCATGAACGGCGCGATCACCCGGTAGCCGGCCGCCACCAGATGCGGTGCCAGTTTCCGGAAACCGTAGGCGGTATCGGGAAAGCCGTGCAGGCACAACGCGATTGGGCCGTCGTCCGGGCCCCAGCTCAGCGCACGCAGCTGCACAGCCGGTGCGGAGACGTCAATCCAGCGCGGCTCGGTCATCGAACCCCCTCTTCGCTAGATCGGGTCGAATCCCGAGATGAGCCAGCGGTCTTTGACCTTCTCCAGGGTCACCCGCACGCTGGAGGCGGTGTTGGTCGGCGCGTCGGTGCCGACCACGACGGTCTGGTCGACGAACAGCAGCACCACCGCGTGATCGGGCTTGGCCGAGACCGATGCCGCCGCGGGCACGGCCGCCAGGGCGGAGATCTTCTTCTCCTTGGCACCCGGGATGACGACGGTGTTGATCAGCTGCGTGTAGGCGTCCAGGAAGCTCCCGGTCAGGCGGTCGCGCGCCGCGCCGAGGTCCTTCTCGACCGACTCGGGCTTGTAGCTCAGGAGGGCGACGGTGGAGTCCTTGGCCGCCTGCACCGATTCGGTGCGGGCGGTGTCGGCGTCCCGGCGCGACGAATCCTCATAGCGTAGGTAGCCGGCCGCCGCCGCGAGCAGCAGCGCCACGATCGGCAGCACGCCGAAGGCCACCGCCCCGGCGAGGCTGAACCGCTTCGTCGGTGCGGCCTCGGTAGCAGCCGGCGCCTCGGCCGCGGTGGCCTCGTCCTCGGTGGCCTCGTCTGGTTTGGCGTCTTCTGGTTTGGCGTCGTCAGTCGTCACGGTACGAACTCCACTTTCGCGACCTTCGCTTCGTCGTTCCCGGTTTTCTTGACCGTCAGGCGCATCCGCCAGGCGCGCTTCGGCTGGTTGGGTGCGCCTCGGTTGGAGGTGGTGACGGTGACGGCCACCAGCACCTGGCCTTCGTTGCCCGACACCGACTCCAGCCCCGCCTCGGTCACCTCACCCACCGATTTGGACTGGGCCTGCTTGACCACCTCGATGAACGGCTGGGACCGCTTCGCGAAGTCGTCGTAGAACGCATCGGTGGCCGAGTCGAGGATGCGCTGGACATCCTTGTCGGCCTCGGCGGCGTCGATGGTCGTCAGGTTGAGCGCGCCCTGCCGGCCGACGCCGACCAACAGGTCCTGCAGCTGCGCGGCCTGCCTGGACTCGTAGGCCCGGTAGCCGAGCCATCCCGTCAACGCGGCCAGGGCGACCACGACGGCCGTCCCCACGATCAGCGCCAGCTGCACATGCGAGCGCGCCGGTTTCGCGGGTGTGGGCGTGTCCCCGTCAACCCCGAGCTCGACGGCCGTGGTGGGCTCGTCTCCGGGCTCGGCAGGCTCGTCGGCCATGTTTCTCCCTCTGCGGCGTTACCGGGCTCCGATCACCCGCACTTGGGGCGAAAGGCTACCGGTAGGCGCTGTGAGGGCCGTCACGGGTTCGCGACAGCGGCCTCCAGGTCGGCGATGACGATTCTGCGCATCCCGAGCATGGCCTTGGTCGCGGCGGCCGCTCGGGTCTGGTCGGGGTCGGACAGCAGCTCGTAGAGCCGGGTGGGCACCACCTGCCAGCTCAGCCCGAATCGGTCCTTGAGCCAGCCGCACTGTGATTCCTGACCGCCGGCGACCAGCGCATCCCAGTAATAGTCCACTTCGGCCTGGTCAGCACACTCGATCAGGAACGACACCGCTTCGGTGAACGAGAACACCGGCCCGCCGTTGATGCCGACGAACCGGGTGCCATCGAGGGTGAACCCGGCCGATACGACCCGGCCGGCGGTGCCGGGCCCCGCGTCGGTGTAGCGGTTGACGTACTCGATGGACGAATTCGGGAAGACGCCGGTGTAGAACCGCATCGCCTCCTCGAGGTCGTCGTCGAACCACAGCGACGGGGTGATGGTGGGCACGGGTGGTCTCCTCTCCAGGACAGTCGAAAGGATTGACCGCCCGGGGTACCGAAACTCATCGATAGCACCGCTATGTAACGTGCTGTTCAGGTTCGGTCGAGAGGATGCCGGTGAGCAGCACGAACAGCGGTCAGACAGTCGAGTTCCGCGGCACCAACGAGCTCGCCCTCGTGGCCGACGAGTGGAACCGGGGCGCCGAGTCGGCGGCTGAGCGCCCAACAATCCTCATGCTGCACGGCGGCGGGCAGAACCGGTTCTCCTGGAAGAACACCGGCCAGGTGCTGGCCGACCACGGTTTTCACGTGATCGCGCTGGACGCCCGCGGGCATGGTGACAGCGACCGCGCCCCGGATGCCGACTACAGCGTCGACTCGCTGTCCGCCGACGTGCTGCGGGTGCTCGAGCAGATCGGCCGCCCGGTCGTGCTGATCGGGGCCAGCATGGGCGGGTTGACCAGCATCCTGGTGGCCGAGGAGGCCGGGCCAGCCGTGGTGACCAAGCTGGTTCTGGTCGACGTGGTGCCCCGCTTCGAAAAGGACGGCAGCGCCCGGATCCGGGACTTCATGTTCAGCAATGTGGACGGCTTCGACACCCTCGAGCAGGCGGCCGACGCCATCGCCGGATACCTGCCACACCGCAAGCGGCCGAAGAATCTCGACGGTCTCAAGAAGAACCTGCGCTTCCGGGACGGCCGGTGGTTCTGGCACTGGGATCCCGCGTTCCTGACCGCCCCGAAAGACGATCCGTTCGGCCGGGTGGAGCGGCTCGAACAGGCCGCCATCGACCTGACCATCCCGATCCTGCTGATCCGCGGCAAACTGTCCGATGTGGTCAGCGCCGAAGGGGTGCAAGACTTCCTGGCAAAGGTGCCTGCCGAGTTCGTCGAGCTCTCCGACGCCGGCCACACCGCCGCCGGTGACGACAACGACGCCTTCAGCGACGCCGTCGTCTCGTTCGTCACCCGCTAGACCGGCGTGACCAGCTGACCGCTGGCCAGGAACTCCTCCAGGTTGCGCATCGCCAACGTGGCCATCGCCGTTCGGGTTCGCATCGTTGCGCTGCCCATGTGCGGCAACAGCACGACGTTGTCGAGCTCCCACAACCGAACGGGTACGTCGGGCTCCGCCGCGTAGACGTCCAGACCGGCGCCGGCCAGGCGGCCCGCTTCCAGGAACTCGATGAGTGCGTCCTGGTCGACGACGCTGCCGCGGGCGACGTTGACCAGGAAACCGTCCGGGCCGAGCGCCTCCAGCACCTCGCGATCCACCAGCTGCGCGGTGTCGGGTCCGCCGGCGGTGACGACCACCAGGACGTCCACGGACGCCGCCAGCTCCACCGGTGAAGCGGCGTAGCGGTGGGGACTGTCGGGTAGCTCGTGGCGGTTGTGATAGGCGATGGCACAGTCGAATCCGCGTAACCGGGTGGCGATAGCCGAGCCGATCCGGCCCAGCCCGAGGATGCCGACGCGGCTGCCGCTGAGGTCGCGGGTGTAGGGGAACGGCCCCTCGGTTGCCCAGCGGCCGGCCCGCACGTATCGGTCGGCGGCGCTGAACCGGCGCATGGTGTCGAGGATCAGGCCGAGCGCGGTGTCGGCGACGGTGTCGTTGAGGACGTCGGGGGTGTTGCTCACCCCGATCCCCCGCTCGCGCGCCGCGTCGACGTCGATGGCGTCGTACCCGGCGCCGAAGTTCACGATGGCCCCCAGCGCGGGCAACGAATCCATCAGCGCGGCATCGACACCCGGCCTGCCACCGCACACGATCACCGTCACCTCGGCGGCACGCTGCGTGTCGACGGGGTGTCGCAGCGGTGTGTGCTTGGCCGTCAGTTGCTTCTCCAGAGACGGTTCGAGTCTGCCGACGACGAGGATGGCCATACCGCCAGTCAACCAGGCCTGCCGTCCTCGAGCGCGTGGCGGATGATGTCGCGCAGGTCCTCGCGACTGGTCACGTTGAGTTTGAGGTACATCCGGTACAGGTGCCCCTCGACGGTGCGGGTCGACACCACGAGCCGTTCGGCGATGTCGCGGTTGGACAATCCGCGCACCACCAGCTGGGCGATCTCGCGTTCCCGACGCGACAGTGGCAGCGGCTGCGAGGTGGCCATCAGTGCTGGAGTCTTCAATCCGCCGCATTCCTTACCGAGCCGGTCGGCGGCCGCCGCCGCTTCCAGTGAATGTCTGCGCTGTCCGGCGGTATCGAAGAGTGCCGCCGCCTGTGCTGCGGCGTCGGCCGCCGACAGCAGGGCGCCGATCCGTTCGAACTCCTGCGACGCCGAAAACACCGCTGCACCATCGTCGTTCATCAGGCCGGTGGCGTGCGCCGCGTCGATGGCCGCCAAGGGCCCACCGATCACCGCGGCCACCTCGACGATCCGTGGCAGGCAGGTCTTGTCGCCGAATCGCGCGGCGGCGTGCAGTGCCATCAGTTCGATGGCGCGCTGGCCCGACTCGGCGGCCAGGTCGGCCGCGCGCAGGGCCATCGTGACCGCGCCGCTGACATGGCCCATGGCCGCGGCCAGCCACGCCTCGGCGATCCGGACCGCAGGTTCGAACATCGTCGCCGCGCGGCTCACCAGGTCCCGCAGTTCAGTGACCAGCGGTGCGGCCGCCGAGTCGTACCCGAGTCCGCAATAGCACTGCGCCAGAAGCAATCTGGCCGGCACATTCCAGGAGGCGGCGGCCTCACCGCTGAGCGCGGCCAGGGTCTCCTCGAGACGGCCCATCGCCACCCGCAGTTGCCCCCGACCCAGTTCCACGGTGCCCGCCAAGACGTTCGCCATCGCGCGGGCGCGGTACTGGCCGGGCGAGGTGATCCGCACGATGTCACCCGAACGGGCTTGCGCGGCAGCGAAATCACCGGCCAATGTCAGGGCGCGCACCTCACCCAGCGCCAGCAGGAACCGCAGCAACCCATCGATCTTGTCGTAGACCTCGTGGCCCCGTGCGGCCAGCCGTGCCGCGTCGGCGGTGCAGCCTTTGAGTGCGGCCGCCATGCCACCGCCGAAGACCGCCCACCCGACGGCAATCGGTGGCGCGGCCGGATCGGCCAGCACCTTGTCGGCCAGCTCGGCGGCCTCGTCGAGTCGATTGTCGAGAACGGCCAGCGCGGCCGCGAGGCTATCGACACCCACCCGCACGCGCGGGTGAGTGATTCTCTGCTGCAGCATTTTCAGGATCTCTGCGGCGGCCGCGGCGTCTCCCATCGACCACTGGAGATTCGCAATCCGCGCCATGCCCCACCGGGCCAGCTCGAACTCGGTGAGGGTGTCGGGGTCGAACGACGCCAGGATCACTTCGGACTCAGGAGCCCGGCCTTGCCACAGCAGTGTCCGTGCGAGTAGTTCGGAGGCCACCAGGCCGCCACCGGCGTCGACGGCGGCCCGGGCCAGCCGCTCGGCGAGCGTGATGTTCATCAGGGCGATCGCGTCTTCTGCTGCGCGGGAGAAGAATCCGGCGTCCATCGCGGTGTCGGAGTGCAGCGCCAGTTCAGCGCGCCGCACGCGTTGCACCGGCGTCTGCGACGGGTGCAGATCCATCGCGCTCACCAGCTCGGTCCGCAGGCGGCGGCCCGCGACCCGGCCCAGGCTCTGCCGGATGACATCGCCGATCACCGAGTGGGTGAAGTGAATTTCAGCTGAGCCGCCGATATCGACGACACGGATCAGTCCTCGCCGCTCGGCTCGTTCCAACGTGTCGGTGTCGACGAGCTCGGACAGCACCTCCAATGTCAGCGGCTCCGACACCGCCAGCAGATGCAGAGCCCGCCGTTCGTCGTCGGGCAACCGGTCGAGCCGACTGCTGAGCAACGGCGCCAGTTTCGAGGCCACCGCCGTCTCGCCGCGGAGCTGCCAAACACCGTTCACCTGGCGCAGGGTTCCGGCTTCCAGCGCCCCTTCGACGAGGTGCCGGACGAATAATGCGTTGCCACTGGAGGCTTCCCACATCAAGTCCGCGGAAAGCCGCTCCAGGCGTCCGCCGAGGGCCGTCTCGATCAGCGCCACCGACTCAGCCTTGCTGAACGGCGCGACATCCAGCCGAGCCAGGTAGCCGTCTTTCCACAGCGCGGTGATCGTCTCGGGTATCGGCTCGCCGCTGCGGGCGGTCGCCACGATGCGCACCGCCCCTTCGACAGCCAGCCGGTGTAGCAGCGTCGCGGACAGGTGGTCGACCAGGTGCACATCGTCAACGCCGATGAGCGCCAGCTTCTCCCGGCGTACCGCGTGAAAGGCGGCGGCCAGCATGGCCACCGGGTCGGTGGGCATCGGACTGACAAGCAGATGGGCGAACACACCCAACGGCACATCGCGGGCGGACTCGGTGCCAGCGACCCACACCGCCGCGGTGCGCAACGTGTGCGCGGCCATCCGTGCCAGCGTGGTCTTCCCGACACCGGCGTCGCCGAGAAGCAGAGTCCCGCATTGGCCGGGCCGGCCCTGCAGGGTCGCCTGGATCGCGGCGAGTTCCTTGCCTCGACGCATGACAGGCCAGGTGCGGCTGTCCCCCACGGCCGCAGTTTACGCAGGCGAAAGCCCTGAACTGGGCAGATTGCGCACGTTCGGGGCCCACACGATAACCGGTTCCGCGGCCGGCGCTAGGCCAACAACGGGACGCCGCCGTGCCGCTGGTCGGTCAGGATCTCGAACATCGCGCGCCGCGAGGCAGCCAGTTCGGTGTCAAGACCGTTGCCGGACAGAGTTATTCGACAGTCCGCCAGAGCGGAGTTGTAGCAGTACTTGGTCGCACTGTTGGTGTCGGTGTAAGTCAGCCCGATGACGTCGCCGGGCTCGGCCCGAATCTCGCCGTGCAGTTCGAATCCGTCGGTACGGCCGCCGAACGACCATTCGAACGGTGCGTATGAACCGTGGGTGTGCCGGGCGCCCAGTATGGACCGCACGGCCACCTGCCAGCCCGCGTGGCGCAGGACGAACAGGGTGGTGGCGGGCAACCGCAGCGGTCCGAGTGCGGCGTGCGCGGTGACCACCTCCAGGCTGGACTTGGGGTGCTCGTCGAATCCGCACACCTGGCCGAAGGCGTAGGCCGGGGTGTGCTTGCTGCCCCAGTTGTGGTTGACACTGCCCGTCCACGACTCGACGGCGACTCGGGCGTCACCGAGGGTCACCGTGCCGTCGAAGCGGGCCAGCGGGTGGCGCACCTGGGTCTTGGCGGTGGGGAACTTCGCCGCATAGGAGCGGTCGGTGAGGAGCTTGACCGGCGGTTCGTCACCGGGCGTGATGGCCAGGTCGCACGACGCGCCGTCCAGCGTCGCACTGGCGTGTACGTCGTCGATCTCGGTGTCGGCGATCCTGGCCGACCAGGGATCGGACAGGTAGTCGGCGTCGGACAGCGGGTGCGGCACCTTGAGCGCACGGTTTCCGGCGCCGTCGGGGTCGAACAGCATCACCCAGACGTCGGCCACCGCGTCGCCGGGCTTGGGCAGCAGTCGTGTCCAGCGCAGCCAGATGGCCTGCGCGCGCCGAGGGTGATTCGCGCGGATGAATCTGCTCTCGTAGTAAGGAGGCATCATCTGTTCAGGATCGCGGACAGAAGGGCGGCGCACAGTGGGTTGGACGATCGTGGCTGCGGTGTTGGCGGTGCTGGTCGTGGCCGAGGCGATCGCGCTGCTGGTGATGCGCTCACGTTTGGCCGCCAGCCAGCGGGAAGCCGACGAGCTCCGCGGGCGCCTGGACACCCGCACCATGCTGTGGACGGGCGGCCGGGAAGCGGTCAAGCAGGTGTGGCAGACCGCCAACCTGGTCCGCACCCAGGGCCTCGGCGGTGCGGTGCGGTCATCGATCGAGGAGCTCGCCGACTGGGCCGACGTCGAGCGGCCGGACCTCGCTCGGCTGGCGCCCGACGGCAAGGTGGTGGTGATGTTCTCCGACATCGAGGAGTCCACCGCGCTCAACGAACGCATCGGAGACCGGGCCTGGGTCAAGCTGATCGGCAGCCACGACCGGATGGTCCGGCGGTTGGTGAACAAACACGACGGCCACGTCGTCAAGAGTCAGGGCGACGGGTTCATGGTGGCCTTCGCCGATCCCTCCGCCGCGGTGAATTGCGCGGTGGCAATGCAGCGGGAATTGGCGCGCGATGCGAAAAGGTTGCGAAACAACAGCATTCGGGTGCGGATCGGTATCCACATGGGCAAGTCGGTGCGCCGCGGCGACGACCTGTTCGGCCGCAACGTCGCAATGGCGGCGCGGGTCGCCGGTCAGGCCGACGGCGGCGAGATCCTGGTGAGCGAGTCGGTGCGGACCGCCGTCGGCGATCAGCAGAACTTCGACGAGGGCCGGGACGCCGAACTCAAGGGGTTCAGCGGCAGCCACCGGCTGTACGCGGTGGCCTAGCCCTTCGGCGCGGCGTCCGCTTCGGCGTGACGCTGGTGCAGCCGGGCGCGGATCTCGTCGGGTGTGTATGCCTTGCGGCGCCGTTGGTCCCGCGCGACGAGTACCCCGCCCGCGACGACGCCGGCCGCACCGGCCAGACCGATCCACTTCCAGATACCGCGCATGGGATCACACTATGCTGCGCTGGTGAGTGAGCACACCGTGTCGTTGACACAGGCGCTGAACGAAACCCGCACCGGTGACGTCTGGTTGTTCCGCGGCGGATCCGGCCCGGACCGGGCGATCCAGACTTTGACCAACGCGCCGGTCAACCACGTCGGCATGACGGTGGCGATCGACGATCTGCCGCCGTTGATCTGGCACGCCGAGCTCGGCCACAAGCTGCTGGATCTGTGGACCGGAACCAATCACCGGGGAGTGCAGCTCAACGACGCCCGAGAGGCCGTCGAGCAATGGCTGCACCACTACGGTCAGCGGTGCTGGCTGCGCCAGCTCACCCCGGATGTCAGTCGCGACCACGAAGATCAGCTGCTGAAGGTGATCGCCCGGATGGACGGCACCCCGTTTCCGTCGACGGCGCGGCTGACCGGCCGCTGGCTGCGCGGGCGGCTACCCACCGTGAGTGACTGGACGCGTGGAATTCCGGTCGTACACAACAAGGTTCGACAGTCCGCGGAGCGGCGCAAGCTGGCCGAGCGCGAAGTCGGACTGCAGACGGCCTATTGCGCGGAGACGGTGGCCATCACCTACGAGGAGATGGGCTTGCTGGCCACCGAGAAGAACGAGAACTGGTTCGATCCCGGCCGGTTTTGGAGCGGTGACACGCTACCGCTGGTCGACGGTTATCGACTCGGTGACGAAATACAGGTTCTGGCAGACTGATTCGTCAGAAGCCGATGCCGACGCCGATACCGACCGGTGACTCACGGTGCGGGCACGACAGGTCGACGTAGACGGTGGTCGCGCCGGTCGACTCGCCGGGCGAGCTGTCCGGATTGTGCACTGCCACCACCTGGCAGGAGGACAACGGCGCACCGGTGTTGCCGTCAACCCAGTTGATCGCGACGACGTAGCCCTGGGACTGCAATTCGTCGATGGTCGCCTGTGCCGTGTCGGCCGAGGCCGTCGACGCGAACACGATCGGCGCAGCGGCCGCGCCGAGCAGCGCGGTCACCGGTCGCCCGATCCCCCATCGCATGACGCACCTCCCGAGCTGAACCTACCCGGCGCCCCAGACCGCCAGCACCTTGCCTTTGGGGTCGCGGAACTGGATCGCGGTGATGGTCTGGCCCTGGGGAACGTCGTAGGCGACGTGGCCGGCGACCTGCTGGTCCTGCGCGAGCTGCCCCGAGGTGATGCCGGGGCGGACAGCGCCGACGGCGGGCGCGATGTTCGACCCGTCGGCGGCGCGCGCGACGAGGTAGAAGCCGTTGTAGGCCGGTGTGCCGCTCTTGGCGGCGATCGTCACGTCGACGGCGTACATCGTGCCCTTGGCTGGGACGATCTGAGCGTCGGGCGGCACCGGCTGAAGGTTGTCGACGATGTAGGCCGCGGTTCCGTCGGATGACGCGATGTCGACCTTGGTGCCGAATGCGACCGCTTCCAGCGCGGGCGCCATCGACGTACTGGCAGGTGTGCTCGGCGGCGACTGCTGGGCGGTCTGGGTGGAATTCCCGCATGCCGCACCCATGAGTGCGATGGCCAACAGGCCGAGAGGGACTCTGACCAACCGTGTTCCGCGCATGGGCGGATAGTAGCGCGCGGGCGCCTCGCCGGTCTTGCCTGATTGGCAAATCCCCTTGCCGATGTCGCTCGTCCGTCAGCACCATCGGGACGTGACCTCAACTGCGAACCCGTTCGACGATCCACGCCACGTCGAGATGTACGCCGCCCGTGCGGCGCAGATGGTGCCCGCCTACCGCGACATCCACCGGCTGGCCACGGTTCTCATCGATGAACGCGCGCCGTCCGATGCCAGGGTGCTGGTGCTCGGAGCCGGCGGCGGGCTGGAGACCACGGCATTCGCCCAAGCCCAGCCAGGGTGGACGTTCGACGCCGTTGACCCGTCGGCGGCGATGCTGGAACTCGCGGCGCGCAACCTCGGACCGTATGCCGAACGGGTGCGCATGCACTGTGGCTACATCGAGGACGCCCCGGACGGCCCGTTCGCCGCCGCGACAAGTCTGCTGACAATGCATTTTCTGCCCTGGGAGGTCCGCCGCGAGACGGCCGCACAGGTCCGGCGCCGGTTGGCACCCGGTGCGCCGTTCGTCGTTGCGCACATGAGTTTTCCCCAAGGCGACGGCGAACGGGACGTGTGGATCAGCAGGCATGTCGCGAACCTCGTCGCGGCGGGCATCGATCCGGCGGACGTCGACAAGGCGCGCAACGCCATCGCCGACGAGGTTCCTGTTCTTTCGCCAGAACAAGACCGCGCCATTCTGCGGGAAGCAGGCTTCACCGATGTCACCGACTTCTTCACGGCGTTCACGTTCCGCGGCTGGGTCGGCTACGCCTGAGCTCCCCCACCCTCGCCGCGCCGGTCACGTTTGATGTACATCGCCTCGTCGGCTCGGGAAAGTAGTTGCGCGGCAGTGAGATCAGAGCCGGCGGCGCGCCCGATGCTGGCGCCGACGGTCAGCGCACGGGAATCGACGTCGAAGGGCGTCGACAGACTGTGACCGATGTGCTCGGCAAGGTCATCCAGCTGGGCGAGGCCCGGTAGGCGTTCGCGGACGACGACGAACTCGTCACCACCCAGACGGACGACGACGCGTGAGTCTAGGTTTTCACCGCCCGCTTCCGGCGTCATGGCCCAACATCGAATCCTGCTGCCCGACATAGCGCAGATGAACGATGCCGTTGTCGAACGTCTCGTGCCCTTCGAGCCTGAGGTCGAGCTGCACATCGTCGGGCAGTGCCCGCAGGCCACCGCCCACCACCTTCGGGACCACGAAGAACTGGAACTCTTCGACCAGGCCGGCCCGGATCGCGGCAGCCGCGACGGTCGGCCCGAAGATCTCGACCACCCCTGGTGCGTCGTCGACGATTCGCCGCAACTCCGCCAGGCTCAAGTCCGGCACCAGACGGACACGGTCCGATCCGATCTCGTCGTGCGTCAGCGTCGAGGACGCCACCACCTTGTCGATGCGCCGCCAGCGGCGAGCGAACTCCTGCTCTGCCGGCGTCCAGACCTGGTCGTCGGGATCGGTCTCCCAGTACTGCATCAACTCGAAGGTCCGGCGGCCCAGCACCTCGGTGGACACCTCGCCCATCCGCTCGACGTGCGTGGCGAACACCGCCCCCTCGGGGGCGGACCATTGGAAGTCGCCGGCAGCGTCGGCGACGTAGCCGTCGATGGACATGGTCGCGGTGAAGATCAGCTTTCCCATGCCATACAGACTGACTCAGCCGGCGGAAGTCATCGCGGAGGCCGATCGGTGTGGTCAGTGCACGGCGGGTTCGATGCCGAGTTCGGCGAGAAGTCGGCGCACCCGCACCTCGACCTCGTCGCGGATTGGCCGGACGGCGTCGATCCCCTGGCCTGCCGGGTCGGGCAGTTCCCAGTTCTCGTAACGCTTTCCGGGAAAGAATGGGCAAGCGTCACCACACCCCATGGTGACCACTACGTCGGCGGCCCGGACGATCTCATCGGTCCATGGCTTCGGGAACTCGCGCGCGATGTCGATGCCGATCTCGGCCATGGCAGCCACGGCGGCGGGGTTGATTTCGTTGCCTGGTTCCGAGCCTCCCGACCACGCCAGTGCGTGGTCTCCGGCGAGGTGATTGAAGAATCCGAGCGCCATCTGGGATCGGCCCGCATTGTGGGTGCACAGGAATAACACCATGGGCTTCGCGGTGGTGATCTTGCCTTCGACCCGCGCGAGGGCATCAAGGCGCTGGTGCGCCCACCGCTCGGCCAGCAACGGCAAGAAATTGGGAACCGTGGCCTGCGCGGCGACCTGCTCGTAGGACGAATGCAGAAAACGCTCGACGGTATCGACACCGAAGTGCTCACCGAACTCGCTGTGCAAACGGGTGGCTGCTGTCGTCAACGCATGCTGCTGGTCGATGGACAGGTCGTGTCGAACGTGTGCGGCCGGGCTGTCGGTCATGGTGTGCTCCTGTCGGGCTTCGGGGTCCGTGGTCGAGCGGCGTCAGTGAAACGGCGCCGGAGTGCGAGGGAGACGTAGACCAACGCGACGAGAACGGGCACTTCGATGAGGGGGCCGACCACTCCGGCGAGCGCCTGCCCGGACGTCGCGCCGTAGGTGGCGATGGCCACCGCGATCGCGAGCTCGAAGTTGTTGCCCGCCGCGGTGAACGCCAGGGTGGTGGTGCGCTGATAGCCCAGCCCGAGTAGTGCACCGAGCAGGTATCCGCCGCCCCACATGATCGCGAAGTACGCCAGTAGCGGGAGCGCGATGCGGACGACGTCCAGCGGGCGACTGGTGATCTGATCACCTTGCAGCGCAAAAAGAATGACGATGGTGAACAGCAACCCGTAGAGGGCCCATGGTCCGATCCTCGGCAGGAATGCGGATTCGTACCACTCGCGGCCCTTGGCTTTCTCCCCCAACCGCCGGGATAGGTAGCCGGCGAGCAGCGGGATGCCCAGGAAGATCAACACTGATTTGGCGATCTGCCACGGCGAGGTGCTGATGGTGGTCTGTTCCAGCCCCAGCCAGCCAGGCAGCACGGACAGGTAGAACCAGCCGAGCACGGCGAACATGACTACCTGGAACACGGAGTTGAGGGCGACGAGAACGGCGGCGGCTTCACGGTCGCCACAGGCGAGGTCATTCCAGATGATGACCATCGCGATGCAGCGGGCGAGGCCGACGATGATGAGTCCGGTGCGGTACTCGGGTAGATCGGGCAGCAGCAGCCAGGCCAGAGTGAACATCAGCGCGGGTCCGAGGACCCAGTTCAACAGCAGCGAGCTGATGAGTAGTTTGCGGTCCCCGGTGACGGTGTCCAAGCGGTCGTAGCGGACCTTGGCCAGGACCGGATACATCATGATCAGCAGGCCCAGCGCAATGGGCAGCGAGATGCCGTCGACTTGTACCTTGTCCAGCGCGGTGTTCAGCCCGGGTACCAGGCGACCCAGGAGTAGCCCGGCCGCCATGGCAAGGCCGATCCATACCGGCAGGAATCGGTCCAGTAGCGACAGCTTCCCGACTACTGCGGTGTCGATGCCAATTGCGTTGGGCGCGTTCACGATGAGCAGCAAACGCCGCCCTCGGCGGCGCCTCCCTCAGAGTGCTCGGGGCTGTTGCCGAAGGTGTCCGAATCCGCGAGGACGGTGTAGACCTCCCATTTCTCGCCGGCGGGGCCCGTCACCCACACCTTGTCCTGGGTGGCGAAGCAGCAGGTGGTGCCGATCTCCTCGTCCGTGAACAGACCTTCACCGGCGAGGCGGGCGATCTCAGCGTGGACGGTCGCGCTGGATTCGACCTCGACGCCGAGGTGGTTGATGGTGCCGCCCTTGCCAGGGTTCTCCAGCAGGACAAGCTTCAACGGCGGGTCGACGACGGCGAAGTTCGCGTAGCCCGGCTTCACCTTGGCCGGTTCGGTATTGAACAGCTTCGAATAGAACGTGATGGCCTCGTCCAGGTCATCGACGTTGAGGGCCAACTGAGCGCGGGACATGACGGGCTCCTACCTATGTGGCATATGTCGAACTACGGGTACACACGATGATGCCACCTCTTCGACGTATGTCAATATCCGTGGCAAGATGTAGCCATGCCGAAGACGCTGCCCACCGTGGACATGTCCGCGCCGGTCCGCTGCGCGCCAGTGGCCGCTGGCCCCGTCAGCGATCAGGCAGCACTCGAGATCGCGTTGCGGCTCAAGGCATTAGCTGACCCGGTTCGGGTCAAACTGGTCTCATTGCTGTTCGGCTCGGACGCGGGCGAGGTATGTAGTTGCGACCTGGCAGCGGCGGTAGAACTGAGCGAATCAACGGTCAGCCACCACCTGTCTCAGCTGCGTCGTGCAGGTCTGGTCGAATCCGAGCGCCGCGGAATGAACGTCTACCACCGCCCGCGCCGCGAGGCGCTGGTGGCACTCTGCACGGTGCTGGACCCGAACTGCTGCCGCTAGATCACCGGCAGGTCGCACACCAGGAGATGGAAGGCCCGCGGGCCATTACCCACGCGTCTGTCCTCGATCTGATCGAAACCCGCGGCGCGGATAGCCGACACGAGTTCGTCGATGGGCCGCAACCGAAATCCGTGGCGGGTGAAGGGCATCGTGGTCATCTGTTCCGGATCACCGACCCCCAGCACCAGTCGCCCGCCCGGCCGGAGCACCCGAGCCAGCTCATGGAGAGCTGGTGCGAGATCCGGCACAAAATAGACCGTGTTGGTCGAGATGATCGCGTCCAGTGCGGAATCGCCGAGCGGCAGACTCTCCATCCGACCGGAGTGCAGATGTAACCGCCCGCGCGCAATGTCGGTGGTGAACCTGCGCTGCGCCTCAGCGAGCATCGTTGCTGACATCTCGACACCGTGAACAACTGTGTCCCCGCGATCGAGCAAGACCTCGAGTCCGACGCCCCCGCCGAATCCGATGTCGGCGATGTCGGCGGACCCGCACTCGGTGGCGGCAACGGCAGCGACGACGACTGATCGATTGCCACGGTTGAGTACCCGCCCGACGATCCGGCCCGCGAAGCCGGTGGGATCACCGAGCTGGCGAGCCAGCCCGGCAAGCGCGCGGTCGACGAGCGGCATGCCTCTCATTAGACACCGAACTTGGCACGCGCATCGTCGCTGACCGGAGTGAACAGATTCACCAGGTTGCCGTCGGGGTCGCGGAACAGCACGGCGCGGTTGCCCCACGGCATGGTGGTCGGCTCGGTGACTACCTCGTCCAATTGCCCACGCAGGCGGGCGTATTCGGCGTCCACATCGCCCACGATGAACTCGATGATGGCGCTGCGATTGGCGGCCGGCTCGGCAGATCCCGCGCCGAACAACGGCACGGTCTTCTCGCTGCCGATGGCCAGCACGCCCACCGGGGTGGGGATCTCGGCGAACAGTTCGTTGGCCCAGACCGCATGGGCTCCGGTCACGGTCTCGTAGAACGAGACGAGACGCTTCACGTCGGCGGTGATCAGGCGGATCGACACTAGCTTCATGGCGCCCAAGCTAGACCCGCCCACCGACAGGTCTGCTAGACGTCAAATCGCGACTGTGGGTCTCGTGCACGAAAAACGGGCGGACTGCGTGCACATCCCCCACAGTCGACGCGCGGCCTAGACGTTGAACCTGAACTCGACCACGTCGCCGTCGGCCATGACGTAGTCCTTGCCTTCCATCCGCACCTTGCCCGCAGCCTTGGCCGCGGCCATCGAGCCCGCCTCCACCAAGTCGTCGTAGGACACGACCTCGGCCTTGATGAAGCCTTTCTCGAAGTCGGTGTGGATCACGCCGGCCGCCTTCGGTGCGGTGTCCCCGCGGTGAATCGTCCAGGCGCGCGCCTCTTTTGGCCCCGCGGTCAGATACGTCTGCAGGTTCAACGTGTGAAAACCGGCTCGCGCCAACGCATCCAACCCACGCTCACTCTGCCCGATCGACTCCAGCAGCTCGGCCGCCGACTCGTCGTCGAGTTCGATCAGCTCCGACTCGATCTTGGCGTCCAGGAACACCGCGTCCGCCGGGGCCACCAGCGCACGCAACTCGGCCTGCTTGGCCGCGTCGGTGAGCACCGACTCGTCGGCGTTGAACACATACAGGAACGGCTTGATCGTCATCAGGTTCAGCTCGCGCAGCAGCGACCAGTCCTTGCCGCTGGCGAACAACGTCGTACCGCCGTTCAGCAACTCCTGCGCAGCGGTCGCGGCCTCGAACACCGGCTTGCGGTCCTTGTTGTTGCGGGCTTCCTTCTCCAGCCGCGGCACCGCCTTCTCCAGGGTTTGCAGGTCGGCCAGGATCAGCTCGGTTTCGATGACCTCGATGTCGGACTTCGGGTCCACCTTGCCGTCGACGTGCACGACGTCGTCGTCAGCGAACACCCGGACCACCTGACAGATCGCGTCGCACTCGCGGATGTTGGCCAGGAACTTGTTGCCCAGCCCCGCGCCTTCGGAGGCGCCTTTGACGATGCCGGCGATGTCGACGAACGTGACCGGCGCCGGCAGGATCCGCTCGGAGCCGAAGATCTCGGCCAGTTTGGTCAGCCGCGGGTCGGGCAGCGGGACGACGCCCTCATTCGGCTCGATCGTCGCGAACGGATAGTTGGCTGCCAGCACGTTGTTGCGGGTCAGCGCATTGAATAGGGTCGATTTTCCCACGTTGGGCAGACCGACAATTCCGAGGCTCAGGCTCACAGAGAAGACAGTCTAGGAGAAAGCCCCGGATGACCCCTCCGCTTGCGGCCCCGCCGACGGTCCACATTCAGCCGGAGCCGGTACGGTCTACGTGTGTCAGCACAGCGAGCGAGGTCCTCCGTGGCGCCCGCGAACCGCTCGGCGCACCCGAACCTGTCCGGCGTGCCATGGTGGGCCGCCGTCCTGATTGCTGTGATCGCCACCACAATTGGCTTCGCCTTCGATGCGGGCTCCGGCAACAAGGAACTCGGCAACGTCTTCGCCGCCATGTACGCGCTCGGTTGTGTGGCGGCCGTTCTCGCGGTGCGCTACTCCAGTATTTTCACCGCCGTCATCCAGCCTCCGCTGATCCTGTTCGTCATGGTGCCGGGCTCCTACTTCCTGTTCCACGGCGCAGCGTTCACCGGCGTCAAGGACACCCTGATCAACTTCGGCTACCCGCTGATCGAGCGCTTCCCGCTGATGCTGTTCACCTCGGCCGGCGTGCTGCTGATCGGGTTGGTGCGCTGGTATTTCGGGATGTCGGCCAAATCGTCGGCGCCGGCCCGCCCCGACGGCGACGACGAAACCGCCGCGGGCCCCAGCCTTTTCGCCGGGCTGGCGGCCAAGTTCTCGTCGATGCTGCAGCGCGGTGACGTCGAGGACGAGGACGATGCCGCCGAGACGCCCAAGCGCAAGCACGGCATCGACCGACCCGCGACCGCCGAACGGCGTCCGCGCTCGGAGCGGCCCGCCAAGCGTCCGGCACCGACCCGCTCGCGGCATGCCCGTCCCCCGCTTGAGGACATCACCGAGGCGCCCGAGCGGCCCCGCCGCCAGTCGGCCCGTCGTCGTCCCGTCGACGCCGAGCCCGACGCGCTCGACTACCCCGAGACTCCGCGGCGTCGGCGCCAGCCGCGTGACCCGAACAGCCGCACCTCGTCACGGCGTGAGCCGCGCGAGCCCCGCGAGCCCCGCGAGCCGCGTGAGGCCCGCGACCGCAGGGACCCCTACGGCTCACCCTCGCGGCGCAGCAGCCGATTCGAGCCGTACGAGCCCTACGAGCCCTACCCGTCCTACGAGCCGTACCCGCCGTACGAACCGCCGACCCGGCAACGTCCGCCCGGGCGGACGAACGGCGACAGCGATACCCATCACCCGGTGTCGCGGGTGCGTTATCGCGGTGAGGTCGACCCGGAGCCGGGTCGCCCGCCCAGGACGCGTCGCCCCAGCGCGAATGACTGGGACGCCGAATCGTGGCGTCCCGACCGCTGAGCGATCCCGATTCAACGGCCCCTTCGATGGGGCGTGCCGACAGTAACCTCACGGCGAGAAAACACCTGGATTCCCGCCACGGCGTTACTCTCGGCGGGCCTTGAGCTCGCTGAGTCGCGGAATTAGGTCCGGGCAGGCCGGATCTCGCGCGGCAGCGCGAACACCAGCGTCTCGTTGGCGGTCGTGACCGTCTGCACGGTGCCGTAACCGTATTCGGCCAACCGGTCGAGAACCCCGCGCACCAACACCTCGGGAACCGAGGCACCCGACGTCACGCCGACGGTCGTGACACCCGACAGCCAGGCCGGGTCGATGTCGTCCGCGTAGTCCACCAGCTTGGCGGCCTTCGAGCCGGCGCCCAGCGCCACTTCCACCAGCCGCACCGAGTTCGACGAATTCCGCGAGCCGACGACGATCACCAGATCGCACTCGGGCGCCATCGCTTTGACCGCGCCCTGCCGGTTCTGGGTGGCGTAGCAGATGTCGTCGCTGGGCGGGTCCTGCAGCGTCGGGAACTTCTCCCGCAGCCGTCGCACCGTCTCCATGGTCTCGTCGACGCTCAGCGTGGTCTGGGACAGCCAGATCACCTTGTTCGGGTCACGCACGGTCACCTTGTCCACGGCGTCCGGGTTGTCGACCACCTGAACATGGTCGGGGGCTTCACCGGCGGTGCCGACGACCTCCTCGTGGCCCTCGTGGCCGACGAGCAGGATGTCGTAGTCGTCGCGAGCGAACCGCTTGGCCTCGTTGTGCACCTTGGTGACCAGCGGGCAGGTGGCATCGATGGTCTGCAGGTTGCGGGCCGCCGCCTCCTCGTGCACGGTCGGCGCCACACCGTGCGCCGAGAACACCACGATGGCGCCCTCGGGCACCTCGTCGGTCTGCTCGACGAACACCGCACCGGCCTTGGCCAGGGTGTCCACCACGTAGCGGTTGTGCACGATCTCGTGGCGCACGTAGACGGGTGCGCCGTGCTTCTCCAGGGCGCGTTCGACAGTCTCGACGGCACGGTCCACGCCCGCGCAGTAACCGCGCGGTTCGGCCAGCAGCACCCGCTTGCCGGTGACTGGCCCGGCAGCCGTGCTGGCGGCACCGGGAATCCCCATGTTGACGGTAGGCGGCATGCTTTCAGGGTACGTTCCCGCAACCTCGACGGGCCAGCCGTAGGCTAGGGCCCATGGCAACCGCACCGTACGGGGTTCGTCTGCTGGTCGGCGCCGCCGTCACCGCCCTCGAAGAAACCCGCAAGCTGCCGCAAACCATCCTGATGTACCCGATGACGGTGGCGAGCACCGTCGCGCACATCGTGATGAAGATGCAGCAGGACCTGGCTGACCTGGTGATCAAGGGCGACAGCGCCCTGGAGAACATCTTCCCGCCGAAGGACGAGCAGCCCGAGTGGGCGACCTTCGACGAGGACTCCGCCGGCGAGGACGACGACGCACCCGCACAGGACGGGGAGCGTCTCACCGAAGGCCGGTTCGCCCTGTACAGCACCACCGACGGCGTCGAGGTGAAGTCTCAGTCTTCGGCCCAGCCCTCCAATGGGGCAACGGCCACCAAGGGTGCACCGCCGATCGCCGAGGAGCTCGACTACGAGTCGCTGACGCTGGCGCAACTGCGGGCCCGGCTGCAATCGCTCAGTGTGGCCGACCTCGAAGCGCTGCTCGCCTACGAGGAGGCCTCCAAGTCGCGGGCGCCGTTCCAGACGCTGCTGGCCAACAGGATCACCCGCGCGTCCGCCAAGTGACCAGCGCTCAGAACAACTCTGCGGAGAACCCGTATCCGGTCCGAGCGGTGGCCATCCGCATCGCCGGCTGGATCGACAAGCTCGGCACGGTGTGGGTCGAAGGTCAGCTGACCCAGATCAACGTGCGCAACTCCACGGCATACATGGTGCTGCGCGATCCGGCGGCCAACATGTCGCTCGATATCAGCTGCTCGCGTGATCTGCTGCTCGCGGCACCGGTGAAGCTCACCGAGGGCACCCAGGTGGTGGTGTGCGGCAAGCCGAGCTTCTACACCGTGCGCGGCTCGTTTTCGTTGCGCGTCAGCGACATTCGCGCGGTCGGCGTCGGTGAGCTGCTGGCCCGCATCGAACGGTTACGTAGGCTGCTGGAGGCCGAGGGACTGTTCGACCCGCGGCTCAAACGCCCGCTGCCATTCCTGCCGTCGACCGTCGGCCTGATCACGGGGCGGGCCAGCGCGGCCGAGCACGACGTGACCACGGTGGCGGCCGCCCGCTGGCCCGCGGTCCGTTTCGCCATCCGCAACACCGCGGTGCAGGGCGTCAACGCAGTGGCGCAAATCGTCGAGGCGTTGCGTGAACTCGACGCCGACCCCGAGGTCGACGTGATCGTGATCGCCCGCGGCGGCGGCAGCGTGGAAGACCTGCTGCCGTTCTCCGATGAGACGCTGTGCCGTGAGATCGCCGCGTGCACCACGCCGGTGGTCAGCGCCGTCGGCCACGAGCCGGACAACCCGCTGTGTGACCTGGTCGCTGATGTGCGGGCGGCCACCCCGACCGATGCCGCCAAGAGGGTGGTTCCCGACACGGCCGCCGAGCTGGCGCTGGTCTCGGAGCTTCGGCACCGCAGTGCGCAGGCACTGCGCAACTGGGTCGGCCGCGAGCAGCGGACCGTCACCCATCTGCGCAGTCGGCCGGTGCTGGCCGACCCGTTGGGCGCATTGACACATCGCACCGAGGAGATCGAGCGGGCCCGGGCCTGCGTTCGACGCGACGTCAAACGGCTGGTCGCCGCCGAAACCGACCGGATCGGTCACCTCGCGGCGCGGCTGGCCACCCTCGGCCCGGCGGCCACCCTGGCGCGGGGTTACGCCGTGGTCCAGGTGCTCAGCCGACAAGGAGAGGCTGAGATCCTTCGCTCTACCGCCGATGCACCGCCCGGAACCGCGCTGCGCATCCGGGTCGGCGACGGCGCAATCGGCGCAAGTAGCACAGGCCCGACGGACGGATCCGCATGAGCAAACCTGACGAGACGACGCCCATTAGTCAGCTTGGCTACGAAGATTGCCGGGATCAGCTGATTGAGGTCGTCCGGGTGCTGGAGCAAGGCGGCCTCGATCTTGATTCGTCGCTGAAACTGTGGGAACGAGGCGAGGAACTGGCACGACGCTGTGAGGAGCACTTAGCCGGGGCGCGCAAACGCATCGAAGATGCGCTGGCCGCCCGCGACGCCGACGAGGAGTGATCCGGCCGGCGCGCTAACCTGCGATATTGGAAAACTGGAACGTGTTTCAGTTATTCTCGCCGCCATGAGTGATGCCACCCTGACAACCGAGCTGGGCCGCGTCCTGGTGACTGGGGGCGCCGGATTCGTCGGCGCCAACCTCGTGACCGAGTTGCTGGACCGCGGGCACTTCGTTCGCGCCTTCGATCGGGCACCGTCGGCGCTGCCCTCCCATGAGCGCCTCGAAGTGATCCAGGGCGACATCTGCGACACCGCCACCGTCGCTGCGGCCGTCGACGGGATCGACACGATTTTCCACACCGCGGCGATCATCGACCTGATGGGCGGGGCGTCGGTCACCGCGGAGTACCGCAAGCGCAGCTTCGACGTGAACGTCGAAGGGACCAAGAACCTGGTGCACGCCGCACAAGCAGCCGGCGTCAAGCGATTCGTCTACACCGCATCCAACAGCGTGGTCATGGGCGGCCAACGGATCGTCAATGGCGACGAAACACTGCCGTACACAGCACGTTTCAACGACCTCTACACCGAGACCAAGGTGGTGGCCGAGAAGTTCGTGCTCAGCCAGAACGGTGTGGACGGCCTGCTGACCTGTTCGATCCGGCCCAGCGGCATCTGGGGCCGGGGCGATCAGACCATGTTCCGCAAGCTGTTCGAGCGGGTGATCGCCGGGCACGTGAAGGTTCTCGTCGGCAACAAGGACGCCAAGCTCGACAACTCCTACGTGCACAACCTCGTGCACGGATTCATATTGGCCGCAGAGCATTTGGCGCCCGGTGGCACCGCACCCGGTCAGGCGTACTTCATCAACGACGGCGAGCCGATCAACATGTTCGACTTCTCCCGACCGGTGGTGGAGGCCTGCGGCGAGAAGTGGCCGACGGTATGGATTCCCGGCGGCTT
Organism: Mycobacterium sp. SA01; assembly: GCF_041287105.1. NCBI lineage: Bacteria > Bacillati > Actinomycetota > Actinomycetes > Mycobacteriales > Mycobacteriaceae > Mycobacterium > Mycobacterium sp. SA01. The sequence continues at coordinate 861,889 of NZ_JBGGNO010000020.1, read as the reverse complement.
CGTCCATGCCGTCCTGACCGGCTGGCAGTGGCTGCACTTCAAGTTCAAGTTCCCCCAGCCGCCGCTGGAACCGCTTGCGGTGGAACGGGTGTCGATCGACAACTACTTCTCCATCGCCAAGGCCCGCCGCGACCTGGGCTACCAGCCGCTGTACACCACCGGTGAGGCGCTCGAGCACTGCCTGCCCTACTACACCGACCTCTACGCCGAGATGAAGGGCTAACGCATCGCGTCTTTGACGGCGCGGCCGTAGGCGGCCTTCTGCTCGCTCGTCACGGTGGTCGTGAAGACCAGGACGACGTCTTCGACCTGGAGCATGTCGGGCACCGCGGCGGCGTAGATCTCCGCTCGGCCGGTGCTGGGGAACTTCAGGATCGAGACGGTGTCGGTGTCAGTCGCTTGGACACAGCCTGCCTGCGGGCACCTGGACGCCGTCGAATCGTGGGCGTTCACCGCGGGCAGCCCGGACTTCGTGATGGCGCTCAGTACCGAGCCGACCGACGCATCGTTGAGCATCACCGGTCCAGCCGGCACGCTCGGCCGCGGCGGCGCACCGGCGTCCTGGCCGGCGCAGCCCGCCACCAGCACGGCGAGGCCGGCTACCGCCAGCCTCAGGGGCCGCCGAGGACACCTCATGGCAGCAGCCGTCCGATCGCCTCGAGATAGCCGTCTCGTTCGGCGACGGTCAGCGGCGGCGCGAATTCGACGACGATGTTGGCGAATCGAGGCAGCCCCGCCGCGACCGAATACCACTTGGCCTGCCGGACCGTCGCGAACGACTTGACCCTCAGGGTGTCGGTGACGATCGCTTGCTCGCAGCCGGCAGCGGGACACTCCTGGGCGGTGGTGTCGATGGCGTTGGGCACCGCGACACCGTCGGCGGTGAGAGCCGCCACCAGGCCCCCGGCGGTCAGCGGTTCGTGGCCGGTTCCGGCGTTGGCCGACGGCTGTTGCAGAGCAGTCAGCCCGAGAACGAGCGCGGCAGCCATGAGCAATCGGAATCTCGTCGGCATCCTTCGAGGATAACGAGCGCGGTTACCGCCGATCGAGCCAGCGATACGCGAGTAACTTCACGCGGTCCTCGACGAGGAACCAGATAATCGCGTACACCCAGACCACAGCCGCCCATCGCCAGCCCAGCGGCGTCATGGCGAACCCGCAGACCGCGATCACCGTCGCCACCGCCTGCGTCCCGATGACTGCGACGAGCAGAACACGAGCAGGCGCAGGTGACGACCAGAACGGCCGCCGGGTGCGAGTGACGAAAATGGTCAGATGGCCCGACACCGACAGTTTGAGGTAGATGAGGGTCCGAATCAGGTCGTGGTCGAGGCCGAAATACTTGTCCGCGACCAGAAACAGCAGAAACGTCTCGGCCACCCCCATCAGGCCGAGCGCGGTGGCGATGACCAAGATCCCCTGCATGTCCCAGGACGCGGGTTTTGATGAGCCGCGAACCCGGTCGTAGGCGATCGCCAGGATGGCACCGTCATTGAGCAACGCGAGGAACACGATCATCACCGCGGTGACCGGAAAGAAGTTCATCACGATGATCGAGAGCGTGATGAGCAACAGCACCCGGATCGTCTCGGCGATGCGGTAGATGGCGTAGCTGGTCATCCTCTCGAAGATCTCGCGGGCCTCTCGGATTGCGGCCACGATCACCGAGAGTCCCGGTGCGAGCAGCACCACATCCGCTGCTGCCCGTGCGGCATCGGTGGCGCCCGCAACGGCGATCCCGGCGTCAGCCTGCTTGAGCGCCGGAGCATCGTTGACGCCGTCGCCGGTCATTCCCACGATGTGTCCGCGGGACTGCAGAAGCTCAACGATCCGGTACTTGTGTTCGGGATAGACCTGAGCGAACCCGTCAGCGCCCGCCACCACATCAGCCAGCTCCTGGTCCGCGGATGCGTCGAGCGCGGCGGCGTCGAGGATCCGGTCACCGAGGCCGACCTGGCGGGCGATCTCCTGCCCGATCGCAACCTGATCGCCGGTGACCATCTTCACGTGGACTCCGAGTTCCCTTGCTGCGGCGATGGTTTCAGCCGAGTCGAACCTCGGTGGGTCGGCCAGGCCGAGCACGCCCATCATCCGCCAGACACCGGCCGAGTCGGTCTGAGCCACTGCCAGGGAGCGATAGCCGTGGGTGGCGAATCCGCCGACGACGCCGGCGACCGCGTCGGCGGCGGGGTCATGTTCGCACAGCGCCGCGATGACCTGCGGTGCGCCCTTGCTCACGTGGAACTGCCCGCCGGAAACATCGCGCACCTGCGCTTCGGTTCGCTTGCTCACCGGGTCGAACGGGACGAACAGCGATACGTCGGCCGCCGGAACCTGCACCGCACTGGCCAGTACCGCGAGGTCGATGGGGTCGTTGTCCTCGGCGCGGGAGGCCAGTGCGGCGGTGGCGAGCAGTGTCTGCTCGGCCACTCCGTCGGCAGTCCAGACCGCGGCGACTGCCAGCTGGTTCTGGGTGAGCGTGCCGGTCTTGTCGGAGCACAGCAGGTCCATGCCACCCAATTCCTCGATGGCCGGCAGGTGGCTCACCACCGCTTGCTGTCGGGCGAGTTTGCGCGCCCCGACCGCCATCGTGACCGACAGCACCGCGGGCAGGGCGACCGGGATGGATGCGATCGTCACCACCAACGCGAACTCGAGCGTCTCCAGGACGGCGTTGCCGCGGATCAGCGACACCACCGTCGTCAGCGCCACCAACCCCACGGCGAGCACGATCAGGTAGTGGCCGATGCGCAGAACGGCGCGCTGGAAGTGACTGATCGTGCCGGCCGTCTGTACCAGCGCAGCGGTGCGCCCGAAATACGACGAGGCACCGGTGGCGTACACGACCGCATCCGCCTCGCCGCGCACCAGCACCGAGCCGGAGTACAGCGGTTGACCCCGGCCCCTGGTCACTGCCAGTGACTCTCCGGTGAGTGCGGATTGGTCGACCTGCACCGAAACGTCGTCGAGCACCCGCAGATCAGCCGGTATCACATCACCGAGACGTACCCGGACCACGTCGCCGGGCACGAGTTCACTGACCGCGACGGTGACCCACGACCCGTCCCGCCGGACGCGCGCCGAGGTGGCCAACCCCTCTTTGAGCGCGGCGATCGCGCCGGCCGCCTGGTGTTCTTCCACGAATGCGACCAGCCCGTTGAGGATCAGGAGGATGCCGATGATCAGCGCGTCCGCCCAGTGCCGCGCGGCCAGCGACAGCAGCAGTGCCACCTCGATCATCCACGGGATCGGGGCCCAGAAATAGCCGAGGAAAGCCAGCACCGGGTTGACGCGCTGTTCTTCGATCTGGTTGAGCCCATAACGGTCACGACGGGTCAGCGCCTGCTCGGATGTCAGTCCAAGGGCCGAGGTCTCCAACGTCGACAAGGCCTCGCTCAAGGGGACCGTGGCCAGGGTGTCGTCTGCGCTCACGTCCTCCACACTGCTCCGAAGCCGCGTCGACCGCGAGGGCCAAAAGGCCGGTGCGAGAGCGACTTCAGTACTCCGCGCTCACAGCGCGTTGCCAGACTCCACACCCGTACACTCGGTTGCCGTGCCGATCCGCCGTCTATCCGCCGCCCTGGGGGCGTTGATCGCACTCGCCGCGCTGGTGGGGTGCGCTCCCGGCGGCGTGCCAGACCGGCGCGCGGACGCCGACGCGCTCGCCGCCCAGGTGCGGGGTCTGCCCGGCGTGGTCGCGGCCACGAGCGACTTCGCCCGAAGTCAGGCGCAGGGCATGGTCTACTTCCGCCTGTACGTCGACGTTTCCGACCATCTGACCAGCGATCAGGCCGCCGCGATCACCTCGCAGTATCTGCGCGATCTTGCCGGGGGCAAGTACACCGGATACCGGCTCGAGATGGACCTGCGACGCGGCTGGAATCTGTTCGCCGTCGACAGCGGGACGCTGGCGATCACCAACGCGGATCAGATCGTCACGCAGGCGCGGGACTGGGCGCTGCTCCGACACGAATTCCCCGGCGCCACAGTCACTATGCGATCCACCATTACGCATCCGGGCGGACAGCTGACCGCACAGGAAGGCGGCCAATCGAATCTCGCACGCCTCGACCTTGCCGATCCGAGCGACTACCGCAACGTCAGCGCGGCGATGCGCACGTTGGCCGATCGATTCCCGCACCTTGCGGGGCTGGACTGGTCCGTCGAGGCAGGCAAGGAGCACCCCGCCGAGATCAAGACGTCACGGCGGCTGCCCACGGCGGCCGAGCTGGATGTGTTCAACCGGCTCAACAGTGACCAGGCGATCGCCCATATCGATCGGCTACGGATCAATGCTCCGCTCACCGCACCAGTTTGGTTCTCCGAGAAGACAATCGGGTCCCACGATATCGCGGTCGCATTGAGTTTGGCGCGCACACATCTGCCGGTCGTGGCGACACTGCCGGCACCGGTTCTCTACAGTGCCGGCGATCAGCTGTCCGGGCACATCGGCGGTCGCGGATTCGCCCGCGGCCCCGTCGTGGTCACCGTCGGCGGATGCACCAGGTATGACCCGTTGGTGTACCTACCCACCCAGCCGGAACGACAATTGACCGCCCGATACGAAAACTGTTCGTCCTGATCCAGGTTTCATGAATAGTTGGTGAGAGCGCACCATCGCCCGACCGACTGGCCTAACGTCGGAATATGCCTGGAGAAAAACCCAACATCTTGGTCATCTGGGGCGATGACATCGGGATCACGAACCTGTCCTGCTACAGCGACGGAATCATGGGCTACCGCACACCCAACATCGACCGGATCGCCGCCGAGGGTATGCGCTTCACCGACTCCTACGGTGAACAGAGCTGCACGGCCGGACGAGCCGCTTTCATCAGCGGCCAAAGCGTCTACCGCACCGGTATGAGCAAGGTCGCCATCCCCGGTGTCGACATCGGCTGGGCCGCCGAGGATCCCACGATCGCCGAGCTGCTCAAACCGCTCGGATACGCCACCGGCCAGTTCGGCAAGAATCATTTCGGCGACCTCAACAAGTACCTGCCGACCGTGCACGGGTTCGACGAGTTCTACGGCAACCTGTATCACCTCAACGCCGAAGAGGAACCCGAGCAGTACGACTATCCGCACAAGGATCAGTTCCCGCGACTCTACGAACAGGCCTTGCCGCGCGGCGTGATGGATTGCAAGGCGCTGGCCGAAGTTTCGACCGAGCCCGACGACGAGAAGTTCGGGCCCGTCGGCAAGCAGACCATCACCGATACCGGGCCGCTGACCGCCAAGCGGATGGAAACCATCGACGACGACATCGCCGATCGCACGGTCGAGTACATCCGTCGCCAGCACGACGCGGGAAACCCGTTCTTCGTCTGGTGCAACTTCACCCACATGCACCTGTACACACACCTCAAACCGGGCAGCAAGGGGCAGGCGGGGCTGTGGCAGTCGGAATACCACGACGCGATGATCGACCACGACAAGAACGTGGGCACGGTGCTCGACGTTCTCGACGAACTCGGTATCGCCGAGGACACCATCGTCATCTACTCGACGGATAACGGCCCGCATCGGAACTCGTGGCCGGACGCCGGTACCACTCCGTTCCGCAGCGAGAAGAACACCAACTGGGAGGGCGCCTACCGGGTGCCGGAGATGATCCGCTGGCCCGGAAAGATCAAGGCGGGCAGCGTTTCCAACGACATCATCCAGCACCATGACTGGCTGCCGACGTTGCTGGCCGCAGCGGGAGACCCCGACGTCAGCGAGAAGCTGAAGAAGGGCTATCGGATCGGCGATATGGAATACAAGGTCCATATCGACGGGTTCAACCTGCTGCCCTATCTGATGGGCGAGGTCGAGCACAGTCCCAGACGCGGCTTCTTCTATTTCAACGACGACGCCCAACTGGTGGCGATGCGTTTCGAGAATTGGAAGATCGTGTTCGCCGAGCAGCGCTGCCAGGGCACACTGCGGATCTGGGCCGAGCCGTTCACCGAGCTGCGGGTACCCAAGCTGTTCAACCTGCGCACCGACCCGTTCGAGTACGCCGACATCACGTCGAACACGTACTACGAGTGGTTCCTGCGGCGGGATTTCTTCGCGTTCTACGCAACAGCGATGGCGTCGATGTTCCTCGACACCTTCAAGGAATTTCCGCCGCGGCACCCACCGGCCAGCTTCAGCATCGACCAGATCGTCAAGAAGCTCGACGAGTTCCTGGCGGCCGACTAGATGCTGGAGTCGTGGGCCGACGGGGCCGCGAAGTCGGCACTCGTCGAGTTCACAGCGCGTGCCGTCGACTCGGTGGCACCCGAGGAGCGGGTCGCCGTGTTCGACAACGACGGCACGCTGTGGTGCGAGAAGCCGGCATACATCCAGCTGGACTTCCTGGTCCGGCGGATCGCCGAACAGGTCGCGCTCGATCCCGCGCTGGCTACCGAACAGCCCTACACCGCCGCCGCATCCGGCGATCTGGGCTGGTTCGGCGACGCAGTCACCAAGCACTACAACGGTGACGACTCCGACCTGAAACTCCTTGCCGGAGGCGTTCTTTCGGCCAACGCCACCATCACCACCGAGGAGCACGCGGCGCGGGTCAACGCATTTTTCGCCGACGCCAAGCATCCGACACTCGGCCGTGCGTACACCGCCTGCGGGTATGCGCCGATGATCGAATTGCTGCGCTACCTCGAGTCGTCGGGCTTCACCAACTACATCGTCTCCGGCGGCGGCCGGGACTTCATGCGGCCCGTCACGACGGCGATGTACGGCGTCCCGCCGGAACGGGTGATCGGCAGTTCGGTCGGATTGATCTACCAGAACGGCGAACTGCTGACCACCGCGCAGCCGGAAATCCTCAACGACGGCCCGGTCAAGCCGGTCGGCATCTGGGAGCGGGTTGGCCGGCGGCCGATCCTGGCCGTGGGCAACTCGAACGGGGACATCGAGATGCTGCAGTACGCGATGGCCGGATCAGGGCCGTCGCTGGCGATGTTGGTCTGCCACGATGACGATATGCGCGAATTCGCTTACACCGCAGGCGCGGAGAAGGCCCTGGAGCACGCCGAGAAGTCCGGCTGGACACGGGCGAGTATGCGCGACGACTGGAAAACCGTCTTCGGTGACTGAGCCCGGACTGGTCCGGATCCCCGCACAGACCGCCATGCTGGGCTCCGACCGGCACTACCCCGAAGAATCTCCCGCTCGACCGGTGACCATCGCCGGCTTTGGCATCCAGGCCCGGCAGGTCACCAATGCAGAGTTCACCGAATTCGTCTCGGCCACCGGTTATCTCACCGTCGCCGAGCGGCCGCTGAACCCGACCGACTATCCGGGTGCGCCGCCGGCCAACCTGCAACCGGGCTCGATGGTGTTCCGCCGGACCAGCGGGCCCGTCGACCTGCGTCACCTCAGCCAGTGGTGGACCTGGACCCCGGGCGCCTCCTGGCTGCACCCGTTGGGACCCGGTTCGTCGATCGCCAAACGCGCCGAGCACCCCGTCGTCCACGTCGCGTACGAGGACGCCGACGCCTACGCGGCCTGGGCCGGATTGGCACTGCCGACCGAGGCCGAATGGGAGACCGCCGCCCGCGGCGGGCGCGAGCACACCGACTACACGTGGGGCGATCAGCCCGAAGGACCCGGCGAGCGCCTGGCGAACTACTGGCACGGCGACTTCCCCTGGCGCCCGGAACCCGGCTACGGACGCACCACCGCCGTCGGCACCTTCGGACCCAACGGGTACGGACTGTTCGACATGGCCGGCAATGTCTGGGAGTGGACCACCGATTGGTGGGCGGGCAGCGAGGCGGCCAGCTACGACCCCGCGCAACCGCAGTTCACCGTGCCACGCAAGGTCGTCAAAGGCGGATCGTTGCTGTGCGCCGACAGCTACTGCATGCGCTACCGTCCCGCCGCGCGCCGCCCGCAGATGGTCGACACCGGCATGAGCCACATCGGATTCCGCTGCGTGAAGCGCTAGGACCAGTACCTCGCCCGTGCTTCACTAGAACGCGTTCTCTGACGGAAGGGGCTCGATGTCCGACGCTGTGCTGGTAACCGGCGCATTCGGGTTGGTGGGAAGTGCCACGGTCAAGCAGCTGGCGGCCACCGGCCGCCGGGTGGTCGCCACCGACCTCGAAACACCGGCGACCGTGAAGGCCGCCGCGGCTCTCCCCACCGGCGTCCAGGTGCGCTGGGCGGACCTCACCGACCCGGCCGCTGTCGAGAAGCTGCTGGCCGAGGTCTCCCCCGCCGCCGTCATCCACCTGGCCGCCGTGATCCCGCCACTGTGCTACGCCAAACCACAACTGGCCTACAAGGTCAACGTCGGCGCGACCGCCAACCTGGTGAAAGCCCTTGAGGCTCAACCTAATCCGGCGCGCCTGGTGCAGGCATCCAGCATCGCGGTGTACGGACCGCGCAACCCGCACCACATCACTGACGTCCTGACCGCGCAGACGCCGGTCAACCCGTACGACAACTACGGCAAGCACAAGGTCGAAGCCGAGGCTCTGGTGCGGGCGTCGAGCCTGGACTGGGTGATCCTGCGACTCGGTGGGGTGCTGACCACCGAACCCAACCTCGGGATGGACCCCAACCTGATCTTCTTCGAAGGTGTACTGCCCGCCGACGGACGGTTGCAGACCGTCGACGTCCGCGATGTGGCGTCCGCGTTCGCGGCGGCCACCACGGCCGACGTCTCAGGCCAGACCCTGCTGATCGGTGGCGACGACACCCACCGGCTGCGGCAGAGCGACATCGGACAGTCCACCGCCGCTGCGATGGGTCTCGTCGGTGCGCTGCCCGCCGGCCGCAAGGGTGACCCGAACGACGACGCCGGCTGGTTCGCCACCGACTGGATGGACTCGGCGACCGCACAACAGGTGCTCAAACATCAGCACCACTCCTGGCCCGACATGTTGGCCGAGACCGCCGACAAGGTCGGCTGGAAACGCTACATCTTCCGGGTGATCGCACCGCTGGCTCGCGAATACCTCAAACGTCAGTCGCCGTACCACGGTCAGCCACCGGGATACGGCAACCCGTGGGAGGCCGTGCGGCGCAAGTGGGGAGCTCCGGACAACGACGGGAAGGTGTCATGACCGAGCAGATAGCCGTGATTGTCGGGGGCGCTTCCGGGATCGGCTGGGCGACGGCCCAGACGCTGGCAGCCCGGGGCATGCGCGTGACGATCGCCGACCGCAACACCGATCTGGCCCGCGAACGCGCGGCGACGCTGGGTGACCCGCACACCTGGGCGGAGGTGGATGTCACTGACGAAGCCTCGGTCGCAACGCTTTTCGACAGCGTCGTGGAGCGTGAAGGTGCCTTGCACGTGGTGGTCAACTGTGCGGGGTTCAGCGGCTTCGGTGTCATCACCGAGCTCGACGCCGAACAGTTCCGCTCGGTCGTCGACGTCTGCCTCAACGGTGCGTTCCTGGTGATGAAGCATGCCGGCCGCCATCTCGGCGAGGGCGGTGCGCTGGTGTCGCTGACGTCGCTCAACGCCCGGCAGCCTGCGGTCGGGATGAGCGCGTACTGCGCGGCGAAAGCCGGCTTGTCGATGCTGACTCAGGTGGCGGCGCTGGAATTGGGTCCGCGCGGCATCCGGGTCAATGCCGTCGCGCCCGGCTTCGTGCACACCCCGCTGACCGAAGGCGCGGCCATGGTCCCCGGCGTTGTCGACGAGTACGTGGAGAACACCGCACTGGGCCGGGCGGGAACACCGCAGGACATCGCCGACGCGGTGGCCTTTCTGTGTTCGCCCCAATCGTCCTGGCTCACCGGGGAGATTCTTGACCTCAACGGCGGCGCACACCTCAAGCGCTACCCCAACATTGCGGAGCACCTGACCCGGCTGATGAATCAGTAGTTCGGTGAACACCGAGTTCACCGTCACCCAGAAGCGCGCGCTGGCGATCGTCACGCTGATCGCCGTGCTGCTGGGCGCCTACTTCCTGCGGCACTACTTCATCCTGGTGGTGATCGCGGCGATCGTCGCCTATCTGTTCACCCCGCTGTACAACCGGTGCCGGCGCCGGTTCGGGTCCGGGTTGTCGGCGACGATCACGGTGCTGGCCGCGCTGGCCACGGTCATCATCCCGGTCGGTGCGCTGTTGACGCTTGCGGTGCTTCAGGTTTCGCACATGGTCGTGCATGTGGCGGAGTGGGTGCAGAACGCCGACATGTCGACCGTCGGCAATCAGGCACTGGACTACGCCAATCACGCGCTGGCCAAACTGCCGTTCGGCCACTTCTCGGTCACCTCCGACTCGGTGCGCGAATCGCTGGTGAACGTCTCGCAGAACCTGGGACGCTGGCTGCTGCACGCGTTGCAGGGGGCCGCGGGCGGGGCGATCGGCGTGATCACGTCGGCGATCATCTTCTTGTACGTGCTGGTCTCGCTGCTGACCAATCAGGAGCAGCTGCTGACGCTGATCCGTCGGCTCAACCCGCTCGGCGAAGAGGTCACCGACCTCTATCTGGCCAAGATGGGCGCGATGGTGAAGGGAACGGTGAAGGGCCAGTTCATCATTGCGCTGGTTCAGGGCTTACTGGGGGCGGCGTCGATCTACATCGGCGGATTCCACAACGGGTTCTTCATCTTCGCGATCTTCCTGACCGCGCTGTCGGTCATTCCGCTGGGCAGCGGCATCATCACCATCCCGTTCGGCATCGGGATGATGTTCTTCGGCAACATCGGCGGCGGCCTGTTCGTGGTGCTGTTCCACATCATCGGCGTCACCAACGTCGACAACTTCCTGCGCCCCATCCTGGTACCGCGCGAGGCCCGGCTGGATCCCGCGCTGATGCTGTTGGCGGTGTTCTCCGGGATCGCGATGTTCGGCTTCTGGGGCATCGTGCTGGGCCCGGTCCTGATGATCATCATCGTCACGACGATCTCGGTGTACCTGGCCGTGTACAAGGGCGTGGAGATGACGTCACACGAGCCGCCCGAGAAACGCCGCCGGTTGTTCCGGCGGAAAGCTAGTCGACCTGTTTGAACCAGGAGATGACGACCATCACCATGGCGGCAACCAGGGCGACGATCACCCACAACACCAGGGCCATGTCGATCCACGCACCCGGCGGCGGTGCGCCGGGCAGGATGTTGCGCAGCGGCACGATCGCGAACAGCATTGCGGCGTACCAGGTTGCGAACGGCATCTGGAACTGCTTACGCCGGGTGATCACGAGCACCGAGGTGAAGATCGCGATGGTCGGCAGGGTGAGCAGCACGATGACGATGCCGAGGTCGAATGCCAGCGGACCGAGCGCTCGGCTGAACGTCACCTGCGTGGCGTCGCCGTCACCCTTGGCCGCGGGGGAAGGGGCGACCTGCTCGCTGGACAGGTCCCAGCCCTGTAATGCCCCGGCAATCTGAACCTTGGCCGGGATGATCTTGCGATCCTCGCCCTCACCCACCAGCAGGTCGGCGCTGATGCCTTGGGTCTCGTAGCGATCGAACGGCCAGGTGTTCACATCACCGTCGACGTCGATGGTCGTCGTCACCTCTGCCGGCGCGGCACCGGCCGGGAACTTCAAGTCGCCCAGGGAGTTCCACGGATGCAACCGCACCGCGATGTCTTCCTTGAGGGTGTCCAGGTTCTCATCCACCAGTGAATCCGCCGGGATGACAAGTACTTTGGCATCCGCCTTGTAGTCGACTGTGCGTAGCGACTGCAACGTGATCAGCACGGTGGTCTCTGATCCATTGCCTTCACCCGATGCTTCCAGCTCTTTGGCGGAGCCGGACAGCCACCAGTAGCCGAACAACGTGACGATGTAGGCCAGCACGACGACCAGCACGGTGAGGATGGCGACGGTCTTGCCGCGCGACCCGGGTTTCGCGGCGGGAGCCGGAGTCTGCGGCTCGGCGGGGGCGGTGGTCACGCGGGCATCGTATATTGACGCACGCGAAATAACAGGCCTTTGCCAGGGTATTTAGAAGGGCGGCGGGTCCGGGTCGTTCACCGGCCGCTTCGGGCCGAGCAGCGCCTCATGGCGAACCCATCGGACCTCTCGGTTTCGGGCGCGTTCGGAGGCCACGAACTTGGCCCGGTTCTGTGCCCTGGTGGTCTTACGCCTGGGCATCAGGACGGTGCGATCACCCTCCGACTCGGCTACCGGCCGACCCGCTGGAGCCGGGGTCGGAACCAACAGACCGGGAAACAACAAGGCACTGCCTGGCGTGGTGACGTAGGTCTGGTTGCCGGGCAGCTCCCAGATGACCGTGCCGTCGGCCAATTGCTTGTCGCGCCAACCCCAGAAGGTTTTTCGGATATGGCAGTGACGGCACAGACATTTCAGGTTGCCTGCATGGGTCGGGCCGTACGGATACGGGACCGTATGGTCCAGATCGCACTGCGTGGCCGGCTTGTCGCAGCCGGGCGCCCGGCAGGTGAGATCCCTGGCGCGCACGAAATCGGCCAGGGCACGCGACGGTCGATAGCCGCGTTCGGGCGATGCGTCGACGGGGTTGGCCAACGGCCGTAGTTTGGCTTGCCCGGCAATCTCGGCCACCCGCTCAGCCGGAATCACCGCATTGGACCCCATCACGAACCCCGGGTTGTCGGAACGTCCTTCGACAGTAGCCTGCTCGGCGACCACGTGGATGACGACCGCACCGGGCCCGGGCCGTGCATCTGCCGGGCATCCCGGTTCACCGCAGCGACAGGCCAACCGATCCGCGTGCGCGGCCACCGCACCTAGGGCATCGGCGCGACGCTGGTCGGCAGTCCGCGGGTCGGCTTCGCACACCGACTGTGCAACCACATCGATGCGCTGCTTCAACGTCTCGGCATCAGTGGCCGCCAACCGCGCCATCACCTCGATGCAGCCGTTTTCCTCATCACTGAACACCACCTCGCGGTCGCGCACCCTGTCCCGAACTCGGCGCACCGCGTCAGGATCATGCTTGAGGACAAGGCGATCGATCTCAGACTTCAACCGCCCGCGAGTCATCGACGGCCACCGCGCGATCCGCGCCGCCAGCCGTCGATCGATCTCGGCCAATGCCCAGTCGTGAATGATGAGGCCCGTACGAAACACGACCGTCTGGAACATTTCGGCGTTGATGTCGCCGGCCAGGAAGAGCGCCGCGACCGCAGGAAGCTGCTTCATGGCCAGCCCGTAGGTCATATAGCCGCCCGCTTTGGCCACACTGACTCGCAGAGCAGCCGCGATCTCTGCGCCTACCGCAGCCCAGGTGTCCACCGCCCAGTTTTCGCGTTCACCCCGTTCACGGCGGCGCAGTTCGAAGAGTTCGGCGATACCGATGAGCCGCCGCGCGGCGGCCTGGTTCTCGGCGCGGTTGTCGGCAACGATGTCGGTCAGCAGCACACGCGACTCGTCCGTGACGGACGGCTCCCAATACTCGTGGAGCCGACTTCCTCCGAACATGTGTTCGAGTATGCCACGAGCCTATGACATTTTCAGTAAGCCCGGTGACAGCATTGACCTCATGACGACATGGCGGGATGTCCAAGCGGCCGCACCCGAGTTCGCCCAGCGAGTGCAGTCACTGTTCGACGCGCACAAGCACAAGACCATTGCGACGCTGCGCGCCGACGGGTCACCGCGAATCTCCGGGATCGAAACCGCCTTCACCGACGGCGAGCTCACGTTCGGCTCAATGCCCAACGCTCGCAAGGGGTCCGACCTACACCGCGATCCCCGATTCGCGCTGCACACCGCGACGGTCGATCCGGTCGAAGGCAACGAAGCAGAGTGGCCCGGCGAAGCGAAGATCGCCGGGCGGGCCGTTCATTCCGGTTCCATCCCCGACGGGCCCGACGGCGACCTCTTCCGCGCCGACATCACCGAGGTCGTGCTCACCCACCTCAATGACGCCGCCACACTGCTCGTCATCCAGTGGTGGACACCCACCCACGGCCTGAAAGCCGTCGAGCGCGAATAGCCCTTACGTCAGCCGGTCCTTGAGGAACTGGACAACCCGCTTGCGCGCCTCGAAGGCCGGGTGCCCCTCCACCTCGCGCACCTCGAGAGCGAGCACCGAATGCGCCATCCGGCTGAAGCCGCCGGGATTGCCCTTCGACGAGTCGATCTCGATGACCTCGAACGAGTCGCCGAGCCGGTCCTTGAGCGTCTTGAACCGCTCGGCCGGCGCCATCTGGTCCTCGCTGAAGCGCAGCCCCATCGCGCACAAACCCTCTTCGGCGGCCCGCTTCTCGATCACCTTCAGCTCGCCCTCGCTCATCCCGGGGTCGCGTTTCTGCTTGGGCGTCAACGCGATCGGCACCGACGGCTGACTGAGCACCGATGCGAGCACGCTGTCGTCGACGGCGGCCGCAAGCGCGAAACCACCGGAGAAGCACTGCCCGATAACCCCGACACCCTTGCCGCCGGCCTTCGCCTTCAGATCCCGCGCCAGCGCACGTAGGTAATGCGAGACCGGCCGATCCTTGTTCGTCGCGAACGCGGCGAACTCCCGGGCCACACACGCGCGTGCCAGCACCGGCACCATCGCCGGCGTCATCGCCGGCGCCTCCGGGGTCCCGAACAACGACGGGATCGCCACGGTGAATCCGTTGTCCACCAGATAATTTCCCAATGCCAGCACACCGGGGTGCACGCCGGGGATCTCCGGGATCAGCACCACGCCGGGGCCTTCACCCTTGCGGTAGACGTCATGGGTGATACCCGCCGCACTGAACGGCTCGCAGACCCATCCGGTGAGGTCGGCTTCAGGACCGGACATTGACGTCTCCTCTTCAGCCAGGTGGCAGGGGCTTCTGCGTCTGCGTGGCAACGGCCAGCGTACGGAAGTCGTCGCTGCTCCCGGCCCCGGTTATGGCGACTTGGGCAGGGCCGGCCTGGCTGTCGAGGCGGGTGGTCCACACCGGTTCGGTGCCCTCACCGCCTTCGTAGACGATCCACTTCACGCCATCGACGTCTTGGGTGCCGGTGGGATACATCGACCGGTGGATCGAGCCCACCAGCGCCTGCTCGTCGGCGTTGCTCTGGGTCAGGCTCACATACATCTTGGACGCGGCGAGGTAGCCGACGGTCGCGGTGACGGCACGCTGGCGCTGCCCGGTGGCGTCGGTGCGGCCGGCGTCGATTCCGCCTCGGCCGCCGGAGTTGGCCCGCCAGCCGGCCGGGACCTGCGGTAACCGGATCGGGATGGCGAGCGTTTCAGCGTCGGCCTTCAGCGCGGCGGCAGCGTCGTACGGCGGTGGCGTCCCATCGCGAGGGCTGCTGGGCCGTACCGAACACATCCCCACCAGCCCGGCCAACGCAATGCACGCCACGATCAAGGGCGCCAGCGACCAGAACATGTCACGACCGTCCTGGAGCAGCCTGGGCTTGGGCTCCCGGGGCGGTATGCCGGTCTCGGACGGGGTACTCACGCCTGCCAGTATCCCAGGTCTGGACGGCTGGCCGGCTTCTGGGACAATCTCAGCCATGCCAGACGCCCGCCGCCGTGAAGCGCCCGATCGCAACCTCGCCCTCGAATTGGTTCGGGTAACCGAAGCAGGCGCCATGGCCGCCGGCCGATGGGTCGGCCGAGGGGACAAAGAAGGTGGTGACGGCGCGGCCGTCGACGCCATGCGTGAGCTGGTCAACTCGGTGTCGATGCGCGGCGTCGTGGTCATCGGTGAGGGCGAGAAGGACAACGCCCCGATGCTCTACAACGGCGAAGAGGTCGGCAACGGCGACGGGCCGGACTGCGACTTCGCCGTCGATCCGGTGGACGGCACCACCCTGATGAGCAAGGGCATGCCGAACGCGATCTCGGTGCTCGCGGTCGCCGAGCGCGGCGCGATGTTCGACCCGTCCGCGGTGTTCTACATGAACAAGATCGCCGGCGGTCCGGATGTCGCCGACTTCATCGACATCACCTCGCCGATCGCCGCCAACATCCAGCGCATCGCCAAGGTCCGTAAGGCCTCGGTCTCCGACATCACCGTCTGCATCCTCGACCGGCCCCGGCACGCCAAGCTGATGGCCGAGGTCCGCGACGCCGGCGCCCGTATCCGGCTGATCTCCGACGGCGACGTCGCGGGCGCCATCTCGGCCTGCCGGCCGGAGTCCGGCACCGATCTGCTGGCCGGCATCGGCGGCACGCCCGAGGGCATCATCACCGCCGCCGCGATCCGCTGCATGGGCGGCGAGATCCAGGCCCAGCTGGCGCCCACCGACGACGAGGAACGTCAGAAGGCCCTCGACCGTGGCCACGATCTGGATCGGGTGCTGACGACCCGCGACCTCGTCGCCGGGGAGAACGTCTTCTTCTGCGCCACCGGCGTCACCGACGGCGACCTGCTCAAGGGTGTCCGCTACTTCGGCGGCGGCTGCACCACCCAGTCGATCGTCATGCGGTCGAAGTCCGGGACCGTCCGGATGATCGACGCCTACCACCGGCTCTCCAAGCTCAACGAATACTCCGCGGTGGATTTCACCGGGGACAAGACCGCCGCATATCCACTCCCCTAAGAAAGGCGTTTGATGACCGACAGTGCTGTCGAGGGCGAATACCGCATCGAGCACGACACCATGGGCGAGGTCCGGGTACCGAAGGACGCCCTGTGGCGCGCCCAGACCCAGCGGGCCGTCGAGAACTTCCCGATCTCCTTCCGCGGCCTGGAGCGCACCCAGATCCGCGCGCTGGGCTTGCTGAAAGCCGCATGCGCACAGGTCAACAAGGACCTGGGCAAGCTGTCCGCGGAGAAGGCCGACGCGATCATCGCCGCCGCCGGTGAGATCGCCGACGGGCTGCACGACGACCAGTTCCCCATCGACGTGTTCCAGACCGGGTCGGGCACCAGCTCCAACATGAACGCCAACGAGGTGATCGCCTCGATCTGTGAGCGCAACGGCGTGACGGTGCACCCGAACGACGACGTGAACATGTCGCAGAGCTCCAACGACACCTTCCCCACCGCCACGCACATCGCGGCGACGGAAGCCGCTGTGCGGCACCTGATTCCGGCGCTCGAGGTGCTGCATGAGTCGCTGGCCGGCAAGGCCCGCCAGTGGCGCACCGTGGTGAAGTCCGGGCGCACCCACCTGATGGACGCCGTCCCGGTGACCCTGGGCCAGGAGTTCGGCGGCTATGCCCGCCAGGTCGAGGCCGGCATCGAACGAGTGAAGGCCACCCTCCCCCGCCTTGGCGAGCTGGCCATCGGCGGCACCGCGGTCGGCACCGGACTCAATGCCCCGGACGGCTTCGGCGCCAAGGTCGTCGACGTGCTCGTCGAGCAGACCGGTCTGGCCGAATTGCGTACGGCTAAGGACTCTTTCGAGGCTCAGGCCGCCCGCGATGGGCTGGTGGAGGCGTCCGGCGCACTGAAGACCATCGCGGCGTCGTTCACCAAGATCGCCAACGACATCCGCTGGATGGGCTCGGGCCCGCTGACCGGCCTGGGCGAGCTCCAGCTCCCCGACCTGCAGCCGGGCAGCTCGATCATGCCGGGCAAGGTCAATCCGGTGATCCCCGAAGCGGTCACCCAGGTGGCCGCGCAGGTCATCGGCAACGACGCCGCCATCACGGTCGGCGGCCTGTCGGGTGCGTTCGAGCTGAACGTGTACATCCCGATGATGGCGCGCAACCTGCTGGAGTCGTTCACGCTGCTGTCCAACGTGTCGAAGTTGTTCGCCACCAAGTGCATTGACGGCCTGATCGCCAACGAGGAGCACCTGCGCGAGCTCGCCGAGTCGTCGCCGTCGATCGTGACGCCGCTGAACTCGGCGATCGGTTACGAGGAGGCCGCGAAGGTCGCCAAGCAGGCGCTGAAGGAGAAGAAGACGATCCGGCAGACGGTCATCGACCGTGGCCTGATCGGCGACAAGCTCTCCGAGGAAGAGCTCGACAAGCGCCTCGACGTGCTCGCGATGGCGAAGGTCCGCGACGGCGAGTGAGCGCTTGCGCTGACGAGCAGTAGCGCAAAGTCGAGGGGCCGGGTTCACAACCCGGCCCCTCGATTTGCGTTGGGCCCGAATAGGTCGATGCCGGGGCACGGACTCCCACCCCTGACAAAGTCGTGTCACCATCGGGACAGCTAACCCGAATTTCAGCACTGCTCGCGATGGCAAATACTTTCTGCCGCACCCGCTCACGTGGTTGAGCCGACAGAGCAGGCGCCTGGCCGGCCCGAGCTTGGCCGAATTTTGCTGTGGTGACGTCAATTTCGGCAGATGATCTTGTCTCGCAGCACCCGACTCCACCGGTCTGTGACAATTTTGCCGAAATCCTTGACCGCCGATTCAGCAAACGCCTACATTGAGCCATCCGCTCACAGCAAACACTCAAGTTTGTTCGGTGGCGTTGACTCAAGGGGGTTCGCATGTCCAAACATCGCAAGGTCGGCCGTCCCGCAGGCATGTCAGCTCGGCGATGCATCACCGCCGGGGTCGGCGGAACGGCGATGCTGAGCGTCGGCGTCCTGCTCGCCTCCTCCCCCGACACGCCGGCGCCGGCGACCTTGTCGCCCGCGGTCCAACTGGCGTCGTTCGGATCGCCGTTGGCGCCCTCACCGTTGAGCCCCGGCTCGGACCTGTGGTTCCTCGACAACCACAACTCGTTGATCGGCGGTGCGTTCACGCCCACCGCACTTGCCTCCGCCGTCACTGTCAACGGTTTCGACGTCTTTCGGCCGATCGGCCGTGGTGGCTGGCTGATCGGTGACGGACTCGACGCCCAAGAAGGTTGCACGGGTACCGCGTGCAACGGCGGCAACGCCGGCATCCTGTTCGGCCGCGGCGGTGACGGCCTGAACGGAGGCAACGGCGGCAACGGCGGCCTCTTCTTCGGTACCGGCGGCACCGGCGGCAATGGCCTGGCCGGTGAAGTCGGCGGCCGCGGCGGCAACGGCGGGCTCTTCTTCGGTGCAGGCGGTGCCGGCGGTCAAGGTGGCGCCGGCACCACAGGCACCATCTCGTCGGTCACCGGCGGCAAGGGCGGAGCCGGCGGCCAAGGCGGCAACGGCGGATTCTTCGGCGGCGCCGGCGGCTCGGGCGGGACCGGCGGCCTCGGCGGCGCCGGGTACGGCAACCCGGCGGGAGTGGTCCCACCCGGCACCGGCGGTGACGGCGGAGACGCCGGGGCCGGGGGCAACGGCGGCTTCCTCGCCGGCAACGGGGCGACCGGAAACGGCGGCGACGGTGGCGTCGGCGGAGACGGCGTCCACAGCAACGATCCCGCTGTCCCCGGCGGCAACGGCGCCGACGGCGGCAACGGCGGCGCGGGTGTGGTCGGCGGGACGGGCGGCCAAGGCGGTCAAGGCGGCACCGGCGGTCCGAACCTCGGCGCGGACGGAGTCGGCGGGACCGGCGGTAATGGCGGCAAGGGCGGTAAGGGCGGCACCGGCAGCACGACCGGCGGAACCGGCGGCCAAGGCGGTCAGGGCGGCACCGGCGGTCAGGGCGGCACCGGCGCGGGTGCTGCGGGAGGCAACGCCGGCACCGCCGGTCAGGGTGGTCAGGGCGGAACGAGCTCTACCGGCGCGGGCGGTAAGGGTGGCAAAGGCGGCACCGGCGGTACTGGCGGCTCGACCGGTGCGGGCGGGACCGGCGCCAACGGCGGAACCGGAGGTGCCGGTGGCGGCGGTGGCGCCGGCAGCAGTGGCGCGACACCCGGCAACGGCGGAAACGGAACGAATCCCGGCAACAACCACAACGGGGCCAACGGTGGCACCGGCGGCGCCGGCGGCAGCGGGGGTGACGGCGCCGGCGCCGCCTAGGCGCGGCGGCGCTGCCGGTAGCGTGAAATCCCAAGGGGCGCAGTGATACTGTGCACCACCAGGCTCAGCGTCACCGCGATCACTCCGGCTTGGGTGAGCACATCGGGATGTTGGATCTCACCGCGCTCGATCACCAGCAGCCCCAGCACCACGGTGCCGATCCCCCTCGGTCCGAACCAGCCGATGAATACCCGGCTGTAGCCGGGTAGGTCGGTGCGGATCAACGCGACCAGCACCGCGATCAGGCGCACCCCGAACACCGCCACGACGCAGAACAGCACCACTCGCCAACTCGTGTGCTGCCAGGCGTCGATCACCGCGAACGCGCCGAACATCGCGAACACCAACAGCTCCAGCAGCTGCGCGGTCGCATCGGAAACCTGGTTCGACACTTGGGTGTTACTGCGCCGCGCCACGACCGCGAATGCCAGACCACCGGTGAAGGCGGCGACGAATCCGCTGGCGTGCACCCGCTCCCCGAACTCGAAACAGATCAGCGCGACGGCCAGGGTGGCCAGTTGAGCCCAGGTGTCGTTCATCCACTCCCGCCGCCGCGACCACGCGATCACCACCGCGCCCAACAGTCCGACGGCCGCCCCGATCGCCAACGACACCACCTCGGTGCGCACCACGAACCACGTCCAGTCCCGCGGGCGTTGGTCGGTGTGCGCCGAGGCCAACGCGAGTGCGGCCAGCAGCACGGCCAGTGCGAAGCCGTCGTAGAAGCCGCTTTCCACCGACAGAGCGTTGCGCACCCGCTCCGGAATCCGGCCGTCCTCGGTCAGCGCTTCGATGAGCGCCACCTCAGTGGGCGCCACAATCGCCGCCAGGCACACCGCCTCCCACCACGGCAACACCGGGAGCAGCGCCGCCGCGGTCAGTGTGCCCAGCACCAGAGTCAGCGGTATGCCGATCACCAGCAGCCGGAACGTGACGTGCCCACGCCGGAGCACCTTGCCCGGATCCAGCTTGGCGGCCTGGTTGAACAGGATCACGGTCAGCGCGAGCTGCGCCAGGATCGTGAAGCCCTCGGTGCCGGGGCCGGCTTGCAGGAGGTTGAAACCGAAGGGGCCGAACAACATTCCCAGCCCGACGAAGATCAACGCCGGCGCGACGTACCACCGGCCGACCAAGCCCGACACCACGGCATAGGCCAGGACCAGCAGGGTCAGGACGAACGAGGTGGCGGTGTGCACCTAGGCGCGCCGACTATGCGCCGTTGTTGGAGCCGCCGGAATTGGCCCCCGGGATGTCGGTGATCGGAATGTTCGGCATCGGTTTGGGCGACGGGGTGGCGGGCAGGGTCGGGATGTCGCTGGCGGGGATGTCCTGGAGTTCGTTGGCCGGCGGTCCGTTGTCACGGCTGCCGTACACGCTGCCCGGCGCGCGCGGGCCCAGCATCTGGGTCACGGTGACCAGGTGATAGCCGTTGGCTTTCAGCACCGGGATGAACTGCTCGACCAGGTCCACTGTGGACGAGTAGACGTCGTGCAACAGCACCACCGAGTTGGGCTTGATCTGGGTCATCAGCATGTAGCGGGTGGCGGCGGTGTTGGAGTCGTTCATCCAGTCGAACGGGATCACATCCCACAGGATCGCGGCGAGCCCGTACTGGGCGGCAACCTTGTTGACCGCATCGTTGGTGAGCCCGCCGGCCGGCCGCCACAGCACCGGGGTCTGTCCGGTGGCCGCCTTGATCGCGTCGTTGGCCTTGCTGAACTGGGCCGGCACATCCTCCGGGGGGATCGTCGTCATGTTCGGGTGTTCCCAGGTGTGGCTGCCCAGCTCCATGCCGGCGTCGACCACCCGTTTCGCGCCGGCCGGGTTGGCCGCCACCTTGTTGCCGATCTCGAAGAAGGTGGCCTTGGCGTCGTTGTCGTTGAGGATGCCCAGCAGCCGGTCGGTGTACGGCGACGGCCCGTCGTCGAAGGTCAATGCCACACACTTGACCACCGAGCAGTCGACGGAATCAGCCTTGGCCACCTTGACGTGCCCGGTGAAGCCCCCGATGACGACGACGGCCACGCCCGCCACGACACCTACGACAGTTCGCAGATAGGACCAGGACAGGCTGTCGGGACGGCGTGACACGCGACTGATTTTACCGGGCCTAGCTGCCTGGTCCCTGACACCCGCCCGTCACGGCAGGGCGCCGGGGCTGATCTCCTCGAGCATCTCGGTGACCAGCGCGGCGATCGGGGAACGTTCGCTGCGCATCAGCGTGATGTGGGCGAACAGCGGATGCCCCTTGAGCTTCTCGATGACCGCGGCCACACCGTCGTGACGCCCGACCCGGAGGTTGTCGCGCTGCGCGACGTCGTGGGTCAGCACCACCCGCGAGCCGCTGCCCAGCCGCGACAGCACGGTCAGCAGCACGTTGCGCTCCAGCGACTGCGCTTCGTCGACGATCACGAACGAGTCGTGCAGCGAACGGCCGCGGATGTGCGTCAGGGGCAGCACCTCGAGCATCCCGCGGGAGAGGACCTCTTCCAGCACCGCCGGTGACGCCAGGCCCTCGAGGGTGTCGAAGACGGCCTGCGCCCACGGGCCCATCTTGTCGCTCTCGCTGCCCGGCAGGTAGCCCAGGTCTTGGCCGCCGACGGCGTACAGCGGGCGGAACACGACGACCTTGCGCTGGGTACGGCGCTCCAGCACCGCCTCCAGACCTGCGCACAGCGCCAGCGCCGACTTGCCGGTGCCTGCCTTGCCGCCCAGCGACACGATGCCCACCGATTCGTCGAGCAGCAGGTCGAGAGCGACGCGTTGTTCGGCGGACCTTCCCCGGAGGCCGAACACTTCGCGATCACCCCGCACCAGCTGAACCTTCTTGTCAGGGTTCACCCGGCCCAGCGCACTGGAGTTGGCGCCGAGCAGTCGAACACCGGTGTGGCACGGCAGATTACGCGCCTCCTCCAGATCGATCTCGCCCTCGGCGAAGATCGTGTCGACATCCTCGGGGGCCACATCGAGCTCGGTCATCCCGGTCCAGCCCGAGGTGATCACATCCTGGGCGTGGTATTCGTCGGCCAGCAGACCGACCGCGCCTGCCTTGACCCGCAGCGGAATGTCCTTGCTGACCAACGTGACTCGCTTGCCCTCGGCAGCGAGGTTGGCGGCGACCGTCAAGATCCGCGTGTCGTTGTTCTCGGTGCGGAACCCGGACGGCAGCACCGACTGGTCGCTGTGGTTGAGTTCGACGTTGAGCGTTCCGCCTTGTGTGCCAATGGGTATCGGCTGATCCAAGCGACCGTGTTCCAGACGGAGATCGTCGAACAACCGCAGCGCCTGTCGGGCGAACCATCCCAACTCGTGGTGGTGGCGTTTGGCTTCCAGTTCACTGATGACCACGAGCGGTACCACCACTTCGTGTTCGGCGAACCGGGTGCACGCCCACGGGTCGGACAACAGAACTGAGGTGTCGAGCACATACGTCCGAACGGGCGACTGCGAATCGGTCACTGGGCGCTCCTGTAGTTCACGCGGTCCCCGCGAACCCCTCGGCGGACACTGCGGCACCAGGACCGGGACCGGTCCTGTCGTAGTCGAAACGATAGGTACCGCCCGGACAGCAGAGCATGTCGCTAGCCATCGAAAGTGACGCTACTCCGGTCCCAGCGCGCTTGCCGATCAGGCGCGCGGGCGTGTTATGAGCGAACGAATTTCTTCAGCACCGACTCGTCGTTCAGACCCCAGGCGGCGATGCGGTCGGCGACCACCGTGCGCGACGCGTCGAAGTCGAAGATGCCGGCCCGGGCAACGTTGTTCAGCTTGTCCTGGTACTCCCAGATGTCGCCGCCGACCAGACCGAAGCCGACCGCCCGGCGGGCGATCGAGTTGATGGTCGAGTCGCGATGGGTTTGCAGGCAGTGCGCAACCAGGTTGGCGAAGAACTCTTCGTGCCGTTCTTCGTCGGCCGCGATCCGGCCGACGAGTCCTTTGAGTACCGGCTCGTCGATCTTGGCCTCGAGGTTGCGGGTGAAGACGGCGTGCGCGCGCTCGTAGAGCGCCATGAAGACCAGCGTCTCGATCTGGGTGAACTGATCGGCCCGGTACCCGCGCATGACGTGCGCGACCCGGACGTCCTCGTTGGCGGTCGGGTCGAAGTTGCGGGTGACCACGAGGTAGTTCCGCACCGCGATGGCGTGCAGGTTCTCCTCGGCGGTCCACCGGCCCAGCCAGCGGCCCCACTTGTCCTCGAGGATGAAGTGCTCGACCAGCTCGCGGTGATACCCGGCGAGGTTGTCCTTGGTGATCAGCAGGATCTCCAGGGCGTCGACGACATCCGAGGGCAAGGTGACCTGGGAGGGCTCCCAGTCCTTGCCGCCCAGGAAGGCGAAGTTCTCGCCCTGGTCGAACGGGACGTAGTCATGGCCGTACCACTCATCGGCGGTGGCCAGATAGCGAACCAGATTGTCAGCGACAACCGGCTCGAGTTCGAGCGTCAGCGCATTCGCGACAGGTTTCTGTGCCATGAAGTAACTGTAACTCAAAGACACGGGTGTTTGAAAACCCGGCCACCGGCGTTTCGCCGTCCGACTGCCCCTAGAGAGTCAGACCCGGGTACAGCGGATTGGCCTCGAGCATTTCCGCGGCGGCGGCGTGCACCCGATCGGCGGTGCCGTCGGCCAGCGTGTACTTGGCCTTTGAGGTTCCCTCGGCCTGCGTGTTGGACAGCACCTCGACCACCAGCTCGGCAACCCGGTCGAACTCCTCGGGACCGAACCCGCGGGTGGTCAGCGCCGGCGTACCGAACCGGATACCGCTGGTGTACCAGGCGCCGTTCGGGTCGGACGGGATCGCGTTGCGGTTGGTGACCACACCGGAATCCAGCAGAGCGGACTCGGCCTGGCGGCCGGTCAGCCCGTAGGACTGGACGTCGAGCAGCACCAGATGGTTGTCGGTGCCACCGGTGACCAGGGTGGCGCCGCGCTTGAGCAGACCCTCGGCGAAGGCCTTGGCGTTGTCGGCGATCCGCTGGGCGTAGGCCTGGAACGACGGTTGGCGCGCCTCCGCGAGCGCAACGGCCTTGGCTGCCATGACGTGCGACAGCGGTCCACCCAGCACCATCGGGCAACCCTTGTCGACGGCGGGCGCGAACTCCTCGGTGGCCAGCACCAGGCCACCGCGCGGGCCGCGCAGCGACTTGTGCGTGGTCGTGGTGGTGACGTGGGCGTGCGGCACCGGATCCTCGTCACCGGTGAAGACCTTGCCTGCGACCAACCCGGCGAAGTGCGCCATGTCGACCATCAAGGTCGCGCCGACCTCGTCGGCGATCTCGCGCATCGTGGCGAAGTTGACCCGCCGCGGGTAGGCCGAATAGCCCGCGACCAGGATCAGCGGCTTGAACTCCTTGGCGGCGGCGCGGACGGCGTCGTAGTCGATCAGGCCGGTCTCGTGATCGGTGCCGTAGCTGCGCTGGTGGAACATCTTGCCGGAGATGTTGGGCCGGAAACCGTGGGTGAGGTGACCACCCGCGTCCAGCGACATGCCCAGCAGCCGCTGGCTGCCCAGCCGCGCGCGCAACCGCTCCCACTCGGCCTCGGACAGGTCGTTGATGTGCTTGACCCCCGAATCGGTCAGAGCGGGTGCCTCGATCCGGGTGGCCAGGATGGCCCAGAAGGCGACCAGGTTGGCATCGATACCCGAGTGCGGCTGGGCGTAGGCATAGGGGGCCCCGAAGAGTTCGCGTGCGTGCTCGGCGGCCAGCGACTCGACGGTGTCGACGTTCTGGCAGGCGGCGTAGAACCGGTGCCCGACGGTGCCCTCGGCGTACTTGTCCGAGAACCAGGTGCCCATGGTCAGCAGCACGGCGGGTGAGGCGTAGTTCTCGCTGGCGATCAGCTTGAGCGAATCCCGTTGATCGGCAAGCTCTTTGCGGGTCGCATCGGCAATCCGCGGCTCGACTGACTCGATGACCTGGAGAGCCGCCCGGTAGGCCTCACTGGCGGTGGCGGCGTAGTCGGCGCCCGGGGCGGGGACGTGCGTCGAAATCGTCGAGTCTGCGGTCATGCCCCAAGCCTATCCGGCCCTGTTCAGGCCGCGTCGACCCGCAACGCGGACGGGATCAGCGGCTCGTCGAGCAGGCGGCCGAAGCGTTCGGTCAGGCCCACCCCGGCCGGCCGGTCGTCGAGCCAGCCCCGCAGCAGGCGGTATCCCTCGACGTAGGTGCTGGTGTAGGCCCGCCACAGCGGCGAGGACAGGAACCGCAGCATCTGCCGCGCCCGGGTGTCGTCGACCAGCAGCCAACGCTGCAGGAAGGCGACGACGTCGTCGACGTCGCGGTGCTCATCGTGCAGCATCAGCGCGGCGTCCTGGCGGACGTCAGCCAGGGCCGCCGTCGCTTCCGACAGCGCCTCGGCACGCTCGCCGTCGAATCGCAAACCGAGGTCGGCGTAGATGTCCCCGGCCCAGCTCCCCCAGCCCGGCCCGACCGCGGCATACAGCGCCAGATCGGCCAGCCCCTCGGCCATCAGGCACTGCGGGGTGTTGACCAGGAAGATGGTCTGCTCCTGCTGATCCTGGCCGGCCACCAGTCCGGCCTCCTTGCGGCAGTGCTCGGTGTGGTGGCCGGGGTAGGACTCGTGGGCGACCAGCCGCGGCAGGTTCGCCATCTGCTGCTTGAGGTCGGCATTGACCGCGACGGTCGAGGTGTAGTTGCCGTTGTAGTAGTTGAAGCCCGACCACGGCTTGTCGGTGACCACCTCGTAGACGATGGTTTCGGCATCGGGCAGCGGGTAGGTGGCCCGCACCGTGTCGCGCAGCGCGCTGGAGAACGCGTGAATGCACTCCTCGAGCCGTTCGGGCGGGATCTCGTCGGAGCGGCGGTGCGCTTCCATCCGGTCGGCCAGCGGGCCGCTGCCGCCGAGTACCTCGTCGATGCGGGCGTGGGCGGCGCGGTAGCGCTCGGGGTCGCCGCGACTGATTTCGACGTCGAAGTAGTTCCGAACCTCGTCGACGAAGCCCACCTCCTCGCCGGCGAACTTGCGCGCGGAGAACTGCAGGGCCCGCAGGTGCGCACCGATGAAGTCGGCGCGCTGGTCGGTGAAGCCATCTACGCGGGCGACGGCGGGCAGTTCGGTCAGCAACCGATCGGCCTGCCGGGCCAGTTCGGCCGGCTCGGGAGCGGGCTCGCCGGCCACGGCGCGGCGCAACTCGGGATCGCCGGTGAAGGAGTCGACGTAGCCTTCCTCGATACGGTCGAACCGCAAACCGAGGGTTAAGTAATCGCGGATAAGGGTGCCGGGCTGCATGTCAACCAAGCTAACTGCAAGACTGGCACCATGGCGCGGCTGAGCGAACCCAGCCCTTACGTCGAGTTCGACCGGAGTCAATGGCGTTCCCTGCGCATGTCGACCCCGTTGAAGCTCACGGAGGACGAACTGGTTGGGCTGCGCGGCCTTGGCGAGCAGATCGACCTGCTCGAAGTCGAAGAGGTCTACCTTCCGCTGGCCCGCCTCATCCACCTGCAGGTGGCCGCGCGTCAGCGACTGTTCGCGGCCACCTCCGAGTTCCTCGGTGAGCCGCAGCAGAACCCGGACCGGCCGGTGCCGTTCATCATCGGCGTGGCGGGCAGCGTGGCCGTCGGCAAGTCGACCACCGCCCGCGTGCTGCAGGCGCTGCTGGCCCGCTGGGAGCACCACCCTCGCGTCGACCTGGTCACCACCGACGGCTTCCTGTATCCGAACGCCGAGCTGAACCGCCGAAACCTGATGCATCGCAAGGGTTTCCCGGAAAGTTACAACCGTCGCGCGCTGATGCGGTTCGTGACGACGGTGAAATCCGGCGCCGATCAGGTGTGCGCCCCGGTGTACTCACACCTGATCTACGACATCGTCCCGGGCGAGAAGCATGTCGTCACCCACCCGGACATCCTGATCCTCGAGGGGCTCAACGTCCTGCAGACGGGTCCGACCCTGATGGTGTCGGACCTGTTCGACTTCTCGGTATATGTCGACGCCCGCATCGAGGACATCGAGAAGTGGTACGTCGACCGGTTCTTGGCGATGCGGGCGGGCGCGTTCGCGAACCCGGCCTCGCACTTCCACCACTACGCGGGACTGACCGACGCCCAGGCCGTCGCGGCCGCCCGGGAAATCTGGAGTTCGATCAACCGGCCCAACCTGATCGAGAACATCCTGCCGACCCGCCCACGCGCAACGCTGGTGCTGCGCAAGGACGCCGATCATGCGATCAACCGGCTGCGCCTGCGCAAGCTTTAGCGTCGGCGACTAGTTCGTCGGCACTCCGGTCAGCGGGTTGAGCCGCAACACCGGCAGCGGGAACTCGAACTCCGCCTCGGCGCCGTCGGGATCCTCGTAGAGACCGACGGTGTGGACCCCCGCGGAATACACGGTGATCGGCAGGTGGTGGGCGAAGACCCGGAACTTCACCGGCACCCCGGGGTTGTCCGGCCACTGCCAGGCGAACTCCAGCAGCCCGACCCGCTCGCCCTCGGGCGACTTCGCCACAATGAAGCGACGCGGCTCGTAGTCAGTGCCCCCCTGGGCGTGCACAGCCAATACCAGCGGCACCGTGATCTGCGCTGGCAGGCTCTCCACGTAGCAGCTCGTCATCGGGAAGCCTTCCGCGGTGACCCCGCCGGCTTCTTCCAGGACCGCCTTGCGCGCGGCGGCGAACGCTACTACATGCATGGGCCCAACCCTATTTGATGCGGCGAACCCCGAGGTACTGCAGGTCGGCGAACACCAGGGTGTACACGCCGCTTGCCAGCATCGCGACCACGCCGGCCGTTGTCAGATCGAGGGCGATCACAACGACGACGGCGGCGACGGTGAACACCAGATTCGCGATCGCGGTGGCGATGCCAGCGGTGCGCACATGCCGCAGCCGCGCGGCGAGGAACACCACCACGGCGTAGCCGAGAAAGACCGCCCCGGTGGTGAACTCGGCGGCCGTCGGGAAGCCGGTGAGCCCGGAGATCGGTCCGGCGGCGGCCATCAGCGCGATGCCGCACAGCCCGGACAGGACGGCGTCGACCCGCATGGCCATGCGCAACAGTGAATCCGACGATGTGGTGGAAAGGGTGGTGGTCATGCGTGTGCCTCCAGACGGCGAACTCCGAAATATTGCAGGACCGCGAACGTGGCGGTGTAGAGCCCGCCGGTCAGCGCGGTGATGGATCCGAACATGGTCAGCGGCAGCACCGCGGTCTCGGCGAGCGCGATGAAGCCGACGGTGCCCGCGACGTTGAACGCGACCAGTCCGGCGCCGACGCGGCGAAGGTCGGGTGCGGCGGCCAGCGCGTAGACAACGAGCCCGCAGAGGACGAATGCGGCGCCGGCGATGTAGCCCTGCGCCGACGTCAGTCCGGTCAGCCGACCCAGCGGGTCGGCCATCGCCGCGAAGGCCAGGCCGAGCACGCCGGTGAGGGTGGCGTCGACGCGCATCGCGAAACGCAGTAGTGAATCTGTCGAATCAGAGAGCGGATGGCTCCGGGTGGTTATGGCGGTCATGCCTGCAACGCTGCTCAGAAGGCACTGCCAGGTCGACGCCGGACGCTGCCATCTACTGCCAGCCGCAGCTCAGGGCTGCGAGACGGCCATCCGGGCGCGCAGGTCCGCGGCGATCAGGCGCGCCGCGGCGGTCTGCCAGTTGTGCAGCGAACGCTGCGGCACCTCGGTGACGAACCACTGCCACGCCTGCCGGGCGACCGGGTCCAGACCGGCGGCGGTGGCGTTCTGGGCGTATGCGCGTACCCCGACCACGTAGGGGAAGTACAGCGAGTTGTAGTAGCGCCAGTGCTCTGTCGTGCCGAACTCGCCGCCGTCGCGGGGCTTGAGCCGGGCGATGTGATCGGCCAGCAGCGCCTTGAGTTCGTTGGCGCGCTCCACCGGCTGGTCCACCGCCCCGCGGGCGGCCAGCCGCTGCTCGATAACGGGCAGCTGCGTCAGCGGGCTGGCGACGAGTTTGGACAGATCGCCGTAGTGGCCCAGCGCGCGGCGGGTCAGCCGCGCGAAGGCCTCGTCATCGAGGGCGTCCAGCGGGTTCTCGGCGACCAGCGGCAGCGCGGCTTCCGCCCCGCGCAGGGCGGCGCGGTCGGCGCGCAGGCGCGGCGACCGCGAGAAGGCCAGCCGGTCCAGCAGCCCGGCCAGCGGGTCGGCGAGCACGTTGATGGCGATGGCGACTGCGAGGCTGGTGAACAGCAGCGCGGTCAGCGCGGTTCGCCCCGGGCCGTCGGCGCCGGTGACCGCCATTCCGATCAGCGCCTGCCCGCCGAACAGCACCGCCACCGCCGCCGAGGCGATGAACGACCGCAGCATGTCGGCCCGTAGTGCCTGCCCTTCGTCGAACGCATCCCACAACGCGACCGCCAACCCCAGCAGTAGTACGTCAAAACCGGTGGACGCCAACGCCAGCCAGCTCGGCACCAGGCCCAGCGGGATCACCAGGATCGCATTGCCCAGCGCGAAGAACAGCGTGGCGATGACCACCACACCGGCGACCCGGCCGGGCTGCGCGGCCCGGCGTACGGCAGCCACCGTGGCGCCCAGGGTCGACACCGAGATCACCGCGAACATCACCCAGTGGCCGGTGCGCAGCGGGCCCTCGACCGAGCCGGCCAGCACCGCGCCCATCACGGTGAGGGCGGCGACCACGCCGACCAGGCTCAGCTCGGTGGCACGGCCGCGCCACGTGTCGGTCGGCCGGGCCAGCTCCAGGACGACGGCGAACCAGGCCACCCCGGGCACCGCGACGAGGTAGATCTCGATCTGGCCGAGCAGGTGGGCATGCGCGACGCTGACCACCCGCACCGCATCCAACGCCACCACGGCGGCGAATCCGCACAGCCCCACCGCGGCCAGGGCGAGCACCGGTTTACCCGGATCGCGTGCCAGCAGATACAGGCCGAGCCACCAGCTCAGCGTGAACACCACTGCTGACAGCGCGGCCATCACATGCCGAATCGACGATGTCTGCGGCTGTAGGCGCGCAATGCGCGCAGGAAGTCCACCCGGCGGAACGCCGGCCAGTGCGCCTCGGTGAACCACATCTCCGAATAGGCGCTCTGCCACAACAGGAAACCGGACAGCCGCTGCTCCCCCGACGTCCGGATCACCAGGTCGGGATCGGGCTGCCCCGAGGTGTAGAGATTCTCCGAGATGCCGTCGATCGTGACGGACTCGATCAGCTGTTCCGGGCTGGCGCCGTTGGCCAGCTGCTTGCTCAGCAGTGCACGCACAGCGTCGACGATCTCCTGCCGGCCGCCGTAACCGACGGCGACATTGACGTGGAACGCCGCCGTCGACGCCAGCGGCGCGGTGCTGTCCACGGCGTCGCGCAGCCGTCGCGCCGGCTCCTCGCCGAGCAGTTCCAGATCGCCGACGGTCCGCACACTCCAGCGGTTGGCCGGTGCACAGATCTGTTCGACGACGTCGGTGATGATCTCGATCAGCTCCGACAATTCCTGCGGATCGCGCTGCAAATTCTCGGTGGACAACAGGTAGACCGTGGCCATCTCGATGCCGGATTCGGCGCACCAGCGCAACATTTCGGCGATCTTGGCCGCGCCCATCCGATAGCCGTAAGCAACGTCGTCGTGACCAGCATCACGAGCCCAACGCCGGTTGCCGTCGCATAGGACGGCGATGTGGCGGGGTAGCTGGGACTTGGAGCGCGCCAGCTCCTGGCGCAGCCGCATCTCGTAGAGCCGGTAGGCCGGGTCCTTGAGGCGCGGGGGAATGATCTCCACGACAATCCAGACTACTGTGAGCGTCAGGTAGCCCCTGGCGCAATGGAGGTGAGATGACCGCAGGAGTCGACACCACCGATCCCCGCCGATCCGCGTCGTCCGACGCGGAGGACTTCCCCGAGGCCGTCGTCGACGCCGCTGTCGAGTTCTTCGGAAAACCACGGCTGCGAGGCTGGATTCACGTCTATGCCGCCGTCATCGCGGCGATTGCCGGCGCTGCCCTGGTGTCGGTGTCGTGGTCGGCGGAATCGACCAGGGCCGGCATCTCGACGCTGATCTACACGCTGACGATCGTGGCGATGTTCACCGTCAGCGGCACGTATCACCGGGTGAACTGGACGTCGCCGAGCGCACGCAAGTGGATGAAGCGGCTCGACCACTCGATGATCTTCATCTTCATCGCCGGCAGCTACACGCCGTTCGCGATGTTGGCGCTGCCCGAGAAGAGCGGCGCGATCCTGCTGACCATCGTGTGGAGCGGCGCGCTGGCCGGGGTGCTCCTGAAGTGCTTCTGGCCGTCGGCACCGCGGTGGGTGGGCGTACCGCTCTATCTGCTGCTGGGCTGGGTGGCGGTGTGGTTCATCGTCCCGATCATGAACGGCGCCGGGATCGCCGCCATGGTGCTGCTGGTCGTCGGCGGGTTGTTGTACAGCGTGGGCGGGGTGCTCTACGGATTGAAGTGGCCCAACCCGTGGCCGACCACGTTCGGCCACCACGAGTTCTTCCACGCCTGCACCGCGGTAGCGGCGATCTGCCACTACATCGCGATGTGGTTCGCGGTCTTCTAGGCAGCCCTGACGACTAGAGCTGGGTGACGTTCTCCGGGCCCCAGTAGGCCTTCATCGACGTGATCTCGCCGTCGCTGTTGAACGCCATCACCTCGATGACCTCGATCCGCATAGCGCCCGCGACCGTGAGGGCGAACATGAATGCCGCCTCGGTACCACCGGCGCGGAACGACAGCAGCTCCGATTTCACCTCGGCGCCTTCGACGTTCTTGTAAAAGCCCTCGATCGCCTGCCGGCCGATGTGGACTTCGCCGCAGCCGACCGGATCCTCCAGCGTGGCGTCCTCGGCGTACAGCGCCGCGACGTCGGCCGCTTTGCCCGCGGCGACGGTGCTCAGGTAACGGTTGACCAGGGCTTCGAGATCGAGGGCATCGCTCATGGCCGCAAACGCTACACGGACACACCCAGCGCGTCGGCGAGTTCCCGGGCTCCCGTCACCGGCAGGTCACAGGTCCGGCCGCGACACACGTAGGCAGCGTCGATTCCACCGATCCGGTCGCGGCCTTCCAGCAGCGGCGAGGAGTTGACGGTCCCACCGACGACAATGGCGCCACCGGGCGCCAATTGTCGGGCGGCGGAAAGCAATTCAGAGTCAGGTCCGTCGCTGGCGACAGCCACCTGCAGCGGACCGCGCACGGCCGCCTCGGCGACGGCCAGCCAGTGACCGGCCGATCTCGGCGCACGGGCCAGCAGTGCCGAATGCGCCGACAAGGTGGCCTCGGCGGCCTGCCCGTAGCGCGCCGCGCGATCGGCGTCGGCCAGATGCGCGGCGATCAGCAGGGCCTCGGCGATCAGCGAGGCACCCGCGGGCGTGGCGTTGTCCAACGCGTCGGCGGGACGGACCATCAGCTGCTCGGCATCGTCCGCGGTGTCGAACCAGCGGCCCGGACGATCCGGATCACCGAAGTGCCGCAGCGCGATGTCGAGCAGATCGGTGGCGCTCGCCAGCCACGCCGCTTCACCGGTGAGCTGGTAGAGCGTCAGCAAGCCGGTGGCCAGCGCGGCGTGATCTTCGAGGATGCCCGCGCTGTCGCCCACCACCCCGCCGAGGCTCGCCCGCCGCAGCCTGCCGTCGACGATGTGCAGGTCCAGCAGGGCCCGCGCACACCGCGACGCCGCGGTTAGCAGTGGCGGAACATCAAGGGCCACACTGGCTTCGGCGAGCGCCGTGATGGTCAAGCCGTTCCATGCCGTGACGATCTTGTCGTCGCGCGCAGGCTGCACCCGCGTCGAACGGGCCGCCAGCAGTGCCTGCCGGACGCGCTCGAAACGCTGCGCGTCGTCGGGATCGGCGGGCAGCTGCAGCACCGAGGACCCGTGCTCGAAAGTGCCAACATCAGTGACCGCGAAAAGGCTTGCCGCCCAAGCACCGTCATCGTCACCGAGCACCTCGTGCAACTGTGCGGGCGTCCATACATACGTCGAGCCTTCGACACCCGCGGCGTCGGCGTCCAATGCCGAGATGAACATGCCGCCGTCGGCGAGATCGTTGAGCAGAAAACCGGCGGTCTCGGCGGCGATCCGCAACGCCAGCGGGTCACCCGTGCGCCTGCCCCAGTGCGCGTACCCCCGCAGCAGCAGGGCGTTGTCGTAGAGCATCTTCTCGAAGTGCGGCACCACCCAGTCGGCGTCGACGCTGTACCGCGCGAACCCGCCGGCCAGCTGGTCGTAGATGCCGCCGCGAGCCATCGCGGTGCCGGTGCGGACGACAGCGTCCAGGGGCAGCGGCGAGCCGGTGCGCTCGTAGGCCCGCAATAGCGCTTC
This sequence comes from Mycobacterium sp. SA01, assembly GCF_041287105.1. Lineage (NCBI taxonomy): Bacteria > Bacillati > Actinomycetota > Actinomycetes > Mycobacteriales > Mycobacteriaceae > Mycobacterium > Mycobacterium sp. SA01. The sequence goes on along the minus strand of NZ_JBGGNO010000020.1, from coordinate 827,963 downwards.
CAATAACGCCGACGGCGGAAACTTGGGGGCCCGGCCGAAGCCGCCGCGCTCGACGTCCTCGTCGCGCAGGATCGCCAGGACGGCGTGGTCGCACAACGCGGGCTCGATCTCCGGGCCGCCGTCAGGCAGCCCGGTGGCCATTCGTCGCAGCTCCCCGGCCACCTGATCGGACGCCTCTTCGACCTCGTCGCGGCGCGTCTGCCAGGTCTCGGACACCGCGTCCAACAGCTGCAGGAACTGCGGCTTCGGGTAGTAGGTGCCGCAGAAGAACGGCCGGCCGTCGGGGGTCAGAAAGCAGGTCATCGGCCAGCCGCCCTGGCCGGTCATCGCCACCGTCGCGTTCATGTACACCGCGTCGAGGTCCGGCCGCTCCTCGCGGTCGACCTTGATGCAGACGAAACGCGCATTCGCCACCGCCGCGACGTCCTCGGACTCGAAGGACTCGTGGGCCATCACATGGCACCAGTGGCAGGCCGCATACCCCACCGACAGCAGGATCGGCACATCCCGACGCGCGGCCTCGGCCAGTGCCTCCGGGGTCCACTGCTGCCAGTGGACCGGGTTGTCGGCGTGCTGACGCAGATAAGGGCTGGTCGCGCTGCCGAGCGTGTTAGCCGCCTGGCTCATGCGGGGGTGTCTTGGTCTCGCGCTCGGTGCCTGCGGAGTCGTCGGTTGTCGTCGCGCCGACGGCTTCGCCGTCGACCGGCTGCTCATCGAAACTCTGGGGCAGCTTCTTGAGGTGCCGGTTCATCGACCAGACCAGGACGAAGACGCAGATCAGCAGGATGACGACGATCAGCAGGCCGAACGGGCTGGCCTTGCCGAAATCCGGCCCGGTGTTCTTGGGCGGATCAGCCAGCACCATCACGGCCGTGGTGAACAGGTCTCTCACTCGAAGATCTCGATTCCGGTGAACAGGTCGTCTTCAGGCAATGTGGCGGGCACCCGCGAACGAGCCAGTTCGAACTCCTCGGTGGGCCACAACCGCTGCTGCCACTCTATGGGCGTCGCGAAAAAGAATCCGTCGGGGTCGATCTGGGTCGCGTGCGCCTTGAGGGCCTCGTCGCGCTGGTTGAAATACTCCGAGCACAGCACCCGGGTGGTCACCCGCCCGGCGAAGATGTCGATCTCGGGATCCCACTTCGCCAGCCAGCTGGCGAACGGGCCTTCCTGGCCGTGCTTGGCGAACTCGTCCTGCAGCAGCTGCAGGCGCGCCCGCAGGAAGCCATGGTTGTAGTAGAGCTTGCTGACCGCCCAGGGTTCCCCGGCATCGGGATACAGCCGGTAGTCGGCCGCGGCTTCGTAGGCGGCCACCGAAACCTGGTGGCAGCGAATGTGATCCGGATGCGGATAGCCACCGTTCTCGTCGTAGGTGGTCATCACGTGCGGACGGAACTCACGGATCAGCTTCACCAATTCACCGACCGGCTGTTCCAGCGGCACCAACGCGAAGCAGCCGTCGGGCAGCGGCGGCAGTGGATCACCCTCCGGCAGCCCGGAGTCCTCGAACCCCAGCCAGTGGTGTTCGACCCCGAGGATCTCGGCGGCGCGGGCCATCTCGTCACGCCTGATGTCGGCGATGCGGTCGCGCACCTCGGGTAGGTCCATCGCCGGGTTCAGAATGTCGCCACGTTCGCCGCCGGTCAGAGTCACCACCATGACCCGGTGGCCTTCGGCGGCGTACCGGGCAACGGTTGCCGCGCCCTTACTGGACTCGTCGTCCGGATGCGCGTGCACAGCCATCAGCCGCAGTTCGGTCACGTCTCCCCTGTACTCACTGTCTCGTCTTGGGCTTTCCCTGGGCCTTACATGCTGATGTAACAGCGACAGCACGCCCTATAGTCCAATAGTTCCACTCGGGCGTGGATACCCGTAATCGAAGCCCGCTGACGAGAGACTCGCCGCACACTCATGACCGACAGCCCGCCGCCGCTCCTGCAAGAGCGTTACGGACGTACCCGCCTGCCGGCGACCACTCGGCGCCGGGTGGCGTTCGCGCTGGGTGTGCTGGTGTTGGCGGCCGGTCTTGTGCTCGCTCTGATCGCTTACCAGCGCTTCGAGGGCAACGATGTCGAGGGCTCGATCGCGGCCTATCAAGTCACCGATGACCACACCGTCTCGGTGACGATCAGCGTGACCCGAAAGGACCCGTCGCGGCCCGTGCATTGCATTGTCCGAGTTCGTTCTCATGACGGCGATGAGACCGGCAGGCGCGAAATTCTGGTGCCTCCGTCGCAGGCGACAACGGTGCAGGTCACTACATTTGTGAAGTCATACAAACGACCATTCGTCGGCGATATTTACGGCTGCGGAACTGACGTTCCCGGATACCTCGTCGCGCCCTGACCGGCGACGGAACGACCAACAGCGAACTGCGAAAGCATGAAGGCTGCCTGTCCTCGCGGTGGTAGACTGGTGCGATACACGGTTCCTGCTGGGAGCCGTGTATTGCTTCATTAGCGCGTTTGATCGCAGCTCTTCGATGGCAATACACGCGGAACCATCCGCATGTTCCCGGCAGCGACGACAGACTGCAACGCGAACATCGCGTAACCAACGAATGAGGAGCGCAGCGAGATGACCGATACCCAGGTGACCTGGCTGACCCAGGAGTCGTACGACCGCCTCAAGACCGAGCTGGATCAGTTGATCGCCAACCGTCCGGTCATCGCTGCCGAGATCAACGACCGTCGCGAAGAGGGCGACCTGCGCGAGAACGGCGGCTACCACGCCGCGCGCGAAGAGCAGGGCCAGCAGGAGGCCCGCATTCGCCAGCTGCAGGAGCTGCTGAACACCGCCAAGGTGGGCGAGGCGCCCAAGCAGTCCGGTGTGGCGCTCCCCGGCTCGGTGGTCAAGGTCTACTACGACGGCGACGAGTCCGACACCGAGACCTTCCTGATCGCCACCCGCCAGGAGGGCATCGACCACGACAAGCTCGAGGTCTACTCGCCGAACTCCCCGCTGGGCGGCGCGCTGCTCAACGCCAAGGTCGGCGACACCCGCGAATACGCGGTGCCGAGCGGCAAGACCGTCAAGGTCACGCTGGTCAGCGCCGAGCCGTACCACTCGTAGCGTTTCCCGCGCGTGGCGCGCATCGCCGAAGACCTTCTTCTGCTGCTGCTCGACAATGCCGCGGCGCAGCCCGCCGTGGAGCAGTCCCGGCTGCAGCGGCTGCTGGCCGCCGCCGTGCTGCTGGACCTGGCCTACGACTGCCGGATCCGGCCTGCGATACCAGGTGAACCCGTGCCGCCCGATCGACTTGTCCTGTTGATGGGGCCGCCACCGCTGGATCCCGTTGCGCGACCGGCGCTGGCACTGCTGCAGGAAGCACCGATCACCGCAGGCGCGGCGATCGCCAGGCTGCGCAAGCAGATCGAGGACCGCGTGATCGATCAGCTGCTGCGCACCGGCCAGATTCATCAGATTGCGTTGTCGCAGAATCGGTTTCGCAGAAATACCTATGCCTGGCCGCTGGCCGGCCGGGCACGGGTGGATCGGGCCCGGTCCGCTCTGCTGTCCACCCTGTTCGACGGCAAGCGCCCTGACCCGGCCACGGCGACGATCATTTCGCTGCTGCATACCGTCGGCGCACTGGGCGCGGTTCTGAGCCTCAACGACCGTGGCTGGCACTGGGTTTGCGATCGAGCCAGCGAGATCGCCAGCGGCACATGGGTTGACGACGCCAACTTGGCGGAAGTCAATCTGGCGGTGACCACCGCCGCGGTGCGGTCGGCGCTAGTTTAGGGCTTGCTCGAGGTCGCCGAGCAGATCTGCCGGGTCTTCGATTCCGACCGAGAGGCGAACCAGGTCGTCGGGTACCTCGAGTTGCGATCCGGCGGTCGACGCGTGCGTCATGGCACCGGGGTGTTCGATCAGCGACTCGACCCCGCCCAGCGACTCGGCGAGAATGAAAACCTCGGTGCGCGAACATAACCGGCGTGCGGCTTCGATGCCGTCGCGCATCCGAACCGACACCATGCCGCCGAATCCGCTCATCTGCCGCGCCGCCACCTCGTGGCCGGGATGCGATGGCAGGCCCGGATAGAGCACCTGACTCACTGCATCGTGCTCAGCCAGGAATTCGGCCACCTTGGCGGCATTCGCACTGTGCCGCTGCATCCGCAGCTCCAGGGTCTTCAGACCGCGCATCGTCAGATACGCGTCGAACGGGCCGGGTACCGCGCCCGCGCCGTTCTGCAGGAACGCGAACTTGGTGTCCAGTTCCTCGTCATTGGTGACCAGCGCGCCACCGACCACGTCGGAGTGCCCGCCGATGTACTTCGTCGTCGAATGGAGCACGATGTCGGCACCGAGATTGAGCGGCTGCTGCAGCGCCGGTGAGGCGAACGTGTTGTCCACCAGCACCTTCTGCCCGCCGACCGCAGCGATCTCGGCGATCGCGGCAACGTCGGCGATCGACAGCAGCGGATTGGTGGGCGTCTCCACCCAGATCAGCTTGGTGGTGGCGGTGATCGCCGCGCGTACCGCCTCGAGGTCGGACAGCGCCACCGGTGTGTGCGCAACCCCCCACTGGGTGAACACCTTGTCGATCAGCCGGAAGGTGCCGCCGTAGGCGTCGTCGGGGATGACCACGTGATCGCCGGGACGCAGCACCGCCCGCAATGCGCAGTCGGTGGCGGCCATGCCCGAACTGAACGCGCGCCCGAAGGTGCCGTCCTCCACCGCGGCGAGCACTGCCTCCAGCGCGGTGCGCGTCGGGTTTCCCGTGCGGGCGTACTCGAAGCCACCACGCAGGCCGCCGACGCCATCCTGCGCGAAGGTGCTGCTGGCATAGATCGGCGCGTTGACCGCACCGGTCGCGGGATCGGGACGGTATCCGGCATGGATGGCCCTGGTCGCGAACCCCTGGGCGCGGTGCCGGTCGGCGGCACTTCGTTGCTCACTCATCACGAGCGAGCCTATCGGCTCACATGCTCAGAGCGGCACACACACCGTCGTCATGATTTTGTCGGCGAGCGTCTGCCGCTTGGCGTCCCACAACGGGAACAGGTAGCCGATGTAGCAGATGATCGCGTCGACGAAGTGGGCGATTTGACGCACGATCGACAGGCCGAAACCGATCGGCTGCCCGGTCTTTTCGCTGATCACCTTGAACTTCAGCACCGACTTGCCGATGCTCGACCCGGTGGTGCCCTGGCGGTAGCCGTAATTCCAGACCCAGAACGCCAAGCTCGCGAGTCCGAACACGAACGACAGGATCAGGCCCAGCGTGGACGGCTGCGAGGTGCAGTACACGCCGTAGCTGTTGTCGACGCTGCTCGAGGTGCAGTTGTTCTCGCCGGTGGCGAACGACAACCCCTGCCCGACTCCGGACAGGATCGCGATCGGGAGGGTGTCGATGATGAAGGCGCCGACCCGTTTGATCCACGGGGTGTATGCCTCTTTCGACAGCACGCCGGCACCGGGCGGGGGCGGCGGCGGATAGTTCCCCGGCGGAGGGGGCGGGTAATTCCCCGGCGGAGGGGGCGGCGGATAGTTCCCCGGCGGAGGGGGCGGGTAGTTGCCGGGTGGAGGGGGCGGTTGCGTCATCGAAAGTCCTTGTCTACAGAGGGAGGCAGACGGTGGTCATGATTTTGTCGGCCAGGGTCTGGCGCTTGCTGTCCCACAGCGGGAACAGCACGGCGATCAACCACACGATGCCGAGGCAGAGGTAGGAAGCCACCAGGTACAGGATCTCGCGGACGAAAGACAGTCCGAAACCGATTGGCAGTCCGGTCTTTTCGCTGACCACCTTGAACTTCATCACGGATTTGCCGATGCTCGACCCGGTGGTGCCCTGGCGGTAGCCGAGATTCCAGACCACGAACGCGATCGCGATCAGGCCTGCGACGACCAGAGCCAGCGTGCCGATGGTGGAGGTGCCTGTCGCGCAGTAGTCAGCGGTCTCGTACTGCGACGTGTCGGTGATGCATTCGGTGTCCGTGGTGGCGATCACGACGCCGTAGCCGATGCCCAAGATGATGTAGGCCGGGATGTAGTCGATCAGCCACGCGACGACGCGGGTGAACCACGACGTGTAGGCGCTCTGCGGCAGCTGGGGTACGGGCTGACCGGGCGTGGGCGGACCACCGAAGGCGGCGCCCGGCGGGGGCGGCGCGTAACCGCCCTGAGGCGGTGGTGGCGGCGGATAGTTACCGGCGGGTGGCGGCGGATAGTTCCCCGGAGGCGGCGACGGGTAGCTCCCCGGCGGGGGGCCTGGCGGTTGTTCGGTCATGGCGCCTTCCACTTCGACGGTGATCACCTGGGATAAAGCGGCCTAAATGTACCTGAGAAGTACCTGCGTATCGCGGTAAAGCGCAATCTTCATCTGGGCGCAATGCGCCGCCCAAAGAATTTGCCCGAGAAACTACTTCAGCGTCGGCGGGGCCCGTCGGACAGGAAGCCGAGCAGATCGTGGCGAGTGATGACGCCGACCGGCTTGCCCTCCTCGACGACCATCAATGCGTCCCGCTCCCCCAACGCCTTTGCCGCCGCGCTGACCAGTTCTCCCGCACCGATGAGAGGCAGCGGTGGGCTCATGTGCACCGCCACCGCGTCGGCGAGCTTGGCTCGGCCCTCGAACACCGCGGACAGCAGTTCTCGCTCGGAGACGCTGCCCGCCACTTCGCCCGCCATCACCGGGGGCTCGGCGCCGACGACCGGCATCTGTGAGACGCCGTACTCACGCAGGATGCCGATGGCGTCGCGGACGGTCTCTGACGGATGGGTGTGCACCAGGTCGGGCAGCGCCCCGGACTTGCCGCGCAGCACATCACCGACCGTCGGCTCGACCACCGAACCGTCCAGGCGGGTCCGCAGGAATCCGTACGACGACATCCACCCGTCGTTGAAGATCTTCGACAGATACCCGCGGCCGCCATCGGGCAACAGCACGACGACCACCGAATCCGGGCCGGCCTCCTGCGCCACCTTGATCGCGGCGACCACCGCCATCCCGCAGGAGCCGCCGACCAGCAGCGCTTCTTCGCGGGCCAGCCGTCGGGTCATGTCGAACGAATCCGCATCCGAGACCGCGATGATCTCGTCGGGCACGGCCGGGTCGTAGGCGGCCGGCCAGAAGTCCTCGCCGACACCCTCGACCAAATAGGGCCGTCCGCTGCCACCGGAGTACACCGAACCCTCCGGGTCGGCACCGATCACCTTCACCGTGCCGCCGGACACCTCCTTGAGATAGCGCCCGGCGCCGGTGATCGTCCCGCCGGTGCCGACGCCGGCGACGAAATGCGTGACCTTGCCCTCGGTGTCGGCCCAGATCTCCGGGCCGGTGGTTTCGTAGTGGCTGGCCGGGCCCATCGGGTTGGAGTACTGGTCGGGCTTCCAGGCGCCCTCGATCTCGGTGACCAGCCGGTTGGACACGCTGTAGTAGCTGTCCGGGTCGTCGGGCGCGACGGCCGTCGGGCAGACGACGACCTCGGCGCCGTAGGCGCGCAACACATTGCGCTTGTCCTCGCTGACCTTGTCGGGACAGACGAAGATGCACTTGTAGCCGCGTCGCTGCGCGACCAGGGCCAGGCCGACGCCGGTGTTGCCGGAGGTGGGTTCGACGATCGTCCCGCCGGGCTTCAACTCACCGCTGGCCTCGGCGGCGTCGATCATCTTCACGGCGATGCGGTCCTTGGCGCTGCCGCCGGGATTGAGGTACTCGATCTTGGCCGCGACCACGCCTGCGCCTTCCGGCACGACGGAGTTCAGTTGGACCAGTGGGGTGTGCCCGATCAGCTCGCTGATGTGCGACGCGATTCGCATGCCTACATCGTGTCAGGCGGCGAATCCGCGCGGCTAGCCGGTGGCTTCGCGGATGTACTCGCCGATCTGACGCAGTGAGCGTTTCGCTTCCGGGATGAGCGGCGCGGCGAGCTGGAAGTCGTGGATCTGACCCGGCCAGACCCGCACCTCGGTCGGCACACCGGCGGCGGCGAGCCGGCGCGCAGCCAGCCGGGCGTCGTGCAGCAGGACCTCTGATCCGGACACATGAATCAGCGTGCGCGGAAGGCCCGGCTCGATGTGGTCGAGCGGCTCGTAGACCCCTTCGGGCTCACCGTCGACGATGTTCTTGGCCGCGGCCCGGGCGACCAGGGCGACCAGGGCGTCGAACGCCTTGGGCGGGAACATCGCGTCGGTGCGCATGTTCGGGTGGGCCACCTTCTGCTCGTGGTCGAGCTGCAGCAGCGGCGAGATGGCCACCAGGGCGGCGGGCTCCTCGCCAAGGGCCTGCAGCCGCTGCGCCAGCGTCAGGGCCAGATAGCCGCCGGCGGAGTCGCCGGCCAGCACGATCTGGTCGGGCTCGTAGCCGCGGGTCCGCAGCCACTGGTAGGCGTCGAAGCAGTCGTCGACGGCGTTGCCGATGGTGTGCTTGGGGATGAGCCGGTAGTCGACCACCAGCACCGGCGAGTCCGCGAACTTCGACAGCGCGACCGAGATGCGGCTGTGCGAGTTCACCCCGCAGGTGAGGAAGGCGCCGCCGTGCATGTAGAGCACGATGCGGCGGTTGCCGTCGGCAGGCAGGACGCCGGGCGCCCGGACCAGTTGCGCCGAGGCGTTCGGCAAACCGACCGTGGCCCGCACCGTGCCCGGGGTGGGCAGCAGCGCGCGGGCGACGAAGTCCACCAGCCCGAAGGGCCATGGCCAGTGCGGCACGTGGCTGAGCACCGCCAATGTGGGCCACATGGTGGCGCGGGTGCCCATCGAGACCAGCCGCGCGGCGACACTCGGGCCGCTCTCGACGACCTCGACCGGCGCGCCGTCGCTGACCGGGTACCGGCGCGGGCGACCGCTACCAGCGTGAACATGATGAGGGGCAGCAGCCCGGACCTTGCTGGGTGCGGTCATTGTCAACACTCCCTACGCCAATGTAGATACGTGTTCCGGACACTCGAGCGAAGCCCGGTAACTTAGCTTTGCCATCTGCCTTACCTATAACAACTAACGATCTGATTTCTTACCGGATCTGATACCTGTCTGTAATCGCGGGGCCACTGTTGCGCCCCGAATTGACGCCCGAGCAGCACCTAAACTGGGCTCGTGGGGATACGCGCTCCGCGGAAGTCAACGGCCGCGCTGGCAGCGGCGGGGGTTCTGGCCTCGACCGGAACCGCCGTCCTGGGTGCGCGCAGTTTGCTCACCGGTCAGGCGGACCAGGTCCGCAATGTGATTCCGAAGTCCTGGGACGTCCCACCGCGGGCGGACGGCATCTACGCCCCGGGCGGCGGTCCGGTCCAGCGCTGGGAACGCGGGATGGAGTTCGACCTCCATCTGATGGTGTTCGGCGACTCGACGGCCACCGGCTACGGCTGTCGCAGCGCCGACGAGGTGCCCGGGGTGCTGCTCGCCCGCGGCCTCGCCGAGGAGTCCGGCAAGCTCATCCGGCTGTCGACCAAGGCGATCGTGGGTGCTACGTCCAAGGGGCTGTCCGGTCAGGTCGACGCGATGTTCGTGGCCGGCCCGCCACCCGATGCGGCGGTGATCATGATCGGCGCCAACGACATCACCGCGCTCAACGGCATCAGCCCGTCGGCGCGCCGGCTTGGCGCGGCTGTGCAGCGGTTGCGCGCCTCCGGTGCGGTGGTGGTGGTCGGGACGTGCCCGGATTTCGGGGTCATCAAAGACATCCCCCAACCGCTGCGATGGACGGCCCGTAACCGCGGTCTGCGGCTGGCCCGCGTGCAAGCCGCTGCGGTGCGCGCCGCAGGCGGAGTCCCGGTGCCGCTGGCCGACCTGCTGGCGCCGAACTTCCGGCAGGCACCCGAGGTGATGTTCTCCGAGGACCGCTACCACCCGTCGGCGGCGGGATATGCGTTGGCCGCCAACCAATTGATGCCCGCTCTCTGCCATGCCCTCGGCGAGTGGACCGGTGTCACCGTGCCCGATCTGCCGTGGGCTACCAAGTCGGAGGTGCGGGCGCTCACCGACCGGCTGGGGCCGCTGGCGCAGCTGCTGCGCCGCAGAACAACCGGGGTCCCCGCACCGATCGTGGTGACCGCGAGCTAGGTTCGTGTGCAGTCTCGCTGCACTCAAGCTGCACATCTCACGAGGAGCCGTCATGCCCGAAGCTGTCATCGTTTCCACTGCCCGCTCGCCGATCGGGCGCGCGATGAAGGGGTCGCTGGTCGACATCCGTCCCGACGATCTGGCCGCGCAGATGGTGCGCGCCGCGTTGGACAAGGTGCCCTCGCTGGATCCGCACGACATCGACGACCTGATCATGGGCTGTGGTCAGCCGGGCGGTGAGTCGGGCTTCAACATCGGCCGCGCCGTCGCCGTCGAGCTGGGGTACGACTTCATGCCGGGCACCACGGTCAACCGGTACTGCTCGTCGTCGCTGCAGACCACCCGGATGGCGTTCCACGCGATCAAGGCCGGCGAGGGCGACGCATTCATCTCGGCCGGCGTCGAGACGGTGTCGCGCTTCGGCAAGGGCAACGCCGACGGCTGGCCGGACACCAAGAACTCGCTGTTCGCGGATGCGATGGCGCGCTCGGAGGCAGCCACCGCCGGCGCCGACGAGTGGCACGACCCGCGCGAGGACGGCCTGCTTCCCGACGTGTACATCGCGATGGGTCAGACCGCCGAGAACGTGGCGCTGTTCACCGGCGTCAGCCGTGAAGACCAGGACCACTGGGGTGTCCGTTCGCAGAACAAGGCCGAGGAAGCCATCAACAGTGGCTTCTTCGAGCGCGAGATCGTGCCGGTCACGCTGCCCGACGGCACGGTCGTGTCGAAGGACGACGGACCGCGCGCCGGCACCACCTACGAGAAGATCAGCCAGCTCAAGCCGGTGTTCCGGCCCAACGGCACGATCACCGCGGGCAATGCCTGTCCGCTGAACGACGGCGCGGCCGCGCTGGTGATCATGTCCGACACCAAGGCCAAGGAGCTGGGGCTGACCCCGCTGGCGCGCATCGTGTCGACGGGCGTGTCCGGCCTGTCGCCGGAGATCATGGGCCTCGGCCCGATCGAGGCCGTGAAAAAGGCTCTCGCACACGCGAACATGACGATCGGCGACATCGACCTCTACGAGATCAACGAGGCGTTCGCGGTCCAGGTGCTCGGCTCGGCGCGGGCGCTCGGCATGGACGAGGACAAGCTGAACGTCTCCGGTGGCGCGATCGCGCTGGGGCATCCGTTCGGCATGACCGGCGCGCGGATCACCGCCACGCTGCTGAACAACCTGCAGACCTACGACAAGACGTTCGGCATCGAGACGATGTGCGTCGGCGGTGGCCAGGGCATGGCCATGGTGATCGAGCGCCTCTCGTAACTTGCAGCCATCGAGTCAGACCTCAGAGCGACGATCGGTACCACTTCATCGCCCTGGGGTCTGACTCGATGTCCATGCGCGCCTGGTCCGTTCGATGATGTCGGCAGTTCGGTCGCCGGCGACCACTCGGATCCGGCGCCACCCCATGTCGGCGATGAATTCCGATCGGGTCCGATCGTTGCGATAGATACCGCGGTCCAGGCGATGCTGCTCGCCGTCGTACTCGACCGCGACCATCACATCGCGCCACCCCATGTCCAGGAAGTAGCGCGACCGGCCGTCATCCCTGAGCACCGGGATCTGGGTCTCGGGACGCGGAAATCCAGCCGCCATCAGCAGCAGCCGCAACCAGGTCTCTCGCGGGGATTGCGATCCGGCGTCGGCGAGGTCGAGGACCGCGGGCACTCGGCGTACACCTCGCATATTGGGATGACGCGGTAGCAGCTCCAGTACGTCGTCGACGTTCAACCGGGTGGCGTTCGCGAGCGCGTCGACTCGGGCCACAGCTTCGCCCACCGTCCCCCGCCGTGCAAGGTCGAACGCGGTGCGCGCCAAGGTGGTAACCGGTAGACCCGGTATCGGGTGCACCTCGTCGTCGAACAGCGTCTCGGCGCGGCTGATGATCCCTGCTGGCGCCTTGTTGTTCGGATAGGCGAGTTCGATCGGTATCGATGAATCGATCCACTTCGCTCCGTGCACTGCAGACGCCGCCAAACCGGTGACGACCGCACGACCCCGAGACCACAGAACAGCCGCGACTGCCCGGTCACGAACCGACAGTTCACCAATTCCGTACGCGTACACGTCCGGAAATATGCGTCGGCAGTGGGCCCGGAGTTGATACCGCGTCAGCTCGCCCGCAGCGATCGCGTCGCTTCCGATGAACACCCGCTGCACTCGGACAGGATCGCGGTGACCTGCCATCGCTGTGTTCATCCATCCACAGCTCATCGAGGCAGAACGGAGTGCAACGAAAGAGCCCTTTTCAGCGCCGTGAGGTCTGCCTCGATGGTCGACCCCGCAAAAAACAAAGCCCCGGCCGTGAGGCCGGGGCTTTGCACGGTGAAGCGGCTAGCGCTGTTGGAAGTAGCTGAGCAGCCGCAGGATCTCGATGTACAGCCAGACCAGCGTCACGGTCAGGCCGAGGGCCACGCCCCAGGCCGCCTTCTCCGGCGCACCGGCGCGGATCATCTGGTCGGCAGCGTCGAAGTCGATCAGGAAGCTGAACGCCGCCAGCGCGATCACGAACAGCGAGAACATGATGGCCACCGGGCCGCCGCTGCGCAGGCCGAGACCCTCGCCGCCGCCGACCCCGAACATCGCCAGTACGAAGTTGCCCAGGAGCAGCACCAGCACGCCGACCATGGCCGCGACGATCATGCGGGTGAACTTGGGGGTGACCCGGATGGCGCCGGTCTTGTAGACGACGAGCATGCCGAAGAACACGCCGATGGTGCCGAGCACCGCTTGGCTGATCAGCACACCGGCGTTGGCGCCGGACACCACCACGTTGGCGAAGATGAACGACACCGCGCCGACGAACAGGCCCTCGAGTGCGGCGTAGCTCAGAACGATGGCCGGGTTGTCCTGCTTACGACCGAAGGTCGCGATCAGCACCAGGACCAGGCCGCCGAGCCCACCGATCAGGGTGAACGGCGTGGCCAGGGCCAGGTTGGCCGAAACCAGGAAGTAGGAGATGACCGCCACGACGGACAGCACACCGAGGGTGATGCCGGTCTTGGTGACGACGTCGTCGATCGTCATGGGCCGCGAGACGCCGGTTTGCGGCTGGTAGGCGCCCGCGTATGGATCTGCCTGGTATGCCACCTGCTGGGCACCGGCTACACCGGTGCCGAATTGTGCGTATCCGCCCTGCTGCTTGGGCAGCGAACGAAATACCGGGTTGCTGGTCTCCCGCACCGTCGGAATCCTCTCCTGGAAGTCGCGTAACACACCGTCAACGAACGGCTGCCGGAACCAGTTCCCAGGAAGTCCACAACGTTCTTCCCGGCGTGTCCGGCGCTACGAAGCCTGACCTTACCTGTGAGCGGCATCCGGCGGGTGACGATCTTTTGCCAACTGGTATTTTTGCCTTTTCCAAAAACTAGGACATCCAACCAATTTGATCGACGGAAAGGACCGCTCTGCCGTGACGGCTGAATCCGACGAAGTCTTGACCCGGGTCGACGGCGGCGTCGGCTTCCTGACGCTCAATCGCCCGAAGGCCATCAACTCGCTGACCCACACGATGGTCACGATCATCGCGACGGCGCTCACCGACTGGGAGCGCGACGACGATGTCCGCGCGGTGCTCCTCGCCGGCGAGGGGGAACGCGGCCTGTGCGCCGGCGGCGACGTGGTGGCGATCTATCACAGCGCCCGCGGCGACGGTTCCGACGCTCGCCGCTTCTGGCTCGACGAGTACCGCCTCAACGCCCAGATCGGTCGCTACCCCAAGCCCTTCGTGGCGATCATGGACGGCATCGTGATGGGCGGCGGTGTCGGCGTCGCCGCGCACGGTAGCGTCCGCGTGGTCACCGACACCTCCAAGGTCGCCATGCCCGAGGTCGGGATCGGCTTCGTCCCCGACGTCGGCGGCACCTATCTGTTGTCGCGGGCTCCCGGTCAACTCGGCCTGCACGCCGCCCTGTCCGGCGCGCCGTTCTCCGGGGCCGACGCCATCGCGCTCGGGTTCGCCGACCACTACGTCCCACATGTGCAGCTCCAGGGATTCGTCGAAGCGATCGTCGCCGACGGCGTGGACGCCGCCGTTCAGGCGTTCGCCACCGAGCCGCCGGCCAGTCACCTTCTATCCCAACAGCATTGGATTGACGAATGCTACGCCGGCGAGACCGTCGCCGACATCGTCGCCGCCCTGCGCGGCCACGACGACAAGGACGCCAGGAAAGCCGGCGACCTCATCGCGTCCCGCTCCCCCATCGCGGCGTCCGTCGCACTGGCGTCGGTGCGTCGTGCCGCCGAGCTCGACACCCTGGAAGACGTTCTGGTTCAGGAGTACCGGGTGTCGTCGGCGTCGCTGGACTCCCACGACTTCGTCGAAGGCATCCGCGCGCAGATCATCGACAAAGATCGCAATCCGACGTGGAACCCGCCGTCACTGGCCGCGGTGACCGAGCAGGATGTGGAACAGTACTTCGCGCCGGCGGACCCGGACCTGACCTTCGAGGAGGACAAGTGAATTACGAGACCATTCTGGTCGACCGCGACGAGCGGGTCGGCACCATCACCCTCAACCGCCCCAAGGCGCTCAACGCACTCAACAGCCAGGTGATGGTCGAGGTCACCACGGCCGCCGCCGAATTCGACAACGATCCGGGTATCGGGGCCATCGTCATCACCGGCAACGAGAAGGCGTTCGCCGCCGGTGCCGATATCAAAGAGATGGCCGAACTCTCGTTCTCCGAGGTCTTCGACGCGGACTTCTTCGCGGCGTGGGGCAAGCTGGCCGCCGTCCGCACCCCGACCATCGCCGCGGTCGCCGGCTACGCCCTCGGCGGCGGCTGCGAGCTGGCGATGATGTGCGACGTCCTCATCGCCGCCGACACCGCAAAGTTCGGCCAACCCGAGATCAAACTGGGCGTGCTGCCCGGCATGGGTGGCTCGCAGCGGCTGACCCGGGCGATCGGCAAAGCCAAGGCGATGGACCTCATCCTGACCGGCCGCACCATCGACGCCGCCGAGGCTGAACGCAGCGGCCTGGTGTCACGCGTGGTACCGGCCGACGACCTGCTCACCGAGGCGAAAGCCGTCGCGACGACCATCTCGCAGATGTCACGGTCGGCCGCCCGGATGGCCAAGGAGGCGGTCAACCGTGCCTTCGAATCCACGCTGACCGAAGGCCTGCTCTACGAGCGCAGGTTGTTCCACTCCGCGTTCGCCACCGACGACCAGACCGAGGGAATGGCCGCCTTCACCGAGAAGCGCCCTGCCAACTTCACGCACCGCTAAGGTGCTGACGTGACCGTCACCGAGTCGGAATCGACCGAGGCCGCCGACCCGGCGCCTGCCCCGGAGAGCAAGCCGGATTGGTGGCAGCGCCGGTACACCTTCACCGGAACGGCTGTCGGCCTGGTGTTCCTCGGCCTGTCCCTGAGCCCGTCGTTGCTGCCGCGCGGACCGCTGTTCCAGGGCCTCGTCAGCGGTGCGGCCGGCTCGGTCGGTTACGGGCTGGGCGTGTTCGCCGTGTGGCTGGTGCGGTTCATGTTGTCGCGGCCGTCCAGCCCGCGTCCGCCGCGGTGGTCCTGGCCGGTGCTGGTCGCCGTCGGAATCGTCTGGCTGGTCGTGACAATCTACTGGTTCCACATCTGGCAGGACCACGTTCGCGACCTGATGGGTGTGCCGCGGCTGCAGTGGTACAACTACCCGCAGGCCGCGATCATCGGCGTGGTCGTGCTGTTCTTGTTCGTCGAAATCGGCCAGCTGGTCGGCAGACTCGTCAGATACCTGGTTCGCCTGTTGAATCGGTATGCGCCACCGCGTGTTTCAGCGGTGGTTGTGGTGGTGCTGCTGCTGAGCCTGACGATCGCGATACTCAACGGCGTGGTGATCAGGGGCGGGATGAGCTTCCTGAACAGCACTTTCGCCTCGGTGAACGACGAGATGGATCCGGACAACCCGGCCCCGAAGACCCCGTTGCGCTCCGGTGGCCCGGGCTCGCTGGTCTCCTGGGACACCCTCGGCCACCAGGGCCGCGTGTTCGTCGCCGGTGGACCCTCCGTCGAAGAACTGACCACATTCAACGGAGCCCCCGCGGTCGAACCGATCCGGGCCTACGCGGGCAAGAACTCCGCCGACGGCATCAAGGCGTCCGCCGAACTTGCCGCGCGAGAGTTGGAGCGCGCCGGCGGATTCAAGCGCAAGGTCATCGCCGTCGCGACCACGACGGGCACCGGCTGGATCAACGAGGCCGAAGCGTCTGCTCTGGAATACATGTACAACGGCGACACCGCGATCGTCAGCATGCAGTACTCGTTCCTGCCGAGTTGGCTGTCGTTCCTGGTCGACAAGGAGAACGCCCGGCAGGCGGGCCAGGCGCTGTTCGAGGCGGTCGACGCACGTCTGCGCGAAATGCCTGAGGCTCAGCGGCCCAAGATCGTGGTGTTCGGCGAGAGCCTCGGATCCTTTGGCGGCGAGGCGCCGTTCCTGAGCCCGAACAACATCATCGCCCGCACCGACGGGGCGCTGTTCTCCGGTCCGACGTTCAACAACACGATGTGGGACGACGTCACCGTCAATCGCGACGCCGGATCCCCGATGTGGCTGCCGATCTTCGACGACGGCCAGAACATCCGATTCGCGGCACGCCCCGACAATCTGGGCCGGCCCGACAAGCCGTGGGGCTACCCGCGGATCGTCTACCTCCAGCACGCATCCGACCCCATCAGCTGGTGGAACCCGAATCTGCTGTTCGCCGAACCGGATTGGTTACGTGAGGCACGCGGGTACGACGTATCGCCGGACATGTACTGGATTCCGATCGTGACGTTCCTGCAGGTGTCGGCTGACATGGCGGTGGCCGTCGATGTTCCCGACGGGCACGGCCACCGTTACGTGCGCGACGTCGTCAACGCGTGGGCGTCGATCCTGCAGCCGCCGGGGTGGACGCCGGAGAAGACCGAGCGCCTGCGCGGAATCGTCAAGGCGCCGGAGTGAATTCGCGCAGCTCGGTGAGTACGTCGGCTGCGGCCAAAGCCTGATAGCCGCCGACGACGTCGGTGGCACGGTGCAGTCCGAGGTCCTGCAACGCGGCCGCGGCCAAGCTCGAGGTGTACCCCTGCGAGCACAGGATCACCCACTCGACGTCATCGCCGGCCGCCTGAGGCAACCGGGCGTCGCTGGTCGGATCGCAGCGCCATTCCAGCACATTGCGCTCGATCACCAGCGCGGCCGGCGTCTCGCCTTCGGCGGCGCGTTGTGCGGCCGGGCGAATGTCGACCAGGATGGCTCCGCGACGCAGTGCCGCCGGAATCTCCTCAGCCGGCAACCGGTTCAGTCGCGCCCTGGCATCAGCCAGGACGCGGTCGATTCGGCTGCTCATCGGATCAGCTCCCCTCAGGTGCATCGGTCAGCTCGGTGCGGGTGCGGCGCAACGTATTACGCTCGGTGACTTCGTAATACGACATCGCCGTCAACGGCGGCGAATACGCGTGCACACTCAGTGTGGCAGAGGCGGGTGCGGCTACGGCCGGTGCGCCGACGACGTCGTGCACCCACCCGAGAGGGAAGGCCGCCTGGTCTCCGGCGTCGAGGCGACGGCGGTGCAATCGCTCACCGTCCCAACGGTATTCGTGCAGCGCACCGGAGATCACGGTCAATGCGCCCAGCGATCCGCCGTGGTCGTGTAGCTCGGTGGTGTGGCCGGCGACCCAGCTGATCAGCCAGACGTCGAGTTCGTCGTCGGCGTGCAACCGGGTGAACCAGCGTTCGTCGCTCGGCGGACCACCGGCGGGCAGCAGCCCGTCGAACTGGCCGCGCAGCACGCCGTCGGCGTACTGATCGGTGGCGTGCATCAGGTCGGGCAACCGCAGCCGGGTGGGTGCGGAGACGGCTGGTGCGATGGACGGGAATGTGGCAAGTGAAAGGGCAGCGCCCGAATACGGCATGACGAGAAACTTTCCGCACGTTGCAGGGTCAGATCGGGGGGTCGGCTAGTACCGACAACACTCCCTGGACCTGGTCCGCTCCGTCATGGCCGCCAGTGTTGCATAGATTGAAACGATGCGCCCCGACCGATGTCGCTCCCTGTCCGCCGCCGCGGCGTGTGTCGCAGGCGTGGCCGCCGTGCTGACGGCATGCTCGTCGGGCGGCGGCGGGCAGTCCCCCTCAACAACTTCGGCGCCGTCGAGCAGTGCGGCGCAGTCGACGGAAGCGGCCGCACCGTCGGGCACGGTTGGCACCTCGCCGGGTGGGGTCACCACCCGGATTGACGTGCCCGCCGAATCGACCGAAGAACAATATGCGCAGGCCTGCATGGCGACGAAGACGTGGATGGAAGCCAAGGGCGGCGACCCTAAGGCGTTGGTCGAACCGTTCCTGAAGGAAGTGCAGGGCAACGCGGCCCCCGGCCCGGCGACGTTCAACAGCACCTGGGGCCAGTTGTCGACGGCGCAGCAGGCCGCGGTCATCATCGCGGTAAAGGCCGCCGCCGAGGGCGGCTGCTGATCCTTTCGATCACGGGTAGCAAAAGTCGGCGGCAGCGCACGATTACTGCCACCTGTCGTTCAGTTGCTGCCACCGGAATTAATTGCCTGACCTCGCGGTTTACCTCTTTGTAATTGATCGGCGAAAGCCGGCAGCAGAGGAAAACGAAGAAGAGGCACATCATCATGACCAAGTACGCGGTCGCGGGCCTGTTGGGCACCGCGATGAGCGCGTTCGTCATCGGCCTGGCCGCCCCCGCGGCCGCCGCCCCCAGCGGGCCCGGTGACGCCCGCGACACCACAATCGACTCGCTCGGATACACCGTTGGCGGCGACAAGCTCGGCACCATCGACGTGATTCAGCGCGACTGAGCGCGGCGCGGTGACACGCGCCACCACGGAAGGGCATCCCGAAAGGGGTGCCCTTCCGCTGTCGGTGAGCAGAATGGACCCCATGCCCGACCAAACCCCCAACTCCCGGGTCGCTCTGGCGCTCGGCAGCGGCGGTGCGCGCGGATACGCGCACATCGGCGTGATCGACGAGCTGACCCGTCGCGGCTACGAGATCGTCGGTGTCGCCGGATCGTCGATGGGCGCGCTGGTTGGCGGCCTGCACGCGGCCGGGTCGCTCGACGAATTCGCACAGTGGGCGCAGACGTTGACGCAACGAGCTGTGCTGCGGCTGCTCGATCCGTCGATCACCGCGGCCGGCGTGCTGCGCGCCGAGAAGATCCTCGACGCGGTCCGGGACATCCTCGGCGACGTCACCATCGAGAACCTGCCGATCCCCTACACGGCAGTGGCCACCGACCTCATCGCGGGGAAATCAGTGTGGCTGCAACGCGGTCCGGTCGACGCCGCGATCCGCGCCTCGATCGCCATCCCCGGCGTGATCGCACCGCACGTGCTCGACGGCAGGCTGCTGGCCGACGGCGGAATCCTCGACCCGCTGCCGTTGGCCCCGATCGCCGCCGTCAATGCCGATCTGACGATCGCGATCAGCCTGTCCGGGCCCGACCCGGAAGGCAGCCAGGACACCGAAGCTCCGGAATCCGCCGCCAGCACCGAATGGCTCGGCCGGTTGTTGCGCAGCACGTCGGCACTGTTGGACACCAACACCGCCCGTTCGCTTCTGGACACTCCCGCGGCCAGGTCGATGCTGAGCCGCTTCGGAACCAGTTCGGTGTCGGAGGACGGCGACGATGTCGAGCCGAGCAGCGATGATCAGCTGATCGACAGCTCACGTGAAGCTGCGATCCCCAAGCTGGGCAGCTTCGCGGTGATGAACCGCACGATCGACATCGCGCAGGCCGCACTGGCTCGCCATCAGATGGCGGCCTATCCCCCGGACCTGCTCATCGAGGTGCCCCGAACCGCTTGCCGCAGTTTGGATTTCCACCGCGCCGCCGAGATCATTGAGCTAGGTCGCGAACTGGCCGTCAAAGCGCTGGACGGCTACCGCCACATCGGTCCGGAAATCATCATCACGCCAGAAACTCCGTGACGGCCGCCGCCACCCGGCGGCCCTGCTCGCGTCCGGCCAGCGCCGACGGGATCCGGCAGCGCGGGTCCAGCGGGTTGGGACCGAAGGCGTTCAGGGAGGCGTCGTCGGCGAAGACGGCGAATGTTCGCGCACCGAAGCCGGCGATCTCGGCCGCGGTGCCGTGGGTGAACGGCGACGGCGCTGATTCGCTCGCCGGCACCAGCACAACAGCCTTCGCGCAGTCGGCGGCCACCGCGGTGTGGACCGAGCTGCTGACACCGCCGTCCATGTAGCGCCGGTCGCCGATCGTCACCGGCGGCCAGGTACCGGGCACCGCGCAGCTGGCGGCCACGGCGTCGACGAGGTCAACCCCCGACGACGAGTCGAACACCACCAGTTCCCCGGTAGCGGTGTCGATGGCGGTGATCCGCAGATCCTGGTCCGGCCAACGGTGTTCGGGAAGTCGCGCCTCGATGACGCGTCTGCGCACGGCTTCACCGACGGTGGGCGCGTCCAGCGCGATGCGTCCGATCCGCTGAAGTTTCTCGGTCAGCTCGCCGGGTTCGGCCATGGCCGTGAGGAACAGCGCGGAAATCTCCTCGATGTCCACCCCGGGGTCGATCTCCGATGAGGGTTCCGCCGTCTGGCGTTCGAAGAGCGCTTCCAGCGACAGCGAGCTGCTGATCTGTGCGGCGACGGTCGAACCGGCCGAGGTTCCAACCAGCACATCGGAGTCGATTAGGCTCTGCGCGGTATCCGGCGACCGGTCGGCGATCCCGCGCAAAATGCCGGTCTCCCAGCCGATACCGGCGATACCGCCGCCGGCCAGTATCAAGGCTCGTTTCGTGGTCACAGCGTGTGAGTCTGCCAGCTGCCCAGGTAGTCGATCGCGTCGGTCTGGTAGGCGTGCTGCGCCCAGCCCAAAGGCGTCGTCCCGTAGCGAAAGTCGACCAGGTCCGGGTCCGCGCCGGCGTCGAGCAGCCGACGGATCAGGTCCAGGTCGCCGCTCCACGCCGCGTGATGCAGCGGCGTGGCGCCGTCGGCGTCGCGGACGTTCGGGTCGTCGGGAAACGGCGGGTGCACCAGCTCGGCCCCCGAGACGTCGATCCCGTGGCGAGCCAGCAGGGCCAGCCGGTCTGCGAAGCCATGCTCGGCGGACCAGTCGATTTGGCGCTGCCACATCTGGTCGCGGGTCTCCATCGCCTCACCCAGGCGCTGTTCCCACGGACTCGGACCGGCGTCGGCCAGGCCGTGGTCGAATAGCAGCTCGAGGTGCGAATCGTCGGCGCGGAACATCCGGTTGTAGAGGGTCTGCTGGTCGGCGGGATGGGCACCGCGCTCCAGCAGCAGGCGTGCCAAGGCGGTCGCAAACCGGTGCCGGGGTTGACGCCCGGGCCCCTGCTCACCTTCGCCGAACACTCCGGTGAGCGCCGTGAACGGTGTCGGCAGGGCGCGCCACAGATAGCCGGCGTTGGGATCGGCGCCCGCGTCGAGCAGCACACTGGCCGCGGCCAGGACATCAGTTTCCCTGTGCGGCAACGGGACCCGCGAATAGCACAGATACAGCAGCGGTACCCAGCCGAAAGGTCCGCCGGGCGTGGTGACCAGTTCCGGCTGATCCTCCAGGTGATGGGTCAGTGCCACCGGGTCGGCCGCCGACGCGGCGGCCCACACATGATGCTGCGGCACAGCAGGATTGGACTCGAGCAATGCCGCAGCGGCCTGCCAGCGTGGTGGGGCGTCGGTGTGGTCGTAGCGCAATGACGCGAGTGAGCAGAACTGGTCGGCTACGCCCAACGTAGCCGGGTCGATGCCACCGGGGTGCACCGCGAGTTGGTCGGCGATCGCCATGAACTCGACGAGCGCGGGCCAGCCGCTGAACCCGTACCGGCGGGCAATCGCTTGGTGCGCGTCGTCCAGCGACAGTGGCCGGGGGCCTTCGCGGTGCAGGGCGCGGACTTCCGACACCAGCTGCTCAAACGAGGGGTCGGCGGGCAGAGTGCTGGCCATTGCGGCCTCCTCTCGCGCCCGGCGTCCTCGACCAGCTTGGACGCTACCAGCCCGACGCGATCAGCGAGATCCCATGTAGGCCCGCGCGACCCGGGTGACAAACTGGTAGACGCCGTCCTCGTCGGGTGCCAGCGGGCCCGGCTTTGCGTGCGGCGAACTCAGCCCGCGCTGCACCGACTCGCATGCCGCCCAGTCCTGCCGGTTGGTCAGGTCCCAGAAGTCCACCGCGTACGACGGGTCGAAACCGGGCTTGTCCAATGCTTCTTTGGGGAAGGCCCACGCGCATTCCACATGGGTGCGGTCGACGGCCAGTGGTGTCATCAGGTGGGTCATCACATAGTCGGGGTGCAGGCTCACCAGCAGGTTGGGGAACCCGACCAGATACATCACCGTGCGCAGCTCGTGGTCGGACAGGCCCTTGATCGCCACGCCGCCGCTTCGCCCGTTCAGCGACATCGTCTCGGCCTCGTCGATCATGCCCATCCAGCCGCCCATCCAGTCGCCGGGCAGGTCGATGTTCTCGCCGCTGGTCGGTGGGCTGATCTTGGACAGCTCGGGGTGAATCGTCGAGCAGTGGTAGCACTCCTGGTAGTTCTCGACGATCACCTTCCAGTTGGTCTCCAACTCGTAGGAGTGCCGCGCGACGACCGTCAGATCCTCGGTCCGGTAGGGGCCGACGACCTCTTCCAGTCCCGCGATGTGGAGAGCGAAATCGCCGTCGCTGCCGCTGGGATCGACGAAGAGGTAACCGTGCCAGTCCACCAACGCCAGTTCGGTCAAACCGAATTCGACCGGGTCGGGGCCGCCGACGTCGTCGAAGGCCGGCGCATTGCGCAGCTCGCCGTTCAGCTTGTACGACCACGAGTGGTAGGGGCAGATGATCCCGCGCCGCTTGGCGCTCGCACCGCAGGCAAGCAGTTCGTGACCGCGGTGGCGGCATACGTTGGCGAACGCACGCACCCGGCCGTCTTCGCCGCGCACCAACAGAATTCCGTCCGAACCAGAGCCGACCGCCTTCTGGGCGCCGACACCATCCAGATCGCCGGCATGACCCACGCAATGCCAGCCGCCGAAGATGTTGTGCTTCTCCCACTCGAAGACTGCCCTGTCGACGTAGGCCTCGCGCGGCAACATCCGCGACTGGCCGAACGGGGCGAGCGAGGCTGCAAGGCCATCGGCAGGCACCGGCGCCGGAGTCTGTTTGAACATACAGTCAGACTAGTCCGACGACCGGCGCAGGTCCAGAGATGGCATGGCTCAGGCCTCCCCGGCGAACGCGGCGATACCGCCGCCCGCGGTGTCGTCGCCGCGGGTCAGTCGGCGGTACACCAGGTATCCCACGGTCACCGCTATCAGCGCCGCAACCAGCAACAGAGTCGCCAGTGCGTTGAGCGCCGGGGTCGGTGCGGCGCGGGCAGTGTTGTAGATCTTCACCGAAACCGGTTCGGTGGCCGAGTTTCCGGAAAGATAGCGCACCAGCACGAAGTCGTCGATGACGTCGGCGAACACCAGAACCGTACTGGCGAAGATAGCCGGGAACAGCATCGGGACCGTCACCCGCCGCAGTGCCTGCATCGGGGACGCACCCAAATCCATTGCGGCTTCTTCGTATTGGGAACCGATCGTGGCCAGCCGGGCTCGCACCAGGACCGCCGGGTAGGCGATCTGGAACGTGACCAGACCGATCACCTGCGCCGAGGTTCCCAGCCCGAACGGCAAGGCCAGCGATGTCATCACGAACAGCAAAGCGACAGCGAGCAACACCTCGGGGACCACGAACGACACCAGCATCATCAAGTTGGCGCCGGCGGGCAACCGCCCACGCCACCGGTCGATGCCGATGGCGAACAACACACCCAGCGGCACCGTGATCAGCGTGGTGATCACCCCGAGTTTCAACGTCTGCAGCAGAGCGGTATGCAGCGACGCATCGTGCCACACCGACTTGGTTGCGTCACCCCAGTACCAGCGAAAGGAGAAGCCCTGCCAGTTGGTTCGCGACCTGCCGTCGTTGAAGGAGAAGGCCACCGCGATCAACACCGGCAGCAGCGACCACACCAGATAGCCGGCGGTGACCGCCGTCAGGACCCACGGCGGCCGCCACGGGTCGCGCCACCACGCCAGCGGGCCTCTCATGAGGACACCTCGTCGCCGCGGGAGGTCACCCGCACGTAGTAGAACATCGGCACCACGGTCACGATCAGCACCAGCATCACAAACGCACCGGCCTGCCCGGTCTGGCCGGGCGACTGCACGCTGTCGTTGATGAGGTTGCCGACCATCGCGGTCTTCGGGGACGCCGACAGCATGTCGGAGGTGAAGTAGTCACCGAGCATCGGCAAGCAGGTCAGCAGCACGGCGGCCACGATCGTCGGCCGGCACATCGGCAACGTCACCCGCCAGAACGACCCGAACCTGTTGGCACCCAGGTCCCGTGCGGCTTCCAGAGTCGCCTGAGGCAGCCGGTCCAGGCCGGCATACAGCGGCAGGATCATGTATGGCACATAGCCGTACACCAGGCCGAGCACCACCACCACCGGCTGCCCGGTCAGCCAGTGCACGTTGACGTCGAACAGGCCGCCCAGGCTGAACAGCCGGTTCACCATGCCGTCGTCCTGAAGCAGGTTGACCCAGGCCAGCATTCGCATCATGTAGCTGATCCAGAACGGTGCGATCAACGCGGCCAGCAGCACCCCCGCCCACCGGCCCGACAGCCGCGCGGTGAAGTAGGCGACCGGAAACGCGATCAGCAGACACAGGACACTGGCCAGCACGACGTACACCGCGGTGCGCACCAGCGCCGGACCGTAGACACCGTCGGCGCCGACGATGTGGGTGAGCACATAGGCGAACTGAGAGGAGTCCCATTCCAACGGGTTCCACACCGGGATGGGAGTGCGGAAGATCGGGTCGACCTGGCCGAAGACGATGGCCAGCACCACGTAGAGCGGCGCGATAAAGAACAGCGCAAGCCACAGCGTGCCGGGCATCGCCAGCAGAGGCCACCGCCGGCTGTTGCGCGTGCGCGGCACCGCGGTCAGGATCCCCCGGCCTTGAAAGCCCGCCAAACATTATGCCAGGCAGCATCATTGGCCGCGTCCAGTTCCAACAGCCGGTACCCGGTATCGAAGTACTCGGGACGGACGATCGCGCTCTTCAGGTTTTCCGGGACCAAGCCGTCCGCGACAAGCGAGTCCGGGTTCAGCGACACCTGCGGCGGCTGATAGCCGATCTGCTTGAAGTTCTGCTTGGCCACCTCGGTGTCGAGCATGTGGTTGAGGAACAGGTGCCCGAGCACCGGGTTCTTGCCGCCACGCAGCAGCACGATCAGATCGTTGTCCACCAGCCCCTTGCCATCCGACGGGAACCAGTAGCGCAGGATCTCCGGACCCGTTCCTTCCGGGAGGTAGTTGACGGCGTTGACGATGTCTCCGGACCACATCTGCGACAGTCCGAGTTGGCCGGCGGGCAGGTCGCTGTACATCGTGACCGTGACCTTGGGTGAGGTCGCCTTCACCAGCTCGGTCAGCTGGTCGCCGAGCTTCTTCAGATCGTCGGCCGAGGAGGTGTTCACGTCGGTGATCCCCAGCTTCAGCAGCACCATCGCCATCGCGGTGTGCCAGTCGTCGATGACGGCAGTCTTGTTCTTGTAGGCCGGATCCCACAGCGACTCGTAGGGGTTCTTCAACGCGCCGATGTCGGCGGGTACCTGGTCGGTGCGCCAGCCGATGCCGGTGGTGTACACGGTGTAGGGCACGGTGAAGCGCCACTCCTGGTCGTACCAGGGGTTGGCGAAGAACGGCCAGACATTGGTGATGTTGCCGATATAGCTGTGGTTGAGCGGACGGACCAGTCCGCCGTTCACCAGCCGGCTGATCTGGTCGTAGCTCGGGAAGTAGATGTCGTAGTCGACGTTGCCGCCGCGGATCTTGGTGATGGCCTCGTCGGTGTCGTTGAACGTCGACACCGCCACCTTGGTGGCGTACTTGTCCTCGAACGACTTGATCGCGTCGGGCGCGATGTAGTCGGCGTAGCTGTACAGCTGCAGCGTCGCACCCTTCTCCGGCGCCAGCCCGTCCGCGATCGGCTTGTTGTCATTGGGTATGTCCCACTTCACCGGGTTCTGCGGTGAGGCGATCTTCAGAGTGGGAGCCGAAGTTGATTGCCCCCCTTTGGAACACGCGTCGAGAAATGCCACGAGCGCGGGAGTCCCCGCGGCCAGCAGAGCGGCCCGCTGGAGGAACTGCCGACGGTTCGGGCCGGGACCGATGGGTGCTGGCATCCGCGCCTCCGTGGTTTCGAGTCTTGATCGCTCCCTGGACTCTGGCATAGACTGAACGCTCAGTCAATAGATGTCGGACGGCTTTTTCGCAGGTCCGCACGCTAATCGAGCGGAAGGTGCCCGGAGTGGCTTCGCCGACAATCGAGAGCCCGGTTCAGGATGCGGTCGACAGACTGATCGCCGACCAGGAGCAGGTGTTCCTGGCGCGCCAGCCACGCAGCACCGAAATGATCAGCCGCGCACGCGAACACCTCGCCGGCGGGGCCACGTCGAACTGGCAGATCGCCCAACCGCAGGCGGTCTGGATGAGCCATGGTGCGGGCTCCAAGATCTACGACGTCGACGGCACCGAGTACGTCGACATGCACGGTGGCTACGGCGCTTCCATCGCCGGGCATGCGCACCCCGCGATCGTCGAAGCGGTCAGCAGGCAGGTCCGCCGCGGTACGCATTTCGCGCAGCCCACCGAGGACGCGATCTGGATCGCGACGGAGCTGGCCCGACGGTTCGATTTGCCGTTGTGGCGCTTCGCCAATTCCGGCACCGAAGCCACCATGGACGCGGTGCACCTCGCCCGCTCCGTCATCGGGCGGGACCTCATCATCAAGGTCGAAGGTTGCTACCACGGCCATCACGACTCGGTGGAGGTCTCGGTGCTCCCCGAGGCCGACCAGGTCGGTCCGCGCGAGCACCCGATCGGGGTGCCGGGCAACACTGGCATCCCGGCGGCGATCCGTGATCTGGTGGTGGTGGTTCCGTTCAACGATCCCGAGGCGGTGGCCCGGGCATTGACCGAGCACCGCGGCCAGATCGCCGCGATGATCGTAGAGCCGGTGATGATGAACGCCGGCATCATCCCACCCGATGCCGGCTATCTGGCCGCCATTCGCGACCTGCTGCACGCCGACGGCGCCCTGCTGATCTATGACGAAGTCAAGACCGGTTTCACCACCGGCCCGGGTGGGATCACGGCGACATCCGGCGTGGTTCCCGACATCGTCTGTCTGGCAAAGGCTTTGGGTGGTGGCATTTCAGTCGCCGCGATCGGCGGCACTTCTGCGGTGATGTCGGCGATCGCCGACGGCCGGTACGAACAGGTCGGCACCTTCAACGGCAACCCGCTGGCGATGGCCGCCACCAGGGCCACCCTCTCAGAGGTGCTCACACCGGCGGCCTACGCCCGGATGGCGTCGCTGGCGCAGCGGCTTCGCGGCGCTCTGGAGGCGACAGTGTCCGAACACGGTTACGGTTGGCACGTGGTGACTGTCGGAGCCAAGGGTTGCGTGACGTTCAAGCGCGAGCCGGTCCACGACTTCCGCGATTTCCTGCACATCGACGACCGATTGGGCCACCTGCACTGGCTCATGCAGCACAATGGCGGTGTGTTCCTACCACCGTGGGGCAAGGTGGAGCAATGGTTGTTGTCTGTTCAGCACGACGAAGCCGATGTCGACCGGTTCGCCGCGAACTTCGCCCGGCTGGCCGAGGCGGTGGCAGCCTGACCGCCTGCTGTCGGGACGGCCGCCGGTGACCGGCGGCGCCATCCGGCTGCATCAGCTGGCGAAAGCATTCGACGGCGTTCCCGCCGTGACGGGGATAGACCTGGATATCCCAGCTGGACAGTTCTATTCGCTGCTCGGGGCATCCGGGTGCGGCAAAACCACCACACTGCGGATGATCGCCGGATTCGAGAAGCCCGACTCCGGACGTATCGAACTCGACGGCCGCGACGTCGCGCAGGATCCGCCGCACAAGCGACCGGTCAACACCGTCTTCCAGACCTACGCGCTGTTCCCGTTCATGTCGGTCTGGGACAACGTGGCGTTCGGCCTGCGCTACCAGAAGGCACCCAAGCAGGACATCAAACGCCGTGTCGGTGAGGCACTCGAGCTGGTCCGGATGCACGAGTTCGCCAAACGGCGCCCCACCCAGCTGTCCGGCGGCCAGCAACAGCGCGTCGCCCTGGCCCGTGCACTGGTGCTGCAGCCCCGGGTGCTGCTGCTCGACGAGCCGCTCGGCGCGCTGGATGCCAAGCTGCGCAAGCAACTTCAGCTTGAGTTGCGAGCCGTTCAGCGCGAGGTCGAGATCACGTTCGTCTATGTGACCCACGACCAGGACGAGGCCTTGACAATGAGTGATCAGATCGCCGTCCTGGCCGAGGGCCGCGTCGAACAGGTCGGTCCGCCGCAAGAGATCTACTCCGCGCCGGCAACCACCTATGTGGCCGGATTCCTCGGTGCGGCCAATATTTTCGACGCCGACGTGCTGGAGAACAACAACGGTGCGGCGCTGTGCTCGGCGCTGGCGACACGTCTCGGCGCCGAGGTGGACGCCTCGTGCCGGCCCGGGCCTGCCGCGATCGTGATCCGGCCGGAGCGCATCGCCCTGCAGTCTGCAGAGGATCCGGTATCGCCGGGACACAACGTGATCCGCGGTACCGTCGCCCAGGTCGTCTACCACGGCGCGTCGACCCAGGTGCACGTCGACGTCGGCGAGCCGACCGCTCTCGTCGTCGACGTCCCCAACCGGTACGGTCCAGGGTCGGCTGCCTACGACGCCGGAATGCCCATCACCTGTGTGTGTTCGACAGATGCGGTACGGGTCCTGGCCCGCAGTGCAGCGGTCGTGATCAAGGATCCGGCAGCGGATCTGGTCGCGGGCCCGGTTTAACGCGAGCGCCGGCCCTTGCCGGCCGCGACCAGGGTGCGCTTCTCGCGGGGCAGGTCAAGTTCGCGTTCGGCGAACCGCATCGCGATCTCGTAGGCCACCTTCGAATCGACTTCCGGATCCTCGAGTGCCACCTGGATGGACAAGCCGTCCAGCAGAGCGGAGAACTCCAGGGCGAACATTTTCGCGTCGACGTCGGACTTCAGGTCGGCCGACTCCACGGTGTCGACGATCATCCGGCGCCAGCGGGCGTCGAGCTCCACCCGGCCTGCTTTGACTTCGTCGTGCCGGAATGCCTGCGCCCACAGATCGAACCACAGGCCCCACGCCCCGGGGATCTCGTTCTCGGCCTCGGGAACACAGGTCCACTGGATCAGCAAGGACAACCGTTCCCGGACCGACGGCACCTCGGCGAGCATCTGCTCGGCGGCTTCGTAGAACGATTCCTCCGAGTGGCGCAGCGCGTCGACCAGCAGCCGGTCCCGGGTGCCGAAGTAGTAGATGACCAACGCCGAGCTGACCCCGGCCCGTTTGGCCACATCAGAGATTCTGGTCTCCGAGAAGCCGCGTTCGCAGATGAGCTCCGCTGCGGCACGCAACATCTGGATGCGCCTCGCCTCATTGTTCTCGGTGGCGGGTGCGGGATCTGCCATCTCGTCGTACTCCCCTCTGCGGCGCCGGTGCCGGCTCTTGTTGAAAGCCTAACACTCGATTAGATTGAACAGTCAGTCAAAGAGGCCCCGAGTGGGGTGAACGGGAGTGACGCGTCATGTCGAACACCTACGACGCCATCGTCATCGGCGGCGGGCACAACGGGCTGGTCTCGGCGGCCTACCTCGCGCGCTCGGGCGCCAACACCGTGGTGCTGGAATCGCGCGGCTCGCTGGGCGGCGCGGCCACCACCGAGGCGCCGTGGGAGGACGCGCCGCATCTGCGGGTCACCCGGCTGTCCTATGTGATGAGCCTGATGCCACCGACGATCGTGCGGGATCTGAACCTGGAACGGCACGGCTACAAGGTGCACCCGATGGGCCCGTACTACCAGGCGTTTCCGGAAGGTGGGTCACTGACCATCTACGAGGACGACCCGGCCCGCACCTATGAGCAGCTGGCCAAGTTCTCCAAGAAGGACGCCGACACCTGGCCGAAGTGGAACGCCTGGCTCGAAGGGATCGCTGACGTCATGGGGCCACTGCTGACCCAGGTGCCGCCCAACATCGGATCGCACAAGCCGTCGGATCTCTTCGAGCTCGCCAAGCTCGGCTGGAGCCAACGCGGCATGACCACCCGGATGATGGGAGACGTCACCAGGCTGCTCACCATGAGCATCGCCGATCTGCTCGACGACTGGTTCGAATCACCGCAAATCAAAGGCGCTCTGGCCGTCAACGGTGTGATCGGCACCTGGGCCGGACCGTACGAGCCCGGCACCGCCTACGTGATGGCGCACCACTCCATCGGCGACGTCGGTGACGGCCAGCTCGGCAGCTGGGGTTATCCGGAGGGCGGCATGGGTGCGGTGTCGGAAGCCATCGCCCGCTCGGCCCGCAGCTTCGGTGCGGAGATCCGCACCAAGGCCCGCGTCTCACGAATGCTCGTGCGGGGCGGGCGGATCGAGGGCGTGGCGCTCGAGAACGGCGACGAGCTGCGCGCACCCCTGGTCGTCACCACACTGCACCCGAAAACCGCCTTCCTGGATCATATTCCGCGCACCGAGCTGCCCCCGGAGTTCGTCGCCGATATCGAACACTTCAAGACCCGAAGCGGCGTGGTGAAGATCAACCTGGCCTTGGCCGAGCTGCCGAACTTCACCGCCGATCCCAGCGACGGGCAGGCCGAGCACCACACCGGTTCGGTCGAGATGGCGCCCACGATGGAATACATCGAGGCGGCATTCCAGGACGCTCGCGTCGGCAAACCGGCGTTGATGCCGTTCAGCGACGGTGTCATTCCCACGACGCTGGACAAGACGCTCAATCCCGATGGCACACACATCATGTCGCTGTTCACCCAGTGGGTGCCCGCGGACTGGGCGAACGAACCGCACACCGCGGAGCTGGATGCCTACACCGACCGCCTGATCGATCTGTATGACCAGGTGGCACCGGGCTTCAAATCCTCGATCCTGCATCGCGACATCGTCGGGCCGCATGAGATGGAACAGGAGTACGGCCTCATCGGCGGCAACATCTTCCACGGCGAGTTGTCCCTGGAGCAGCTGTTCCACATGCGGCCCGCGCCCGGCTACGCCGACTACCGCACGCCGATCTCCGGGCTGTACAACGGCAGCTCCGGCACCCACGCGGGCGGTGGCGTCTGCGGTATCCCCGGCTGGCAGGCGGCACGAGCCGCGCTGGCCGATACGAAGAAGAAGCGCTTCCGCAGGCGATGAGCGACAGCCGGCGAGGTCCCGTCGCCGCCATGCTGGAGGCCCGCTCGGTGGCACTGGTCGGGGCCTCGGCGAAACCGGGCAGCTTCGGGGAACGGATGATCGTCGAAGCGCGCCGCAGCTCGGCGCGAATGCACTTGGTCAATCCGCGCTACGACCGCATCGACGGCGTCACCTGTGCCCCGTCGCTGTCCGCGCTCGACGAGCCGGTCGATCTGGTGCTGCTCGGAGTTCCCGACACCGCCCTGCCGGCCGAGCTGAAAGGTGCGGCGGCGGTGGGCGCGAAGTCGGCGGTGATCTTCGGCTCCGCGCACGGCGGCCCGCTGCGCCAAGCCCTGGCGGAGATCGCCACCGACGCCGGGATGGCGGTGTGCGGCGGGGGCTGTATGGGGTTCGTCAACAATGTCACCGGACTGCGCGCGTTGGGCTATCTGGAGCCGGATCCCCTTCCGCCGGGGGGTGTTTCGCTGGTCACCCACTCGGGGTCGGCGTTCTCCACCATACTGCGGGCGTCTCGCGGCTTCGGGTTCCGGATGGCGGTCTCGTCCGGTCAGGAGCTGGTCACCGACACCGCCGACTACGTGGACTACATCGTCGACGACCCGGGCACGACGATGATCGCCCTGCTGCTGGAGACACCCCGGTCGGTGGGACGGCTGCGAGCCGGGCTGCGCCGCGCCGCGCAGCGCGACATCCCCGTGGTGATCCTGCCGGTCGGGCATTCCCCGCGCGGGCGCGCCATGGTCGCCGCGCACTCGGGTGCGCTCGCCGGCGACGCGGCCGGCTGGCAGGCGTTCTGCGCCGACACCGGCGCGATCCGGGTCACCGACCTGGCCGAATTCGTCGACACCATCGAACTTTTCGAGGCGCTCCGTCGGCGACGCGGCGGCGCGCGCGGCATCGCGACAGTGCATGATTCCGGGGCCGAACGTGCGCTCTGCGCCGACCTGGCCCACGAGTTGGCGGTGGATTTCGCCGAACTCGCCGCACCGACGCTGCACACACTCGCAGGACTGCTCGACGATGGACTGTCCCCCGGTAACCCCCTGGACGTCTGGGGCACCGGCGCCGACACCCGCGCGCTGTTCGGCGGTTGTCTGCGAGCGCTGGTCGACGATCCCGGCGTGGCAGTGACCGCACTGGCCGTCGACTTGGTCACCGAGTTCGACGGCGACACCGCCTACGCCGATGCGATGCTCGACGTCGCCACCGACACCGACGCCGCGCTGGCGGTGTTGACCTCGGTACCGTCGGCGGTGGACGGCCCGACGGCAACGCGCCTGCGCAGCAACGGCATTCCAGTCCTTGAAGGCGCGCGCAGCGGCATCGCAGCCCTCGGTCATCTGGCCCGCTGGCCGCTACCGGTCTCGACGGCACTCCCCCGCATCGACACCGAGCGGGCACAGCGCTGGACGGCCGCCCTCACTGC
Organism: Mycobacterium sp. SA01; assembly: GCF_041287105.1. NCBI lineage: Bacteria > Bacillati > Actinomycetota > Actinomycetes > Mycobacteriales > Mycobacteriaceae > Mycobacterium > Mycobacterium sp. SA01. Next base: position 795,265 of record NZ_JBGGNO010000020.1, on the reverse strand, counting down.
GGCCGAGTGGAACGCGCCGGCCGCCTTCCGGCTGCTGGCCGACTACGGCATCCCGGTCACCCGCTCATATCCCGCTCACAGCGTCGCGGAGGTGCTGGCCGCCGCGAAAGCAGTCGGCTATCCGGTGGTGCTCAAAACACTGAGTACCGCGCACAAGAGCGACGTCGGCGGAGTGATTCTCGGCATCCGTGACCGCGAATCGCTGTGGGTGGCCTACGAGGAGATGGCCGAACGACTGGGACCTGACGTCAGCGTTGACGCGATGGCACCTGCGGGCGTGGAGATTTCGCTGGGTGTGGTGCGCGACGACAACTTCGGGCCGATGCTCGTGGTCGCCGCAGGCGGGACGTTGGTCGAGCTGCTGGCGGACCGCGCGGTCGCCTGTCCGCCGGTCAGCCGCGAGGCGGCCGGCGAGCTGGTGCGCTCGTTGCGTAGCGCGCCGCTGCTCGCGGGCTGGCGTGGCGCACCCGCGGCGGACATCGACGCGCTGGCCGATGCTGTCGTCGGATTCTCGCAGCTGGCAATGGAACTCGGCGAGCACCTCGACGCCGCCGAGGCCAACCCGGTGATCGTGTCGCCCAGCGGGGTGGTGGCTGTCGACGCGTTGGTCATCCCGCGCGCCCGGTGACCGAGTCAGAACATCGTGTAGGCCTTGCGCAGCGTCTCGTGGATCACCCACGTGCCGGTCCAGCCGACCGGGAAGACCGCGAGGTCACCCGCGCCGACCTCACTCGGCTCGCCGCCGTCGGGGGTGACGGTCATCCGCCCGGACACCACATAGATCATCTCGTTGACCTCGAGCGTCCAGTGCGAGGGGCCGGGGGCGCATTGCCAGATGCCGGCCGATTTGTCGCCGTCCACCCATACCTCGAGACCGTGCGTCGCCATCGGATCTGCGGTGGCCTCCTCCAGCGGTCCCCAATCCTCGAGTTCGGCGTCGGCAGCATTGGCGAGGACGGTGGTCAGCACAGCAGCGGTCATGAGAGGGAGCCTTTCGTGTCAGGCATGTTCAGGAAACGGGAGGGAGATCGGTTCGGGCTCGAGCCTGCTGTTGCCGTCGGCATCGAAACGGTCGAGGCCGAGGTCGGTCAGATCCAGCCAGTCGCACCTACCCGTGAGCGTGACGTCGGCGGCCGCCTCGGCGACCGCGGGGCCCCACATCATGCCGTGACCGGCGGGGCTGGCCACCACGGTGCCGTCGATCGCACCGTCGTCGGTCAGCAGCGGACCCAGGATCGGTAGATGGTCGTTGGTGTAGTCGATCGTCGCCGCCCAGGTGCGCCGGAGGCCCAGCCCGCGCACCGCCGGGAACAGTGACTCGATGCGGGCCAGCGCTTTCTGGTAGTAGGTCCAGTCGAACTCGGTCGCCGCGCCGGGCTGTTCGTCCGGGTTGCTCATCCCCCACAGCACGCCTCCGAATTCCCCGGGGCGCCAATAGATTCCTTCGCTGACGTCGAACACCATGGGAAGATCGTCGATGTCGCCGTCACGCAGCGGTTCGGTGACCACGACCTGGTGGCGGGTGCCGCCCGCCGGGATGCGCCCACCGGCCGCCGCGCCGACCTCACCGAGCATCGGCCCACCGGTGAGCACGACGCGGCCGGTGTCGATCGGACCGTCGGAGGTGTCGACGCCGACCACCCGCCCGTTGGCCACCCGCAGACCGGTGAAGGCGCAGCGTTCCCGGACATCCACTCGATGTGCGGTCAGCGCAGCGGTATACGCGAGCACGTTGCGCGGCGCGTTGATGTATCCGTCGCCGGGCGCGTACGAGCCGCCTGCGGTCACTCCGGGCGCCAAACCCGTGTGCCGGTCGTCAATGTCGGAACTGGACAGCCATTCGACGGCCAGTCCGAGTCGGCGCTGCAACGCAATCCGATCGTGTGCCTGGTGCACCTCGGCATCGGTGAAGCACGGCATCAGGTAGCCCTGCGCGACGAAGCCACAATCCAGTGGGTAGCGATCCCCGCTGGTGGCGTAGAACTCTTGGCTGCGCAGCCCCAACCGGATCGCGGTCTCGGTGCCACCTTGTGCGCGCACCATTCCGGCGGCGCGACTGCTGGCCCCGTCACCGAGTGTCTGAGCCTCGAGGAGCACCACGCGGCCTGCGCCGCGTTCGGCCAATTGCACGGCCGTCCACGCCCCGACAGTTCCGCCACCGACGACCACGACGTCTGCACTGCGACTGCTGGCCATACCTCAAGACCGTGGCATAGACTGAACGCTCAGTCAAGAGCTTCCAGCGAGCGGAGAGCACCGCGAATGTATGGGTTGACAGCCGAAGACCTGCGGATCCGGGACACCGCCCGCGAGTTCGTCGAGACTCTGATCCCCTACGAGGTGGATGCCGAGATGGCCGGCGGCCGCCTACCCAAGGAGCTGACCGCCGAGCATCACGCCAGGGCGATCGAGCTGGGCCTGTACGCCACCAACATGCCCACCTCGGTGGATGGCCCGGGATTCACTGCGCTACAACAGGTTCTGGTCCAAGAGCAGGTCGGTAGGGTCACCAACGCGATCGCCTGGGTGATGCACACCCCGCCGCAATGGTGGGCCGAGGTGGCCACCGACTACCAGAAGCAGCGCTGGCTGCTGCCCGCGGTGCGTGGCGAGAAGCACGAGGCGTACGCCATCACCGAGGAGTTCGCCGGCTCCGATGTGTCGGCGCTGGAGACGACCGCGCGCCGCCAGGGCGACGAGTACGTGATCAACGGGATCAAGTGGCACGTCACGTCGTTCAATCTGGCCGAGTACGTCTTCGTTCAGGCTGTTCTGGTCGGCGGTCCGCACGAGGGCGACCACGTGCTACTGGTGGTGGATCTGCCCTGGCCGGGCGTGGAGGTGGTGCGCACCCCGCACTATTCGCACCACATTCCCGACGAGCATCCGATCGTGTCGTTCACCGATGTCCGGGTTCCGGTCAGTCATCTGGTCGGCGCCGAGGGTGAAGGCATGATTTTCACCCAAGACTGGTTCCGGTTCGAACGGCTCATGGTGGCGTCGCGCTGTGTGGGGGCCGCTCAACGTCTGGTCGACGAGATGACCTCATTCGCAACGGATCGCATGGTGGACGGCAAGCCACTCGGCGAATACCAGTTGGTGGCCGGCATGCTCGCCGACAGCGCCACCGAGCTGTTCGCCGCACGCAGCATGCTCTACGAGGTGGCCCGGGGTATCGACGCCGGACTCGACCGCAAGGCGCTGCATGGGCAGGCCTCGATGGCCAAGCTGTATTGCTCGGAGATGGCCGGCCGGGTCGCCGACCGGGCGGTGCAGATCTTCGGCGGGCGCGGATACATGCGCGAGAACGTCGCAGAGCGGATGTTCCGCGAGTTGCGGGTGGAGCGAATCTGGGAGGGCGCCAGCGAGATTCAGCGGATCATCATCGGGCGCCAGCTGCTGCAGCGCGGGCCCGCGGCCATTCTGGGGTCCTAACTCAGCAGGTGATCCGACAGGGTGGCCAGGGCCTGGTTGGCGTAGCCGCGCCAGATCCGGGCGAACACCGGCAGCAACGGCGCGGTCAGCGCCGACTTGGGATGCAAGGTCCATTGCCACGTGACCTTGGTGCCGGTCCCGCATTCGCTGAAAGCCCAGAGCCCCTCGACGTGATCGATCAGCGGTGCCATCGCACCGCGGACGTTGGTGAGGGTGTAGCCGAACGCATGTGGGGCATCCACCGTCGTCAGGGTTTCCCGCATGCCTCCGCCCCCGACCAGGGCGATGGTGCGGGTCTGCCCCACCGCCGACCAGTCGCCGGTCTGGTCGTGCACGGCTTTGATCGGCGGGATCGGTCCATACCAGCGGTGGAACAACTGGGGCAGCGGCATCGGCAGCGTCTTGGCGAACGCATCGGGTACCGCGACGGGAATGGCGCGGGACTGCTGGACGACGACGGGGTGAGCCATCTCGCCAAGGATAGTCAGCGTGCGAGCTGAGGTGCTGCGCGTCCGGTGATCAGTGGCAAGTCGAAGAAGCCGGCGATGCCCGGCGCGGCCGCGCAGGTCGCCGGCACGGAGTTGACGCAGTGCGCCGCGGTGGCCACCACACCGGGGTTGCTGACCAACCCTTCCTCCACGCTCTCCGGCTGCCAGCCCTTGACCGTGACGAACGTGTTCGGGTTGCCCCGGACCTCCATCTCGTAGCGCTCCCCCGCCGGCCCGAAAGACCATGCGGGATCGAGGTTTTCCTCACCCATCAGCCAGTTGACGGTGATGCGCACGACGATGGTGTTGGTGACCACGGCATCCCAGTGGAAGCGCCGCCCAGCCACCTGGCCGGGTTCGATGACCCCCATCGGCGAGTCGATGGGGGCGGTTGCGACAGCTACTTCCTGGGAGGTGCGGATCTGCGGCTCGGCGGCAAAACCCAGGCGGTCGACGATGAGCCGAACCGACTGGAAGAAGCCGCCGTTGAGCAGTTTCTGCATCGGTCCGGTCAACGCGCTCTCCGGCGTCCCACCGAAGCCCATCACGTGGCGCAGCACGTCGGGTGCGCCGTAGGTCCGCAGGTCGGAGAACTCTTCGGCGCGAACGTACGTCACCCCGGTGGACATCACCGACAGCAGCAGCGGGAACAGCTCGGTGGCCGCACCCGGTCCGATCCCGGCGCCGTGCAGGGTGACGTTGCCCTCGCGGGCGGCGGCCTCCAGCGGGGCGGCTTCGGATTCACTCGGGTAGAACCAGCCCAGCGGGCTGACGACGTTCTTGCCCGAGCGCAGCAGTGCGGTCACTTCCTCGACGTTGGGCAGCAGCGGCGCGTAGATCACGGCGTCGGCGTCCATGGCGAGGATGTCGTCGATGCTGTTGGTGGCTGTGACGCCCAGCGGGTCGGTGCCGATGATATCGCCGACGTCCTTGCCGGCCTTGTCCGTGGAATGCACCCAGCAGCCGGCCAGTTCGAGTTCGGGATGTTCCAGCACACCCTTGATCGCCGCGACCCCGACCGACCCGGTTGCCCACTGCACGACTCGCAACGCCATTGGTGCTCCTCCGCAGAAAACTAGAACGTGTTACAGCCGGGTCTACACTAGCGGGATCGTCACCGCAGACGGAAGGAATGGGCCATGGCCGGAACAAAGAACCGGGTGTTCGTCGTCGGGGTCGGGATGACCAAATTCGAGAAGCCCGGTCGCCGCGAAGGCTGGGACTATCCCCAGATGGCCAACGAGTCCGGCACCAAGGCGCTGGCCGACGCCGGCATCGACTACGCCGAGGTGCAGCAGGGGTACGTCGGCTACTGCTCGGGCGACTCCACCTCCGGGCAGCGTGCGCTCTATGAGCTCGGCATGACCGGCATCCCGATCGTCAACGTCAACAACAACTGTTCGACGGGCTCGACGGCGCTGTACCTGGCCGCGCAAGCGATCCGGGGAGGCCTCGCCGACTGCACCATCGCCCTCGGGTTCGAGAAGATGCAGCCCGGCTCGCTCGGCGGTGGCGCCGAAGACCGCGAGTCGCCGCTGATGCGGCATATCGTCGCCCTCAACGAGACCGACTCGATGACGTTTCCGGTGGCGCCGTGGATGTTCGGTGCGGCAGGCCGCGAGCACATGAAGAAGTACGGCACCACGGCCGAGCATTTCGCGAAGATCGGTTTCAAGAATCACAAGCATTCGGTGAACAATCCGTATGCGCAGTTCCAGGAGGAGTACACCCTCGACGACATCCTGGGCGCGAAGATGATCTCCGATCCGCTGACCAAGCTGCAGTGCTCGCCCACCTCGGACGGCAGCGGCGCGGCGATCGTGGCCAGCGAGGCGTTCGTCGACAAGCACGGGCTGGCCGGTCAGGCCGTCGAGATCGTCGGGCAGGCGATGACCACCGATTTCGCGTCGACGTTCGACGGCAGCGCGGCCAACATCATCGGCCATGACATGAATGTGCAGGCCGCACAACAGGTTTACGATCAGTCCGGGCTCGGCCCGGCCGACTTCCAGGTGATCGAGCTGCACGACTGTTTCTCGGCCAACGAGCTGCTGCTCTATGAGGCCCTGGGGCTGTGCGGCGAGGGTGAGGCTCCCGAGCTCATCGACGCAGGCGACACCACCTACGGCGGACGCTGGGTGGTGAACCCGTCGGGTGGGCTGATCTCCAAGGGTCATCCGCTGGGCGCGACCGGCCTGGCGCAGTGCGCCGAGCTGACCTGGCAGCTGCGTGGCACCGCGGACAAGCGTCAGGTGGACAACGTCACCGCCGCGTTGCAGCACAACATCGGCCTGGGCGGCGCGGCGGTCGTCACCGCCTACCAGCGCGCGGAGCGCTGAGGTCGATCCACCGCGCGGGACCGACCGGCGTGCGGTCGGCGCGGCACGGCTGGAGCATGGCGACCGCACCGTCACCGCGGTGCGCCTGACAGCCGTCCGGGCAGCCGTCCGGGCCGAGCAGGCAAGGCGTGGACACCAGCATCCCGCCTGAGCTTTCCCGCACCATGGTCCGCAGTGCGTCGATCACCGACGCGTCCGGTGGCGCGCAACCGGCGCACACGACAACGGTGAACGGCGTGGACGTCATGTCGACCCCGGGTACGGCAACAGCGCCATCTCTCTGGCGTTCTTGATCGCGGTCGCGACTTGCCGCTGCTGGCGGACCGTGAGGCCGGTGACTCTGCGCGATCGGATCTTTCCGCGTTCGGAGATGAACACCCGCAAGGTTGCGGTGTCCTTGTAGTCGACCTCGCGCAGTCCCATTCCGGTGAGAGTGTTGCGGCGGGGCTTGACCCCCGCCGCGGGGCGCCGGTTCCGGGTTTTGGCCTTCACCAGCTCGCCTTCCGCACGCCGGGGAGCTCACCTCGGTGGGCGAGCTCGCGCACCCGGACCCGCGAGAGCCCGAACTTCCGCAGATGTCCGCGGGGACGGCCGTCGATGGTGTCGCGGTTGCGCACCCGCACCGCACTGGCATCTCGGGGCTGGCGCGCCAATTCCTGCTGCGCCTGCAGTTTCTGCTCGGCGGTGCTCTGCGGCGAACGGATGATGCGCTTGAGCTCGCCGCGCCGCTCGGCGTGGCGGGCAACGATCTCGGCGCGCTGGTTGTTCTTGACGATCTTGGATCGCTTGGCCACGTCAGCGCTCCTCTCGGAACTCGACGTGGCGACGGATCACGGGGTCGTATTTCCGCAACACGATCCGATCGGGATCGTTGCGGCGGTTCTTCTTGGTCACGTACGTATACCCGGTGCCGGCGGTCGACCGTAGCTTCACGGTGGGCCGTATCTCGTTGCGTGCCATCAGATTTTCTGTCCTTCCCGGCGCAAGCGCGCCACCACGGCTTCGATCCCGTCGCGGTCGATGACCTTGATGCCCTTGGCGCTGACCCGAAGCCGGACGCGCCGACCCTCCGCGGGCAGGTAGTAGGTCTTGGTCTGGATATTCGGCGACCAGCGCCGGCTGGTGCGCCGATGCGAGTGCGATACCGAATTGCCGAAACCCGGTGAGCGCCCGGTGACTTGGCATCGTGCGGACATCGACAACCCTCCTGCGGCCGTTTGTGTTATTGAAAATGATTTTCGACAAGTGCCGTCTCGCACTGTAGCGTGTGCCGGCAGTTAATGGAAATCGTTTTCAATATGGGAGGTGCGGTGCGAACCCCGGTACTGCTCGTCGCAGGTCACGGTGACAGTGACGCCGTGGCCAGAACACTGCTGCGGCAGGAGGGAACTCTGGTCGTGCGGCACCACTTCGACGGCCACGTGGTGCACCGAGTTCTGACCACCGTCCAGAACGGCGTCCCCACCTCCGCCGGTTATGTGCTGGAGCTGGACCACGGCTGCCTGTCGTGCACGGTGCGCAATGACCTGCTCCTGCTGTTGCGCAGACTGCACCGCCGCGGTGATGTGGAGCGGATCGTCGTACACCTGGAGTCCACCCTGGAGCCCGAACCGGTCTGCTGGGCCATCAACCACGTCCGCACCCGCCTCGGTCCCGGCTACGTCGACGGACCCGCGTCCCGCGACGTCGAAATCACCGGCGTCATAACGTGTTTGGATTCACCGACCTGGCTCGCGCAGGCGCTCTGCGACGACGAGCTCGACGACGGGCGCACCGTGGCCCAGGTGGTGGTCGGCCACTGTGAGTTCGCCGACGTGATCGTGGCGCCGAGAGTGGACCGCACCACCGTGGCCGTTCTGCGTCGATTGGCGCCTCGCACGTGGATCATCCAGCTGCCCGATCACGTCGAGGAAGCGGTGGCGAACCTGGAGTCCGGCGCGCGTCGCGGCCGCAGTGACGATCCGCACGGACCGCTGTTGGACGGTGAGCCACCACTGGACACCGACGGACAGGTGAGCATCCTCGAGTTCGCCGCCGACCGCCCGTTTCACCCTGAGCGCCTTCACGACGCGCTCGATGTCCTGCTGACCGGCGTGGTGCGCACCCGCGGCCGGATCTGGTTGGCCAATGAGCCCGACAACGTGATGTACCTGGAGTCCGCCGGTGGCGGACTGCGCGTCAGCTCGGGCGGAAAGTGGCTGGCGGCGATGAGCGATTCGGAGGCCGCCTATGTCGAGCCGGAGCGCCGGGTCATGGCAAGCCTGGCGTGGGACGAGCGATACGGCGATCGCCGAACGTCGATGACCGTTCTGATCTGCGGGGCGGAACGCCGCGAGATCGAGGACGCGCTGCGGCAGGCGTTGGTCACCGACGACGAGATGACCAGCCCCGAAAGCTGGGCCGATTATCCCGACCCGTTCGGCCATTGGCACGAGGAGCCGTGCGGCGACTCGGCCGGGCACAGCGAATTATCTTCGCCCACAAGCAAGCCCACAACCAACCACGGAGAAGATCGATGAAACCCGGTATCCACCCCGACTACCGCCCGGTGGTCTTCCAGGACGCCACGACGGGCACGACGTTCCTGACTCGTTCCACGGTAACGACGTCACGCACGATCGACGTGCAGACGGCCGAGGGCGTGCGCACCTACCCTCTTGTGGTCGCGGAGGTGACCGCGGACTCTCATCCGTTCTGGACCGGTGAGCGCCGGATCATGGACGCGGCCGGTCAGGTGGAGAAGTTCCGTCGCCGGTATGGCCGCACTAGCCGAGGTGGGTGACGTCGTAGACGTCGTCGGCGTGCCTGGCACGGATGGTCTTCTTGTCGTACTTGCCGACGCTGGTCCGCGGGATCTCGTCGACGAATGTCCACCGTTCCGGCAGCCACCACCGAACGACCTTGTCGGACAGGAAATTCCGTAGCTCCTCCGGCGAGGCCTCGGCCCCCTCGTGCAGCACCACCGCGGCCAGCGGCCGTTCCTGCCAGCGTTCGTCGGGCACCCCGACCACCGCGGCCTCCCGCACCGCGGGGTGGGAGATCAGATAGTTCTCGAGTTCGACCGAGGAGATCCACTCACCACCGGACTTGATGACGTCCTTGGCGCGGTCGGTCAACGTGATGTAGCCCTGGCCGTCGATTCGCCCCACGTCCCCGGTGCGCAACCAGCCCGACTGGAACTTCGACTCGTCGGTATTGCGGTAGTAGGAGCCGGTGATCCACGCACCGCGGACCTCCAGCTCCCCGACCGCCTCGCCGTCGTTGGGCAGCACGGCGCCCTCGTCGTCGACGATGCGGGTCTCCACACCGCAGATCGGCCGGCCCTGCGTTCCCCGGACCTCCCACTGCTTTTCGGGGGTCAAGCCCGGCGGCGGCCAAGCCAGGGTGGCGATCGGCGACGTTTCGGTCATCCCCCACAGCTGGCGGATTTCCACGTCGAACTTCTCCTCGAACGCCTTCATCAGCGACACCGGTACGGCCGAGCCGCCACACGACACCAACCGCAGCGACGAGATGTCGTGACCAGGGTTGCGGTCCAGATGGTTCATCACGTCGTTCCAGATGGTCGGCACCGCCCCGGCCACCGTCGGACGCTGGCTTTCGATCAGGTTCACCAACGAGGTGGGATCCATGAATCGATCCGGCAGCACCAGATCCGCGCCGGCCATCAACGCCGCATACGGCAGCCCCCAGGCATTGGCGTGGAACATCGGCACGATCGGTAAGGCCTTGTCCGAGAAGCTGAGTCCGAGCCCGTTACCGCTGCAGACTGCCATCGAGTGCAGGTAGCTCGACCGGTGCCCGTAGACCACACCCTTCGGATGACCGGTGGTTCCGCTGGTGTAACACATTGCGGCGGCGGAATTTTCGTCGATCTCCGGCCACTCGAACTCATCGGACTCGGCAGCGAGCACGTCGTGGTAGCGCACCACCCGCTTGCCCGAAGCCTCGAACGGCTCCAGATCGCCGGACCCGACGGCGATCACCGTGTGCACCGTCTCCATCTTGGGCAGCACCGGGGCCAGAATCGGCGCCAGCGACAGGTCGGCGATCACCACCTGATCCTCGGCCTCGTACGCGACGAACTCGATCTGCTCGGGGAACAGCCGGATGTTCAGCGTGTGGAGCACCGCCCCCATCGAGGGCACCGCGACGTAGGCCTCCAGGTGTTCCTGGTTGTTCCACATGAAAGTGGCAACCCGGTCATCGCCCTTGATACCCAGGCGCCGCAACGCATTGGCCAACCGGGCGGCCTGCTGTCCCACCTCGCGGTAGGTGGCGTGCCGGAACCCGTCGCCGGTCGCGGTGGTCACGGTCCGATCGCCGTGAACGGTGGCGGCGTAGCGCAGGATCGCGGAAACGGTCAGCGGAAAGTTCTGCATGGTGCTCTGCATAGGCCCGAATCTATCGCGGCGGGCAACGCGGCAGGCCCGGGATCGGTTACCCGGTCAGTGCCGCCGGAACCCGGCGGCGGGCCGGCCACCGGAAAGCCCACGGGCGGCGGCGCGAATGACGACGCGCCGCCGGCGATCGGAGCAACTCCAGTTCGACGGGTTCGAGTTCATCGACATCCAGGTCCGGGGTATCGCGGTACACCCGCGCCAGCGCCCGGCCGAGTTCGGCGCCGAGCAACTGGCGCATCATGTCGGCGCCCTGCCGCGGGTGAGCCAGCATCCACGAATGGTGCGCACCCGGCACCCGGTAGAGCGTCCCGTCGGCCCGCTCGGCCATGTCGTAGGCGTTCTCGAACGGAACGACGCCGTCCTTCTCGCCGTGCACGACGATCGTGGGCACACCGTTGGCGCGCATGGCGACCAGCTTGTCGCCGAAGTCGCCGGAGCCCAGAAGCGCCCTCAGGGACCCGGACAGTCCGCGCGGCGAGCGCGCATTTCGAGCCAGTGCACCCGCCATCACCCGCAGATAGCCGGCCATTTCGCCCAACGGGAGCCGCCTCGGGTCGCCCTGGGCGTCGACGGCAACGGCCAGTAGCCGCTCGGCGACCGCGCGGGGTGAGCGGTGCCCGGGCGAGATCGACTCGTCGAACGGCGCGCCCGCGGCGGCGTTGAGCAACACCGCCGCCAGCACCCGCTCGGGTGCGCGGGCCGCCAGGTCGACGATCATCCGGCCACCCATGGAGTGGCCGAGAAAAACCGCTTTCCGGACGCCCACTGCATCCAGGGCGCGCAGCGTCAGATCGACACGGCGTTCCAGCGTTGCCTCGGCGGGCAGCCTCGGCGTTCCGCCATGGCCGGCGGCGTCGACAGCGATCACGCTGAAGCCCAGCGCGCCCAGCCGGCTCAGCAGCCCCAGATAGGCCCGCGCGTTCAGGCCGTAGCCGTGCAGGAACACCAGCGGGACACCGCGGCCGCCGGTCGAGACGCCGACCCGGTGGCCGTCGTCGAGGCGCACCACGTCGTGGCTGAGCCGGACGCGCGCACCGGAAGGCAGTTCTGTGGTGGTCACCGGCCTGGGATTAACCGCAGATCGGCTTCGCACACTGTGTCGTTGGCGACTGATCGGCGCGGGTGTGAGCAACTCGCCCGTGCCATGCTGGCCCGGTGGTTGTGCTGAAATCAGCGGCCCTGTTCCTGGCTGCGGCGCTTCTGGAGATCGGCGGCGCCTGGCTGGTGTGGCAGGGCGTCCGCGAACATCGAGGCTGGGTTTGGGTCGGCTTCGGTGTAATCGCTTTGGGGGCTTACGGTTTCGTCGCGACGCTGCAGCCCGACGCGCACTTCGGTCGAATCCTGGCCGCGTATGGCGGGGTATTCGTCGCCGGCTCGCTGCTCTGGGGCATGGCGGCCGATGGTTTTCGCCCGGACCGCTGGGATGTGACCGGTTCGATCATCTGCCTGGTGGGGGTGGCGCTGATCATGTACGGCCCACGGTCCTGAAAGGACAAGAACCCGGCCGGTTGCTCCGGCCGGGTTCTCGCACCTCGTCTACTGGTGCGACTCTTGTCGCTTCTCTTGGGCCTTCGCCTCGCCGCGAGCCTTCTCGGCCTCGGCTTCCTTGGCCGCGGCGTCACGCTGAGCCTCGGCCTTGTCCTGCTGCGCCTTGCCCTCTTCGGTGAGGTCATCGCTGCCGGTCACGGCGCCGACGGCTTCCTTGGCCTTGCCCTTGACGTCTTCGACGACGCCCTTGATGCCCTCTTCGGGTCCGCTGTTGTCTGCCATGGGTCCTCCTTGGCGTCTGTTCCTGCAGTGCGGGATGAGGCGCATGCGCACCGTGCATCCCATTGACCGGGCGATTTCTCGGTCAGCGCCGGTTGTCTTCGACCGCGCAACCGCACATCCGCCCGCAGGTCCGGGGTTCCCGGCCCTGCCCCGACTAAACAACTCCAGGCGAATCTGCAGGAGCGGGAACGTTTTCATCGGCAACGACGATGTACCTGGAGGATCATTGGGCGGGAAAAGAGGAGACACGATCATGCGGACCGCATATGCGCTCGCCGCGGTGGCGGCCGCGGGTGGAATCGTCGCAGGGCCGGCCGCGACGGCGTGGGCCGACAGTTCGGCACAGGCCACGATCAGCCAGCTGCAGAGTCAGGGTTACACCGTGAACATCGACCGCATCGGCACGGGTCCGATGTCGAAGTGTGTGGTCACAAATGTGCGCAATCCGCAGACCGTCACTCAGTGGGTGCCCTATACCGGACCGGGGCGCGGCAACAATCGCACCATTCTGGTGCCGGTGGTCACCAGCCAGACGATCTCGGTGTCACTGGACTGCAGCGCGCACTAGTCCAAGTCCACGCGGATGGTGAGCAGGTTGTCTCCCATCGCGCGTACCGCCGCACTGTTCATCCGAGGAAGCTCGGACAGGCGCGCCCGCGCGTCGTCGTCAGGTAAAACCACGGCGGTTCCGCTGTGCCAGCGACCGCGGACGCGGACCCGTACCCGCGGGTTCGCCGCGATGTTGCGGACATATTGGGATCGATCGCCGAATTCCGACACCAGCCAAAACTTTTCACCGTCGAGTCGGCCGCCGATCGGGGTGGTCCGCGGTTGGCCGGATTTTCGCCCGGTCGTCTCCAACAGAGTCTGAATCGGGACCAGCCGCATCAGTGGGTTGGCGACCCGCCGCTGGACGAAGTTGACGACGCGCTGCCGTGGAGTCGAAGTCATCACTCCATCGTGGCAGCCCGGTCAGGATGCCGCGACGGCCATCTGGGGCTGTGGCACGGCCGGATCGAGCCGGATGGCGGTGATCGCACCGGCGTAGTCCGCCGCGTAGAGCCGGTTCCGCACCGGGTCGACGGCCAGGCAGGACAACTGCGGGCCGATGACGACGCTGTCGACGATCTCGGTGGTGGCGGTGCACATCACCGCGATCTCGTCACGGTCGACGATGTAGGCGCACGCGCCGCCGCGGCTGAGCACCAGCTGCGTCGGGACCCCACCCATGTCGATGGTGTCGGTGACGCGGGCCCCGGCGATGTCGATGACATGGATGACGCCGCCGAGTTCAACGTCCCACCCGGTGGCAAAAACGGTGCGGCCGTTGGGCACAACTGCGATGTCACCGATCGAACCGTCGATGGACACTCCGGCTTTGACCGCACGGGCGGTGGTGTCGACGATCGCCAGCATGCCGCCCGTCGGGGTGGTCAGCGCGGCGAACAGACGCGTGCCATCGGCATTGAGACGAACCGTCTCGATGGAGGCGCCGGGCGCGGCCGGGACGGCGATGCTGGTGACGGAGCCGGATTCGATGTCGATGACCGCGATATCGACATCGTCCTCGCCGGTCCTGCCGACGTAGAGAACGTCGCCGGCCGGGCTGACGGCCAGGCCGGAAAGCGTCATGTCGAACGTCTTAGCCGCGAGCGGTGTCGCGGTGCGGGTGTCGACGGCGACGACGGCATCCTCGGCGTTGGAGGCTGCGCTGACGTAGGCGCGGTCGCCGACGATGACGGCCGCGTATGGCTCGCTGAGCCCGTCGATGGTCGCGGTGACCGACAGCGTGGCGGTGTCGATGACGCACACCACGTCGGCGCCGTAGTGGGCGGTGATGAGATGACGGCCGTCGGGGCTGACGGCGATGTCGCTGACCGGTCCGTGCCCGACGGCGAGCGTGCGGGCGACGGTCATCACCGGCGCTGCGATCGGGTCGGTCAGCGGCTCCAGTCCGGCGCCGCCCAGCAGCTGCGGCAGCAGGTCGCCGATAGGGGTCCGTCGGATCGACGGCAGCGAGGACAGCCACAGAGAGCGCTCCGCGGTGGCCCGCTCAGCCACCGCGACACCGGTGACATTGGACCCTTCCGTAACTCCCGTTGTGTTTGCCATGATCTCGTACCTCCGGCGGCCTGGACTGCACCGCGCATTGTCTTTAGTCGTTTTCGCGTTACCTGCCGGTAACCGCCTGGGTCGAGTGTAGCTAGTCAATTCACGGAGAATTCGCGGCTTTTCGGAACCCATTCCCAAGCACGCCGAAGATCTCAGCAACTGCTAAGACAGTGATCGTTATCATTTCGTTGCAAAGGTTTGATGGCCGTGCGAAAAGGTGTTTTGACCTGCCCATTTAGCAGTATTCAAGATCACAGATGAATGGATGCAACGAACCGCGTCCTTAGATTTTCTTACCGGCGCCGGGCCGAAAGAGGCACAAATCACAATGCCTCAGCCGCGTCTAAATTCCTAAGGAAAATTCTTAACTTATTGACGCGCCCGGAGCTCCACCGAGGCAGGATGTGGCCCTCGACGATCTTGATGTCGACCGTGTTCGCTGATCGGCAGGCTTAGCGAGTCAGTCTCAGCAATTCGCCAGTGGTCCAGATCACACCATCTGTTCGACGGTCTCGCGGCTGCGGACCGGATCGCTGCCCACCACGTAGGACGGCTCGGTGTGGCCGACCACGGTGCCGCCGGCCACCCGCCGACAGGCTTGCTGGAACTCCGGCAGCGGATCCATCGCGAGGTGCGTCGCGTTGAGCGCGGCCCAGGTTGCGGCACGCCGCGCGGCTCGTTCCACCGGGTGAGGCGGTTGATGCCCGAGCATCTGCGCCGCCCAGTCCGGCATGCTGTCGCGGATGGCCCAGTCGAAGAACTTGGCCTCCTGCGGAACGTCCGGATTGTTCTGCAGGTTGGGTCCGGTGAACATGGCGGCGCCGTGAGTCAGGGCCAGCCGCGGTAGATACGACCGCAGGCAATCGAGGGTCTCGGCCTTGGTCGACGGCAGGTCGGTGCCGCCCAGGGCATGACCGACTCGCACGAACTCGCCGTAGTACCGGTCGATGTTGCGCAGCGGGGTCGGATGATAGAGCTCGTGGCCCGTCGCGATCCCCCAGACCACGGTGGCGTAATTCCAGCGCAGCCATTCGGGATCGTCGGCGTCATAGGGCAAGCCGTCGGGCCGCACTCCCTTGATGGTGTGGTGCATGGCGCGCACGGTTTGGGCAACCCGCTCGGCGGTGGCGGTGGATCCGTAGGCAGTTCCGATGAAGAACGCCACCGAGTGGGCAAGGCGGACCCCGGACCCTTTGAGATCCAGCCGACCGGTGGGGTTGCCGTCCTCGTCGTGCTCGACGACCCGGGAATGATCGGAGCCCATCCAGAAGATGCTCGGGTCGAAGCGCTCGATGAATGCGGCGCACTGCAGTCCGAAGATCAATGCAGGGGTGTGCGAGTGGACATGCCAGACCGCGCTTCCGGGACCGAACCAGCCCGGGTCGCCCTCGGGTTCGGAAAACTCCAGACCACGAAAGAACTTCCCGCGGATGTTCTTGTCGAAATCGCCTCTGATCTTGCGCTCGAGAAGCTGGTGCGGCAGTGGCAGTTTCATCTCGGCTGATCCCTTCCGGCGAGCACGCCATTTTGGTTACGCCCGTAACCAAAATAACATGGCGCCGCCCGATGTCCGTATATCCTCGGCCAATGCCGAGTGCCACCCGGTGGGCGGGTTTGTCCGCCGCCGACCGCCAGGCCGAGCGCCGGAGCCTTCTGGTCCGTGCCGCCTACGCGTTGTTCGGCGAGGGTGGCCTGACCGCGATGTCCGTGCGGTCGGTGTGCCGGGCAGCCGAACTCAACACCCGTTACTTCTACGAGAGCTTCACCGACACCGATGCACTCCTTGGCGCCGTGTACGACGAGGTGGCGGGAGAACTCGGCGGGATGCTGACCGCGGCGATGGCCGGTGCCCGCGACCGGCGCGCCCGGCTACGGGCCGGCATCCGAGCGGTGCTCGCCTTCAGCGCGGCCGACCCGCGGCGGGGCAGGATCCTGTTCACCGAGGCCCGCACCAATCCCGTTCTGGCCGCGCGGCGGACCCTGGCCCAGGACCACGTCCGCGAACTCGTCCTCGACGAGCACCGCCGCACCGCACCCGAATCCGACCGGGTGGCAACCGAAGTCGGTGCTGCAATGTATGCGGGCGCGATGGCCGAGTTGGCCCAGCAGTGGCTGGCCGGCACACTCGGCGATGACGTCGACGCGGTCGTCGCCCATGCCGTTCGGCTACTGCTGCCGAACTAGTCCCTCACTCATACCTAGGCGGCCAGGCGGGCAGGGCGAAACGCGACGATCGGCAGCCGGTGCGCGAGTTCGACGTGCGCTGCCGGACTTCCGTCGTAGTCCCGGCACAGCAGGATCCCCATCACCCGGTAGACGAGGGGGCGGATCAGCCAGTGACGCCGTTCGTACTCGGCGATCACCGCAACGGCCTCCGGCTCGCTGAGCACCCGGTGCTCGGCGGAGAACGTCATCCCGCCGAGTTCGATCGATGCCGGTGAACCGGATGCGATGTCGCGGAACCACTCGCACGACGGCCCGAGACCGGCGATGACCATCACCTCGTCGTCGCTCGCGCCGATGACTTCGAGGACCGTGCGGCAGTCGCACGAGTTGGATCCGCCGTGACTGAGGCGAACGAAGCGCTTGCCGAGCAGCCGGCCGAAGCCGTGCTCGTAGATCTCGACCGGGGTGTGAAGCGCCAGCCGGATGATGGGGTGCGGACGAGCCATGCCGGCAGATACCCCTACGTGACCAGCGCAAAACGGGCGCTTTCGACATCAAGCAATGACGCTTTCGAGGTCAAACAACGGCAATACCGCGCGCACCCGAAAGTTGGCCTCATCACCCCCGGGCAGACCCGGGTGGGCAATATTCTGTCGGGAACCGGAACGAGGAGTGCGAGGCGATGAACCCAGACGACGATCCCGAGAAACGCATTCAGCAACTCGAGCGTCCGCTGACCGAGCAGGCCCACACCAGCGAGCTGGGGACCTCGGTGCCGCCGAGCAACTGGACACCGCCTCCCGCCGGGTATTACGGGCCGCCTCCGCCCGGGTATTACGCGCCACCGTCGGTGTCGTCATCCACTCCGGGTCTGCGCCTCGGCTGGATTGTGTTCGTGCTGTTGGTGCTTGGGCTCACCGTCGGCGGCGGCGCGATCCTCATCACCAGTCACATCAACGCCAGCCGCACCTCGCCGGGGCTGCCCACCATCTCCGGTGGCGGCGGCACATTCACCACGGCGACCCGGCCCAGCCGCAGCACTCCGGCTCCCCCGTCGAATTCGGCTGCCACGGTGGCCCCGCCCGAATCGGGCGCCAACCTCAGCGTCTCCGGTGTCAACGAGAACAAGCGGCTCGCGTGCGACGACAGCGTGGTCACCATCAGCGGCATGGACAACACCGTGGTGATCACCGGCCACTGCGCGCGCGTTCAGGTGTCCGGGATGAACAACATCGTGACCGTCGATGCGGCCGACGCCATCGAGGCATCCGGGATGGACAACACGATCACCTACCACGGCGGCTCACCGACGGTCGACAAGTCCGGCTTCTCCAACACTGTCGAGCAGGGCTGACGTCAGTGCAACGCCGGCTTTTCTGGTGCGGCGAAAACCATTGGCAGGTAACGGGATCAGGCTATCGGGCGCACACGTCCGCAGCATCCTCCCGGACTGGGGCGCCGGCCGGCAGGGTGTAAGTGACGACGACCTCGGCGCGCGAGCCGGATTCGTTGGCGACGCGGTGCGGAACGCCCGCGGGAATGGCGACCGCCTGCCCGGCCGCATAGGTCACCGGCGCACATGTACCTGCGGTCTGCAATGCGACCGAACCGCCGGTGATCACCGACAGTTCGGTGCCGGGGTGAGTGTGCCAACCGCTGGTCGCGCCGGGCCCCATCGACAGACTCTGGACGATCTGCGTGGCGGGCCCGTCGGTGGTGATCGACACCGGCGCGTCGGTGTCCCCCTTGGCGAGGTCGGTGCGTGTCACGTCGCCCCCGGGCGGCGTCGCCCCGGCCGTTACGGTGGGCGTCGCCGGACACAGCAAGAGCGCGACCGCGCCGCAGGTCACCAGTCGCATAGTCATGACACTCCTCGTTGTCGATGGGCAGTTAGCCAGACACGCGGCGAGTCTTGACGTTAGCGTGAACTGCACGCGCACAATCGGAAAATGGGAGGGCAGCGCATGCCGAGCGGATGGTTACGCCGAAAGTCTCGCCGAAGTACTGCGCGGGCGGTTGCCTTGGTGGCGTTGTCCGCCGTCCTGGCAATGCTCACAACTGGATTGTTCGCGCCCCCGCGGGCGTCAGCCGACGGCGAGAACTACTTGATCGCCACCGACACCACTTTCGCTCCGTTCGAATTCCAGGACAAGCAAGGCAATTTCGTCGGAATCGACATGGATCTCATCCGCGCGATCGCCGAGGATCAGAAATTCACCGTCGACATCAAACCGCTCGGCTTCGACGCCGCACTGCAGGCCGTACAGGCCAACCAGGTCGACGGCGTGATCGCCGGCATGTCGATCACCGACAAGCGCAAGCAGGTCTTCGATTTCTCCGAACCGTACTTCGAATCCGGTATTCAGATGGCGGTCCTGAAGACCAACAACGACATCAAGTCCTATGAGGACCTGCGCGGCAAGCGGGTGGCGGTCAAGAACGGCACCCAGGGCGCCACCTTCGCGAACTCCATCAAGGACAAGTACGGCTTCCAGGTGGTTTCGTTCGCCGACTCGTCGTCGATGTTCGACGAGGTCAAGACCGGCAACTCGGTGGCGGTGTTCGAGGACTACCCGGTGCTGCTGTACGGCATCGCACAGGGCAACGGCTTCAAGACCGTCACCCCCAAGGAGGAGCCGACCGGCTACGGCTTCGCGGTGAACAAGGGCCGCAACGCCGAGCTGATCAAGAAGTTCAACGCCGGTCTGGACAACCTCAAGAAGTCCGGGAAGTACGACCAGATCGTCAACAGCTACCTCGGTGAAGGCGCCTCGAAGGATGACAATTCGTTCTTCGGGCTGATCAAGAGCACCTACCCGATCCTGCTGCAGGGCCTGAAGATGACCGTCATCTTGACGGTCGTCTCGATCGCGATCGCCCTGGTGCTCGGCGTCATCTTCGGCCTGTTCCGGGTGTCCCGGTCAATTGTGCTGCGTGCCATCGGCACGACGTTCGTCGACATCTTCCGCGGCACCCCGCTACTGGTACAGGCCTTCTTCATCTACTTCGGCATCCCGTCGGCGCTGGGCTTTCAGATGAGCGCGCTGACCGCGGGCATCATCACCCTGTCGCTGAATGCGGGCGCGTACATGACCGAGATCGTGCGCGGCGGTATTCAATCCGTCGACAAGGGACAGATGGAAGCGGCCCGCAGCCTGGGCATCGGATATCTGCCGACGATGCGTAAAGTCATACTGCCCCAGGCTATCCGGACGATGATTCCGTCGTACATCAACCAGTTCGTGATCACGCTGAAGGACACGTCGATCCTGTCGGTTATCGGCATCGCCGAGCTGACGCAGACCGGGCGCATCATCATCGCCGGCAACTTCCAGTCGTTCAAGATGTGGCTGATCATCGGGATCATCTACTTCATCGTCATCATGGCGCTCACCAAACTCTCCGACCGCGTCGAGAAAAGGATCGTGAAATGACCGACCTCGTTCCCGATTCCGCCGACGCAAAGCCGGCAGACACGGTGATGATCCACATCGAAGACCTGAAGAAGTCGTTCGGTGAACTCCTGGTGCTCGACGGCATCACCACCGATATCAAACAGGGCGAGGTGGTGTGCGTCATCGGCCCGTCCGGGTCGGGAAAGTCGACGTTCCTGCGCTGCCTGAACAAGCTCGAGGACATCACCGCGGGCAAGGTGGTGGTCGGCGAATTCGATCTCACCGACCGCAAAGTCGATCTGGACAAGGTCCGGCAGCACATCGGCATGGTGTTCCAGCATTTCAACCTCTTCCCGCACATGACCGTGCTGCAGAACGTCACGCTGGCACCACTGACGACCAGGAAGATGGACAAGGCCGCCGCCGAGAAGAAGGCGATGGAGTTACTCGGTCAGGTCGGTCTCGCCGAGAAGGCCCATGTGAAGCCGGCCACGCTCTCGGGCGGCCAGAAGCAGCGGGTCGCCATCGCGCGGGCGCTGGCGATGGATCCTTCGATCATGTTGTTCGACGAGGCGACCAGTGCCTTGGACCCGGAGATGGTCGGCGACGTGCTGCAGGTTCTGCGGGACCTGGCCGAAGGCGGCATGACGATGGTGGTGGTCACCCATGAGATGGGTTTCGCCCGTGAGGTGGCCTCCCGGGTGATCTTCATGGCCGACGGCAACATCGTCGAGGACGATGCCCCCGATCAGGTGTTCGACCACCCCAAAAGCGAACGGCTGCAGGAGTTCCTGTCGAAGGTGCTGTGAACCTATGCGGTCGCGGACTGCACGGAAAACGGCTCGGTGGTGCGCGCGGCGAGATACTCGGGGCGCGGCTCGGCCGCCGCGAAGGGCCGGCCGAGCTTGTTTTCGACCGAGTTGAACACCAGGAAGATGTTCGACCGTGGGAACGGTGTGATGTTGGATCCCGATCCGTGCATGATGTTGCAGTCGAACCACAATCCGGCGCCGGGCGGGCCGGTGATCTGGTCCACTCCATACCGATTGGCTGCCGCGGTCAGGGTTGCTTGATCGGGTACGCCGACTTCCTGTCGGACCAGGGAGGACGTGTGGTTGCGTTTCGGCGTAGCACCCACACACGGATAGAACGTCCTGTGCGACCCGGGCATGACCATGAGTGAGCCGTTGTAGGGGTAGTTCTCGGAGAGCGCGATCGAGCACGACACCGCCCGCATCGTCGGCATACCGTCCTCGGCGTGCCACGTCTCGAAGTCCGAATGCCAATAGAAGCCGGTCCCCGTGAAGCCCGGCATCAGGTTGACCCGGGCCTGGTGGAGATAGACGTCGCTGCCCAGCAATTGACGCGCTACCGGTAGAACGGTGTCGAGGCCGATGACTTCCGCGATGACGTCACTGAACAGATGCGGCTCGAACACCGAACGGATGCCGCCCTGCCGCTCGCGAACGATGCGCGGATCGTCATCACCGATCAGGCCGCCGATACGAGCCAGCTCATCACCCATCGGCCTGAGCCAGTCTTGCCCGAGTGTCTGCGGACGAGCCAGGTAGCCGTTGGCCGCCATCGATTGCAGGTCCTGGTCGGACAGCGGTCCGTCGTTGCCCTCGCCCCACACCGTCGGCTCGATTCGAGCGATCGGGTCGGCCGGGCGCTCGAGCCGGGTCGGGTAGTTGTCGTGGGGGTGACCGCTCACCTCGCGGGCTCCGCGGGTGGGTAGGTTCCCGTCTCGTCATGTACCTCGGTACCGGTCACCGGCGGATTGAAGACGCACATCATCCGCATCTGCTCGGTACACGTCACCCGGTGGCGCTCATGGCCGTTGAGCAGATACATCGTGCCCGGGGCGAGCGGATACTGCTCACCGGTCTCGTGGTTGGTCAACGTCCCGCTGCCCTCGACAACCCACACGGCCTCGACGTGGTGGCGGTAATGAAATTCGCTGACCGAGTCGGTGTTGATGGTGGTCTCGTGGAACGAGAATCCAACGCCGTCGCCGGCAAGGATGATGCGCTTGGACCTCCACTCCTTGGCGGCCACGTCACGATCGGTGCCGGTGATCTCGTCAGTGGTACGGACAATCACAGGTGAACTCCTTTTGCTGATATGGCCGATGTCAGGACAACGTGCTGGCGACCGACTCGGCGAGTATGTCGATGCCGAGCACGATCTCGGCGTCCGGAGTGGTCAGTGGCGGTAGCAACTTGACGACTTCGTCTGCGGGACCGCTGGTTTCCATCAACACGCCGCGCTCGAACGCGGCACGGCATACCTTGGCGGCTGTCGGCGCATCCTCGAATTTCAGCCCCTGCGCCATACCACGTCCGCGGGCGCTGATCTCGGGGTTCGCGGCCGCGATGGCGTCCAGACGCTCCCGCATCAGGCCGCCCTTGGCGAGGGTCTGGTCAGCGAAGGTGGTGTCCTGCCAATACGCTTCGAGCGCCGCTGTGGCCGTCACAAAAGCCGGATTGTTACCGCGGAAGGTGCCGTTGTGTTCTCCGGGCGCCCACACATCCAGGTCGCGCCGGAACAGGGTGAGCGCCAACGGAAGCCCGTAGCCGCTGATCGACTTGGAGAGTGTCACGATGTCGGGCCTGATACCGGCTTCCTCGAAGCTGAAGAACTTACCGGTCCGGCCGCAACCCATCTGGACGTCGTCGACGATCAGCAGGATCTCGCGCCGATTGCACAACTCGGCCAGAGCGCGCAGCCACTCCGCCCGCGCCACGTTGAGCCCGCCCTCACCCTGCACGGTCTCGACGATCACGGCGGCCGGACGGTTCAGCCCGCCACCGGAGTCGTCGAGCACTCGCTCGAACCAGTGAAAGTCCTCGGTGACGCCGTCGAAGTAATTGTCGTACGGCATCGGCGTCGCATGAACCAATGGGATACCCGCTCCGGCACGCTTCATGGAATTGCCGGTCACTGACAGCGACCCCAATGTCATTCCGTGAAAAGCGTTGGTGAAGTTGATTATTGACTCCCGGCCGGTCACTTTTCGGGCCAGCTTCAGTGCCGCCTCTACCGCGTTGGTGCCGGTGGGCCCGGGAAACTGCACCTTGTAGTCCATGCCCCGCGGAGCGAGAATCAGTCGCTGAAATGTCTCGAGGAAAGCGGTCTTCGCCTCGGTTGCCAGGTCCAGCGAGTGCACGATCATGTCGCGGCTGAGGTAGTCGATCAGCGGCCGCTTGAGAAGCGGGTTATTGTGCCCGTAATTGAGAGCCCCCGCACCCGCGAAGAAGTCCAGATAACGTCGGCCGCTGGTATCGGTCAACCAGGAAGCGCTGGCTCCGGCCATCTCGACCGGCCAGCCGCGGCAGTAGCTGCGCACCTCCGACTCGACGGCGTCATAGACGTCGGGTAGCTGAGAGTCGTTGAACGAAGGCGCCATTGCCTGGGTTGTCATGTTTCCTTTCGGGTGGGTTCAGTCGGAAAGAGCGGCCGCTATCGGCCCGATACTCAGAATCGGTTCGTCTTCGTGTTCACCCTCGGGGTCGAGAAGCTCGGCGCCGAAGTACGGCCGCTCGGTCATCGGGACGCCGTGACGGCGGGCGAAGCCACCGAAGAATGCACGGGACGGCCCATTGCTGGGGGCGACCGTGGCTTCGACGGTCAGCGGATGGCCGTGTCGTGCTCGGCGCACGCGATTCACGAGTTCGTCGAGCATCGCCGCCGCCAGGCCGGTGCCCCGCGCGCGTTCGGTCACCGCGACCTGCCAGACGAACAGCACCTCCGGCCTTTCCGGGGGGTGATACCCGGTGATCAGACCGCAGAGTTCGCCGTCGCGCTCCGCCACAATGGAAGACTTGGCAAAATCCGTGGCCAGCAGCAGATAGGCGTATGTCGAATTCACGTCGAGCACCCCTGTCGCGTCGACCAACCGCCGCATCGCGACGGCGTCAGTCGAGCAGGGGCACCGCAGGTGGCGTTCCCAGGACGCGTGTTGCCTGGTCACGCCAGGTATATCAGTAGTCCACGGGCTTTGCAGCCCGCGGGTGTTGGAAGCATTCATCTCGGGTTGAAATCTCACCACCGAACAAGTCATCGTCGTCGTCAGTTCAAATCTTCGGCGAGCTGACCGTAGGCCCGCAAAGCGTTGTGAGCAAGCTGTGAGACCACACGGCGAACGCGGCGTGACGACGGCAGCGCCTTTGTTACCTGCGCCGATAAGGCGCATCGAGATCAGCATCACCCCAGACCGGCGTTACCAAATCGTTACCAAACACTCACGCCGATGATTGCGCTCCGACAACCATTGCCGGTGGTAAATCTTCGCCCGACCGCATCGCTCGCAGCATTTGGGTTGTGCACAACTTGATTGTGCCCTATGCTCTGGTGGTGCGATGGTAAAACGCTGCAAGCCATGGCTTCCCTGCATGACCAACTGGAAAGGAACTCCGATGAAGGTTCTGTACACCGCTGAAGCGCTGGCCACCGGTGATGGGCGCGACGGGCACGGCCGAACCTCCGACGGCAAGGTGGATGTCGATCTGAGCATCCAGAAAGAACTCGGCGGCACGGGTACCGGAACCAACCCCGAGGAGCTGTTCGCTGTCGGCTACGCCGCGTGCTATCACTCCGCTTTGCGGCTCGTTGGCCGGCAGGAGAAGGCTGACGTCTCCGATTCAGCTGTGGGAGCTAAGGTTTCACTCGGCAGCAATGACGCCGGCGGCTTCGTCCTGGCGGTCGAGTTGGAGATCGTGCTACCCAACGTCGACCATGAGACCGCGGTGGCGCTGGCGGACAAGGCGCATCAGGTCTGCCCCTATTCGAACGCCACCCGCGGCAACATCGATGTGAAGCTGACCGTCACCGACGACTGAGGTCAGACCGGACGCTAGGAAAAGTGCGTGTGCGCCCGGGGCAACTCGGCGCCGTCGACGCTGATGTCCAGCTTCTCGTTGTAGAAGGCGACCATGTTCGCGATCGAGGCGACCGCAGGCAGCGGAGTGTTGTAGGTCCAGGCCAGATCTGGATACAGGGTGTCGCCGACGCGCACCGACCAGTAACCCGAGGTGACGCCCTTGTACGGGCACAGACTCTGGGTGTCCGACGGCTCGAGATGCTCGAACGCGACGTCGCTGCGGTCGATGTAATACCTTGTCGGCAAACCGGTTTCGAACAGCAGAACGGGACTGTGGGTGTCCGCCAGCACGGCACCGTCGAGTTCCACCCTCACGTGACGGTGGGAGCGCAGCGCATCGACGCGCGCGTAGGGGTTGCGGGGGTGGCCATAGATCGGCTCGTCCTCCTCGAACCAGTTCAGCGCTGCCCAGTCGAAGCGGACCAGGCCGGCGACCGGCCCCTCTCCCGCGTCGAACACTCGCGCCGCCGACGGGTGCGTCTGTGACCCGGCACTCACGGCACATGTGCGCGACGGGCCGAACTGCACGCGCTGCGGATGGTCCTCATCGATCAGGAACTGTGATCGCACGTCGGCCAGCGGAATGTAGTACTGCGGGTAATACGGGACCTCCCAGACATACCGCGCTGCTGTGGTGTCGAAGATCAGCTCCGTGCCGAGGAAGCCGCGGACCCGGCGGGGCGACGGTTCTATCCGGCCGCGGGCCGCAGCCACCTGTGGATAATCGGTCGCCGGTTGCTCGGATGCGGTATTCACGATGGGACTCCCTTGCCGTGGATCACGTCGCCTTCCATCATGACGAGCGGCGGGGCGGGTAAACCAGCGGCGGGCAGAATCAACCAAGGAGCGGTGCGATGACACGAGCGGGCTCGGACGCGATCCGCGCGGAGACCATCACGATCAAGGGACACGGCGGCGACGAGATCGAGGCCTACTGGGCCGGGCCGCTGACCAGCGGGTCGCGCGGCGGTCTCGTGTGGATCCACCACATGCCCGGCTACGACCGGGAGACCAAGGAGTTCGTCCGTCGGCTCGCCGTCAGCGGCTACCACGTGGTGTGCCCCAACCTGTATTCGCGGGAAGCGCCCGGCGCCGATCCCGACGATGCCGCGGCCGCCTCCCGGGCCGCCGGCGGTGTGCCCGACGAGCGCCTGGTCGGCGATGTGGCCGGCGCGGTCGCCCATCTCGGCGGACTGCCCGGCGCGAACGGGAAATTCGGCGTGATCGGTCACTGCTCAGGTGGACGGCACGCGTTCCTGGCGGCATGTTCGTTGCCGTTCGACGCCGCGGTCAACTGTTACGGCGCGTTCATCGTCGAGGATCCGCCGGAGGGAATGCCCAAGGCGATGAAGCCGATCCTCGACCTGGCGCCGAGCCTGAGCGCCCCGATGCTCGGGCTGTTCGGTGCCGAGGACAGGTTCCCGACGCCCGAAGCCGTGGCGATCCTCGACGCGGAGCTGACCCGACTCGGCAAGCCGCACGAGTTCCACAGCTATGACGGCGCGGGCCATTCGTTCTTCTCCGTCGACCGGCCCGCCTACCGCGTCGACGCCGCCGTCGACGGGTGGCGACGCATCGACGCCTTCTTCGCCACTTACCTGAAAGGCTAGGTCTCCGATCTCATGTGCACCTATCTCACCGAACGGGTCGTCATCGAGGGCAGCGGGAAGGGCGCGACGGGATGGTTCGGCGCCGACCGGGCCACCGTCTACGTCGACCACCCGGTGCACGCGCCGTACACCCACACGGTGAACATCGACGTGCTCAATCCGGCGCTGGGACCCGCGGCCCGGGTGGCACTGGAATTGACCGAAGAAAGCGCGTTGGCGTTGGCCGATGCCATCCACCGGGCCATCGGGCACGCCCCCGCCGGCCTCGCGTCGCGCGACCAGTAGAGCGCGCCGCAATCACCCTCACCGGCGAACGTCTGGCGGCACCATCCCGGGGGTTCCCGCAGCGATGACCGCGCGATTGCGTTCGGCCACAACGGCAATCGGCATCTTGACCTGCCAGCGGTCATAGCTCAAGAAGCCGTTGACCTCGTTCTCGACATCGGTGGTCTGGGTGTAGATAGCCCCGGACAGACCTGTCCTGCGGACGATGTCTTCCAATCGCCGGCTGACCTGGACATACCGCTCGGTGAGTCGCGCCGGGCTGTCAGCCATTTCGTAGGCTTCCGGTCGCCCCGGCCAGCGGTTCTGGTCGAGCACCAGTCCAAGCCCACCGTATTCGCCGTCGACGCGCACCCGATTGTCCACCGGGACTGGACCTTTCGAATGCGCCTTCATCAGGTCGTCGTGGATCTGAGGTTCGCCCGGTCCGACATAGGTGTGATCGTCGTAGACGTCGCCGGCCAGGGTGTCACCACGCGACTTGCAGCAGTTCACTCCGCTGTTGGCGTCCACCATCCGAGTGGGATCCGCGGCCTTCGTGACGCCGGCGATCCGGGCGGTGTCGAATTCTCCCCAGCCCTCGTTGAACGGCACCCAGCCGACGATCGACGTCACGCTGCGCAGCTGGTCGATCATTGCCAGCAGCTCTTTTTCGAAGTTGGCCTTCGCGGCGGCCGAGGGCTCCGGGGCCGGGCCCACCGGAACGTCCAGCGACACATCCAGCGACGGCATGTCCTGCCAGACCATCAGGCCCAGTTTGTCCGCCCAGTAGTACCAGCGCGCGGGTTCCACCTTGCCGTGCTTGCGCACGAAGTTCATGCCCAGATCCTTGATCCGCAGCAGGTCCGACTTGAGCGCGTCGTCGGTGGGCGCGGTGTAGATGCCGTCCGGCCAGTACCCCTGGTCGAGCGGGCCGTGCAGGAACGTGATCCTGTTGTTCAACGCGATTCGCGGCCGCCCCTGCGAATCGGGCATCGTCCCGATCGTCCGCAGACCGGCGTAGCTGGCGACCGCGTCGACAACCTTGCCCGACGGATCCACCAGCGCCACCTTCAGGTCGTACAGGTACGGATCGTCGGGTGTCCACAGGTGCGGTTCGGGCACCGGAAGGCGAATGGTGTCACCGGCTCCGGCGGAACCGACCGCCACCACCCGGCCACCGTCGGGCTTGACGACGAACACCACAGCGCGTTGGCCCTTCGTCCCGGCGATGCGGGGGGTGACGGTCATACCGGTCAGACTTGTGCTGATGTCCACCTTGTTGATGTAGGTGGCGTGGACCGGCTCCATCCAGACCGTCTGCCAGATCCCGGAGGCACCGGTGTAGAACAGCCCCTTCGGTCGATTGCGTTGCTTACCGATCGGAAAGGGATTGGCGTCGTTGCGGTCCTGGACGCGGACGGTGATCTCCTGGGGACCCGGCCACTGCAGCGCCCGGGTGATGTCGACGGTGAATTCGGTGTAGCCGCCTTCGTGTCGGGCCACCTCGTGGTTGTTCACCCAGACCGTCGCGATCTGATCGACCGCACCGAAATGCAGCAGCACGTGCTGCCCCACCCAGTTGCTCGGCAGCTTGACCACCTTGCGGTACCACATCTCGTCGTCGTGACGCTGGATGCCGGACAGGGCCGACTCGACCGGGTACGGGACGAGGATCTGTTCGCGGTAGGCGCTCGGCGCGGGCGGTGCGGGCAACACCGTTCCCGCTGACCGACCCATGTAACCCCACACACCGTTGAGGTTCATCCAGGACGCCCGTGTCATCTGCGGACGGGGGTAGTCGGGCAGCGCGTTCTCCGGCCCGACCAGTTTGGTCCACGGAGTGGGCAGCAACGCAGCCTTGGGATGCCACATCACGACCGCGTTCGCCGGCGGGTGTCCGAACATCGTGAGGAGCAGCAGGGTCAACGCCACCACGACGCCACGGCCGGCCCACACCCGCCCGCGGGCTGCCAGCGCTTGCCCATCGGTGACGATTGTTCCCCCCGAGCTCGAGACGACCACGGCGCGCGCCCCCGCGCACGGCCGCTTGTACACAGCAAACAGCACGATTCGGTCCTGACATGGATCCAGCGGCGCCGCGCGACAGTGCCGCGAAACGGACCGGAAGATGCGATTGCCTGAGGAACTTTATCCCGCCACCAGCGAGGTAGCCACTGTCTAAGAGGGTGTTTCGCCCAGCAATGTTCGAAGCCTCGGGCCGGCCGGACAGTATGCAGGGCGTTGCGGAACCGCGACCGCGACGGCCTTGGCCTTTGCCCGCCAGGATGTGGACATTCACAACTTCCAGCAAACGCGCCATGATGCGGCGAGCCGGGGCGCGGCCCAGTGTGGCACCATCTGGAACGTGGTGTCCCGGACTGTCAGCGGCGCAACGATCCCGGTGATCGCGCTCACCGGTCATCTGGGTGCGGGTAAGACGACGCTGCTCAATCACGTGTTGCGCACCCCGCAGGCTCGGATCGGGGTGGTAATCAACGACTTCGGCGAGATCAACGTCGACGCCGGCTTGATCAGCGGGCAGATCGACGAGCCCGCCTCGATCGCCGGCGGGTGCATCTGCTGCCTCCCCGACGACGGACAGTTGGACGCCGCGCTGGCCCGGCTCGCGGATCCCAAGCTGCGCTTGGACGCCATCATCGTGGAGGCCAGCGGGCTGGCCGATCCCGCGGCACTGGCCCGCATCATCGGCTTCAGCGAGATCGGTGGAGTTCGCGACGGTGGCGTCGTCGATGTGGTCGATGCCGTACAGCACTTCAAGACCGTCGACCGCGGCGGCGTGGCCCCCGCCCGGTACGGCGCGGCAACACTGGTGGTGGTCAACAAGCTCGATCAGGTTCCGGCGGAGGACCACGATGCCGTTCTGGCGCGGGTCGAAGCCCGGGTACGCGAACGCAATTCACGTGCCCACGTCATCGGGGCCACGAACGGACGCATCGACCCGGCCCTGCTGTACGACGTCGCCGCGGCCACCGACGAGACCGGCCAGTTGTCCTTTCGCGATGCGCTGTTCGAAGACACGGTGGGTGAGCACGACCATGTGCACGCCGAATCGGTGACGGTGACGGCCACCGAGCCGATCGACCCGGGGCGGCTGCTCGAACTGCTCGAATTCCCACCCTCCGGGGTGTACCGGATGAAAGGCCGGCTGGCGGTGCGACATCGCACCGCCGTGCAGGGCTTTGTGGTCAACGTCGTCGGGCCCGCTGTGCACATCGCCCGAAGCGCCGTCGCGCCAGGAACGGACAACCACCTCGTGGCCATCGGAACCCACTTCGACACCGCGACCGTCCGGACCCGGATGACCGATGCGCTGCGGCCTGCCGACGGGCCTGCGTCGACCACCGTCCAGCGGCGCTGGCAGCGCTACCTCACCAAGTCCTGACCGCTCACAGATCGACGACGACGTCCTCGGCCGGTACGGCGATGCACAGCAATACGTTTCCTTCGGCCGGCGGTTCCAGCGGGTCGAGCGCGTAGCGGACCCGGCCGGCCAGAAGCGCCGTCTCGCAGGTGTGGCAGACGCCGGTGCGGCACGACCACTGGGTGGGCACGTCGCAGGCTTCGGCGAACTCGAGCAGGCTGGTGTCGGTGGGCCGCCACGGAGTGGAGAGCGCGCTTCGCGCGAATTGCACGCTGGGGCCAGGACCGGGCGGACCCTCCGGTTGGTGTGGGGGGCGGGCGGTGGCCGCCGCGATGCCGGGCGTGATCGCCGTGTGTGCACCGAACCGCTCGGAGTGGATGTTGTGGGCGTCGACACCCAACACGAGGAGGGCCTCGGTCACGGTGTCCATGAACGGCTCCG
The DNA here is from genome assembly GCF_041287105.1 of Mycobacterium sp. SA01. NCBI lineage: Bacteria > Bacillati > Actinomycetota > Actinomycetes > Mycobacteriales > Mycobacteriaceae > Mycobacterium > Mycobacterium sp. SA01. The sequence goes on along the minus strand of NZ_JBGGNO010000020.1, from coordinate 764,578 downwards.
GGCCGCAGACGAACACCTGTGCCTGCGTCGGCAGGCCCAGCGCGCTCAACGCCTGCGCGGTCAGCCGGCCCTGCTCATCGAACTCGACACCGGGGCGGTCATCAGCGCCCGGGCTGCTGAAGAAGATCCGAGACTGGCTGTGCGGCAGTCGATTCAGTAGCTCGCGAACCTCCGCGGCGAACGGCAGTTCGGTGCCGTCACGCGCGCCGTGCAGCCACCAGATGGGGCGTTCGGAGCCGCTCTCGGCCAGCGCATGCAGCATCGACAAGACCGGTGTCACCCCGACACCGGCCGAAATCAGGACCACCGGTTGCGGGCTGTCGTCGAGGAAGAAACTCCCCCGCGGCGCCGCCACCTCGATGAGGTCGTCGACCGTCACATGATCGTGGATGTACGCGCTGACGGTGCCCATCGCTTCCCGCTTGACGCCGATGCGGTATTCCGGCATGCCCGGCTCATTGCACAACGAGTAGTTGCGGACGAGCGATGGCCCATCGGGGCCGACCGCCACCCGCAGCACGATCGATTGGCCGGCAAGCCATGTCGGCAACGGCTCGCCCGTGGGGTCGGCCAGCGACACAGAACGGACATGTCGGCTCTCGTCGCGCACCGCGGTCACCTTCAGCGAGCGGAAGCCGGGCCAGGCCGGCGGTGGTGGCGCCACTCCGGTCAGGCCCGTGTTGCCGGTTGCCGAATCTTGCTCCAACAGGCTTTGCAGCGAAGCTCTCCATCCCGGGCTCAACGCCGGGATCGCGACAGCGCGCTCCAGGGCGTCGCCGGGATGCCCGGGAAGGTAGAGCAGAGCGTCGATCTCGGCGACACTCACCTGTTGCGGACCGTCGGCGACCTTGACCACCTCCTGGCCCGCCGCGAGTTCACCTTCGGCCAGCACCCGGCAATAGAACCCGGGCCGGTGATGCGACACCAGCAGCGCGGCCATTCGCGGTTCGCCGAGCCGCATCCCGACGCGATAACAGGTGACCCGGGGTTGGGTCACCTCCAGGACGACATCGCCGATCTGGTACCGGTCACCGATGCACACCTCGTCGTCGGGAAGCCCGTCGATGGTCAGGTTCTCTCCGAACACACCCGGGCCCAAGTCGTCTCGACCGAGTTCGTTGGCCCAATACTCATAGGAGGCAACCTGATACACCAGCACAGCACGGTTCTCGCCGCCGTGGCCGCCGAGATCACCCTGGCCGTCACCGTCGATATTGAGCCGGCGCACCATCCGCGGACCAGACACCGGGGCCTTCCAGGCGCCGGTGTACACCGTGCGCCCGTTCCACTGCACGTCCTTGGGGAGTCCCACATTGACCGAAACCAGTGTCGCCATCGGTGCTCACCCCTTCTGGTCGTCGAGTTGGGCACGCAGCCGGTCGTTTTCAGCCTGCAGCTCCGCCAGCTTGGCGCGCAGGGGTTCCAGAGCGGGTTCGAGCTCAGCCGCGCTGAAGCGTGGAGTGATGTGCTGCTGGCAGTTCCAGTCGTAGGCCTCGACATCGACCAGGACGGCCCGCTCGACCACCGAGTCGTCGGTCTCGTCGGTCAGCATCTTCAGCAACGCAGGGTCTTGGTCTGCGGTCACGATGCGCGCGTGCCCGAAGATCTTCAGCCTGCGCTGGTGGGCGTAGTCGAGGACGATGATCGCCACCCGGTCGTCACCGGCCATGTTGCCGGTGCTGATGTATTGCAGGTTTCCCCGGAAGTCGGCCCAGCCGATGGTGTGGTCGTCGAGGACGTGGATGAATCCCGGGTTGCCGCCGCGGAACTGCACGTAGGGCCACCCGGTCTCCGACACCGAAGCCAGATAGAAGCCGTCCCGTTCGCTCAGGTAGTCCTTCTCGTCCTCGGTGAGCGAGTCGCGGCCCGGGGTGGCCTTACCGGCGACGATCTTGCGGCCGTAGAACGCGTCGCTGCCGTGGTCGCTCTGCACGGCGCGGACATCGTCGGTGAAGGCGATCGACGCGTAATGCTTGCTCATGTCGGTGGCCGGGATTCCGTCACGTCGCGCCTTCCGTCGGAACCGCCATGGCTGACACCACGTCGGCGGTACTCAGCACAGCGTGCGCCAGAAACGCGTAATTGACCAGCGCCGCCTGATAGCCGTCACCCCTGGTCGGATGCCGGGGCCCCGCGGTGGCGTCGCGGACCACCGCCACCTCGAACCCCTGCTCCAGCAGATCCCGCAGATGGGATTCCACACAGATGTTGGCGAGCATGCCGCACAACACGACCTTGGTGATCCTGCGCTTGCGCAGTTGCAGAACCAGGTCGTTGGTCTGGGGTCCCCACACCTTGTGGGGGCTGGCCACGATCGTCGAGGCGTCTTCGATGAACGGCTTGAACTCCTCGAGCCAGTCGGCGCCGGATCCGCTGAAGCCGTCCAGGGTCAGAGCACCGTGGCGGGCGAACGTGCCGGTGCTGAGTTCGTCGGACTCCAGCGGTCCGTTGAAAAGCCAGTTGTGGTCGGTGGGATAAAAGTAGTGCGGCGAAATGACCACCGGATAGCCGGCCGCCTTGGCAGCGGCGAACAGCTCGACCAGGTTTCGCACGGTGTTGTTCTCCGTCACCGACGCCGCCAAAACCGCCCAGTTCTTACCCGTCGGGCTCAGCACGTCGTTCTGCGGGTCGATGACGACGACGGCGGTATCGCTGGAGTCAATATCCATGCGGTGAGTGTGCCACCACCGACTGGACACGTTGTGAAACGTCGCTGAACGCGGTGCGAGCAGATCTACGATGCGTGACACGTCACATTTTCCAGGCAGGAGCACCACGGGTGGCCGCACGCCGTAAGAACTATCCGCTCAACGCTTCCCAGCAGCGGACCTGGCTCAACTACATGCGGGTGTATCACCGGCTCGAATACGAGATGAACCGGCAACTGCTGGCCGACTGCGGCTTGTCGCTCAGCGACTACACGGTGCTGAACGCATTGTCGCAGGCGCCGGGCCGGCGGACCCAACTCACCGCGCTGGCGACCACGATCGGCTGGGAACGCAGCAGGCTGTCCCACCACCTTCAACGGATGGCCGGGCGCGGACTGGTCGACCGCGTGCGATCGGACACCGACGGCCGTTCCACCGACGTGCTGCTCAGCGACGCCGGCTGGGACACGCTGCGGTCGGCGGCGCCGCTGCACGCCGAGTGGGTTCGCACGTTGTTCTTCTCCGACCTCGACGCCCGCCAGGACGAGCAATTGGCCGACATCCTGGCGGTGGTCTACAACAGCATCCTGCGCGAGGGAACCTTGCCGAGCCCGGATCAGACCTGAACCGACCCGCCGTCGACAAAGATCTCGGATCCGGTCATGAAACTGCTCGCGTCAGAGGCGAGAAACGCCACCACAGAGCCGATTTCGTCGGGTTCGCCGACGCGGCCCATCGGCACTGTCGCAGCCTCGCCGTCGAGCAGGGCCTGGTGCTGACCGTCGGGTGCCAGTCCCTTGAGTCCCGGTGTCTCGACGGGCCCGGGGACCACGGTGTTGACCCGAATCTTGCGGCCGACCAACTCCGCCGCCCAGGTCCGGCCCAGTGAGCGGATGGCGGCCTTGGATGCGGCGTAGGCACCGAATGCGGGCACTCCGCGGCTGGCAGCCGTCGATCCGGTGAGCACGATCGAGGCACCCTCGTTGAGAAGGGGCAGCATCTTCTGCACGGTGAAGACCGTGCCGCCGACGTTGCGGGTGAAGGTGTCGGCCAGGTGTTCGGGTGTCTCATCCTCCAGAGTCGCGAACTCGCCGCCGCCCGCGTTGGCGAAGATGACGTCCACGCCGCCGCCGCGCTGCCGGATCACGTCGGCGAGACGATCGAGGGCGGCGATATCGGTGACATCGGCCGCGACTCCGGTCGCGCCGTCACCGATCGAGGCTGCTGCCGCGTCGGCCCGCTCCTGGGTCCGTCCGGTCAGGAAGACGTGCGCACCTTCGCTTGCGAGGCGTTGCGCGGTCGCCAGACCGATGCCGGAAGTGCCGCCGGTGACCAGGGCTGTCTTGCCACTGAGTTGACCCATGATTGCTCCTCGATGTGTGGGACCTATGGTCAGAAGAACTACGTGATATGTCACGTTATTCCATCGTGTACCCCGGCGCGATGGTCCGAGCCGAACCACTCGCCGGGCAATCACATGTCACGTTCGCACGATTGCCGATAGGTTTTGGACCATGGTCCCCGAATGGCATGTCGGACCGGTGGCGGTGCCGGTGCACAGTCTGTTCGTCGGACTCGGGGTGGTGACGGCCATGGCCGTGTTCATGGTCGAGGCGCGACGGCGGGGGGCCGTCAACGACCAGTCGCTCGTTGCGGTCGCCGGGGCGCTGGTCGGCGGCGCGATCGGAATGCGCCTCTCCGGCTGGGCACGTCACCTGGATTTCGCAGCCAATCCCACTGTGGCGCGCGCCTGGGAGTACGGCTCCAAGAGCATTCTCGGCGGCCTGCTCGGAGCGTATGTCGGGGTGCTGATCGCCAAACGCCTCGGCGGGTATCGCGGCAAGACCGGCGATCTGTTCGCACCGGCGGTCGCGCTCGGGATGGCCGTCGGCCGGATCGGGTGCCACCTCACCGAGGCCCCGGGCCGACCCACTTCCCTGCCCTGGGGTGTGCACGCCGCCGCGACCACACCCGAGTGTCCCGGGTGCCTGACCGGCCAGGCGATGCACCCGTCGTTCGTGTACGAGATCGCCTTCCAGCTGGCTGCTTTCGCCGCGCTGATGTGGCTGCGGTCCCGCATCACCAGGCCGGGTGAATTGTTCGTCATCTATGTCGCGGCCTATGCCGTCTTCCGCTTCTTCATCGAGTTCACCCGCGCCAACCAGACCGTGTGGCTGGATCTGACTCGGCCGCAATGGTTTCTGCTTCCTTCGCTCGCCGTTGTCGGCGTTCGGATGTGGTATGGCTACCGCCGCGGCTACTATCGCTTCCCATCGCATCGGCAGGAGGTGCCCGCATGACGACTCCCCCACCGGGTGACGACGAGAAGGGTGACGGCGAGAAGGGTGACGGCGTCCCACCCCCACCACCGGATCAACCCCTGCCGCCTGCCTACCTACCGCAGCCACCGTGGTATCCGCCGCCCCAGGGATACCCGCCACCACCGGGGTACCGGCCGCCGGGTCAGTACGACTACCCGCCGCCTGCGCCGCCGCCGTGGCAGCCACACACCCCGCGCATCTCGGTCGGCATGGTGTTCCTCGGCGCGTTCTTGTACATGCCGCTGAACTTCGTCATCGGCTTCGCCGTACTGGCCATGTCCGACGGGCGTGGGCACAGCACAGTGGTCCTCGGCGCAGTGGTGTTGGCGCTCATCGCTTTCGGCGGGGGCGGTGTATTGCTGGCCACGGCGAAGGCCAACGGCAAGGGCCTCGGCCTCGGCCTGATGATCGGCTGGGCGGCACTGTCCGTCGTCTCCGTCGGATTCTGTACCGGCCTCAACCCCGAGCTGTACACGTGACCGCCGGGATGGGTTTGCGCGGCGACCGGTTGTTGCGTTACGTCACCGCCTTCTGCCCGTCCTGCCACGACGAGGCCCCCGAGAAGTCGCTGGCCGACGTCGCCCGCCTCAGTGGCCGGCTCGTGGAGCGCGACGAGCGGGTGTGGCTCGAGCGTGGTTGCCGGACACACGGTTTGGTGAGCACCCTCTACGACGAGGATGCGGAGATCTTGCGCTATCTGGAGGAGTGGACCGCGCCGACCAAGGCGCATACCCCCGATGTGGCCGGGAATTTCGATCCGATCCCGTCGGCGTATCTGCGCGGATTGCCGGAGATGCAGACCCAGCACACCTGCATCCTTCTCGAAGACATCGCGGAGACCTGCAATCTGCGCTGCCCCACCTGCTTCACCGGTTCCTCGCCGGACCTGCGCAACGTGGTTGCCGTCGCCGACGTGCTCGCCAACGTCGACCAGCGGCTGGCCCGCGAAAACGGGCGCCTCGACGTGCTGATGCTCTCCGGTGGCGAGCCGACGCTGCACCCGGCCATGCCCGAGCTGCTGGCCGAACTGACCTCTCGCCCGATCACCCGAATACTGATCAACAGCAACGGTGTTCGGATCGCGAACGACGACAGCCTGCTCGATCTCCTGACGGAGCACCGCGACCGGGTTGAGGTGTATCTGCAATACGACGGACTCACCGACGTAGCGCATCGCCATCACCGCGGTGGGGATCTGCGCGCGGTGAAACACACCGCACTGCAACGGTTGTCGCAGCGAGAGATCTTCACGACGCTGGTGATGACGGCCGCCCTCGGGGTGAACGACACCGAGATCGGAGATATGGTCGCACTGGCTCTGGCCACGCCCTACGTCGGTGGGATCAGCATCCAACCGCAGTTCGGGTCCGGCCGGTCCGGGCACATCGACCCGCTGGACCGGCTCACCCACACCGGGGTGCTCAAGCGACTCGGCCCGCAGACCAACGGTGCGGTGACCTGGCGCGACCTGACCGCGTTACCGTGCTCGCACCCGCACTGCTGCTCGGTCGGATATCTGATTCGCGACGACGCCGGCTCGTGGCGCTCGCTGGTCTCGCTTCTCGGCCACGACGGTCTCAAGGCCAGACTCGGGCTGGTGTCGAACCGGATCGCCGACAGCGAACTCCCCCAGCAGCTGCGCCTTGCGGTCAAGGAATCACTGCTCGGGCTGCTCTCGGAGCAGTCGTCGCTGTCGCACCCCGATATCGGGGAAGTGTGGCGAACCATTTGCGAGAGTTGCGATCTCGGCATCAGTACGCTGCTGACCATGGCGTCGTCGGCGCTGCCCGGGCGGCGCCGCAAGCTCCGCCGACTGCTGGGCGAACGGGTCGTCCGCATCACAGTCAAACCGTTCATGGACATGTCGACCATGATCGAGGAACGCCTGGTGCAGTGCTGCGTGCACGTCGGCACCAGCGCAGCTCAACATCAGTGCGCGCCGTTCTGCGCGGTGCAGGCATGGCCGGCCCTTGCCCGCCAGCGCTTGTCAATCGCAGCGGGTCAACAACTTCCGCTGCTCGCGGTCAGCCCGCGGGCTGGGGACTGACCGGTGTCGTCGTGGTCGAGACCGTGGTGGACGTCGTCACCGTGGTGGTCGGACTCACCGTCGTGGTCGTGGTCGGTGTGGTCGACGGCGTCGTGGTCGCGCTGGTCTCCGCCGGCGGAGCTTGAGTAGCCGTCGTCTCGGTGACGGTCGCCGTACTCGTCGTGACGGATGGGGAGGCGCTCGCGGTCGCGGGCGACAGGACCGCGCAGGCCACTCGGCCGCCGGCGTCACCGGTCGCCATCGTCTCGGCGTCGGGTCCGGGCACGCCGTCGTGGGTGTACCGCTGCGGGATGTTGGCGAAGTTGTCGGGACCCGCGTGAATGATCAACGCGCTGCCCTGCGGACCTTTGAGGTCGTCGAGGGTGAAGGCGTCGGTGGTGGCGACGAGTTTCCCGGAACCGTCTTTGCGCACCAACAGCGGTGTCAGGTCACCGCTCGCCGGGTGTTCGGTGCGGCCGCCGACCTGTAGGTGACCGCCGGCGGACAGGAAGTTGCCCGGCGCGCCACCGGACGGGGCGACCGAGTCGGGCTCGCACTTACCTATCGAGTGAATGTGCATGCCATGGCTTCCCGGGGACAGGGTGCTTCCGGCGACGGTTTCCACCGTCACGGTCGCGTACCCGTTCGCGAAGTCGATGGTCGCGTTGGCGACGGGCTTGCCGTCGGGAGACTTCAGCTCTGCTGTGATCGTCTGGGCACTGGAGCCCGACGTCGTCGTATCAGATGTTTGAGGACTGCCGTTCTGAGCGGAGTTGCAGCCTGCGAGGACGACCACGGGTGCCGCAATGAGCGCTGCGGCGGCGGTTGCACGATTCACCATCGCGGTCGGGTACCCGCTATCGCCCGTTTGTACCGCGTTTCGTAGCTATTGGGCGGCGGCGCGGGTTCGGGTTGCGTCTCGATGGATCAATTCGACCGAGTCACCGACGTCGATCGTGACAACTCCGTCAGACGCGACGAACGGAATCCGGAGCAGGCCGTGGAAGCTGTCGGTCTCGACGAAGGTGTGCGCACGGGCGAACAGGGGCTGCACATCGAAGACACGGACCCGCAGCTTCTCCCGGCTGAGTCTGCCCAGTTCCCGGCCTGATTCGGGATCGGTGATCATCGGCCCTGACGGGGAGTGCACGGCGAAGATCATGCCCGGTCTCACCCCGGCGTCGCTGCCACGGTTGATGACGAGCGTGTAATCGTCTTCGACGAGGGCGACCTGACCGGTGATCTCCGTCCCTGTCACGATGCCGCCAGTGAATTGCTTTCTGGCAGCGCAGAAGTCGACCCGGCACGGATCCGCGGCCGCAGGGCGTAGTCGTCCGCGCGCAGCGACAGGTCGACGTGACTCGGCGGGTCCTGATCTGTTCCCAGCGTGAGCTCGACCGCGGTCTTGGCCTGGAACAACGCGATGACCGCCTGCTGATGTTGTTCGGTGCCGAACGCGTTGATGGCCAGGGCCAGCTTCTTGTCGACGTACTCGACCGAACGCTGCAGGTCGGACTGCGTCGGCTCGGCCGGCGTGAGGTGCCCGGTCGCATCGATACCCAGTCCGCGATACCACCGGTGGCCGAGCGCACCGAGGACGGCGGCGCAGACCGGGATGATCACGACTGTGCAGACCAAGCCCGCAGTCGAGTGCAGCGTGATCGCGCCGACGATACCGAGCAGCATGCCGATGCCCGCGGCACCGAACAACTGCACGGCCGGGGGCACTCCTTCGATGACCCGCCAGATCTTCGTGACGGCGAGCGCGGTGTTGCGGGCAACCGCAGCGATGAAACGGGCAACGCTGGTCACGGCTTTGAGCGCCCCGCGACCGAGGTCGTCGGCCTGCTTACGGGTGATCGGCGACTTCGGCATCGACCATGTCCGCTGCTTGCGCGGCGACGCTTGAGTCGGCTCGGCTGGCGGCTCACCGGCCACGGCCTCTTGCTCGGCCTCGTGCTCGGCCTCGGCGATTGCCTCCGGTTGCGATGTCGGGCGCTCGACCGGCGGTTCCTGGTTAGTCACATTGGTATCAGCAGCCACATCCGTATCATCGCCTGGCGTGGGCGAAACGTGGCCCTGGCGCGCCGAGGCCCGGCTACCGAGTTTGGATCACTGACCGGCGATTACCCTGCTGCAGCTTTCGCCGGCGCCTTCGCCCGCGCACTGGATCCCTTGCCGGACCCGGCTGCCGCCGGGGTGCGCTTGGCGGTGGTGTGGCCGCGAGCTGCGACAGTACTTCCCTTGCTCGCCTTGACCTCGCGCTTCGTGGTCGCCTTGGGCGCGATCGGCGTCGTCGCGGCGGCGGTGGGCACGGACGCCAGGACGGACCTCGGCACCTCGTTGGCCGCCGCCAAACCGCTCGGCGCGGCCGCGCTCCTGGCGGTGGCGGCGGCGGTCGCGGGGGCTGTCCAGCCGATGGACTTCGCGATGGCGCGGGTGAACTCCATGAACGCCCCGATGGGCCCGACGGGAGAACCCGTCGCGAGCGGGACGTGGATGTGCAGCACGCCGAGCAGGTCGTTGTCGTAGGCGAAATCCAGCGCGTTGAAGATCGAGCCGCCCGGGCTGAGCAGACCGCCGAGCGCAATCCCGACTTTCACGCCGGCCGGGAAGCTCACTCCGATCGCCGGTCCGAACGTCGTCGCCAGTGCGGTGAGGTCGACGTGCTGGCCGCCGTTGAGGAACGCGTCGGTCATGGCCGCGGGGATGTTCGTCAGGGTGTTCAGCGCAGCCGCCACGTCAGGCGTCGGCGAGGTGAGCTCCGCCCGGATCGCATCCACACTCGACGACAACACGATGAGGGGACCGAGCACCGGACCGGCCATGCCGAGGATCAAGCCGCTCAGCGCAGTTGTCGAAAAGCCCAGCAACTGCCGCCCCGTCGGAGAGATGATGAGGTTCAACGCTTCTGGGACACCAGGCAACTGCAAGACCGCGGGCAGCAGTTGGTAGAAGGTTCCGTGGGTCGGGTCCAGAGTGCTCAGATCGGGAGCGGTCGGCGCGGCGATGGCGGCCTGGAGATGACTCTGGATCTGGTTGGCGACGGCGGCGAAGTCGGGCAGCTCTTTGAGGTAGGAGATCTGGTTGGCGACGATTTGCTGCAGTATCGGCGCCGGCGCCTGTCGCCAGGTGTCGAACAAGGCCTGCGCGTTCTGGCCGGCCCTGGTGAAGATGTCCGCCAAGTCGGTGCTGGCGGCCAGTTGGATCGCGGGCGCGGTGTGGATATCCAGTGCCGCCGGGCCCACCGGGCCTACCGGGCTGATTGCGATGGCGCCGGCTCCGACCACCGCCACCGTGGCGGCAACCAAGGGCCGAGGGACTGCATACATAGTGACTCCCCGTCGTCGTGTCACCCCTGACCCATGAGCAACCTACCCCAAGGCAGCGGCGGAGAAATCGAATTCGACAGGGATGGGCCGGGTTTGGACCGTTCGGCCGGTCTTGCGGCTCTCGGTGTTGCACCTTCCGGCAAATCACTCAGCGGCCGGTGAACGGGGATGTTCCCGCATCTCTGCCCGCGCGCGGCTCCCCCAGCGAACGAAAAAGTGACCTCGCTATCGCTGCCAGTCGCTGGAGCCGTCGACCCTGGTGTAGGTGCCGGTGGAGTTCTTCACGATGATGGGATCGCCGGCGCCGAAGTTGTCGTAGAACCAGCGGGCGTTCGCCGGGCTGATGTTGATGCACCCGTGGCTGACGTCGCGCTTTCCCTGATCGTCGACCGACCAGGGAGCACTGTGCACGAAATTGCCGCTGTCATCGAACCGCACGGCGAGCTCGACCGTCGTCTTGTAGCCGTATGTGGAATTGACCGGGACCCCATAAGTCGAGGAATCCATCACCACCGACGGCATCTTCTCTTGCACGTAGTAGGTGCCGTTGGCAGTTTGATGACCACCTGCCGCCATCCCCATCGACATCGGGATGGTCTTCTCCACCACCCCGTTACGAGTGACGGTCAGTTGATGGGTGGCATCGTCGGCGGTGGCGATCAGCGTGTCACCGGTGCGGAAGGTGGACACGGCACCGCCCGCGTCGACAGTCACCGCGGTGTGCGCAGGCCAGAAGCTGAGCGGGCGCCACCGCAACTGGGTGGGGGTCATCCAGTAGAACTTGCCGGGGACCGGCGGGTTCGATGAGACGTGGATGGCGTTCTCAGTGGCGCCGGCGTCGTCGACCAGTCCGGGAAAGTCGATGATGATCGGTTGAGCCACGCCCACCGTCGAGCCGTTCGCAGGCGCTATCTTCGGTGGCCCGAACGGTGCGACGCCGGTGAACGGCGTCGGGTCCTGACCCGCGGCCGTATCACCCGGATCTGCAAGCGCCGGTGCAGCATTCGCTATTACCAGCCCGGCCAACACCACAGCGGCGACCCGGGTGATCCTCGTCCAGCGCGACATCTGCGTTCTCCCATCACGTGCTCTGGGAGTCAGTGTCGCATGACGGACCAACGAGATCAGTCAGGCTGCGACATAATCCATCCCGAACGAGCGCCGTCGGCTGCGGGCGGCCAACCGGGACAGAAGCGCCCACGTCACACCGATCGTCGCCCACATCAATGCCTGGTTCAGCAACGAATACACCCGGAAATCGGCCAGCACCTGAGCCGGGAAGCCCTCGATCAGAATGCCGTCCGGTCCAGAGACCGGGCCGGGCACCTCGTGGAAGCCGGGCAGCACCGCGAACGTGGCCAGCATGACCACGCCATAGCCACCGGCCGCGAGCGCGGTCGCGGGCCAATTCCCCCACCGCCGCGACCACGCCAACCCGGCGGCGGTCGCCACGCACGCCGCGACCACCGAGACCACAGTGATGGTCAGGAAGGCTGAACTTCGCGCGCCGATGGTCTCTTCCAGACCGACGGTGGGCGGATTCGGCGGATACTTCAGGCCCGGCACCAACGTGATCGCCCCGAACATCCCCGCCGACAACAGCAACGCCAGGCCGGTGGGGTCGGCCGTGCCGCCGCGTCGTTCGATCGCAGAGCGAATCACGGTGTAGGCCACCACGAACAGCACGCCCATCGCGACGGCGAAGGCGACGATCCCGACCGCGGCACCGAAGTTCTCCTGCACCGAGCGGCTGAAGAGCTCGTGACCGTGTCCGTGAGCTTCGCCGGCGAGCTCGGCCTCGGCGTGTTCACGAGCGCCTTCGTAGTCCACCGCGGTGGAGATCAACGGCGAGATGAGCCACCGGCTGAACGCGAAGCAGACGATGCCGCCCATCACCCCGGGTACGAGATAGCGCACAGCTGCGGGCAATTCGGCGGTCAGTGGCACGGGAACCCCAGCAGGTGACGTGCGTCGTGCACGAACTCGTGGATATGGGTGTCCGAACCGAACACGGACACGGCACCTTGGTCATACCCGACGAAGTAATAGACGATCAGCGCCAGCAGCGTCAGCACGGCCAGCCGCAGTGGCGTGGCGAGACTGTTCGCGGCCGCACGCAGGTCGACTCGCGGCGCACCGAGGGTGGGATTTGCTTCGTTCATGGAATGGTCCTCGCAGTTCTAGTGGTCGTGGTCGTGGGCGATCGCGTGATCGTTGGCGTCGGTGAGCGGCGGCGCAGTGAGGAGCTCGTGGCGGTCGACAAGCTTCTCGAGCGTGGCAACCCAGTGGTCGTAGTACTCCCATTGCCCCCGTTCGGATTCGGGTAGCCCTTCCCACTCGCCGATCGTCGAGATCAGGGTCTCCTGGAACTCACTCCACGGGTAGTGCCGGAACTCCGAGAGCGCGAGCGCCAGCCCGAACGCGCGGCGCTGCCACTCATGGTCGAACTGCGGTGCGGCCTGATCGGTGGTGCAGGTGTCGTGCAGCTTCATGACGTCGGACCCGCCAATGCCACTCCGATCATCGACTCCGTGGTGACCAGATCCATCAACATCTCGTCGGTGAAATCCTCGGTACCCGAGGGCCGTTCGGGAATGACGAACCACCGGGAGTGGCCACTGGAGTCCCACACCTTGATCTCGGTGTCGGCCGGTAGCTCCAGGCCCACCTCGGCGAGCACCTTGCGCGGTTCGCGGGCGGCCCGCGACCGGAACGTCGGGTCCTTGTACCAATAGGGTGGCAGGCCGAGCACCGGCCACGGGAAGCACGAGCAGAGCGTGCAGATCACCAGGTTGTGCACACCGGCCGTATTGGCCACTGCCTGCAGGTGTTCGCCCTCGGCGCCGGCCATTCCTTCGGGCAGGTCCAGTTCCGCGACGGCCGCCGGGGTGTCGGCCACTACCTTGGCGGCGAAATCGGGATCAGTCCACGCCTTTACGACGATCTTCTTGCCGTTGAGCGGTGTCATCTCGGTCTCGAAGTACGCCAGCACCTTGTCCACGGTTTGCGGTGTGATGACGCCCTTCTCGATGAGCAGCGCCTCGAGTGCGGCCACCTGCTTGGCGCTGATCTCCTCGCGGTCGGGCGGGTAGGCGAACTGTCCGGTCATGCTTTCTCCTCGATCGGTGCCAAATAGGCTTCGAACAACTCGGCGTAGAGCTTCAGTGGGCCGCCCTCGGCGCGCGCGCCCCAAATCTCGGCCGGATCGAATTCGACGATGTAGATCGGCATCGGGTCGCCGATGCCGTCGCCGGTGTGGGTGAAATAGCCGTAGTCACCCTCGAATACGCGTTCCACGGTGCCGACGCGTTCACGCAGATAACCCGGCAACCGGCTATGTGCGTCAGCGGGGACATTGGTGATGCGCACCTGCGAACCGACCGCGAACTTCGGGTGCGCGACGTCACGGCGCGGGCTGTCCCCGAGGCGCAGGTAGGCGATCACCTGGTCGTCGATCGCCGGAAGGTTCTCGGCGTCGGCGCCCGGGCCCGCCTCGGCCATCCGGTCGGCGAGTTCCTCCTCGGTCACATAACCCTTGTCGATGAAGAACTGGGTGATGCCGCCCAGCCACTTCTCGTAATAGCGAAACTTGAAGTAGTCGAACGGGTTCATCGCCTCGGCGCCGGTGCGCAGGTCGGCCCACGTCCACTCGTCTTTGAAGGCGGTGGGCACTTCGTCGATGGGATATGCCGGCAGCGCGGCACCAAGATGATTCGACAAGCCCATCATCGCCACGTGGATGCCGAAGATGCGCTTCTCCCACTCTTCGACGAAGATCCGCTTCTCCAAAGTCAACGGCTCTGGCAGGCCTTCGAGGCCGCCGAGATAGTGCTGCAGTTTCATCAGGCCGGGCTTCCTTCCGTGTGCGGGGGTGCGGTGTCTGCGACCGTCTTCTTCGTCATGGCGGTGGCCAGGTATTCGGAAAGCAGGCCAAAGGACGCTCCGAGGACGCACGCCACCGCGGCCACGAGTCCGGGGTGCGAGATGGTGGTGACGGTGACGTCGCTGCCTCGTCCGGCGACCGTCGACACCGTGGAGGCGAATCCGACGACGACGGCGGGCGTGGTGGCCAACAGCGGCACCCAGGACGCCTGCACCATGACAGCGCTACCGACACCCACGGCGATGGCGGTCACCAGCAGACTGCCGCCCATCAGGTAGGCGGCGTACAGGCTGGCCGAGGCGATGACCACGCCGACGATGTTCGACGCGACCGACCGGACCCAGCCCGCGACACCGCCACCGACGAAGAAGAACGAAGCCCACGCCAAGAACACCACCCAGATCGGCACAGTGATGACTTCGGCAGTGAACGCGACTGCCACGCCGCCGAGCACGCCGATGCTCAGCGTCAGGGCTGTCCGAGAATCCATGGCCCACCTTCTTCGAGGGGTTGATGACTCGCTTCGGCGCCGGAGCGGAGTACGGTGAAATCAGCCTCAGCCCAGGGGGTTTCAGTGGTGTTACGGCTCGGTTGCTCCGCCCGTCAGCTCCGGACACGAAACGCGCAGTTCCGGACTTCGCGGCGCCGGGTCACTGTTCGCGTTGCCGTCGCGCCGCGGTGCCGATACGTTGACCTCACCTCGGATGGGGTCACGAGAGGACAGCACCGGGTGTCAGACGAGCACAGTTCACAGCGGCCCACCGCCGCAGGGCGTCGACCCGCGAACGCGCAGGGATCACCGGCGCCCAAGATCGTCGTGTTCGCGTTGTACGACAAAGTGACGTTGCAAGATGTCGCCGCGCCGCTTGAAATATTCGCGCGGGCAAACGATTTCGGCGCTAGGTATCAGGTGATCCTGGCTTCGCTGACCGGCGAAGCCGTCAACACGACCTCTTTCGTCACGCTCAAAGTCGACGTCCCGCTGGCCGAGGTGCCGGACCGGATCGACACCTTGATCGTGCCGGGCGGGGTACCACCGGACTTCTACTTCACCCCCGGCGAGCACGACATCCCCGAAGAGCAGACGCCCGACGTCGTGGCGTCGGCCTTGGAGATGGTGGGCGAGCTGGCTCCGCGGGCGCGCCGGGTGGCCTCGGTCTGCACCGGCGCGTTCGTGCTCGCGGCCCTGGGCCTACTGGAAGGCCGCCGGGCGACCACCCATTGGGCGCATTGCCAGGAGTTGGCGCGCACCTACCCCGAGATCGAGGTGGTGCCGGATTCGTTGTTCGTTCAGGACGGCCCGTACATCACCGGAGCGGGAATCAGTGCGGGCGTCGACCTTGGTCTGGCCATGGTCGAAAGCGACTACGGCCCCGACGTGGCCCGGCGGGTGGCGCGGTGGATGGTGGTGTTCCTACAACGCCCCGGGGGCCAGGCCCAATTCAGCGTCTGGACCGAGGCGGCCTCGCCGGTGTCGCGCGGGCTTCGCGAGATCCTCGACTCGGTCGTGACGGATCCGGCGGCCGATCACTCGATCGCGTCGATGGCCGAACGCGCCGCCGTCAGCGAGCGGCACCTGGTTCGGATGTTCCGCGACCAGGTGGGGTTGACGCCGTCGCGGTTCGTCGAGCAGGCCCGATTGGAAGCCGCGAAAGTACTGCTGGCCACCGGCGATCACGGCCAAGAAACTGTCGCGCGGCGGGCCGGTTTTGGGTCGGCGGACACCATGCGGCGCACCTTCCGCCGCGCATTGGGCGTGTCACCGAGCTCCTACCGGAGCCGTTTTCGTACGACCGGAATCCATCGCTAGGCCGGTCATCCGCCCCTGCCTGGTGCCAAAGTGAAAATTGTATACAACACAGCAAGCGCGGATATATTTGCCTGCACGTCAACAGATGACTAAAGTCCCAGCCGGGTTGGGTACTACCTCGGCATATTAAGGACCGGATCGTGAAATCGAGCATCAACCCGTCACTGTCAGCAAAGATCTGTGCCATATGCATCGGAGGGCCGGTGATCGCCCTCGTGATCGGGGCCCCGGCCGCCCTGGCGGCGCCATCGACCGGAACCAGTGCCGCGCACAAGCAGGCATCGTCGGACAGCTCGAGCAGTAACGCCAAGCGGCACCCACGTGTGCACGCAGCCGCGGACCCACAGCCCAGACCCGACTTTGCCGTCTCATTCAACGGACGCACTGTCGTCCAGACCGGCAGTGCGACGGCGACGTCGGATCCCGGATTCAATTTGGCGGTGGCCGGCGCGGGCAGCAGCGCGCACGCCGGCGGCGGTCTCTTCAATTTCGCCGTGGCGGATCACAACAGCACGGCCGACGCGACCGGCGGAATCCTGAACTTCGCCAGCGCCGACTACGACAGCCAGGCAACCGCCCACGATGGGCTCTTCACCGTGGCCACCGCCCAAAATGGCAGTACCGCAACGATTACCGGCGGAAAGCTCAACATCGCCGATGCCAGCAACGGCAGCACGGCATCGGTGAGCGGCGGTGACCGGAATCAGGCGATCGCGGACGGCAGCGGCAGCGTGGCGTTCGCCGGCAACGGCAGCAACAACGAGGCGACCGCATACTGCGGCTCGCACGCCGATGCCAGTGGTGGCGACAACCTGTTCGTGACCACGCCGGCCGGCGGCTGCCAGTAAGGCTCGATCCCCCATCGGGCCTGTTTTCTCGCGGTTGATCGTGGGCATTAAAGGACTCATGAACAAGCTGGCCCGAGTTCGGCATGCCGAGCAGCGCATCGTCACAATCCAACGACGGGTCTGGCTCGCGCAGATATTGATGTGGCCCACCATCATCCTGGGTGCCGTCGTGTCGGTGGGTGTGGGTGTGTGGTTCCTTCAGCGCCGGTCGGGCGGTGGACGGCACGAGATGCCGGAAACTCCCGGAGCGCATGAGGCAGGCGTCGTCGATGCGGGGACCGGCGCAGTGTAGCGACGCCGATCGACTTACTCCGAGCTCAGCGGAATTCGACACCGCGTTCCACAACCGGTGTAGAACACCGCTTATGTCCGATGGCGATCTTCTCGAACTTCGGGTTCACGGTGTCAACAACACCCCTCCCGTGAGCATGCTCTACGCCATTCAGCAGGAATATGGCGATTCGCTGGTCGGGGTGTATCGCGAACGAGTCACTCCGGGGGTGTGCAAGGCCCTGTCGTGGGGTGGCCTCGCACGGCTGTCACCGTCGCCCCGGGTCCCGTTCGCGAAATGGGTAAGGGCTGTCGCGTCAGCCGCCTGGATCTTCGTGATCCCGTTCGGTCTCGCCAACGTCGCCTACTGGTCGCGCCGGCTGACGATGCCCGACGACAACGGTTCCGCGAAGGTGCATTTCACCGCAGCATTGAGCCGGGTGTTCTCCCTTGGGCTCACGCTGTTACTGGTCTCCTCGGTCTGCTCGGTCAGCCTGGATATGGCCGAGAACCGCATAGCGACCCTGATCGCGCTCCCGCACCCGCCCACATGGGTTTCGCTGTTGAAAGACCACACCGATGAGGGCGACAGACTGGCCATCCTGTCGCTGGCGCCCGTACTGGCGATTCTGCTGCTGTGGGTTCTCGCCACCGTGACGCGTGTTCGGTACGACAAGGGAGGCCAGCTTCCGCCACCGGCTGACGACAGGGTGAGTCACTGGAGATTCGGCACCCCGAGCTTCTGGGACAACGCGGACCTATCGGCCCACAACGCAACTGTCCATGCTGCTGCCGGCCTAGGGCTCAGCTTGATCTGGACCGGGCAATTCTGGCTCAACGAGCATCGCGCCCTGGGCACATGGGTGCTGTTCGTGTCCGTCCTGACTCTCTTGATCTCCGTAGTGCTGGCGATGACGGCACCGTTGGCCGAGGTCAACGGCATTGGCGTGCTGAGGAAATTGGCGCGGCGGCTGCTCGCAGTGGTCGCCATCGTGACGTTCGTGGTGCAGTTCGTCGCGCTGATCTGTTGGCATTCACCGACGGCCGAGTCGACGCGACCGGTGATGTTCTCGTTGGCGCCCGGCATCATCGTCTTCCTCCTTCTCGTCCTGGCGGTCTCAGCGCTGGGCTGGCGGCAAGGCCATCGCTGGGCGGCTCATACGATGGCGGTGGCCCTGATCGTGCTGGGTGCTATCGCTCTTCTAGTCGTGCTCTGGGGGCAGACACATCACGTCGACACCACCTGCATCGAGTTATCAGTCATCGGCGTGCTGGTGGTGGCGGCCGTGGCGCGGGTGGGCTGGCTGCGCTGGCATGGACGCACTCAACTCGCGCAGGCCTGGCATGGGTCAGCGCCGGGAGTCCTGATGATCCTCGCTCTTTTCTCTGCGGTGCTGCTGTCGACGGTGTTCGTCGCGGCGGCGGCGGCGCTGCTCAACGATGGGAAGATCAGCCTCAGTGATAGCGGGATCCGAACGCCGCCAGCCATTTATCTCAGCTTCGCCGTAACGCTGGGGCCGACAGCAATCGCCGTCACCTTCCTGGTCTTAGTGGTCGTGGTCGCAGTCCTGTGGCGCTGCCCGACGCCCGTGGAGCAGGATCTGGAACCCACCACCCGGCCGGGCGACCGTGAAATGGCTTGCCTTGCTGAGATTTCAGATTCCGCCCGGCGCCACCCGGGAATTTTCGGCTCGATCCGCTGCATCAGACGCAACTGCCTGTACTGCCGCCGCCGCCGCACTCGCAAGGTTGCGTCGGTAATCCACCGTGCCGAGCCCGTGGCCGGTTGGCTCGCCGTGATCGCCGCGACGGCGATGGCCAGCGGATTGCTCCTCGCGGTCCTGCAGTATCACGATGGTCCGTATCCGGAGCACAGCCTCCTCGACCGTCTGCAGCAGGCCGGCGTCATCGTGGCCGTACTCGCCGGCGTGTTCATCATCGGCCACGGCGTTTCCCACAGCCGGCCGCTCGGCATCGTGTGGGATCTCATCTGTTTCCTGCCGCGCGCCGCGCACCCCTTCGGGCCACCCTGCTACGCACAGCGCGCGATTCCCGAACTGCACACGTATTGTCGCGCATGGCTGGACAGTCCTCCGACCGACGAGAGTGGCACGAAGACAAGGCGTTTGATTCTGTCGGCGCACAGTCTGGGCGGTGTCCTCGCCGTCGCCGTCATCCTCTTGCTGTCAGACATGTATCGGGACCGGATCGCATTGTTGACCTATGGCTGCCAACTTCGTGCGTACTTCAGTCGACTGTTTCCAGAGTTGCTGGGGCCGCGCGTCCTCGGCGTGACGGCTTCCAGCCCTGCTCGGCTGCTGCGGTGCCCGACGTTTCAAGAACCCGCAACGGAACCGGGACCGGAACCGGACGCACTGCCGCGGTCTGTGCTTGCGACACTGACCAACGCCGACGGTGAACAGCGCTGGATCAACCTCTGGCGGCCCACCGACTACTTGGGCTTCCCGGTGTACTCGCGAAAGCCCGAGAACTCGGTCGATCGTCCCGCCGATGAGGTGACGGCAGAGCATGCCGCGGACGGCGAGATCGTCATTCAAGACAGCGACATCGACGTGCGTGCGCTGACGACGATTGATCTGACGAAGGCGCTGACATTCAAACCGGTCACCATCGTGCGGGTCGACACCCACAGTGACTACTTCCGTGCGGGCCAGTACCCCTCTGCCGCATACCATTTAGCACTCAGGCTAAGTGCTGCCGCAGCAAGGGAATAGCTTTCGCTACCAGATGCGGATCCAGTCGATCAACATCGCCGCCGGCCAGGTGCCCAGAGAGGGATCACCACCACCCGGTCCACCGACCGCGAGGGTGAACATCGGCGACAGCCAATAGCCGGGATTGTTGAACGGCCAGCGCAAGTCGGTGGGGTTGCCGTGCACCGGGATGGGCTTCGGCGGCACCGTGAAGTACGGCTTCGCGCCGTCGACGTAGTCGCGCCAGAACTTGAACCCGTCAGCGTCCCAACGCATCCGCCAGGTGTGCCAGCCGCCGTCGATCAGCCCGGCAATCGACTTGCTTTCCCACGTCTTGCCGTTCGATGCCGCATGGACGGTGGTGCCCGGGGCCCAGCTGCGGTTGCCGTAGTACTCGAAGATGTCGACCTCGCCGTCGGGCAGCGGGTCTTCGTTGACCGCCCAGTACGCGGGCCAGGCACCTGAGGTCAGGCAGTCGAGCTTGGCCCGCGCTTCCCAGGTGTGGCCCATGGGGACTCGCCAGTTTCCCCGCACCTTGCCGCTGAAGTACTGATCGTCCTCGTGGGTGGCGAGGAGCACGAGGTTGGAGTTTCCGTCGAGAAAGACGTTGCGCCGGTCGTCGCGGTACTGGCTCTCGACGGGTGGCCAGACGTCGTCCTGCCAGTTCTGAATCGACCAATTCGCGGGGTTGGGGGCCGACCCCGACGGTCCGTCGAAGTCGTCCTGGAACAGGTAGGGGGCCTCGGCGTGTGCACTGGGCAGCGGGAGTGCGGCAGCCAGCAGGCCCAGCCCCGACATCAGCATCATGCTTCGGCGGTCCAATTCGGGCACGGCTCGACCATAAAGCAGCGGCGGCGCTCGGGCGCGGATTTGATCAGTCGAAGATGTCCCCGTCCAGGTAGAACCAGCGGCGGGCTCGCAGAGCGAAGCGCGACCGCTCGCGTAACACCCCAGGTCGGAGGCCTTGCCGATACTGTGCCCGGAACTCGACTTCGCCGGTTTCGTCACCGGGCTGCCCGTCAACGGTGTCGAGGATTTCCAGCCCGATCCAGGTCAGTCCGTCGGGCGCAGTGAGCGAGTCGGGACGGGTGCGCGGATGCCAGGTCTGCCAGACGTAGTCGAGATCGCCGACGGCGTAGGCGCTGTAGCGGGACCGCATCAGCTGTTCGGCAGTGCCGGCCTGGCTCTCGCCGCGGTGCACCGGCAGGCAACAGCGGCCGAACGGTGCACCGGAGCCGCACGGGCACGCATCGGTCGGGCGCATGCACTCAGTGTGGCAATCGGTTAGGCGCCGACCAGCTCCGGGCGGAACTTGGCTGCCATCCGCCGCATCCCGTCGCGCCAGTCGACAGTGGTGCCCCCGACGAGCTCATGCATCTTGGTGACGTCCAACGGATTGCCGCGCAGCGCTTGATCGCTTTCCTCGAAGACCGGCTCCGCGCCGACGAGCGATCCCAGGAAGGTGCACCATTCTTGGATGCTGACGTATTGGTCGCCGCCCCAGTTGACGGTGGTGGCCGGAACTGACGCCACCTCAAGCAGTTTCGGGATCATCGTGATGATGTCGTCTTCGTGGATCGGGTTGTAGACGGCCGGTCCGCCGGGCGGGACCGGGACGGGCATGCCGCTGAGCATCATCTCCATCTGGAAATACGGCCAGCCGCCGTTGTCGCCGTAGGGAACGTTGAGGCGTGCGATCGTGGTCGGTACGCCGAGGGCGCGCGCCATGGTCGCGACGACGGTCTCACCGGCGATCTTGGTGATCGAGTAGGTCGGCAGCAGGCTCTTGTGGTTGTCGCCGTAGACCGTGCGTTCAGTTCGCGGCTCGTCGCCGGGCGGGTCGTAGACCGCGCCGGATGAACAGTGCAGGAACGCCTTTGCGCTGCGGCAGTGCGCCATGAGAAGACCTGCCGATTCCGCGTTGGCGGCGAGGTCCTTGTCCCACCGACCGCTCTTGGCCACCGCCAAGTTCAGGACGTAGTCGAAATCCGATGGCAGCCCGGTGAAGTCCCCGGCCGCCATGTTGACGGTTTCACACCGGACGCCGGCCTTCTCCAGGCTGTCTTTGACGGCCGAATCGGTGAATCGAGCGATCCCCCACACCTCGTTGTCCGGCGCCATGGCGATGGCGACAGGGGTGGCGACCTGGCCGCTCACCCCGGTGATCAGAATCTTGGATCCGCGCATCAGCTGATAATAGGCAGGCAAACGGCCGGGTGATCCAACTTCGCGCGGGCGCCCAGAACTGCCGTGAGCTACCGGGTCGGGTGCACCCGGATGTCCTTCACGGGAAAAGTCTGCCCGAACATTTCGGCGATCCCCTGACGTTGCAGCTAATTAGTTATAGTCTGCAACAAGTTGTCGGCGGCCAGGCGTGCGGCAACCAATCAAGCCGTGGTTACTAGTGGGGGAAGTGCCGTCATGCCGTCATCGAGTCATGCCCGAATCAGCCAGCCGTCCGAGGTGCGATTGCTTCCTGCCGAGTTCGGCGGGATGACGCCCCCGAGGCAGGCCCCCACGGGCAATGCGCGGTTTTTGACCTGGCTCGGCGCCTCGGCGGTTGCCCTCGGTGTCGGTGCGGCCATCGCTTCGCTCCCTGCCGTTGCGTCAGCCGATTCCAGCGGCTCGTCGGACGCCAAGGGATCGACCACGAACAGTTCCGCGGCCAGCGGTCCGGCGAAGTCGACGGGGCATGCGAGTACCGCCCGGCAGAAACCGCGATCAGCGGGTGCCAACGGACATGCGGCCCGTAATCCCAATGGCGCCAAGAACTCCGCGACCACAAAGAGCACGGCCAAGTCTGACCACAAGACGTCAGCCGTCACCGCCGCGGTCAACCAAGCGCCGTCCATCGCGCCGGTGAGCCCCGCGGCGGCAGTCACCACCGACGAGCCTTCGGTTCCCCGCGCCAACGCAACGGTCAGTAGCACGCCGCCGTCGGCGCGCGTGGTCCCCGCCGTCGGCATCGAGTCGATCCTGAGTGTCTTCTTCAGCAACGGCACGGCCGCGCACCCGAACGCCGGCTTGTTGATGGGCAACGGATTCTCCTATACGTCGGCCACCTGCGAGAGCGTGTGCAACGGCGGCCGCGCCGGCATTTTCGGTAACGGCGGAGCCGGCTACAACGGCGGAAACGGCGGTGCGGCCGGGCTATTCGGAGACGGCGGTAAGGGCGGCGCAGCCGTGGCCACCGACGGCGACGGCTCCGGCGGCGACGGCGGACGCGGCGGCCTGATCATGGGCAACGGTGGTGCCGGAGGCAACGGCACTCAAACCCAAGGTGGCGCGACCGGCGGCAACGGCGGCTCGGCCGGCTTCTTCGGAAGGGGCGGCAATGGCGGCAACGCCGGAGTAGCACTGGGAACCCAAGGGCCCGTGGGCGGCAACGGGGGCAACGGTGGCGTGCTCTGGGGCAACGGCGGCAACGGCGGCGACGGCGGCAACGCCATCGAGTACGGCGGCAAGGCCGGCAAGGGCGGTGACGGAGGCGACACCGGACTGTTCTCGATGGGAGGTGTCGGCGGCAACGGCGGCAACGGCGGCAAGGCCGGCTACGGCGGTGACGGTGGCGACGGCGGAGACAGCGGCCGGTTCTCGCTGTACTCGATCGGCGGCAACGGCGGGGCCGGTGGCGACAGTCCGCAACAGGGCCACGAAGACGACTACGGCGGCAACGGCGGTGAAGGAGGCCGCGGTGGCCTCTGGACGGGCAACGGGGGCGCCGGCGGAGCGGGCGGTTTCGGCGGGGGCGACGGCGGCGACGGGGGCGATGTCGGAGCTCTATCGGTGTTCGGCCGCGGCGGCAACGGCGGCGCCGGCGGCGTCGGGCAGGAAGGACGGCCCGGCGACAACGGAACCGCCGACGCACCCAATGGATTGGAAGGTTTCGCGGGCGCCGAGGGCGGTAGCGGCGGCAACGGCGGCAACGGCAGCCTGGTTTTCGGTATCGGCGGAAACGGCGGCAGCGGTGGCAAGGGCGGCTGGGGCGGTGTCGGCGGACGTGGCTTCAATTACTGGGCGAAGGCGTACAACGTCACCACCGGAAATGGTTACGACGGCGGTAATGGCGGTGCCGGCGGAGATGGTGGCCCCGGTGGTGCCCTCGGAGGCCAAGCCGGCAGAGGCGCCTACCTCTTCGCAATGCCGTCCAACGGAATTTCCGGCTCGAGTGGCGTCGGCGGGCAGGGCGGTCGGGGCGGAGCCGGTGGAGCCGGTGGCGCCACCAACGACCAGAACGCGATCGGCGGTCGCGGCGGCGACGGCGGCGTCGGCGGAATCGGCGGAGTCGGTGGTGCGAGCGCCGACGGCGGGTATGGCGGCTGGGGTGGAGACGGCGGCAGAGCCGGATGGAGCTTCGGCCTCGGCGGCCAAGGCGGCAAGGGCGGAGACGGCGGCAAGGGTGGCCAAGGCGGCGACGGATCGAACCAGAGTGTCGCGGGCGACGGCGGCACGGGTGGCCGGGCCGGAGCCGGTGGCCAAGGCGGTCAGGGCGTTTATGGCAACGGTGGCGCCGGCGGAGACGGTGGCAATGGCGGCGACGGCGGCGACGGCGGAACCGGCGGTCCTCGCCCGAGTACCGGTGGCGGCGGTGGCAACTACGGCAACTACGGCACCGGCGGGATAAGCACCAACGCCACGCCGGGTGACAATGGCTCCTACGGCAACACGGGCAACCCTGGGGGGCCCGGATCGGCCATCACACTGGCGGCCGCATCGGTAGTGACCGACAGCCCGTCTACTACAAGCACTCCGACGGCTAACGCTCGGAAAGCGTCCTCCGTCAACGTGATTGCGGCGCTGCAGTCGATGTGGAGCGGGTTCACACAGGCACTGTCGTACACCTTCTTCAATCAGTCACCGACCGTCGCGCCGAACGTGTGGGGCCAGTGGGGCACCAACAAGGTGATCACCATTGAGCTCAACGCCAAGAGCAACAATGGCTTCCCGGTGACGTATTCGGTGAAGACACAGCCGAAGTACGGTTCGCTGTCCGTGGATGAGGCAACTGGAAACTACGTCTACACGCCCAACCCCGACATGGTGGCCCCGGGCATCAGCGACAGTTTCACCATTACGGTCAACAACGGCAGCCGTGCTCAGTTGCCGGGGTTTGCGGGCTTCGTTCAAGGTGTGCTGCACTCTGTCGCCGTGACGATGGGGATCGCCAAGCCCGACACCATCGACCGGACGATCAACGTGACCGTCACGGGTACCGGCGTGTACGGCGGTGACGTGACCGAGTTGGCGCAACTGCACCGCCAGCAGAGCTTCTGGAACTGCTTGTTGATGTCGTCGGCGATGGCGGCCGCACAGGTCACCGGGACCCAAACCGTCGACGAGATCACGGTTGTCAACTGGGCCAAGGAGCTCGACAGCGTCGTCATCCCCGGCCGGAAGATGTTCCTCAGTGAGCTGATCGAAATGGGCGCGTGGCCGAAAGACGCCGTCGTCCTGATGCAGGATCATTACCCGGTTACGGCAGTCAACACTGTGTACGGGACCTACGACGCGAACGGCAAGCGGATTTCCGCCGCGACACCCGCGGACGGGCAACGCGCACTCAACGACATGGATGCCGCTCTGGCGCAAGGTAAGGCGGTAACGGTCGGTATCAACAACAACGCGTTGTATTCGTCGCTCCCCGGCTGGAAGGCGTCCAGCGCCAACCCGAACTTCACCGACTACAACCACCAAATACAGGTGCTCAAGGTGGATGTGACGAACGGAAAGGTGTGGGTCAACGACAGCGCACTGGATACGGGCGGCCGCGAGTTCTCCTTGAGCGCGCTGATGAAGGCATGGCAGGTCTCCGATTATGACCTGACAGTCGTGTCGGCGATCCCTCAGTCCGAGACGGCCGTTTGAGCGGGCGGAACTCAGCGTGGCCGGCCAATCCGGTCACGAGTCCGCTTTGCCATTCGGTCGTCTGCCGGTGGAATTCCGATCACCAGCGGTTTTGACGACCTCGTGACGGGTATCTGAACACAACCTGAACGGACCCATTAAGTTATCTGGATCGAGCTTTGCGGCTCGTACGAGCAGACCGAGTCACGGCCCCATCGACGAGGCCAACGTTCACGTCGGATCGGAGCCATGAGTTGAACGCCCGCATTTGTCTCGTAATCTCGGCAACGTTGCTTGCCGCGACACTCCTGTTCGCGCCCAGTGCCTCCGCTGAACGGATCCCTGGAGCCGAAGACGCCATCGCCAAGGCCGAAAGTGCGCTCGGGTCAGACATGTTCGGCCCCTACGGGTGCGAGGCTTTCGTGGCCTATGCCTTTGACGTGCCGCAGGCGAAGTACGGCTGGGATGGTGCCGCCGAAACGATGTACCAAACCCTGCTGCAGCAGGGTGAGATACACACCGATATGGATGCTCCGCGGGGAGCGCTCGTCTTCAGCAAGAGCCCCTACGGCGCTCACATCGACATTGCCCGCGGTGATGGGACGTACATCTCGGGCGGCGTTCAAGGACTCAAGCGCGGGTACGGCGATGGCCACAACATCCAGATTCTGCCGAGTCCTCATGTGGGGTCCGGCTGGATGTACCGGGGCTGGAGTCTGGGCTACCCCCAATAATCTCTTCTCTCCGCTGCGGTAGCCGCCCCGTCGCGCCTCACTTCTCGGCGGTCCCGCCCACCACGGCGTGGATGCGTCCGCGCGGATACGGCAGCTCGATGCCGTTTTCGTCGTAGGCCTGCAGGATCTCCCGCCGAAGGCGGCGCTGCACCGACCATTGCGCGCCCGGCCGGGTTTTCAACGTCATCCGCAGCCTCAGCAGGTCCGGGGCAAGTTCTTGGACACCGAGCATCTCGGGCTCGCCGAGCACCTTTCCGCCCACTGTCGGATCCGCGATAGCCTGTGCGGCCGCCTCCAGCGCCACCCGCTCCGCCTGCTCGACGTCGGCGGTCAACGCGACCGGCACCTCGATACGGGCGACCGCATATTCCTGGCTCATGTTGCCGACCCGGGAGATCTCCCCATTACGGACGTACCACAGCGTGCCGTCGATGTCGCGGACGGTGGTGATGCGCAGACCGACGCTTTCGACCTCGCCGCTCATCTCGCCGAGGTCGACGACGTCACCCACGCCGTATTGGTCTTCGAGCAGCATGAACACGCCACTGACGAAGTCGCGCACCAGGTTCTGGGCACCGAATCCGATCGCGAGGCCGATCACGCCGGCCGAGGCGATGAACGGCGCGAGATTCACCCCCACCACGTTGAGAGCTGCCAGCACCAGCCAGGACAGCAGAATTATCGACACGGTGGATTTCAGGACCGACCCGATCGTGTGAGCACGCTGCTGGCGTCGAGTGCTGGCTTGATCGTTGATCGTCGTCACCGGGACGCCATGCCGAAAGCGGCGTAGCAAGGTCGGCTTGGCGTCCTGGGGGCGCTCCTCGACGCTGCTCTTGCCGCTCCGGCCGGTAGTGGCACGGTCGATCATCCGGTGCAGCAGATATCGGACGATCAGAACGACGATCAGGTACACCGCCAGGCGGATCGGCACCTCCACGAGCCAGTGCCGGGTGGTGTCCGTCCATTCCAAGGCCAAGTTGCGTGCATCCATGTTCACGACGTTACGTACCCGGAAAGCCGGATAGGTTCACCTCCCGCGGGCCCGGACACCGATTCAGTCGGGGGCTGCAGGCCGATCCGGTCGGGTCCATTCATTGCGCGCCGCTGGTGGCGGGCCGTCTTCTCCTACGCTGGGTGCAGTGTCATCGCGAAGCAGGCAGCACGACGCGTGGTCGCGCGTGTCGGAGGCCGCGGCCTCCGCGCGCTGGACCCTGCGGCGTCGCGGTCACGCGGTATTTGTCCACCTGCCCCGGCCGTTGCAGCAGACCTGCCGGCTGATCGGCCGTACCGGCCGCGGGACACTCGAGGACCGGGTCCCGGGGTTGGCGGCCGAGGCGGCGTTCTTCACGTTGATCTCGCTGCCGGCGTTGCTGTTGGCGGTCGTGGGTTCACTCGGATTCGTCGCAGCCGCCCTCGGTCCGGAGGGCCGGGACAGTTTCCGCCAACTCGTACTCGGAATCCCCAGGTCGTTCCTGTCGGATCCCAGCTATGCCACCTACAAGCAGCTGGTGGACACCGTGCTGACCGAAACGCGCGGAGGTGTCGTGTCCATTGCCCTCCTGCTGAGCGTCTGGACCGGTTCACGGGCGGTGAACCGCTACCTCGAGACGATCACGATCGCCTATGACCTCGAACCGCGACCCGGCTGGCGGCGGCGCCTGCTGGCTTTGGGACTCACCATCGGCCTGCTGCTGGGTGCGGGGGCAGTGTTGCCGCCCATGGTGTTTGGTCCGCGGATCGTGAAGTGGGTGGCGCCGGATTCCGTCGAGGAGACCACGCTTCGCACACTTCACCTGTTCTTCTGGCCATCGGTCGTCGCGGTCTTGATCGTCGGCTTGGCGACGATGTACCACGTCGGGGCCCCGTGGCGGACACCCTGGCGCCGGGACCTGCCCGGCGCGTTACTCGCCATGGCGATCTGGTTGCTGGCGTCTGCCGGGCTACGGACGTACCTCTCGTTGAGCGTTCGGCACGACGCCGTCTTCGGCCAACTCGCGGTGCCCATTGCTGTTGTCCTGTGGCTCTACATCACCGCTTTCGCAGTGCTTCTGGGCGCGGAGTTCAACGCCGCGATCGAGAGGATGTGGCCGCACGTGGATCATCCGTGGCGGTTGCGGACTCTGCGCAGAAAGCTCGAGCGCGGCGCACCGGCGGGAGCGGAACACGGCCGCTGATGTCGCGCGGCCGGCAACATCGACAGGTCGGCCGCACCGCATCGCCTCATGTCCCGGCGAATTCCTTGTGCCACAAGGTACGTGGCAGTCCGAATCGGCATGAGGTTGCGCGCCGCGTTTAGCTGACGCATCAGCGGGTAGACCGCGTCGAATCAGCGGGCGCCACCGGCCCGATCACGTGGGTGGTGGCGGCCTACGCCGGATCAACTCGAAAGGAGCGCACTGTGCCGATGACCAAGAAGAACGGCAAGCCGAAGAAGAGTGAACTGCCAAGCACCCTGCAGAAGTCGGGCAAGAAGGCCCAGCGCACCTTCGCCAAAGCACACGACGCGGCCGCCAAGGAATACAGCGACGCCGAGCGCGCTTACCGAGTCGCCTACAGCGCGCTGGAGAACAAGTTCGAGAAGGTGGGCGACCACTGGGAGAAGAAGGCCAAGAACACCAAGGGCGACAGCGTTGCGGGGGTCGATGCCAATGCGACCAAAAAGCACTTGACCGAGATCGCGCGCAAGCTCGACATTCCGCGTCGCTCGACGATGAACAAGAGCGATCTGGTCGCTGCGATCAGGAAGACCAACCGTCGCGAAGCTGCGCACAGTCGCTAGTGACGCCGATGGCGCCAGCCGACCCCTCCTTGGGCCAGCTGGCGCCATCGGATCGAAACTACTTGCCGGCCTTCGCGTTCCTGCCGGACTTGCCCGACGAACTCTTCTTGCCGCTCCCGGCCTTCGAGTCGTGACTGCCGGCGGACGAGGATCCGGCCTTGGTGCCGCTGGACGAATCCGAGCCACCGGCACTGGAAGCCGCCGCCGTCACGGCAGGGGTTGCCTTGGCGCTGGCCTTGGTGGAACCGGTTCCGCCAGTGGCGGATTCGGCCGCATCGGCTTCGGTCGCGGTGTCGGCAGCCGCGCTGTCCGACGCGGCCTTGGTGGCACTCCTGGCCGCCGACGCCGTGCCGGTTGCCGCCGGGGCGGCGGTCGACAGGGTTACCGTCTTGGCGGCAGCCGGCGCCTTGGCCGCGGCACTGATGGCCGCGGTGGCCGGCGGGGTGGCTCCGATGGCTTCGGCGATGACGTCGCGCAGCTGAAGCAGGCTGGCGATCGGTCCACTGCCCAGGAAGCCGAAGTCGGAGCTGTAGGGCGTCAGAAGGCCCGGAGCGGGCAGCAATCCGAGGACGGTGCCCGACCCGTTCAGAAAGCCCCCGACCAGATTCGCGGGGAGGTTCACCAGAGCGTTGATGACGGCACCCGGGTCGGAGGCGGCGGCACCGTCATAGACATCCTGCATCGTCTGCACGGCGGCGTTGATCGTCGACACCAGCGGGAAGGTCATCGGCAGGACTACCTGAAACACGGTGTTGGGCAGTGTGGCGAAGGCCTTGGCGAAGTTGTTCACCGTGTTCACCAGAGGGACGGTCGAATCGGAGACGACCGTAACGAGGTTCAGCGCGAGCGGGATCACGACGGTGTTGTTGATGGTGTCGAACGCGCCCACGATGTCACCGCTTTGGAGCTGGCCGCGAGCGGTCTCCAGTGCACCGGGGACGCCTTGGAAGATCAGCTTGAGGTTCGCCGCGTCATTGGTATACGCCGTTTGCAAGGCCTTCAGGCTGGCGAGCTGGTTTTCGACGATCTGCTTGAGGATCGGGGCAGGATCGGCGGCGAACTGCTGGCCAAGTTCGCCGAGGTTTGCTGCGGACTTCTGGAAAACCTGCACCCAGTTCTCGATCGGGTTGATCGCGGCGCTGAGCTCGACGCTGACCGACGACACCGACCGCTGCAGTGCCAGAGCGTCAGGCATCGGCGGCGTCAGCGGCGACATCGCGATGACACTCGCTCCCACCAGCGCAACACCAGCGGTGGCGTATGGACGAACAGCAGCGTTCATGACTCTCCTTCGAAGAAATTAACCCCCTAAGCGCCAAAACGTAGCGCACCTTACTCATCAGTAAGTAGAGGTTCTGGAAACTTTCTTGCGCGTCGAAAGGACCCCAGATAGCTGCGCCACATTTCAATGTGCGCGGTCAACACCGCTGTTCACGCCACTTCTGGCGGCTCCGCGAGGTTGCCCCTCGGTGAACGAAGGAGGGCCGGCAGCTACCATTTTCGTTGGCCTAACTTACCTGAGGGTAAGATAAACAGTTTGCTGAACCTGTCTTCTAAGTTACCTTTCAGTACCATAACCAGGCTTATATAAATTTCGCGGCGTTTGCACGCGCCGGTCGACGCCCAGGGGCCCGCCGCGACAGCGACGAGCGCGGACCGGGATCGCAGCAGGACCGCGGACCCCGCCGAGACCGACCACCGCCCACAGCCGAAATGAATTCATTTCGGGGTTTGCTGAGCGGTGACAAATTTTTCGCGAAACCCGCGTTTCACGCCGGGGCACTGCCGGCCTACCCGATCCCCCGAAGGTGTGCGCTGCGCGCCTGGCAACGGTCACGCCTCATCGCCGGCGACACTCGCCGTGGGCGTTCTCGAACGCCGTAACATGCGCCCATGAAGATCCTTTTCGACGACGCCGATATGGACGCGCAGTTGAGCCGGACTCTGACCGCAATCGCGGCCGAGGCCTGCGATCTCGGTGAAGCGTTCGCTACCGCCGCTCGGGTCATCGAAGGCGACTACGACTCCTGGTACTCGCAGTGGTCTGCCACCGCCAACACCGCCCAGGCCCTCGCCGACCAGGCCGCCGAGGGCGGTCATGCCGTGACCGCTCGTAAGGCCTACCTTCGCGCGTCGGAGTATTGGCGTCAGGCGTTCTTCTTCCTCCGGCACGACATCACCGATGAGCGACTACAGCACGCGTGGCGCCAGCATCGGCTCACGTTCCGCTCGGCTCTGCCCTATCTTGAATTCCCCTCTGTCACAACGGAGATCCCCTTCAACGGCGCGACGATGTCCGGGTATCTGTTCCGGGCGAGCAGCGACGGAATCCCACGGCCGACTGTGATCGCCCCGTGCGGATATGACTCGACGGCAGAGGCCGGCTACTGCGCGACCGGCTACATGGCGCTGGCCCGGGGCTACAACTTCTTCGTCTTCGAAGGTCCGGGCCAGGGCGGGATGCTGTACGAGCACCGGGTGGCGATGCGACCCGACTTCGAGGTGCCCTTCGCCGCCGCGTTCGCCTGGCTGATCGACCAGCCGGGCGTCGACCCGAATCGGGTGGCCATCATCGGCCGGTCGTTCGGCGGTTACCTGGGACCACGTGCGGCCGCCTTCGAACCGCGCATCGCGGCGCTGATCGCCGACCCGGGCCAGTTCGACTTCGCCAGCCGAATCGCCAAGATGGTCGGCACAACCGAGCAACTGCAGAAAATCATCGACGCGGATCCCGACGTGGATGCGCAACTCGAGGAGCTGTGCCACGGAGCGCGCAACACCGAGTGGTACGGGTCGCGCATGGCCACGCTGGGAGCCGCCACCGTCGGCGACTGGATCCGGCGGCAGCTCACCTACGAGCTCGGCGGATGTGTGGGCTCGATCGCCTGCCCCACGCTGATCACCGAGGGTGAGGGCGACTTCGCTGCACAGGGCGAAGCCCTGTACAACCACCTCCAGCCGTCGATCCGCAAGGAGCTCAAGCGGTTCAGTGCGGCCGAAGGCGCCGGCGGCCACTGCGAGGGGCTGGGAGCAACCTTGTTCGAGGGCTATGCCTTCGACTGGCTGGACGACGTCCTGGGCAGGCGCTGAGACTTGCCACGGGACGAGTAGCACGTCCGCGGTGCCCCCAGTGAGACTCGAACTCACACTTGGCGGATTTTAAGTCCGCTGCCTCTGCCAATTGGGCTATGGGGGCGGCACCGGGCGATCGGCGCGGCATTGACGTTAGCGCGTGCGACCTCGAGGTTCGGCAACCACAGTCCGACGAGAGCTCGCGTCGCCCCCAGGTCGCGAGCCCAGAACTCCACCAATCACCAGCTCGCCCTTACTGAAGTCATTGGTAACTCACAGCTTTGACCTAATCCTGAGCCTGGATTCACAGCGAACTGCGCTACGTTGAAAGGGCGACAGGGCGTAGCTCTTCTCGCGGAAAGGCCCGGCGGCCCCCCCGACAGCCGGGCTTTTTCCGTTTCACGGCCAATTGCGTCTGACGACGGCACGACGCCCCGGGGGAAGGGCTCCCGGGGTGTCGTGGGCTTGTGATCAGGCGGCGACAGCCTCCTTCTGCGGCGCCGACGCATGGTCGTTGTCGAGCATGCTCAGCTCATCGAACGGGTCGCGGCCGGACAGCACACCGTTGACCTTGGCCATGTCCACCGTCTTGGTCCACGAGCCGACCAGCAGGGTGGCCACCGCGTTGCCGGAGAAGTTGGTCACCGCGCGCGCCTCGGACATGAACCGGTCGATCCCGACGATCAGCCCGACCCCGTCGAGCAGCTCCGGCCGGTGCGCTTGCAGACCGCCGGCCAGCGTCGCCAGCCCGGCCCCGCTCACCCCGGCCGCCCCCTTCGACGCCACGATCATGAACACCAGCAGACCGATCTGCTCCCCCACCGACAGCGGGTCACCGAGCGCATCGGCGATGAACAGCGATGCCATCGTCAGGTAGATCGCCGTGCCGTCGAGGTTGAACGAATATCCGGTCGGCACAACCACACCCACGGTGCTCTGCTGCACGCCCAGGTGCTCCATCTTGGCGATCAGCCGCGGCAACGCCGACTCCGACGACGAGGTCGCAAAGATCAGCAGGTACTCCCGCGCCAGGTAGCGCACCAGTTTGAAGATCGAAACACCCGACACCATCCGCAGCATCGTCCCCAGAACACCGAAGACGAAGACCACGCACGTCAGGTAGAAGCCCAACATCAGCACCAGCAGGTTGGTCACCGCGCTCCACCCGGTCTGGCCGACCACGTTCGCCATCGCGCCGAACGCGCCAATCGGCGCAAGCCACAACACCATTGACAGGACTTTGAACACCAGCCGCTGCAGATGCTCGATCCCGCGCAGAATCGGCTCACCCTTGGTGCCCATCGCCTGGATCGCGAACCCGACCAGCAGTGCCACGAACAACCCTTGCAGCACATTGCCGTCGGTGAGCGAGGAGAACAGCGACGTCGGGATGATGTGCTGGATGAAGTCCATCAAACCGCCTGACTCATGCGCCTTTTCGGCCAACTCGGCGCCCTTGGCAGCGGTCGAGCCCGACAGCTTGAGGCTGCTGCCCGGGTGCAGCAGGTTGCCCACCAGCAGGCCGATGCCCAACGCGATCGTCGACATCACCAGGAAGTAGCCGAAAGCCAGCCCGCCGACCTTGCCGACGGTGGCCGCCTTTCGGACCGAGCCGATACCCAGCACGATCGTGCAGAAGATCACCGGGACGATCATCATCTTGATCAGGCTGACGAACATCGTCCCGAGAACGCCCACCTCCTTGCCGACCGACGGAGCCGCCAGGCCGACGGCGACGCCGGCGACCACCGCGAAGATGACAGCCAGGTACAGCCAGTGGGTGCGATCCCGGCGCTTGGGTGGCGCGGGCTTGTCGTCGCCGCCTTGGCGATCCACAACCGTGGTCATGAGCGGTTTCCTTCCAGTACTGACAGCGTTGGGTCTGCAAGGATGGTTAATCAGCACGTGACGCAGGTCACGCTTTAGTTCATTACGTTCAGGCGGAGGTGAGCAGTGGCCGTACTGCCGCGCTCACTGGCGGGTCAGGCGTTCGCGCTGCAAGCCGCGGTGATCATGCTGGTGGTGGCGGCCGGCAGCGCGTTTGCCGTGTTCGACGCCAAACGCCACGGCGACGAGGCCGCCCGCCAGCAGGTGACGGCGATCGCCGTCGCCCTGGCCGACGCGCCATCCACCGCGGAAGCAATCGAAAGTGGCAACGCCGCACCCGTTCTGCAGCCGGTCACCGAGGCCGTCCGCAAGAGCACCGGCATCGCCTTCATCACGATCATGGCGCCCGACCGCACCCGGTTCACCCACACCAACCCCGAGCAGATCGGCCAGAAGTACATCGGGACCATCGAGCCCGCGCTGCGCGGCCAGACCTACACCGAGGTCTACACCGGCACGCTCGGCCCGTCGGTGCGCACCATCGCGCCGGTCCGCAGTGCGGGCGGACAGATCATCGGGCTGGTCGCCGCCGGCATCACGCTCGAAAGCCTGTCCGCGCGCTGGCATTCGCAATGGCTGATGATCGTCGCTGTCGCGGCCGGCGCACTGGCCCTGTCCTTTGTCGGCATCTGGGCGATCCGCCGGCGTGTCCTGCACCAGACCCACGGCTTGGCACCCGACGAGCTGCGGGTGATGTACGACCACCACGATGCCATCCTGCACTCGGTCTCCGAAGGTCTGATCGTGTTGGACCGCAACGGCGTCGCGCTGGCCAACGACGAAGCCCGACGGCTGCTGGCCCTGCCGGCCGGGCCCATCACACGCGCCGATCTGCCAGAGTTCCTGCGCGGCAACGATCCCGGCGTGCGCGACGAGGTTCGGCTCACCGACGACCGCGTGCTGGTGGTCAACCGCTCTGCGGTCAGCGCGTCGGACTCCGAAGTGGTGACCATCCGCGATCGCACCGAATTACAAGGCGCGCTGGGCGAATTGAGTTCGCTGCAGGGTTTCACCGATTCGCTGCGCGCCCAAGCCCACGAGTCGGCCAACAAACTGCACACCGTCATCACGCTGGTGGAGATGGGCCGTCCCGACGAGGCGGTCAAGTTCGCCACCCAGGAATTGGCGCTGTCCCAGCAGCTCGTCGACCGGGTGTCCGATGCCGTCAGCGAACCCGCACTGGTGGCGCTGCTGCTCGGCAAGACCGCAGAGGCCGACGAGCGCGGCATCGAGCTGACCATCACCGAGGAAACCCACCTGCCCGCCGAGGCGCTGCTGAGCCCGCAGGAGATGGTCACCGTGCTGGGCAATCTGATCGACAACGCGATGGATGCCTGCGACCGCGACGACCCGTGGGTCGAGGTGACCGTCAACCAGAGCGACGAGCGGCTGCAGATCCAGGTCGCCGACAGTGGCGCGGGCATGGACCCCGACACCTTCGCGCGTGCCAGAGAGCGCGGCTACTCGACCAAGTCCGACGGCGGCGCCGGACACCACGGCCTCGGGCTCGCCTTGGTGGCGCAGATCGTCAACCGGCACGGCGGCACCCTGAGCGCCGACGTCACCTACGGCTCGGTGGTGACGGTGACCATCCGATGATCGCCGTGCTGATCGTTGAGGACGAACCACTCATCGCCGAAGCGCACAACGCGTATCTGTCTCGGCTGCAAGGCTTTACGGTTGTCGGCATAGCCAACACCGCACGCGATGCGATGCGCATCGCCGCCGAAGCCGAGTCCCCGGTCGACCTGGTGTTGCTCGATCTCGGCCTGCCCGACGCCAGCGGGATCGCGCTGGCCTCGGCGCTGTCCGGTCTTCGCCCCGCGCCGGACATCATCGCGATCACCTCCGAACGCGATCTGGAGATGGTGCGCGCCGCCGTCGCCCATGGCGCGCTGGCCTATCTGCTCAAGCCGTTCACGTTCGCGGCGTTCCGCGATCGCCTCGAGCGCTACCGCCGCTACCGCGAGGCACTGCCTGCGGGCACCGAGGCGGCCAGCCAGGCCGAGGTGGACCGTGCGCTCGCCGAGCTTCGCAGCACCGACAAGTCGGTGGCCCCCAAAGGCGCCGCACCGGGGACCACCGACGAGATCGCCCGCGCGGTCCGCGACCGCGCCGACGGACTGACCGCCGACGAGGCCGCCAAACTGGTCGGCGTCTCCCGGGTGACGGCCTGGCGCTACCTGGAACGGCTGGCCGACGACGGCACCGTCACCCGCCTGACCGAATACGGCAAGACGGGCCGGCCCAGCACTCGCTATCAGTGGCGTTGACGCGTCATCGAGCGCGCCGGCCCCTTGCGGAGGAGGTCAACGCATTACTAGGATGTCCTAGTATTCAGCGGCAAGGTCAGCCAAGGGGCAGTCATGAGCACAACCATTCAGCACTTCATCGACGGCAAGCGCAGCAACCTCAGCAGCACGCGCACCGCGGACGTCTTCAACCCCAGCACCGGTGAGGTGCAGGCCCAGGTACTGCTGGCGTCGGCCGCCGACGTCGACACTGCTGTCGCCTCCGCGGTCGAAGCCCAGAAGGAATGGGCCGCCTGGAATCCACAGCGCCGCGCCCGCGTCCTGATGAAGTTCATCGAGCTGGTCAACGCCAACACCGAGGAACTCGCCGAGCTGCTGTCCATCGAGCACGGCAAGACCGTCCCCGATTCCAAGGGCGACATCCAACGCGGCATCGAGGTCATCGAGTTCGCCATCGGCATCCCGCACCTGCTCAAGGGTGAGTTCACCGAAGGCGCCGGCGGCGGCATCGACGTGTACTCGATCCGCCAGCCGCTCGGCGTCGTCGCCGGCATCACGCCGTTCAACTTCCCGGCGATGATCCCGCTGTGGAAGGCCGGCCCCGCCCTGGCATGCGGTAACGCGTTCATCCTCAAGCCCTCCGAGCGCGACCCCTCCGTTCCCGTCCGCCTTGCCGAGCTGTTCCTCGAAGCCGGCCTGCCCGCCGGTGTCTTCCAGGTGGTGCAGGGCGACAAGGAAGCCGTCGACGCGATCCTGCACCACCCCGACATCAAGGCGGTCGGCTTCGTCGGCAGCTCCGACATCGCGCAGTACATCTACTCCACCGCGGCGGCCAACGGTAAGCGCTCCCAGTGCTTCGGCGGCGCCAAGAATCACATGATCGTCATGCCCGACGCCGACCTGGACCAGGCCGTCGACGCCCTGATCGGCGCCGGTTACGGCAGTGCCGGGGAGCGCTGCATGGCCATCAGCGTCGCGGTGCCCGTCGGCGAAGAAACAGCAAACCGGTTGCGCGGCAGGCTCGTCGAGCGGATCAACGAGCTGCGCGTCGGGCACAGCCTGGACCCCAAGGCCGACTACGGCCCACTGGTCACCGCCGCCGCCCTCACGCGGGTCCGCGACTACATCGACGCTGGGGTGGCCGCCGGAGCCGAGATCGTGGTCGACGGTCGCGACAAGGCCAGTGACGAGTTGACGTTCGACGACAACAGCCTCGAAGGCGGGTTCTTCATCGGACCCACCCTTTTCGACCACGTCACCACCGACATGTCGATCTACACCGATGAGATCTTCGGGCCGGTGCTGTGCATCGTCAGAGCCCACGACTACGAAGAGGCGCTGCGGCTGCCGACCGAACACGAGTACGGCAACGGCGTGGCGATCTTCACCCGCGACGGTGACGCCGCCCGCGACTTCGTGTCCCGGGTTCAGGTCGGCATGGTCGGTGTGAACGTGCCGATCCCGGTTCCGGTGTCCTACCACACCTTCGGTGGCTGGAAGCGTTCCGGCTTCGGAGATCTCAACCAGCACGGACCGCACTCGATCCTCTTCTACACCAAGACCAAGACCGTCACCGAGCGGTGGCCGTCGGGCATCAAGGACGGCGCCGAGTTCGTCATCCCGACGATGAACTAGAGGGGTGATGAGCTTCTTCGCCCTCGACGATGACGATCGCGTGATCGCCGAAACGGCGGCCGCGTTCGCGATCAAACGTCTTGCGCCGCATGCCCTGGACTGGGATCACTCCAAGGAGCTCCCGGTGGACGTCCTGCGTGAGGCTGCCGAATTGGGGATGGCCGCCATCTACTGCGCCGAGGACGTCGGCGGCAGCGGGCTGCGACGCCTGGACGCGGTGCGGATCTTCGAGCAGCTCTCCACCGCCGACCCCGCGCTGGCGGCGTTCCTGTCGATCCACAATATGTGCGCGTGGATGGTCGACACCTACGGCACCGACGAGCAGCGCAAGTCCTGGATCCCGCGGCTGGCATCGATGGAAGCCATCGCCAGCTACTGCCTCACCGAGCCCGGTGCGGGCTCCGACGCCTCGGCCTTGCGCACCAAGGCGGTTCGCGACGGTGACGCCTACGTGCTCGACGGGGTCAAGCAGTTCATCTCCGGGGCCGGCACCTCCGACATGTACGTCGTGATGGCCCGCACCGGGGCCGACGGCCCGCGTGGCA
Organism: Mycobacterium sp. SA01; assembly: GCF_041287105.1. NCBI lineage: Bacteria > Bacillati > Actinomycetota > Actinomycetes > Mycobacteriales > Mycobacteriaceae > Mycobacterium > Mycobacterium sp. SA01. The sequence goes on along the minus strand of NZ_JBGGNO010000020.1, from coordinate 725,975 downwards.
TTTCGGCGTTCATCGTCGAAAAGGACACCCCCGGACTCAGTTTCGGCGCCCAGGAAGAGAAGATGGGCTGGAACGTGCAGCCCACCGCGCAGGTGATCCTCGACGGTGTGCGGGTACCGGCATCGGCGATGCTCGGCGGACCCGAAGGTGAGGGCACCGGCTTCGGCATCGCGATGAACGGCCTCAACGGCGGCCGTCTCAATATCGCGGCGTGCTCACTGGGCGGCGCCCAGACCGCCTATGAGAAAGCCGCAAGCTATCTGGCCGATCGCCAGGCCTTCGGCGGGGCGCTGCTCGACGAGCCCACCATTCGGTTCACGCTGGCCGACATGGCGACCGCGCTGGAAACCTCGCGGCTGATGCTGTGGCGCGCGGCTGTCGCCCTGGACAACGACGAACCGGACAAGGTCGCGCTGTGCGCAATGGCCAAACGGTATGTCACCGACGCCTGCTTCGAGGTGGCCGACCAGGCGTTGCAGCTGCACGGCGGCTACGGCTACCTGCGCGAGTACGGGATCGAGAAGATCGTTCGCGATCTGCGGGTGCACCGAATCCTGGAGGGCACCAACGAAATCATGCGCGTGGTCATCGGGCGAGCAGAAGCCGCCCGGGCACGCGTAACGGCATGAGGCAAAGGAGCCACACATGACGACGGTCGCGTTCCTGGGGTTGGGCCACATGGGCGGTCCGATGGCGGCCAACCTGGTCAACGCCGGCTACACGGTGCGGGGCTTCGACCCGGTGCCGGCACTACGTGCGGCTGCCGAGCAGCAGGGCGCGACGGTGTTCGACGCCGGCGCCGCCGCGGTCGCCGAGGCAGACGTCGTCATCACCTCACTGCCCAACGGCGCGATCGTGAAAGCCTGCTACGCCGAAGCACTTCCGGCCGCCACGGCGGGCACGTTGTTTATCGACACCTCGACGATCTCCGTCGACGACGCCCGCGAAGTCAACGCGCAGGCATCTGCCGCCGGGATGGCTCAGCTCGACGCCCCCGTCTCCGGTGGCATCAAGGGCGCCACCGCGGGCACGCTCGCATTCATGGTCGGCGGTGACGCCGACGCACTGGATCGGGCCCGCGCCGTGCTGGATCCGATGGCCAGCAAGGTGATTCATTGCGGATCCTCTGGTGCCGGCCAGGCCGCCAAGCTGTGCAACAACATGGTGCTGGCCGTGCAGCAGATCGCCGTGGGCGAAGCCTTCGTGCTGGCCGAGAAGCTGGGCCTGTCGGCGCAGTCCCTGTTCGACGTGATCACCGGCGCCACCGGCAACTGCTGGGCGGTCCACACGAACTGCCCTGTGCCCGGACCTGTTTCGACGTCGCCTGCCAACAACAACTTCCAGCCGGGGTTCGCCACCGCGCTGATGAACAAGGACCTCGGACTGGCGATGGATGCGGTGTCGTCGACCGGCGCCACCGCCCCGCTGGGCACCCACGCCGCCGAGATCTACGCCAAATTCGCCGAAGAGCACGCCGACCTGGACTTCAGCGCGGTCATCGAAACCCTGCGTTAGAAATCCCCCGCGTGGTGGCGCAGCGTCTCGATCGACGCGACCAGCGCCCGGGCTTCCGGCGCCGCCATCCCGATGTCGGCGAATACCACCTCATTGAGCGTTGCGGTGGCGTCCTCCACCGTCGAACGCCCCAGGTCGGTGATCTCGACCAGCGTGGTGCGCCCGTCGGTGGGATGTGGCACCCGCCTGACCAATCCGTCGGCCTCCAGTCGGCGGATGGCATGCGTGACGCTGGTGACGTGCACCTGCAGCCGGTCCGAGGCCTTGGTGATCGGCAACGCCCCGGTGCGGCTGAAAGCCAACAGCCGCAACAGTTCGAACCGCGAGAAGCTCAGATCGTAGGGGCGCAACGCATTCTCCACCCGGGCCAGCAGAATCTGATGGGCCCGCATCACCGAGGTCACCGCAACCATGCCCTCGGCGACATCACCCCATCCGGCGCGCTCCCAGTTGCGTCGCGCGGCGGCGATCGGGTCCGGCTTGGTGGGTGGGATTGATTCGGCCATCCGCACATTCATACCGCATGGTCGAGACCTATAGGTTGCGCTGCAGCAGCACGTCGCCGGTCTCAGCTTTGACGACCTGGACCGCGGCGATCTTCACCATCGGCATCGATGTGCTGCCGGTCGGCGAGGCCGACTCCCCTTCGCGCGCCATCCACGTCGCCAACTGGACCCGGCTGCCGTCGCGACCGACGGCGTACATCGCCAGCTTGTCCGCGTCATCGGTCGCGTCGGCGCCGATCTCCTGGTGGTAGGTGCAGGTCATCTGGATGTGAGTGCCCCACCCCATCGGAGTGACCTGGATCGTCGCCTCGAACGACGACGGCATCACCGGTGTCATGCTGACCGTCGCGGCCGACACCTGCGGGGCGGGGGTGGGCGCGCTGAACGGGGCCGGCTTGATCGCGACGAACACACCCACGGCCAGCACGGCGGCGGCCGCGGCGGCCACCGACCAGGTGATCCACCGTCCCCGGCGGCGACGCCTGCGCACCTCGAACAGCACGCCGTCGAGCAGCTGTGGACGCAACGGCGGCGGTTCCATCCCGCCGGTATCGATGGCGGTCACCTCGTCGGGGGTGAGCATGGCCAGCAGCGCTGGCATGCCGCTGAGTTCACCGACCGACGAACGGCAGCGCCCGCATCCGCTGAGGTGCGCCTCGTACTCGCGGCGCTCGGTGCTCGACAGCGACCCCAGGACGTAGGCGGCGTCCCATGTCTCGTATGGATCGTGCAGATCCGTCACCGGGTCACCCCCATCTCCTGCAACGTCAGCCGTAGCGCGCGCACCGCATAGTGCAGCCTCGACTTCACCGTCCCCTCGGCGATCTGAAGGTCGGCCGCGATCTGCGCTGTGGTCCAGCCAAGATAGTAGGAACGGCGAACCACGGCGCGATGATCGGGCGACAGTTGCGCCAGCGCATCGCCGATCAGCAGCCGGTCGAGCGCGCTGTTGACTTCGTCAGGCCCCGCGGGCTCCGGCGCCCCCTCGGTGTTCAGCGAGTCGGTCTCCCGGCGGAACCGGGCGCTGCGACGTTCGTCGATGATCATGTTGCGAGCCACCGTGAACAGCCACGCCCGGGCGGAACGCTCGGCGTCGCCGGCGACCTCCGGATGCTGCCAGGCTCGCAGCAGAGTCTCCTGAACCACGTCCTCCGCGCGGGCCGGATCGCCGGTCAGCCGCAGCGCATAGCGCCATAGCGCGGCCGCGTGCTCCTCGTAGAGCACCCGAACCAACGCCGCCTCCGGGTCGTCCATGGTCAACCTCCCGGCTGATACACGTAACCGGCGGGTGTTTGGTTCACAGTGTGCGCGTGGCGCCTGTCGTCCAGCCGCGAAATCGACCTCAGGGTCGTGATCCGGGCCGATCACCAGCCATGGTGGCGGTCTCGGCGCGGATCAGACAGTGAGGATGCGCGGGCCGCTGTCGGTGACGGCGACGGTGTGTTCCCAGTGCGCGGCGCGTGATCCGTCGGCGGTGACGACGGTCCACTCGTCGGCCAGAATCCGGGTCTTGGTGGTGCCCAGCGTCAGCATCGGTTCGATCGCGAGCACCGATCCGGCGACCAGAGTGGGCCCGCGGCCGGGTTCGCCCTCGTTGGGCAGGAACGGGTCCATGTGCATGGCTCGGCCGATGCCGTGCCCGCCGTAGCCGGCGACGATGCCGAACCGGCGGCCGTAGGTCTGTTCGGCGGCGCGGGTTCCCGTTTCGATGGCGTGCGAGACGTCGGTGAGCCGGTTACCGGGGATCATCGCCGCGATACCGGCTTCCATCGACTGCTTCGTCGCCGCCGACAACGCCTCGTCCATCGCGATCAGGGTGCCGATCCCGAACGTGACAGCGGCGTCGCCATGCCAGCCGTCGATGATCGCACCGCAGTCGATCGACACCAGATCGCCATCGGCGAGCTTCTCGTCCGCCATCGGAATGCCATGCACCACACGGTCATTGACCGACGAGCAGATGCTGGCCGGGTAGCCGTGATAGCCGAGGAACGACGGGATGCCGTTGGCCTGCCGGATCACCGATTCGGCGACGTCGTCAAGGTCCTTGGTCGAGACCCCGGGAGCGGCGGCCGCCTGGACCGCGCGCAGCGCTGCCGCCACCACGGCGCCGGCAGCGGCCATCGCATCCAGCTCCCCCGGCGTGCGGGCGGGAACGGTTTTGCGATTGCGCAGCCCGGGCAGTGAAACCATCGAAACTCAGCGACCGAGTGCGTGCAGCGCCCGGGCGAACACCTCATCGAGGCTGCCGACGGCGTCGACGGTCTTGAGCTCTTCGGAGTAGTAGTCGAGCAGCGGCGCGGTCTCGTCCCGGTACACCTTGAACCGATTGCGGATGACGTCCTCGGTGTCGTCGGCGCGACCACGGCCCTTGAGCCGCCCGACCAGCTCGTCCTCGGGCACCCGGAACTCGAGCACGGCGTCGAGCAGCAAGTCGCGCTTGGCCAGCATCTGCTTGAGCGCCTCGGCCTGCTCGACCGAACGGGGGAAGCCGTCGAGGATGAAGCCGCCGGCCACATCCGCGTCGTTGAGCCGGTCGTCGACCAGCGCGTTGGTCAGCGTCGCCGGAACCAGGTCGCCGGCGTCGAGATACTTCTTGGCCTCCAGCCCCAGCTCGGTGCCGGTGCTGATGTTGTGCCGGAACAGGTCACCGGTGGAGATCTGCGGCACCCCGAGCTTGTCCGCCAGCTTGACCGCCTGAGTTCCTTTGCCCGCGCCCGGCGGTCCCAACAGAACGATTCTCACTTCAGGAACCCTTCGTAGTTGCGCTGCATGAGCTGGCTCTCGATCTGTTTGACCGTATCCAAACCGACACCGATCATGATCAGAACCGCGGTACCGCCGAACGGCAGGTTCTGGACGCCGCCGCTATTGCCCATCTGCAGGAAGACGTTCGGCAGGACGGCGATCACACCCAGGTAGATCGAGCCGGGCAGGGTGATCCTGTTCAGCACGTACCGCAGATAGTCAGCGGTCGGCTTGCCCGGTCGGATGCCGGGGATGAAGCCACCGAACTTCTTCATCTCGTCGGCACGCTCATCAGGGTTGAACGTGATCGACACATAGAAGTAGGTGAAGAAGATGATCAGCCCGAAGTAGATGCCGATGTACACCGGATCGGCCGGGTTGGTCAGATAGTTGGCGACGAAGCGGTCCCACCAGCCGTTGCTCGGGGTGGTGCGCCCGCTCTGGATCAGCTGAGTGACCAGGTGCGGAATGTAGATCAGCGACGACGCGAAGATGACCGGGATGACGCCGGCCTGGTTGACCTTCAGCGGCAGATAGGTCGAGGTGCCGCCGTACATGCGCCGGCCGACCATGCGCTTGGCGTACTGCACCGGGATGCGGCGCTGGCCCTGCTCGACGAACACGACGCCGATGATGATCAGCAAAGCCGCCCCACAGACCGCGGCGAAGATCAGGCCGCCACGGCTATCCAGGATGCTCTTGCCCTCAGCGGGGATGCGGGCAGCGATACCGGCGAAGATCAGCAGCGACATGCCGTTGCCGACGCCCCGCTCGGTGACCAGTTCGCCCATCCACATGACCAGGGCGGCGCCCGCGGTCATCACCAGGACGATGATGATCAGCGAGAAAATGCTCTGGCTCTGCAGGATGTCCAGGGTGCAGCCCTGCAGTAGTCCGCCATTGGCGGCCAGGGCCACGATGCTGGTGGCCTGCAGGATGGCCAGCGCGATCGCCAGGTAGCGCGTGTACTGGGTCATCTTGGCCTGGCCGGCCTGACCCTCCTTGCGCAGCTGTTCGAAACGCGGGATGACCACCGTGAGCAGCTGCACGATGATGCTGGCGGTGATGTAGGGCATCACGCCCACCGCGAACACCGTCAGCTGCAGCAGCGCGCCGCCGGAGAACAGGTTGATCAGCGAATAGATCTGCCCTCCGGCACCGCCGCTCACCTGCTCGATGCACTGGTGGACATTCTTGTAGTTGACCCCGGGGGACGGCAGCGAGGCGCCGACCCGGTACAGGATCACAACACCCAACGTGAACAGGATCTTTCGCCTCAGGTCGGCCGTCCTGAGCGAAGAGATGAAAGCCGAGAGCACTCTTCCTCCTGGGCAGCCGGACGTGAGTCACAGCGTGCCATTGGGGCTGGCCTGGCCAGCGTTCGGGTAATCCTGCCTTGCGCCGATCGCCGCCAGGATTTCCGCCTGCGGCACCGCTCGCTCAAACAGTCTACGAGAGTAACAGTTGGCCCAGGCAGGGCGGGAATCCGCGGATCAAGGCCACCGCCGGCCGCCGCGCGCTCAGGAATCGCACAGCGGGAACAACGTACAGTCGATAGTGGTTAACTCAGCTAAGTATAAATGGCGGCAGTGAGGGTCAAACGATGACGCGTACGGACAACGACACTTGGGACCTGGCCTCCAGCGTGGGTGCGACCGCGACGCTGGTCGCCGCCGCCCGCGCCGCGGCGAGCCGGGAGCGCGACCCCTTGATCGACGATCCGTTCGCCGAACCCCTGGTGCGCGCCGTCGGCATCGACTTCTTCACCAAGATGGCCACCGGCGACCTGCCCACCCCCGACGACCAGAGCGCCATGGGCGTCACCCGGATGACCGACAACATGGCGGTGCGCACGAAATTCTTCGACGAGTTCTTCCAGGACGCCGCCGACGCCGGTGTCCGACAGGTCGTCATCCTCGCCTCCGGCCTCGACTCGCGCGCCTACCGCCTGGACTGGCCGGCCGGCATGGTCGTCTACGAGATCGACCAGCCCGACGTCATCGCATTCAAGACCCAGACGCTGGCCGAACAGGGCGCCACACCGACGTGTGAGCGCAGGCCGGTGGCGATGGATCTGCGCAACGACTGGGCCACCGCGCTGCGCGAGGCCGGCTTCGACCCGCAGGCGCCCACCGCATGGAGCGCCGAGGGTCTGCTGGGCTACCTGCCGCCGGACGCTCAGGACCGTCTGCTGGACACCGTCACCGAGCTGTCCGCTCCCGGGAGCCGGGTGGCCATCGACACCGCGCCGCCGTCGAATCCCGAGGAACAGGAAGAGTCGCGCGAAAAGATGGAAACCATCTCCGCGCACTGGCGCGACAACGGCTTCGACCTCGACTTCGGCTCGCTGGTCTACCTGGGCGAGCGCAACGAGGCCAGCGACTACCTGGCCGACCACGGTTGGCAGGTCGACCGCTCCCCGGTCAACGACCTGCTGGCCGCCGGCCGGCGCGGGACCTTCGATGACGACGAGCCGATGGGCAAGCTCTACTACCTCAGCGCCGTCTACGGCGGCGCCCGATGAGCCGCAGCGACTCCGACTCCTGGGACCTGGCCACCAGCGTCGGCACCACCGCCACCATGGTGGCCGCCGCCCGCGCGGTGGCCAGCCGCGAAGAGAACGCACTGATCGACGATCCGTTCGCCGCGCCTCTGGTCCGCGCAGTCGGGATCGACGTCTTCACGAAGATGGTCGACGGCGACATCAACATGGCAGCCATGGACGGTGCCGAGACCGCCCGGGTGATGACCGATGTGATGGCGGTGCGAACCCGCTTCTTCGACGACTTCTTCCTGACTGCAGCCGCAGCAGGAGTGCGGCAGGCGGTCATCCTGGCCTCCGGCTTGGACTCCCGGTCGTATCGGCTGGACTGGCCGGCGGGCACCGTCGTCTACGAGATCGACCAGCCCCAGGTCATCGACTTCAAGACCGAGACGCTGGCCGCGCTCGGCGCCTCCCCCACCGCGGACCTGCGCACGGTCAGCGTCGACCTGCGCGACGATTGGCCGGCAGCGCTGCGAGCCAACGGTTTCGACGCCACCTTGCCCACCGCCTGGAGCGCCGAGGGCCTGCTGGTCTATCTACCGCCGGAGGCCCAGGACCGGTTGTTCGACAACATCACCGCGCTGTCGGCACCCGGCAGCCGGATCGCCACCGAATACCACCCGGACGGCGGCCGCGGTCTGGCCGACCGCTCCAAAGCGATCAGCGACCAATGGCGCGAACGAGGCCTGGACATCAACATGTCCGACCTGTTCTACGACGGGGAACGCAACCCCGTCATCGGCTATCTCGAACAGCAGGGCTGGCAGGTCGGCTCCCAGGCGCGCGCAGACCTGTTCGCCGCGTACGGACGGCCCTTCCCCGAGACCACCCTGACCGAATCACTACGGAACTCCGTGTCCGTGACCGCAATCCGGAAGTAACACCATGAGCCAGACACACACCCGCTACGACGGCGACACCTGGGACCTGGCGTCCAGCGTCGGCGCCACCGCGACATCGGTGGCGGCGTCGCGAGCGCTGGCCTCCCGCGGCCCGGACGCTCTCATCCACGACCCGTACGCCGACGCACTCGTCAAGGCCGTCGGCGTGGAGTCCCTCATCCGGGTGGCCAACGGCGAGGCCAACATCGAGGACGACCCGATGCTCAACCGCCGCCGGATGACCGAGCAGATCGCGGTGCGCACCCGGTTTTTCGACGACGTGTTCACCAACGCTGCCCGTGACGGCATCAGTCAGGCGGTCATCCTGGCGTCGGGCCTGGACACCCGCGCATACCGGATGAGCTGGCCGGCCGGCTCGGTGGTCTTCGAGTTGGACCAGCCTCAGGTCATCGAGTTCAAGACCCGCGTGATGACCGATCTGGGAGTTTCGCCCACCGCCGATCGCCGCACCGTCGCCGTCGATCTCCGCGACGACTGGCCGACGGCGTTGCGGGAACACGGTTTCGACGTCTCCCAGCCGACGGCGTGGATCGCCGAAGGGTTGTTGATCTATCTGCCCCCCGAGGCGCAGGACAGGTTGCTGGACAACGTCACCGCGATGTCGGCACCGGGAAGCCGCTTCGCCACCGAATTCATGGCCACGGGAATGACACTGCCGGACAGCTGGCGCGACCGGTTCAAGAAGTACTCGGCACAGATCGGCTCCGACATCGATCTGCCTGCCCTGTTCTACGACGGCGAGCGCAACTCGGCAGGAGACTACCTGGCCGAACGCGGGTGGCGCATCAGCACGGTGAGCACCCGGGAGTCCTACGCCGCCAACGGCTTTGACATGCCCGACGACGAAACACTGGTGCAGTTCAGCGACAGCACCGGTTACCTGACCGCCACCCGAGCACAGGAGCAGTGATGACACGCACCGATGACGACAGCTGGGACCTGACCTCCAGCGTCGGCGCCACCGCGACAGCCGTGGCCGCCGGCCGCGCGCTGGCCACCAAGGACCCGCGCCAGCTCGTCAACGACCCGTTCGCCGATCCACTTGTTCGCGCGGTCGGCATCGACTTCTTCATCAAGATGATCGACGGCGAACTCGACACCTCGGCATTCGGCGACCTCGCACCCGAGCGCGTGCAGTCGATGATCGACGCAATGGGCGTGCGGGCCAAGTTCTTCGACGACTACTTCATCTCGGCGACCGGCACCGGCATCCGGCAGGTCGTGATCCTGGCGTCTGGTTTGGATGCCCGCGCATACCGGCTGCCGTGGCCGTCGGGCACCGTGGTGTTCGAGATCGATCAGCCCGACGTCATCGCATTCAAGACCGGCGTGTTCGACGACCTCGGTGCGCAGCCCCCGGTGCAGCGCCACACTGTCGGCATCGATCTGCGCGAGGACTGGCCCGCAGCCCTGCGCGCCGCCGGGTTCGATCCGAGCCTGCCCACCGCATGGCTGGCCGAGGGACTGCTGGTCTATCTGCCGTCCGACGCTCAGGACCGGTTGTTCGACACGATCACCGAGTTGAGTGCACCCGGTAGCGCGGTAGCCACCGAATTCGTGCCCGGGATCATGGATTTCGACCCGTCGAAGGGTACGGCGATGACAGCCCAGGCCCGTGATCAGGGGCTGGACATCGACATGGGATCGCTGGTCTACGCCGGCCCCCGCAGCCACGTGATGGAGTACCTGACCGGGAAGGGTTGGGACGTCACCGGGGTGGCCGACGAGGAGCTGTTCCGCCGGCTCGGACTGCCGGCCCGGCCCGAGCGGGCCGACAACGACCCGTTCGGCGAAATCGTCTACGTCAGCGCCACTCTGGGTTGAACCCCAGCCACAGCGCACTGGTTCCGGTCAGCGCACGCTCGCTCTGATCGACCACGCCCCTGATGGACTGGCCCATCAGCACCGCGATGGCTTCCGGCAGTGAGGCCGCGGCCGGCTGCGACGACGGCTTGGGACGCAGGAAGTCCCGCAGCGACGAGCTGGGATAGCTGACCAGTTCGGCCTTGGTGTCGGCGTCGATCCCGGCGAGCACCTTGGCCCGTCGCACCGCCGTCCGCAGCCCACCGAGTTCGTCGACCAGGCCGTGCTCGAGGGCATCGGCACCGGTCCACACCCGGCCCTGCGCCACCGCCTCGACCTCCTCGACGGACATGTGCCGGGCCTCGGCCACCCGCTGCACGAAGTCGGTGTAGAACAGATCCGCCTCGGCCTCCACCAGTGCCTGCTGTTCCGGGGTGAACGGCGCATTGACCGACCACGCGTCGGCGTTGTCGTTGGTGCGCACACTGTCCGAGCCGACCCCCAGGCGCTCCTTCAGGCCCCGGGCCACCAACTTGCCGGTCAGCACACCGATCGACCCGGTGATGGTGCCCGGGTTCGCGACGATGGCGTCGGCGGCCATCGCGACGTAGTAACCGCCCGATGCGGCGACCGCGCCCATCGAGGCCACCACCGGCTTGCCCTTGGCGCGCAGGCGCTTCACCTCCCGCCACATCGTCTCCGAGCCCGTCACCGAGCCGCCGGGACTGTCCACCCGCACGACCACCGCGTCGACGTCGTCGTCGGCGGCGACCTCGCGCAGCGCCGCTCCGATGGTGTCGCCGCCGGCGCTGGACCGTCCGATCGGCAGGCCCTGCGGGCCGCCGCGGCCACTGACGATCGACCCGGAGACGGTGACCACCGCAATCTTGGGCCGCTTCTTGCGGCCCGGCACCGACGGCATCGGCACCGCGGGACCACCCTTGCCGGCGTGCGCGTAGCGGGACAGATACAGCCGTGGCGGGGCGTTGTCACCCGAGTCGGCGTCACCGGATTCCGGCGAAACACCTTCCCGGCCGGTGAGTTCCGCGATCCGGCTGTACGCCTCGTCGCGGAAGCCGATCCGGTCGACCAGGTGTCCGTCGACCGCGGCGTCACGCAGCAGCGGCGCCTGGTTGGCCAGTTCGTCGACCGCCGCGACGTCGATGTGCCGCGACTCGGCGATGGCCTGCCACACCTGGCTGTGCAGGCTGGCGATCAGCCGGGAATCGGCCTCGCGGTGCGCGTCGGTGTAGTGGTCCTGGGTGAACAGATTGGCTGCCGACTTGTACTGGCCGCGCGTCACGAACTGCGCCTCGATACCGGCCTTGTCCAGGGCGTCGCGCAGAAACAGGGCGTTGGTGGCGAAACCGATCAGCCCGACGGTGCCCGTCGGCTGCATCCACACCTCGGAGAAGGCCGACGCCAGGTAGTACGACAAGGTGCCGGGGTAGGTTTCGGCCCACGCCAGCGACGGCTTGGTCTCGGTGAAGGCGGCGATGGCAGCGCGCAGTTCCTGCACCGGTCCGGCCGGCGCGGCCGAAAGCTGAACGCGGGCAATCAGTCCCGCCACCCGCGGATCCTCTGCCGCGCGATGGATCGCGGCGACCGCGTCGCGCAGCAGCATCGTCCGGCCCCCACCGGTGATGAAGGTCAGCGGGTCGAAGCCGCTGGACTCCGGCGGCACCGTCTGCAGGTCGAGCTCCAGGATGCAGCCATCGGGCACCCCGTGGTGCCGGGCGGTGTCGATGCGCCGCAGCGCGTCGCGGAGGTCGTCGGCGCCCGGAATCGCGGGCAGGAAGGCGAACATACAGTCGAGGTTACCCACGCCGGCGCTGCAGCCCTTCTGTGCGCTCGTACGGTGGAGTGGTGAAGTACTCGATCTCGATACCGCAGTTCGACGTCGACGGCTTCGACGGCGAGGGGCTGCGGAGTTATCTGACCCGTGCCGAGGACCTCGGTTTCGAGGGCGGCTGGACGATCGAGCAGATCATCGGCCCGTCGCCGATGATCGCACCGATGGAGCTGCTGGCCTGGGCCGCGGCGTGCACCACCACCCTGCGGCTGGGGGTCGCCGTGTTGATCACCTCCCTGCACGACCCGCTGCAGCTGGCCTCGACGGTGACCGCCGTGGACCGGCTCAGCCATGGGCGCCTGGAACTCGGTGTGGCGCCCGGCGGTGGCCGGCGAAAGTTCGAGGCGTTCGGCGTCGACCCGGCCACATTCATCAGCAGCTTCACCGAAGGCCTGCAGTTGATGAAGGCGGCGTGGTCCGACGATCCGCGGGTGACGTTTCACGGCCGGTTCCGGGACGTCGATGATCTGCCGATCGCGCCCAAGCCCGTGCAGCGGCCACACCCGCCGATCTGGTTCGGCGCCAATGCCCCTCGCGCGATCGCTCGCGCGGTGCGCCACGGCGACGCGTTCATGGGTGCGGGATCCTCGACGACGGCGAACTTCGCGACCGCCGTGCAGACCGTGCGCACCGAATTGGCCGAGCAGCACAAGGATCCGAACGCGTTCCGGATCGGAAAGCGGGTCTACCTGATCGTCGACGACGACGCCGCCAGAGCACGCGAGCGGGTGCTGGCCGGTCTGCGCCGGATCTACGGTTCGATGCCCGGCGTGGACGCGGTTCCGGTATCCGGCACGGCATCGGATGTCGTGCGCGGTCTGCGTGAGGTGATCGACGCCGGCGCGCAGACGCTATTGTTGCACCCGGTCGGCGCGAGCCTGGCCGAGGATCGCGAGCAGATGGAACGCCTTGCCGCTGACGTCATTCCGCAGCTGAGCTGAACAACGAAAAAAGCCCCCGACACGCAGTGCGCGGCGGGGGCTTCTTCGTGGATCTGGGTCAGAGCTCGGTGACCGAACCGCCTGCAGCGGTGATGGCCTCACGGGCACTGCCACTGAACTTGTGTGCGGTGATGTCGACCTTGGCGGTCAGCTTGCCGTCGCCGAGGACCTTGACGAGCACGTTCTTGCGAACGAGGCCCTTGGCCACCAGGTCGTCGACACCGACGGTGCCGCCCTCCGGGAAGGCCTTGTTCAGGTCGCCGACGTTGACGACGGCGTACTCGGTGCGGAACCGGTTACGGAAACCCTTGAGCTTGGGCAGCCGCATGTGGATCGGCATCTGCCCGCCCTCGAAGGTCACCGGCACGTTCTTGCGGGCCTTGGTGCCCTTGGTGCCACGACCGGCCGTCTTGCCCTTGGAGCCCTCACCGCGACCGACGCGGGTCTTCGCGGTCTTGGAGCCGGGGGCCGGCTTCAGGTCGTGCAGCTTGATGACGCTCATGATTTAGCCTCAACCACTTCTTCTACTTCAACGAGGTGGTGCACAGCCTTGATCAGGCCACGCGTCTGCGGGTTGTCCTCGCGAACCACCGTCTGGCGAATCTTCCTCAGACCCAGGGTCCGCAGGCTTTCACGCTGCTTCCAGCGGGCACCGATAGTGCCGCGCACCTGGGTGATCTTCAGCTCTGCCATGGTTATGCGCTTCCTTCACCACGCGCTGCTGCGGCAGCCAGCGCTTCGCTCTCCCGACGCGCGCGCAGCATGCCTGCCGGCGCAACATCTTCGATCGGCAGCCCGCGACGAGCGGCCACCTCTTCAGGACGCTGCAGCAGCTTGAGCGCGGCAACGGTGGCATGCACCACGTTGATCGCGTTGTCACTGCCCAGCGACTTGGCCAGAACGTCGTGCACGCCAGCGCATTCCAGCACGGCACGGCACGCGCCACCGGCGATGACACCGGTACCGGGGCTGGCCGGACGCAGCATCACGACACCGGCCGCGGCTTCGCCCTGCACGGGATGGGTGACGGTGCCACCGATCAGCGGGACGCGGAAGAAGTTCTTGCGAGCTTCCTCGACACCCTTGGCGATCGCGGCGGGCACCTCTTTGGCCTTGCCGTAGCCGACACCGACCAGACCGTTGCCGTCACCGACGATGACCAGGGCGGTGAAGCTGAAGCGCCGACCACCCTTGACCACCTTGGAGACCCGGTTGATCGTGACGACGCGCTCGAGGTAGTTGCTCTTCTCGCCGCCGTCGCGGCCACCACGTCCACCGCGGTCGCCACGATCGTCACGGCGGCCACGGCCACCGCGGTCGTCACGTCCGCCGCGCTGTACGTCGGTACGGGTGCCGGCTGAGGGGGCGCCGGTATCCGGCGCGCTGCCGGCTGCGGTCTGCTCCGCCATCATGCGGTCCTTCCGTTGTTCATCATTAGAATTTGAGTCCGTTCTCGCGAGCCGCGTCGGCCAGCGCCGCGATGCGGCCGCCGTAGGTGTTGCCGCCGCGGTCGAACACCACGGCCTCGACGCCTGCAGCCTTGGCACGCTCGGCGATCAGCTGACCGACGCGCACGCTGTGGGCCTTCTTGTCACCCTCGACGGCGCGGACGTCGGCCTCGATCGACGACGCTGCGGCGACCGTGACACCCTCGGCGTCGTTGACGAGCTGCACGTGGATGTGCCGCGAGGAGCGGTTGACCACCAGACGCGGCCGCTCGGCGGTGCCGACGACCTTCTTACGCAGCCGGTTGTGCCGACGCAGGCGCGAAACCCGGCGCGCGGCCGAGACACTCGTGCCGACCGGCGTCCGATCGTTGGCTGCCTTCTGTGCTTGAGCCATGGCTTACTTACCTGTCTTTCCGACCTTGCGGCGGATCTGCTCACCCTCGTACCGCACGCCCTTGCCCTTGTACGGGTCCGGGCGGCGCAGCCGACGGATGTTCGCCGAGATCTGGCCGACCTTCTGCTTGTCGATACCTGAGATCGAGAACTTGGTGGGCGTCTCCACCGCGAAGGTGATGCCCTCCGGGGCCTCGATGACCACGGGATGGCTGTACCCGAGCGCGAACTCGAGGTTGCTGCCCTTGAGCTGGACGCGGTAACCGACGCCGAAGATCTCCATCTTCGTGGTGTAACCCTGGGTCACACCGGTCACCAGGTTGGACACCAGCGTGCGGGACAGACCGTGCAGCGAACGGCTGCGCCGCTCGTCGTCGGGCCGACTCACCACGATCGCGCCGTCGTCGCTGCGCGACACGGTGATCGGCTCGGCGATCGAGAGCTCCAGCGTGCCCTTCGGGCCCTTGACCGACAGATTCTGACCGTCGATCGTCACATCAACTCCGGCGGGAATGGCCACCGGCTGCTTACCAATACGCGACATAGTTCTGCTTCTCCTATCCCGCTACCAGACGTAAGCGAGGACTTCGCCGCCCACGCCCTGTCGGGACGCCTGGCGGTCGGTCAGCAGGCCGGAGGACGTGGAGATGATCGCCACGCCCAGGCCACCGAGAACCCGCGGCAGATTGGTGGATTTCGCGTACACCCGCAGACCGGGCTTGGACACCCGGCGCAGCCCGGCGAGGCTGCGCTCCCGGTTGGGGCCGTACTTGAGCTGGACAACAAGCGACTTGCCGACCCGAGCATCCTCGGTGCGGAAATCGCTGATATACCCCTCACTCTTGAGGATCTCGGCGATGTTCGCCTTGATCTTCGAGTGCGGCAGGGTCACTTCGTCGTGATACGCCGAATTGGCGTTACGCAGACGTGTCAAAAAGTCTGCGATCGGGTCCGTCATAGTCATGACTGGGCCTGTCTACCTTCCTCGCAACGGTTCCCACTCGGGTCGATTCCCTTGGGGGCCTGCTGCGCACCTGTTCTGTAGGGGTCTGTTACCAGCTGGACTTCTGCACACCGGGCAGTTCGCCGGCATGGGCCATCTCGCGCAAGCAGATTCGGCACAGGCCGAACTTGCGGAACACGGCGTGCGGGCGTCCGCACCTGTTGCAGCGGGTGTAGGCCCGCACGGCGAACTTCGGCTTCTTATTGGCCTTGTTGACCAGTGCCTTCTTTGCCATCTGCTCAGTTCTCCTTGAAGGGGAAGCCCAGCGCGCGCAGCAGCGCCCGACCTTCGTCGTCGTTGGTCGCCGAGGTGACGACGGTGATGTCCATGCCGCGCGGACGGTCGATCGAATCGACGTCGATCTCGTGGAACACCGACTGCTCAGCGAGTCCGAAGGTGTAGTTGCCGTGGCCGTCGAACTGCTTGGGGCTCAGGCCGCGGAAGTCGCGGATACGCGGCAGCGCGATCGACACCAGCCGGTCCAGGAACTCCCACATCCGGTCGCCGCGCAGCGTGACCCGCGCACCGATCGGCATGCCTTCGCGCAGCTTGAACTGTGCGATCGACTTGCGGGCCTTGCGGATCTCCGGCTTCTGACCGGTGATCAGCGCCAGGTCGTTGACCGCGCCGTTGATCAGCTTGGCGTCGCGGGCGGCGTCACCGACACCCATGTTCACGACGACCTTGACCACGCCGGGGATCTGCATGACGTTGGCGTAGTTGAACTCGTTGTTGAGCGCGTCCTTGATTTCTTCGCGGTAGCGCGCCTTCAGCCGGGGCTGAACTTTTTCTGCGGTAGTCATATCTCTCAGAGGTCCTTGCCGTTGCTCTTGGCGATGCGGACGTTCTTGCCGGTCTCCTCATCGCGGCGGACGCCGACGCGGGTCGGGTTGCCGTCGGAGTCGACCACCATCACGTTCGAGACGTGGATCGGAGCTTCCTGGGTGACGATGCCGCCCGAAGATGCGCCACGCTCGTTGGCCGACTGCGCGGTGTGCTTCTTGATCCGGTTGACGCCCTCGACGAGGACGCGGTTACGGGTCGGGTAGGCCTGCAGGACCTTGCCCTTGGCGCCCTTGTCCTTCCCGGCGATGACGAGGACGGTGTCGCCCTTGTGGACCTTCATTTACAAAACCTCCGGGGCCAGCGAGACGATCTTCATGAACTTCTTCTCGCGCAGTTCACGACCGACCGGTCCGAAGATGCGGGTGCCTCGCGGGTCGTTGTCGTTCTTGATGATGACGGCGGCGTTCTCGTCGAACTTGATGTAGCTGCCGTCGGCGCGGCGACGTTCCTTCACGGTGCGCACCACGACGGCCTTGACCACGTCACCACGCTTGACGTTGCCACCGGGGATGGCGTCCTTGACGGTCGCCACGATGACGTCGCCGATGCCGGCGTAGCGCCGCGACGAGCCACCCAGAACACGGATGCACAAGATCTCCTTGGCGCCCGTGTTGTCGGCGACCTTGAGCCGCGATTCCTGCTGAATCACTAGATCTCCTCGATCTGGTAACTGTGTGCACGACAAAATCCCTAAAGGCAATCCAAAATGAAGCCTGTCGTGCGCGGTCTTTGTCACCCAAGAGCACGCAGGGCCGACGAACGCCGGCCGAGGTCTGCCCTAGGCAACCCCTACATGCTAGGTGACGAGCGAAAAAGCTCCAAATCCATGAGCTTTCTCCGCCCAAATCGACGAACCGCAGGCAACGTGCGAGAGGGGACCTGCAGTACGTCGATCTCGGCGCAGGTCAGCCGCTCACCACACAACGAAAGCCAATGTGGGTGGTCGAGGTGTCCTGCGACTGGGGTGAACGCGCGGCGGGCCGGTACCGGTGGCAGTACTCCGGCGCGCACAGATGCGAGCCTCCTTTGAGAGCCTGGCTGACGGCGGGATCGGGCTCGATCGGCGGCGGGCAACAGCCGTTCTTCTGGTTCAGAACGTGATGGGCCGAGAACCGCGTGGTCGTCCACTCCCAGACGTTGCCGATCATGTCGACCAGCCCGAATGCGTTCGGCGGGAACGCCCCCACCGGCGAAGTTCCCGTCCACCCCAGCGCCCCGTCGTTGCGATACGGGAACCGGCCCTGCCAGGTGTTGGCCATCAACGATCCGTCGACCGTCGACTCGGCGCCCCAGGCGTAGTCCGTGGTGCTGCCTGCCCGCGCGGCGTACTCCCATTCCGCTTCCGTCGGCAGGCGCCTGCCGGCCCACCGCGCGTAGGCGGCCGCATCGGGATAGGCCACCTGCACGACGGGATGATCGGCCTTGTCGGCGATGTCACTACCGGGGCCGAACGGTGCGCGCCAGTTCGCCCCGGGCGCCCAGTCCCACCACTGCCGCCAGTCCCGCAGATCCACCGGCCCCGCCGTGGACCGGAACACCAACGCGCCGGGTTGCAGATCCGCTTGCGGCACACCGGGATACAGCGCGGGGTCAAGCGATTTCTCGGCAACGGTGACATGCCCGGTGGCAGCGACGAACTCGGCGAACTGCGCGTTGGTGACGGGGTGCCGCTCGATGCCGAAGGCGTCCACGGTGACCGTGTGGATCGGCGCCTCTTCGGGATAGAAGCTCGTCGACCCCATCCGGAACGCCCCGCCGGGCACCTCGACAAGCTCGGTGAGCATGGCTTCAGGGTATGACGATGCTGAACTTGTCGGTCAGCACCGAGGCGGCCTCGTCGAAATCGGGGGCCCCCGCCGGCGCCTCCACGTGCACGGCGACCAGGTAGTTGCCGGTGTTGGTCCAGATGTGAGCGATGCGGTCGTGGTACTCCAGCGACTCGTCAGGATCCTGGGCCCAGGTGCCGATCAGTTTCTGCCCGCTGAATCCGCAGAAGTCGCCGGGCAACAGGCTCAGCGTGCTGATCGGATACTTGGCCATCACGTCGTCGCCGTATCGGGCGAAAGCGGCGGCCGCCTCCAGCGGGGTGGCCTCGATGGTCACCTTGGCGACCATGTCGTCCGGCCCGGACAGCGACGCACCGACGTCACCGGCGCCGGGGGTCACCGACCATCCGGGCGGCACCCGAATGGTGATCTTGGGCGCGGCCGGGTCTGCGACGGCGGCCACCGCCGTCTGCCCCTGCTGGTCCTGCTTACACACGACGGCGTTCGGCGGGACCGGCACCTTGGTGGTCTCCAGTACGCCTGGTTGCGACGACTCGGGCTCGTCGGTCTCCCGGGTCGACGGCGCCGCCGACGTGGGTGCGACGCTGCCGGCGGAGGTGGACGCCTCGGCACGGACCGGGGTCCCGTCGCTGTTTCGCGCACAGGCGGCAACGCCTGGAACGGCCAGCACCATCACCGCCGCAGCGGCACACACCAGCCGAGTCACAGCTCCAGTATGACGCGGCGCTCAGTCCCTGGCGAAGGCCGCCGCGAGCTCGCGCTCCGCGTCGACGTACGGAGCGCCCGACACGTCGACCACAACCTGCGCGATGGTTCCTCCGGTGAAGCTGAAAGGTGCCTGGTAGGCGGCCGAGACCGCCTGCCCGAGATTCCGGCCGACGCTGACCCCGCCACCGGCCAACCCGAACGTGAACGGGTGGGCTTTCACACCGGCCAGCGTGGCCACCGCGGCCCCGTCGACATACAGCGTGGCGTCGCCGACCGGGGTGTGGCTGCCGTCGACCGTGCCGGTCCGGGCGTAACCCACCCCCAGGATGTGGTCCCCGAGGGGCAGCGGGTCCGGGGCGATCACCCGTTGTTCGTCTTCCCCGAAGAAGTTGTAGACGAACTGCAAGCGTCCGTCGTCGACGAACAAGACGTAGCCACCGTGGCCGGCCCCCTGCTTGAACATCACCCCGCGCACGTCGGGGCTGCTGATGTTCACTTCGGCCAGCACCGAGAACGAGCGGCCGACGATGTTGACGCAGGCGCCCATCCCGACCGGCGCGGTGTTCGGGTAGTAGATGTAGCGCGGTCGGTCACCGGCCAGGGTGGGCCGCCAGCGGCCGAGCATCTCCCCCACGTTGAGGTCGGACAGCGGCAAGCCGTTGTATTTCTCCGCCTCGCTGAACCACAGCTTCTGCAACTCCGCGAGCTTCTCGGGGTGTTCGGCCGCGAGGTCGTGACATTGGCTGCGGTCGTTCTCGATGTGGTACAGCTCCCAGCGATCGTCCTCGAAATGCGACCAACCGGACGGCGAAGCGGGGTGCACCGCGCTGGCGAACCATCCCTTGTGCCAGATGCCCCGCGTGCCCAGCATCGTGTAGAACTGGGTCTCCTTGCCGCTCTCCGCCGTCGAATCCGCCAGCGCTGCTTTGAAACTCACTCCGTCGAGCGGCTTCTGGGCAATTCCCTTCACGGTCTCCGGAACGTCGATGCCGAGCAACTCATAGATGGTCGGCGTTATGTCACTGACGTTGACGTAGTGGTCCCGAACTTCACCGTGCGCGGCAATTCCGTTGGGCCAGGAGATGATTGCGGTGTCAGCGATGCCACCTTCATGCGACGCGTAGCGCTTGTACAGCTTGTAGGGCGTGTTGAACGCCATCGCCCACCCGATCGGGTAATGGCCGTAGGTGGTGGGACCGCCCAGTTCGTCGAAGAACCGCATGCTCTCTTCGACGGTGTCGATGTATCCGTTGAAGAACTTGCCTTCGTTGACCGACCCGTTGGGGCCGCCCTCGCCGCTGGCGCCGTTGTCGGAGATCACCACGATGATCGTGTTGTCCAGTTGGCCGGATTCGTCCAGATAGTCCAGGATTCGGCCGATCTGGGCATCCGTATAGGACAGGAAGCCGGCGAAGACTTCGGCCATCCGGGAGAACAGCCGCTTCTCCTCGTCGGACAGCGATTCCCACGGACGCACGGTGTCCCCCTCCGGCCACGGCTGGCCGTCGGGTCCGGTCACGTCGTTGTACGGATTCACCGCGGACAGTTCGGTCTCCGGGGGCACGATGCCGAGCTTCTTCTGGTTCTCCAGCACGATCTCGCGGTACCGCTCGTAACCCATGTCGAACGTTCCGGCGTAACGGTCGGCCCATTCGGAGAACACGTGGTGCGGTGCGTGCCCGGCCCCCGGGCACAGATAGGTGAACCACGGCTTGTCGGGAGCGATCATCGTGGAGTCGCGGATGAACTCGATTGTCTTGTCCGCCAGGTCTTTCGAGAGGTGGTAGCCCTCCTCGGGGGTGGCAGGCGCCTCCACCGGGTGGCTGTCGTACATCAGCTCGGGGTACCACTGATCGGTCTCACCGCCCATGAAGCCGTAGAACCGCTCGAAGCCGCGCGACAACGGCCAATGCCTGCGAGTGGCCGCGAGGCTGGACTCCTCGATCGGCGTGAGGTGCCACTTGCCCACGCAGTACGTGTTGTAGCCGCGCTCGGCCAACACCTCCGAGATCAATGCGGTGTCATCGGGAATCCGGCCGTTGATGCCGGGGAAACCGTCGGTGAACTCCTCGACGGTCGCCATCCCGACGGTGGTCGAGTTCCGGCCGGTCAGCAGCGACGCCCGAGTCGGGGAACACAGTGCCGTGGTGTGGAACTGCGAGAGCCGAACACCGCGCTCGGCGATCCGCGACATCGCCGGCATGGACACCAGTCCGCCGAAGCAGTCCCAGGTCGCAATGCCGATGTCATCCCACACCAGGTAGAGCACGTTGGGCGCGTTGTCGGGCGCGGTGGGCGCCGCGTACGGGCCCCAGTCCGCCTCGGAATCGCGGATATCCAGTTCGATCTTGCCGTTGAACTCCGTGGTCATACGCGTTCCCCATTTCTCGAGGCTGCCGTGGGATGCCAAGCAGACACGAGTCTGGCATGAAGGCCACCAGACGCAAAGGCCCCCGACACGCCGGGCGTGCGGGGGCTTCTACGTCTGCTCGCGCAGAGAAATTACTTGGCGCGCTCGAGGACCTCGACCAGGCGCCAGCGCTTGGTCGCCGACAACGGGCGGGTCTCCATCAGGGAGACGCGGTCGCCGATACCGGCGTCGCCGTTCTCGTCGTGCGCCTTGACCTTCGTCGTGGTCCGGATGATCTTGCCGTAGAGCGGGTGGCTCTTGCGGGATTCCAGCTCGACGACGATCGTCTTCTGCATCTTGTCACTGACCACGTAGCCGATGACCGTCTTGCGGCGGCCGCGCGACTCCTCGGTGCGCTCAGTGTGCTTGGTGCCCTTTGTTTCTGCCATTACGATTCCTCACCAGCGGGTCCGGCGGCCAGACCCAGTTCACGTTCGCGCAGCACGGTGTAGATGCGCGCAATCTCCTGACGCACGGTGCGGAGCCGGCGATTGTTGTCCAGCTGCCCGGTGGCCATCTGGAAGCGCAGGTTGAACAGCTCTTCCTTGGATTCCCGCAGCTTGTCGGTCAGCTCTTCTTCGGTGAGCTCACGCAGTTCGCCGGCGCTGATGCCAACAGCCATCAGAACTGCTCCTCTCGTGTCACGATGCGTGCCTTGATCGGCAGCTTGTGGATCGCGCGGGTCAGTGCTTCGCGCGCGATCTGCTCATTGGGGTAGCTCAGTTCGAACAGCACGCGACCCGGCTTGACGTTGGCCACCCACCACTCGGGCGAACCCTTGCCCGAACCCATGCGGGTTTCGGCGGGCTTCTTGGTCAGCGGGCGGTCCGGGAAGATGTTGATCCACACCTTGCCGCCACGCTTGATGTGCCGGTTGATGGCGATACGAGCGGACTCGATCTGCCGGTTGGTGATGTAGGCGTGCTCCAGTGCCTGGATGCCATAGTCACCGAACGACACCGACGTTCCACCGCTGGCGATACCACGCTGCCTGGGGTGGTGCTGCTTGCGGTGCTTGACTTTACGGGGAATCAGCATGAGTTAGCTCTCCGTGTTTTCAGCGGCGGGCTCGACGGCCGGCGCCTCCGCAGTGACGGGAACCGCAGATTCCGCGGTCTCTTCACTCGCGGCACGACCGGCTTCGGTGCTCGTCGCGGTGGTGCCCGAAGCACCGCTGCGGCGCGGGCGGGTGCCCGACGGACGCTCACGGCGCGGACGGTCGGCGGCGGGCGCGGCGGCGGCGAGCTCACGCTTGCCACCGACGATGTCGCCCTTGTAGATCCACACCTTCACGCCGATACGGCCGAACGTGGTCTTGGCCTCGTACAGCCCGTAATCGATGTCGGCGCGCAGCGTGTGCAGCGGCACCCGGCCTTCGCGGTAGAACTCCGAACGGCTCATCTCGGCGCCGCCGAGACGGCCCGAGCACTGCACGCGGATGCCCTTGACGTTGGGCTGCCGCATGGCCGACTGGATGGCCTTGCGCATCGCGCGGCGGAACGCCACACGGTTGCTCAGCTGCTCGGCGACACCCTGGGCGACCAACTGCGCCACCGACTCCGGGTTCTTCACCTCGAGGATGTTGAGCTGAACCTGCTTGCCGGTCAGCTTCTCCAGGTCGGCGCGGATGCGGTCGGCCTCGGTGCCACGACGGCCGATCACGATGCCCGGACGCGCGGTGTGGATATCAACGCGGACCCGGTCACGGGTGCGTTCGATCTCCACGTCGGCGATGCCGGCGCGCTCGAGACCGGTGGCCAGCAGCCGGCGGATCGCCACGTCTTCCTTGACGTAATCCGCGTACTGCTTGTCGGCGTACCACCGGGACTTCCAGTCGGTGGTGATACCGAGCCGGAAGCCGTGGGGGTTGATTTTCTGGCCCACTACTCCGAGCCCTCCTTCGTCTGTTCGGCCGTCTTCTTGGCAGCCGGAGCCTTCTTGGCAGGAGCCTTCTTGGCCGGCGCCGTCGCGGCCGCCTTGCTTGCCTGAGCACGACGCGAGCGAGCAGACGTCGCAGAGCGCTCCTTGCGCTCCGGACGGCTCTCGACGATCACCGTGATGTGGCTGGTGCGCTTGCGGATTCGGTACGCGCGACCCTGCGCGCGTGGCCGGATGCGCTTGGCGGTCGGGCCCTCGTCGGCGGTGATGGTCGCGACGACCAGGGTCGCCGGGTCCAGACCGTCGTTGTTCTGCGCGTTGGCGGCAGCGCTGGCGATCACCTTGGCGACCGGCTCGCTGGCCTGCTGCGGCGCCCAGCGAAGGATGTCGAGAGCTTCCTCGACACTCTTGCCGCGGACCAGGTTGATCACCCGGCGAGCTTTACTCGCCGAGATCCCGATGTGGCGCGCTTTGGCCGTCGCAGACGGGTATTCGGTGGTTGCAGTCGTCATCGCCGCTTACTCTTCCGGTCGTCCTTGATGTGACCTTTGAACGTGCGCGTCGGTGCGAACTCGCCCAGCTTGTGGCCGACCATCGCCTCGGTGACGAACACCGGCACATGCTTGCGACCGTCGTGGACGGCGAAGGTGTGACCGATGAAGTCGGGGATGATGGTCGAACGACGCGACCAGGTCTTGATGACCTGCTTGGTGTTCTTCTCGTTCTGGACGTCGACCTTCTTGAGCAGATGGTCGTCGACGAACGGACCCTTCTTCAGGCTGCGTGGCATGTCTTAATCTCCTGCCTAGCGCTTCTTGCCGGTGCGCCGGCGTCGGACGATGAGCTTGTCGCTCGGCTTGTTGGGCTTGCGGGTGCGGCCTTCGGGCTTACCCCACGGGCTGACCGGGTGGCGACCACCTGAGGTCTTGCCCTCGCCACCACCGTGCGGGTGGTCGACCGGGTTCATCACCACGCCACGGACGGTGGGGCGCTTGCCCTTCCACCGCATGCGGCCGGCCTTGCCCCAGTTGATGTTGGCCTGCTCGGCGTTGCCGACCTCGCCGACGGTGGCGCGGCAGCGCACGTCGACGCGGCGGATCTCACCCGACGGCATACGCAGGGAGGCGTAGGCGCCTTCCTTGCCCAGCAGCTGGATGCTCGAGCCGGCCGAACGGGCCAGCTTGGCACCGCCACCGGGACGCAGCTCCACAGCGTGGATCACGGTACCGGCGGGGATGTTGCGCAGCGGCAGGTTGTTGCCGGGCTTGATGTCGGCGTTGGCGCCCGACTCCACGATGTCACCCTGCGAAAGACCCTGCGGCGCAATGATGTAGCGCTTCTCGCCGTCCAGGTAGTGCAGCAGCGCGATGTTCGCGGTGCGGTTGGGGTCGTACTCGATGTGAGCGACCTTGGCGTTGACGCCATCCTTGTCGTTACGCCGGAAGTCGATCACCCGGTAGGCACGCTTGTGCCCGCCGCCCTTGTGGCGGGTGGTGATTCGGCCGTGGGCGTTACGACCGCCAGTGCTGTGCAGCGGGCGGATCAGCGACTTCTCCGGAGTCGAGCGAGTGATCTCGGAGAAATCGGAGACGCTGGCACCGCGGCGACCGGGGGTCGTCGGCTTGTACTTGCGAATTCCCATTATCTATTCCTGAGTTCTATCTGCAGTCGTTCCCGCCGGGTCAGGCGGGAGCTCCGAATAGGTCGATCGGCTTGCTGCCGGGGGCCAGGGTCACGATCGCGCGCTTGGTGCCCTTGCGCTGTCCGTAGCCGGTGCGGGTGCGCTTGCGCTTGCCCTGCCGGTTCAGCGTGTTCACCGAGTCGACCTTCACCTTGAAGATCTTCTCGATGGCGATCTTGATCTGCGTCTTGTTCGAGCCGGGAGCGACGACGAACGTGTAGACGTTGTCCTCGATCAATCCGTAGGACTTCTCCGAGATGACCGGCGCCAGGATGATGTCGCGGGGGTCGGTGATGGTTGCCATTAGACCGACACTCCTTCTTTTTCGTCCTTTGTATTAGCGCTGATGTAGGCGTTCAGGGCCTCGACCGAGAACACCACGTCGTCAGCGTTGAGCACGTCGTAGGTGTTCAACTGGTCCGGCGAGATCACATGCACACCGGGCAGGTTGCGCACACTCTTCGCGCCGATCTCGTCGGTGCGGCCGATGACGATCAGCACCTTGCGGCGGTCGGTCAGCGAGGCCAGGAACGCCTTGGCGCTCTTGGTCGACGGGGTCTGTCCCTCGAGCACCTCGGTGATCGCGTGGATCCGCTCGTTGCGGGCCCGGTCCGACAGCGCGCTGCGCAGTGCGGCGCGGATCATCTTCTTCGGGGTCCGCTCGCTGTAGTCGCGGGGCTGCGGGCCGTGCACGACGCCACCACCGGTGAACTGCGGCGCGCGGGTCGAACCCTGCCGGGCGCGACCGGTGCCCTTCTGCCGGTACGGCTTCTTGCCGCCGCCGGAAACCTGAGCGCGAGTCTTGGTGGCGTGCGTGCCCTGCCGCTTGGCAGCCAGCTGCGCGGTCACCACCTGATGCATCAACGCGATGTTGGGTTCGACGTCAAAGAGGTCAGCCGGTAGTTCAACCGTGCCGTCCGTCTTGCCGCCCGGAGTGCGAACGTCAACCTTCAGAGTCACTTCTCACCTCGTTTGACTGCCGTGCGAACCATCACGAGCCCGCCGTTGACGCCGGGGACCGCACCTTTGATCAGCAGCACGCCGTTTTCGGCATCGACCTTGTGCACCAACAGGTTCTGCGTGGTGACGCGATCGCTACCCATGCGGCCGGACATCCGGGTGCCCTTGAAGACGCGACCCGGGGTGGCGCAGCCACCAATCGAGCCCGGCCGGCGGTGCACGGCCTGCGCACCGTGGCTGGCGCCCTGGCCCTTGAAGCCGTGACGCTTCATGGTGCCGGCGAAGCCCTTGCCCTTGGAGGTCCCGGTGACGTCGACGTAGGCGCCGTCGGCGAAGATCTCCGCCGTCAGCTCCTGTCCGACCTCGTAGTCGGCGGCAGCAGCCTCGTCATCGAGGCGCAGCTCGGCCAGGTGCCGGCGCGGGTTGACCCCGGCGGCGGCGTACTGACCGGTGACCGGCTTGTTGACCTTGCGGGGGCTGATCTCGCCATAGGCGAGCTGCACAGCGCTGTAGCCGTCACGCTCGGGCGTGCGGATGCGGGTCACCACATTGGGTCCGGCCTTGACGACCGTGACGGGGACGACCCGGTTGTTTTCATCGAACACCTGGGTCATGCCCAGCTTGGTGCCCAAAATGCCTTTTCGTGCCATTTGTTCGTCGACTCCCCTACTACTGGATGTTCACGTCGACGCTG
The DNA here is from genome assembly GCF_041287105.1 of Mycobacterium sp. SA01. Classification (NCBI taxonomy): domain Bacteria; kingdom Bacillati; phylum Actinomycetota; class Actinomycetes; order Mycobacteriales; family Mycobacteriaceae; genus Mycobacterium; species Mycobacterium sp. SA01. The sequence goes on along the minus strand of NZ_JBGGNO010000020.1, from coordinate 699,355 downwards.
GCCGGCAGATCGATGCGCATGAGAGCGTCAACGGTCTTCGGCGTCGGGTCGAGGATGTCGATGAGTCGCTTGTGCGTGCGCATCTCGAAGTGCTCCCGCGAGTCCTTGTACTTATGCGGGGAGCGGATGACGCAGTACACATTCTTTTCCGTCGGCAGCGGCACCGGACCAACCACGCTCGCACCAGTACGGGTGACCGTCTCCACGATCTTGCGCGCCGAGGCATCAATGGCCTCGTGGTCGTAGGCCTTGAGCCTGATGCGGATCTTTTGTCCCGCCACGCTTCTCCTACCTTCACTCCTGCTTGGTCCCATGGAGGGACACGGTGGTCATGCGCCGTTCCCGCCGGCCATGGCCGGACAGTTACAGCGCTGGCTGTCGCCGCCGCTCTTTACCTGTCTCTGGTGCTCCGACCCCCGCGGTCGGGTGTGTCGCCCTCACGCAGTCTCAACGCACGGACAAATCTGCCGCACTCCGAGATGGGGACCGGACGCGCCCGTTCGGGCGCCGGTCGTACACCTTGGGCGGACGCTCCCACATGAGAGGCGAACCCGGCTCAAGGCAACCCGAACAGTATGCCCTAGATCGCGGCACCAACCAAATTCGGCCGGAGCCCCAGCTAAATCCGCCCGAACCCTGGTAGCGGGTCGGTTTGGACATGTCGCGCGACACCGCCGGCCGACCCGGACCGCAGCCGCGTACCGGGCAATTATTGCCGCGCGCTCTTACCCGGCCGGGTAAGGGGTGGCGGTCCGGTGGGCCCGGAACAAACTGACCGAGGTGCCGAGGTACCACACCCCGGTGGCGGCGACGGGCAGCAACGTCCCCCAGCCGCCTTCGATGGAGAACGGGCCACCGTCGACGAACACGCTCAACGTCCCCACCAGATTGACCACCGCAGCGATGAGGGCCAGCCACCCGGTCCACCGTGGCAAAACGGCTTGCGAGAACACGCAGCCCGCATAGCCGGTCGCCGCGAGAGCGACGATGAACCCGCACAGCGCCAACAAGACCAGACTGAAGTCTGCTCCCACCGCGCGCACCGCGGAGGCCGACAGCTCGTGCGCCGCCCCCGCCGCGACGATCCGGATCGACATCGAGACGAACGACAACGCGGCGACGGCCACCGTGCCGACGAAGAACAGATCGCCGAGGTGACGACCGCCCGGCGCGGTGTGAAGCAGCCGCCGGACCGCGACCGCGAACCAGATCACCAACCCGGTTGCCAGTGCGTACAACCACCCCTGCAGCACCACCTGACTGTGGTGGTCGATGAAGAATCGTTGGACGGCCTGGTTGCTGGCCTCAGGTCCGGGTGGTTGGCCGGTCAGCAGCGCGGCCACCACGGTCGCGATGACAAATGCGATGCCGGCGCCGCCGCCGGTGCGATCCAAACGAGAGTTGTCCATCGCCGCCCCCGATAGCTAGGTCCCTTGCCGGACGATACGTCCGACCGATGGGCCGTCGGCCCGGTTTCACACTGAAATACGTGACAGTTACTGCCATATCGACATACGATGCCGCTTATGTATCGCGTCATTCAGTGGGCAACCGGCGGTGTGGGCAAGGCGGCAATCCAGGGCGTGCTGCGCCACCCCGAACTCGAACTCGTCGGCTGCTGGGTCCACAGCACCGACAAGCACGGCCGCGACGTCGGCGAGGTGATCGGCGAAGCCCCGATCGGGGTGGCCGCCACGACCGACATCGACGAACTGCTGGCGATGGATGCCGACTGCGTCATGTACTCCCCCCTGCTGCCCGACGATTCGGTGGTCGCCAAGATCCTGCGCTCCGGCAAGAACGTGGTGACCCCCGTCGGGTGGGTCTACCCGGACCGGGAGAATCCCGCCGTGCAGGCGCTCGAGGAGGCGTGCACCGCAGGCAACGCGACATTGCACGGGTCGGGTATCCACCCCGGCGGCATCACCGAACGCTTCCCGTTGATGATCTCCGCCCTCACTGCTGCCATCACCCATGTCCGGGCCGAGGAGTTCTCCGACATCCGCACCTACAACGCACCGCTGGTGGTACGGGAGGTGATGGGGTTCGGCCTGACACCGGAACAGGCGATGAGCGGACCCATTGCCGCGCTTCTGGAAGCAGGCTTCAAACAGTCGGTGCGCATGGTCGCCGACCAGTTGGGGTTCCGGTCCGATCCGCGGATCCGCTCCACCCAGGAGGTCGCCGTCGCCGTCCACGGGACCGACCAGCTGGTGGTTCCGATGGAGGCGGGCACCGTGGCCGCCCGGCGCTTCAAGTGGCAGGCCATCGTCGACGACGAGCCGGTCGTCACGGCCGCGGTGAACTGGCTGATGTGCGACGTGGAACTCGACCCCCCGTGGACGCTCGGCGAGAAGGGTGAACGCTTCGAGGTGGAGGTCACCGGCGACTGCGATGTGTCGCTGACTTTCAAAGGACTGCAACCGGAAACGGTCGAGGAGGGCCTCAAGCGCAATCCGGGCGTGGTGGCCACCGCCAACCACTGCATCAGCGCCATCCCCTATGTCTGCGAAGCCGCCCCCGGCATCAAGACGTATCTCGACCTGCCGCTGATCGCCGGCCGGGCCGCACCGCACCTGGCCAGGTGACGAGTGGAAAGCCTTCGGGATCTTAGGTTTTCACACCTGGTGGTCGGAGTCACCGACATGGACCGGGCGCTGGTGTTCTACCGGGGGCTGCTCGGCATGGATGTGCTGTTCGACCAGACCATGGCCGGCGAGCCGTTCGACCACGCGCTGGGCGGCGGCGACGGGAACCAGGGCCGGGTGGTAGGCGGCGTGATCGGCGGAGTGACAGTCGAGCTGCTGTCATTGGGTACTGCGAGCCGCCCGGCGAAGCGGTCGTTCGTCGGCAACCAGAACATCTCGCTGTCGGTCACCGACCTCGACGACACCTACCGGCAGGTGCAGGCGGCGGGCTTCACGCCGGATCAGACACCGTTCGACATCGCCGGAGTTCGAATGTTCTTCGTCAAGGATCCCGACGGAACAGCGGTGGAATTCATCGAGTTCCCAGGTACTGCACGCACATCGGAGGAGTTACATCGTGGTGTCCCCTGAGGCGACCTACTGGCATCCCGGATCGCTGAGCGGCCACCGGGTGATCGTCACGGGGGCGGCCCGGGGAGTCGGCCGCGGAATCAGCGCGGCGCTACTCGAACGCGGCGCCTCGGTGCTGCTGGTCGACCGTGACCCGGGCGTGATCGGGGTCGCCGGTGCCCTGCGCGATGACCAGCACGCCGTCCCGCTGGTCGCCGACCTGTGCGACCACTCCAGTTATCAGCACATCATCGACGTCGCGGTCGAATCGTTCGGTGGAATAGACGCTTTGATCAACAACGCGATCGCCACCGATGAACCCAAGCCGTTCACCGACATCACCATGGCGGACTACGACCTCGTCTTCGACATCGGTCCGCGGGCCACCTTCTTCCTCATGCAGGCCGCCTACCCGATCCTGAAAGCCGCCGGCGGCGGGTCCATCGTGAACTTCGGCTCCGGCAGCGGCACCGGCGGACAGAAGTCGTTCGGGGCCTACGCCGGAGCCAAGGAGGCGATTCGCGGTATGTCGAAAGTCGCTGCGCTGGAATGGGGTGTCGACAACATCCGGGTCAACGTGGTGTGCCCATTCGCCAACTCCGACGGCGTCGCGGGATGGAGCGACGCACACCCCGACATCTACAACAAGATCGTCAAAGGCGTCCCGCTGCGCCGCATCGGCGACACCCACACCGACATCGGCGCGGTGGTGGCCTTCCTGATCAGCCGTGACGCCTCGTACATGACCGCCCAGACCATCAACATCGACGGCGGGATGGGAACCTACCGGTGAGCAGCCCGCCCGCGGAGCGGCCGCCGACCCTGCGGGACCGGCAACGGGCACAGGTGCGCGCCGATATCCACGCCGCGGCCTACCGCCTTTTCGCCGCACGGGGATTCGGCAACGTCACCACCGACGACATCGCCGCCGAAGCATCGGTGTCGCCGCGAACATTCTTCCGCCACGTCGCGACCAAGGAGGATCTGCTGCTCGGGGCCGTCCAGCGGGGCAACGCCGCGATCGCGTCGCTGCTGGTGCGTCGACCGCCCGACGAGGCACCCGACGTCGCCCTGGCCGCCGCGATCGTCAGCCGCGTCGGGTCCTTCGAGGATGTCGATCTGGAGAACTGGCGCGCGGCGATCCTGACCGCACCCGAATTGCTCGACCGGGCGACGCTGCTGTCCACCGCAGACCGCGAACAGATGATTCAGCTCGTGGCTGCGCGTATGGCCGTCGACCCGAGTCAAGATTTGCGCCCCGGGCTGCTGGTCCAATTATCCTTCGCAGCAGCAGATTTCGCCTTTCAGCAGTGGGTGAGGAATCACGGAGACCGGCGTCGGCCACTGGCGGCCGACGTAGCCGAAGCACTGGCCGTGGTGGCCCACCCGCGCTGGAGCGGCTAGCGCGCACCGCTGCGGCTGGTCCAGAACGGGCACTGGTGCCGCGAACTGAAGTCAGTGGTGACCGTCAATTCCCCGGTCTGCAGCGATATTCGCTTGCCGGTGGCCTCGTCGGAGCCGAACTCCGGCCACTCCTGCAACCCCGACACCTCAGGAGTGCCGGTCTTCACGAACTGGCTCCAGTAGGCGACCATCTGGTCGGACAACATGCGTTGCGCCGGGTCCAGAGGCCGGGCGCCGCCGACGTCGAACAGGTACCGCAACTCCAGCGAGTGACTGGCCCCCACCGGGAACGGAGCCGCGCGCAGCGGGTCGGGCGCCGGGGCCGTGCGGTCGTTGAACTCGTAGGCGTACACCGGCCCGGTGCGCGCTAGACTCGACGCGATTCGGTCTGCGGGACAAGCGAATACACTGTCGGTGACCGCGGCGGAGTACGCCAGGCCCACACTGCCCGCGTACCGTTCCAGCGGATAGCGCTCGGCGACCGCGGCGGCGTCCGCCCCGAACGTCTTCGCCATCAATTGCGGGTAAGGCGGCAACTGTCGATCCTTGAGATATTGAATTGCGGCGAACATCGCGAACTCGTCACCGTTGCTGCCGACGAGCACCGGCGTCCGGGGCACCCGATCCGACGCGAACGCGGTCATCGGGTCAACCGGTAACCGGTCGGTACCGGTGACCGGACCGGTCAGCTTGTCGGGGCCGAATCCGACATAGAGCGGGGCGCGTTGCAGGGCCTCGGTCGGCAGCGCTCGCAAGCACGCCGCCACCGCGGCCGGATCGGTGCACCCCGCCGCGGACGCGTACTCGGCACTGACCCGTTGCGCGGTGGGCCGATCGGCCTGCGCCTGGCAGGGTCCGCTCTGCAGGATCGCGGCGCGGAACAAGCCTGCCGACTCGGGCGCGACCAGGTGATCGCACACCGACATCGCACCTGCCGATTCACCGGCGATCGTGACTTTGGTCGGATCACCACCGAATTCGGCGACATTGTCGCGAACCCACCGCAGCGCGGCCTGTTGATCGGCCAGGCCGTAGTTGCCAACATCGCCGTCCGGGCTCAACGCGGGATCCGCCAGGAACCCTAGGGTTCCCAGCCGGTAGTTGACGGTGACGACGACGATGTCGCCCTGGGTGGCCATCCATCGCGCGTCGTAGATATCGGCACTGCCGTTGAGGAAGCCACCACCATGAATCCACACCATCACCGGCTTCTGATGGGAGCGGCTCGCACCATCCGGGGTCCAGACGTTGAGGTTCAAGCAGTCCTCGCCGGTGGGCCGCCCGTAGTCGGGGTCATACGTGGTGTCCTGGATGCACCGCACGCCGGGCTTGGTGGCATCACGCACGCCGGGCCACGGCGCCGCCGGCTGCGGCGGTTGCCAGCGCAGCGGCCCCACCGGTGCGGCCGCGTAGGGAATGCCGGTGAAGACCCGGTAACCCGGCGCCACCACGCCGCGCAGCGCACCGGCCGCGGTCTGCACCACCGCCGGCCCCGGCTCGGCGGCCGCGGCGACCTGACGTTGCGGCTCAGCGCTGTTCCGCGCGCACGCGGCCACGACCAAGGCCATGAGCAGCACGATTGCGCGCTGTACTCGTCGGCTCCTCGATTGGTGTGGCACGAGAATCGAGCCTACGCGGCGGCCCGCTCGAGCCATGACCTGGCAATTCCCGCGATTTGCCTGCGACCTGGCAGAATCGACGCCAAACTAGGAACCTGACACCCGTCAAGTTTCTGGTAAGAGTTGAGCAAGGAGACCCGATGACCCCACGGATCATGGACAAAGCGGCCCGGGTTCTGGCCAGTCCGCTGGGCTACACCGATGAGAAGCGGATGCATGAATCGCTTGCTCACCTGCGTGCACATGCCCCCGTATCGTGGGTCGAGGCCGACGGATACCGGCCGTTCTGGGCGATCACCAAGCACGCCGACATCATGGACATCGAACGGCAGAACGACTTGTTCACCAACGATCCGCGGCCCCTGCTGGCGATCGCCGAAGCCGACGACGTGTTGCGCGCGCAGATGGAAGCCGGGATCGGTCTGCGCACGCTGATTCACATGGATGACCCGCTGCACCGCGACCTGCGCAAGATCGGCGCCGACTGGTTCCGCCCGAAAGCCATGCGCGCGTTGAAGACCCGCTGCGACGAACTGGCCAAGATCTACGTCGACAAGATGCTCGAGCAGGGGCCGGAGCTCGACTTCGTGCAGGAGATCGCCGTCAACTTTCCGCTCTACATCATCCTGTCGCTGCTGGGCCTGCCGGAGTCGGATTTCCCGCGGATGCTCAAGCTCACCCAGGAGATGTTCGGCGGCGATGACGAAGAGTTCCAGCGCGGCGGCAAGACCGACGACATGCTCGCGGTGCTGCTGGACTTCTTCAACTACTTCAACGCGCTGACCGCCTCGCGCCGGGAGCACCCGACCGAGGACCTCAGCTCGGCGATCGCGAACGCCACGATCAACGGAGAACCGTTGTCCGACATGGACACCGCCTCCTACTACGTCATCGTCGCCAGCGCCGGCCACGACACCACCAGTGCCGGAATCGCCGGCGGGCTACTGGAACTCATCCGCAACCCGGGTGAGCTACAGCGGTTGCAGAACGATCCGTCCCTGATGGGCACCGCGGTCGAGGAGATGATCCGCTGCATCGTGCCGGTCAAGGAGTTCATGCGCACCGCCCAAGCCGACACCGAGGTCCGCGGGGTCCCCATCGCCAAGGGCGAAGCCGTGCTGCTGTCCTACGTCTCGGCCAACCGTGACGAAGAGGTCTTCGCCGACCCGATGCGCTTCGACGTCGGCCGCGACCCCAACAAGCACCTGTCCTTCGGCTACGGCGTGCACTTCTGCCTGGGCGCAGCGCTGGCCCGCATGGAAATGAACAGCTTCTTTACCGAACTCGTCCCGCGCATCAACTCCATCGAACTCGCCGGCGAGCCGGAACTCATGGCCACCACCTTCGTCGGCGGCCTCAAACGCCTGCCGATTCGCTACTCGCTGAGGTGATTTCGCTGACCCGGTGGACGGCCAGAAAGCCGTCCACCGCGGCGCGTGCGCACTCGCGGTAGTCGAAGTCGGCGAGCGTACTGATCCGACCGGCAACCAGCGGGCCGATCAACAGCATGATGGCCTGCGCGCGGTCGACCTCGCCGAGTTCACGCCGGGCATCGGGACTGTCGAAGATCGCGTCGAATGGAGCGCCGTACTGCTGAGCGACCCGCTCGCGCAGCGTGCGAACCTCCGGGCTGTCCGCGTCCCCGGTCTTGCCGGGCATGTGTTCCATGTCCGGACCCAGCGCCAGCCAGTAGGTCGCTGACAGCAGGGCCGGGGTTTCCGAAATGAGGTCGGCCTGCGCCTGCAACAGCGCCAGCAGGCGCTCCCGCAACGTCCCGGTCTCCGGCGGCATCGGGGCGGGCGGAATCAGGCTGTGGAACGCGGCAGCCAGCAGGTCGTTCCCGCTGGGGAAATGCCGGTACAGAGTCGCCCGCGCGACGTTGGCGCCGCGGGTTACGGCATCGACCGTGACCGCGTTGGGGCCGCCGGCGCGCAGCAATGCCGTTGCGGCGTCCAGTAACCGCGCGCGCGAACGCGCAGGTCTGGGGTCGCTGCGTCGGCTCGCCATGAGTGGAATCCTCCCCGGTGCCCGGTCAGCACGTTTGAATATTTTTGAGACGGATAGTCCCATAGTTGGACTGCGACCGAAGGAAGGCTCCCGTGTGGACACCTTGATCCGGCCCGACAAGGGTACCGACACCCGACTCCGGGACGTCTCGACTCTGCAGCGAACGTGGACATTGACCGTCGCCTGCCTGGGCGTGGCGCTGGTGATCTCCTCGATGATCGCCCTCAACACCGCACTGGGCGACATCGCCGTCTCGACGTCGGCCAACCAGTCCCAGCTGACCTGGGTCGTGGACAGCTACACCCTCGTGCTGGCCTGCCTGCTACTTCCGGCCGGGGCCATCGGCGACCGCTACGGCCGCCGCGGCGCGCTGCTGATCGGGCTGGCCATTTTCACGATGGCATCGCTGGCGCCGATCTTCCTCGATACACCGATTCAGATCATCACCGCCCGAGCGGTCGCCGGAGCGGGGGCCGCGTTCGTCATGCCGGCCACCCTCTCCCTTCTGACGGTGGTCTATCCGAAGTCGGAACGCACGAAGGCAGTCGGGATCTGGGCGGCGGTGGCCGGCAGCGGCGCGATCCTTGGAATGCTGGGTTCCGGTGTGCTGCTCCGCTTTTGGCCGTGGCAGTCGATCTTCTGGGCGTTGGCCGGCGCAGGTGTGCTGTTGTTCGCGCTGACCTGGACGGTCAGCGATTCCCGCGACGCGACCACTCCCCCGCTCGACTGGCCCGGTGCAGTACTCATCGCAGGCGCCGTCGCGGTACTGGTGTTCGGCATCGTGGAGGCGCCCCAACGGGGCTGGTCGGATCCGCTGGTGATCTGCTGCCTGGCTGCGGGGCTGGCGCTGGCGGTGGCATTCGGCGTACTCGAGGTCCATCGCACGCATCCGCTGCTCGACGTATCCCTGTTCCGGCGAGCCGATTTCGCCACCGGCGCGGCGGCGATCGCAGTGCTGTTCCTGGCCAACTTCGGATTCATGTTCCTGGTCATGCAGTACACGCAGCTGATTTTGGGGTACTCGGCGTTGCAAACCGCGCTGGCGTTGACGCCGCTGGTACTCCCGCTGGCCGTGCTGTCCGTGACCTCATCGTGGTATCTGCCGCGGCTGGGGTTGCGCATGGTCGTCTTCACCGGATCGCTCTTCCTGACAGCCGGATTCGTCTGTCTGCTCACCCTGCGGGTGGACTCGTCCTACCTCAGCCTGGCCTGGCCGCTGCTGGTACTGGCCACCGGGGTCGGATTGTGCACCGCGCCGACCACCTCGGCCATCATGAACGCCGCACCCGACGACAAGCAGGGTGTGGCGTCGGCGGTCAACGACACCGTCCGCGAAGTCGGCGCCGCGCTCGGCATCGCTCTGGCGGGTTCGGTGCTGGCCGGCCAATACACCCATCGCCTCGGCGACCAACTCGCAGCATTCCCGCCGCCGGTTCGTCAAGCCGCCGGTGGGTCGCTGGCCGAGGCGCTGGCCGTGTCCAGCCGGCTGGGGCCGGCCGGCGCTCAGGTGGCCGACATCAGCAAGTCGGCATTCCTGCACGCAATGCAGAGCTCGATCGTGGTGCTCGCGATTCTCGTCGCGCTCGCCGCGGTGCTGATCGGGCTGTGGGCTCCCGGCCGTGACGGTCGCCAACTGCGGCTGGTCCGAAAGTTAACCCGCCGAGACGAATTCGGCGGCACGGTGGCCGATCATCGCGATCGTCGCGTGGGGGCCGCGGCTGGTGATGCGGGGCAGCACTGAGCCGTCCACCACCCAGAGACGATCGATCCCCTTCACCCGGCACCGCGGATCGACGACGGCGTGCTCATCGGGATCGAGACCCATCGGCGCCGTGCCGCAGAGATGCTGGGAGGTCGACCACATCGGCTCTCCGAGCTGCGTTGTGGTTCCGAGTACCTCGGTGGCGTACTCGCAGCCACGCCGTAATGCGGCGGTATCCTCGCCCGCGCTGTCGTAATGGTGCTGTATCGACGGGGCGACCATGGGGTCGGCGGACTGCAGCGAGACGCGCCCAGCGGCCCGAGGGGTCATCAGCGCCACCCCGAGATGGGGCCAATCCGGACGGCCGGCGGTGCCGTCGCCGACCATGGCGATGAAACCACCTGTGTACGGCCGGATCTCGATGCCATCGATCACCAGCACCACTTCGAGCACCGGCCGCTGCGGGGCGACGGTCCACGTTGTCGGGAGCACCCACTCCGGGTGGTCCCAGGTCCGCTGCCCCACGGGAAGGTCGGCCGATACCGCAATGCCGAGCCGGCGCAGGGTCGCGGCGGGTCCGATGCCCGAGAGCATGAGCAGTTGCGCGGAGGAGATGGCGCCGGCCGAGAGCACCACCCGGTCGGCCTCCACCACACCCGGCCCGCCCGGACCGACGATCTCGACGCCCACGGCGCGGCCACCGGAGAGCCGGACGCGCAGGACCCGGGTCCGCGGCAGCACGGTCAGGTTCGGGCGCGCGGCGGCCGGCTCCAGGAAGGCCGCGCCGGGGCCGCCGCGCACACCGTCGACGATGTTCAGCGGCACGGCCCCGATGCCGGGGGGCGAGTTCTCCCCGATGGGCTCGGCGTTGAGGTCGGGCAACCAGCGCAGTCCGGCGGCGCGCGCGGCGTCGACGAAAGCTGCTGTGCTGCCGACGAGTTCGTTGGTACGCCGGATGGCGATGGGGCCACCGTCGGCGCGGTCGGGGAAATCCAGATCGGTCTGGATGGCCCGGTAGTGGGGTATCACCTCGCTCCACGACCAGCCCGGCAGGGCAGGCCCGTCGAAGTCGGCGGGCAGCGCCCGGCAGAAGTAACCGCCGTTGACCGCACCGGAGCCGCCCACCGTCACACCGCGGACGATGTCGGCGTCTCGGGCCGGATCGTCGGTGAGGCGGGTGCGATAGCGCTGGGCCAGCGGACTCGCCGCGCCGATCGGCAGCTGCAAGCCGTTACGGGTGAGGTCCCGGACACCCGGTTCGTCCGGGCCGGGGCCGGCTTCGACAACGGTCACCCGGCACGTCGGATCAGCCGAGAGGCGCTCGGCCAGCACGGATCCGGCGCTTCCGGCACCGACGATCAGGACGTCGCTGCGGGTGCTGTGGTCGGTCACCAAGTCAGGTTTTGATCTGCGGCTTCAGCGGCCGCAACGTGCGCTCGCGGATGACACCCGTCCACAGCCCGGCGCCGTAGGCCAGATCGTCGAGGCGCTTGAGCAGCAGGTAGGCGAACAGGCCGATCGGCTTGCCCTCGACATCGGTGCTGCGATTGCGGGTGATCCAGTCCTGCACCCCGTCGAGGACCGCGGCCACCAGGATCGCCTGCCTGCACCGCCGGGAGAGCAGGGCCGCCACCAACGCCAGCGGCCAGTAGTGCCGGCAGATGGCCGCCGACAGCTGCAGTGCCGCGGCGCCGATACCGCGAAGAGCCAGGACCACCACGTCGGACATGCCCGCGTCGGTGTTCTGCATGGCCTTGGCCGTGCGGCGGGTGGTCACCCCGGCGAACACCAGCGAGGCCAGGTAACCGCTCACCGAGCCCATGGTCATCAGCAACCACACCAGCAGGCTCCATGCCGAAATCACCACCGGGGCCATCTTGTCCGGGTGCCGGATCGACAACGGAGCCGCCGAGCTGCCATAAAACGCCTTCCGGCCCAGCCACTCTCGCATCTGAGTGCGGTGCTCGTGGGCGACCAGCGCGATCGGCTCGTAGCGCAGCCGAGAGCCCGACTCGATCAACCGCCAGCACAGGTCGACATCTTCACCCGACGGCAGGGTCTCGTCGAAACCCCCGACCTCCACCAGCGCCGAACGCCGACAGATGATCGCCGCGCTGGGAACATAGGACACCCGGCCGTAGGGCATCACCGGAGCCTCACGCTCACCGAGGTCCAGTGACGACCGCACCGCCTCGTAGCGGGCGACCAGTTGATCGCTGTGTCCGAGCCCGACGATGCGCGGGGCCACCAGCGCCACCGCAGGGTCGCAGAAATGACCCAGCAGCGCCTCGAGCCAGCCGCGCCGCGGTACGACGTCGGAGTCCAGGAAGGCGACGAAATCTGTTGCGCAAGAGGTAAGCCCGGTGTTACGGGCCGCCGCCGGACCCTTGCTGCGAGCGTGCCGTATCACCTCGACGTCGCACCGAGCACCGGCGAAATCGTCGGCCTGAACCGGCATCTCAGATCCGTCGTCAACGACCACCACCCGCATACCACGCAGGGACATGATCAACCGATAAAGCCCAAAGGGATTGTTACGCACCGGAATCACCACGGTGACATCACGATGCGACGGACCGCCCGCGGGGCGGGGGTGGGCGACGGTGGCGTCCAGCAGGGTGCGGGCCAACTGAGCGCTCACCGCATCGCGCACCTCGAGGCGGCCGCCGTCCAGCAAGGTCTGGGCCGCCGGCGCCAGGCGCAGTAACCGGGTCGGAGAACCCCCGAGCAGGGCCGAGCCCTCGGCGAGTGTGCGCACCCGACGATCGACCTGTACCGCGAAGCCGTCGGGCAACCGCGGCTGGGTCATATCAACATCCCGTCGGCGGCCGGTCGCCACCGGCCGACGCGTTGCGAACAATCGGCGACCATCTGCGTGAAGATGCGCTCACCGTCGACCGGAGTCGCCGTCGTCGGGTCACCGAGCACCCCCACCTCACTCACCGCGGCCACCCCCCCGAGACGCATCTGCGGCAAAAGGGTAGCCAGTGGGGCCCGGTTCCCGCTACACCAGGCGTCGGTACGGACGTCCGCCGGCGAAATATGTAGCAATACAGACGTTTCCGTATGACCGGCGTGGGCATCTCCGCCCTCGGCGACACACGCGCACCAGGCGGCGTCGCGGCCCTCGGCGCGCAATAGACGCACCGCCGAGCGCATGGCTTCCACATTGCCGCCGTGACCGTTGACGAAGACCACCCGTCGCGCCCAGCCACACGCCGAACGGCCGTACTCGACCAGCACGGTCGTCAGCGCCGCGGTGCCGATCGACACCGTCCCGGCAAAGCCCTCGTGCTCGCCGGACGCACCGTAGGCGATCGCGGGCGCGAGCAGAAACTGATCATGATCGGAACCGTTGAGGTGCTCGGTGGCGGCCCGGGCCACCGCGGCGGCGATGCGGGTGTCGGTGTCCAGCGGCAGGTGCGGGCCGTGCTGCTCGGTCGAACCGACCGGGATCAAGATCGTTGGCGAGGTATCGCGAAGCTGACTCGATGTCGAGTTGCCCAGCTCGCTCCGGAAAGCCACGCGCCGATGGTAGGCCGAATTCACCTGCTGTGCGCCAATTGTTCGAGGAGAAGACGGATTTCTTTCGCAATCGGGACGGTGGCGCCCATCCGGAGCCGTCACCGTCGTCCCGTCAGTCACGCCAGCACCAGAGGCTGGGTTATGGCGGGTTCAGTGCGTCCCGCCGCCGGGCACTCCGAGCGCCCGGACGAAGCCGTCCGGCACCAAGATGTCCTCGGCCGTCAGGTCGTGAACCGACGCCTTCCCCAGCCCTCGCAGAGCCGAGTCGATGCCACCGGTCAGGATGTCGAGGACGTTCTCCACACCCGCCTGACCGTTGGCGGCCAGACCCCACAGGTAGGCACGGCCGATCATGACCGCGCGGGCGCCCAGCGCCAACGCCTTGACGACGTCGCTGCCCCGGCGGACACCGCCGTCCAGCAGCACCTCGACCTGGTCGCCGACCGCGTCCGCGATCGCTGGCAGCGCCCGGATCGACGCCGGCGTGCCGTCCAGGTTGTTGCCACCGTGGTTGGACACCGAGATCGCCGAAACGCCAGCGTCCACAGCGCGTTTGGCGTCATCGATCCGCATGACGCCCTTGAGCATGAACGGCCCGCCCCACAGCTCACGCAGCCAGGCGATGTCGTCCCAGGTCGGCGGGGGCGTGCCCATCCACTGGCCGTAGGCGTCGAAGAACGCCGGACCGGCCTCGCCCCGGCCTGCCTGGTTCGGCACCGACAGGGTGGGCGGGCGCAGAGTCTTGGCCCACTGGTAGAACCAGCTCGGCTTGGTCAGAACCTCGGGACTCATCTTGATCATGGTCTTGAGGTCCATCTTTTCCGGGATCTTGGGGCTGCCCCAGTCCCGGCCGTGGCTGAAGCTCCAGTCGGTGGTCACGATGAGCCCGACCGCCCCGGCGGCCCGGGCGCGCTCGGCGCGGGCGGCGATGGCATCCCGGTCGCCCAGCCAGTAGATCTGGAAGAACGTCTTCGGGTTCGCCGCGACGACCTCTTCAATGGGCTTGCTGGCAAACGACGACAGGCCCATCGCGGTGCCGCGGGCCGCGGCGGCGCGGGCGACGGCCACCTCCCCGTCAGGGTGCACCGCCTGCACCCCGGTCGGTGAGATCAGCACGGGCACCGAGACCTCTTGGCCCATCACCGTCGTTGCCATGTCCCGCTTTTCGAGGGCGCCGATGACATGCGGGGCGAAGCCGAGCTCGTTGAAGGCCTCGTTGTTACCGTTGACCGTGAGGCCCTTCTCACTGCCACCGATGAGTGCGCCGTACGCAGACTTGGGGAGACGCTTCTTGGCGCGCTGCTGCGCGATGGCGACGGTTTCGAACCAGGTGTCGCGTGCCATGACTCAGATCGGACTTTCGTTGCAGGGCTTGGCCGGCGGCCGGGTGGACAGGGTCAGCAGGATCGGTTTGCCCCGGGAGTGGTCGGCACTGGGGCGGGGCTTGTCCCGCTCGGTCGCCAGGGCGGGCACCCCGTAGCCCTCGACGCACTCCGGGTCGGGACCGTCCAGCGGCAGCCCGGTGAAGAACTTCGCGGCCATGCAGCCGCCCCGGCACGCGTCGTAGTGCCCGCAGCTGCCGCAGGCACCGGCCGACTGCGGCTCGCGCAGTTCGCGGAACAGCGGGGCGTTCTTCCACACGTTGTCGAAACCGTTATCGCGCACCACGTTTCCGGCAAGGAAGCGGTCGTGGATCGCGAACGGGCAGGCGTAGACATCGCCGACCGGGTCGATCAGGCAGACCACCCGGCCCGCGCCGCACATGTTCAAACCTGACAGCGCACCGGGTGCGCCGAGGCCGGACAGGTGGAAGAACGAATCACCGGTCAGCACGCCCTCGCCCTTGGCGACCAACCAGTTGTAGAGCGTCACCTGCTGGTCGGGGGTGGGGTGCAGTTCGTCCCACACGTCGGCACCGCGCCCGGAAGGGCGCAGCCGCGTGATGCGCAGGGTGGCGCCGTAGCGGTCGGCGAGAGCTTTGAATTCATCGAGCTGGTCGACGTTGTGGCGGGTGACCACCACGGAGATCTTGGCGTCGGTGAACCCGGCGGCGGCCAGGTTCTCCAGCGCCCGGGTGGCCATCTCGAACGAGCCGGGTCCGCGCACGGCGTCGTTGACGTCCGCGGTGGCGCCGTCGAGCGAGATCTGCACGTCGACGTAGTCGCTCGCGGCCAATCGCGCGGCCACCTCGGGGGTGATGCGCACGCCGTTGGTGGAGAACTTGACCCCGACGTGGTGCTCGGTGGCGTAGTCCACCAGCTCCCAGAAGTCCGGGCGCACAGTGGGTTCGCCGCCACCGATGTTGACGTAGAAGACCTGCATGCGCTCGAGCTCGTCGATGATGTCCATGCATTGGCGAGTGGACAGTTCGCGGGGGTCGCGCTTGCCGGACGACGACAGGCAGTGCACACACGCCAGGTTGCAGGCGTAGGTCAGCTCCCAGGTCAGGCAGATCGGGGCGTCGAGACCGCGCTCGAACTGCTCGATCAGCCGGGGTACCGGTGCTACCGAAGTCATTGGGAATCCTTGCAGGTCAACATGTTCGAGGTCACCAGCACGCTCAACGCATGCAGGTACGGCGCCTCGTCGGACTCGTCCACCCCCGCGGCTCTCAAGGCGGAGCGCACGTCGGGGTGCTCAGGCAGCGAATTCACGACGGCCAAGATGGTGCGGTTCTTCAGGAACGACAGCTTCCGGGTACCGAAGTGGTACAGCAGTGCGCCGAAGGGTTCCGGGCGCACGGCCACCTGCGGATGCAGGCGCCAGCTGAGTGCCGGGTCGAAGGCCGACCCGGCCACAGCCGGATCGCCCACAGCGTGGGCGGGCACGGTCAGTAGACCCCGCACATCCCGTCGATGGAGACTTCTTCGACCAGCGTCTCGGTCACCAGTTCGGTTTCGTTCTCGGTTGCTTGGCTCGGCTCCATGAAAAGCACCCTTTCGTCGGCCCAGGTTCTCGACAATTGTGATCGAGATCGCAAGAATATGGCATCGAGTGCCGAAAAGGAAGGGCGGGTCGATGACGACTGCTGGGGGTTACCCGAGCGCCCGGGTGGGGCGGCGCAGGTCCACCACGCAGGACCACATCACCGACGTCGCCCTCGACCTGTTCGCCAACTACGGGTTCGGGTCGGTCAGCGTCGACGACGTGGCGGCGGCATCGGGTATCGCCCGGCGCACCCTGTTCCGGTACTACCCGTCGAAGAACGCGATCCCCTGGGGTGACTTCGACGCCCACCTGCAGCACTTCCGCGACCTGTTCGCCCGGGTCGCCGACACCGAGGCGATCAGCCCGGCGCTGCGGTCGGCATTGTTGGCATTCAACACTTTTGACCCCTCGGAGACCGAACGGCACCGACAACGGATGCGGGTGATCCTGGAGACTGCCGAACTGCAGGCGCATTCGATGACCATGTACGCCGGCTGGCGGGGCGTGGTCGCGGACTTCGTGGCCGCACGAACCGGCGGCAAGCCCGGCGACCTGGTTCCCCAGTCGGTCGCCTGGCTGATGCTCGGGGTCGCCCTGTCGGCCTACGAGTACTGGCTGGCCAACGAGGCCGTCTCGCTGCCGCAGGCGATCGGCGACGCCTTCGACGTCGTCGCGCACGGACTCGACGACCTGGGTGGCAAGTGACGATGCGATGCTCACGACGCCGAGTTTCACGTTTTGCTGGCGTCTACTCGAACTTTCACTGCGAAACGTGAAATTCGATGTTGGTGCGTCGGAGTTCGGGCCTGCGCGACGACGATAAGGATGTGAGTGCGGATCCGGAACCTCCCGATGCTCCGTACCGGCTGCTAGAGCTCTACGACGACGCGCTTCCGGTCGTCTACGGATACTTCGTCCGCCGGTGCGGCGATCAGGCCACCGCCGAGGACCTCACGTCGGAGACGTTCCTCGCGGCGATGGATGCCGCCCGGCGGGCCGCGCCACCGCCGCTGGCTGTCCCGTGGCTACTCGGGGTGGCTCGGCACAAACTGGCCGATCACTACCGGCGTCGTTCAGCCCGCCCCACGGTGGCCGTCGCCGACGTGCCCGAGGGCGAAGCGGCCGACGACTGGGACGCCCAACTGGACCGGATCGTCGCCGAGAGCGTGCTCGCACGACTCCCCGAACCACACCGGGTGGTGCTCGCACTGCGCTACATGGACGACTGCTCGGTTCCGGAGTGCGCGGAGTTGATCGGACGCAGCGTGCACGCCACCGAGGCGTTACTGGTCCGCGCCCGGCGCGCCTTCAGGAAGCTCTACCCGGAAGGAGGTGTCTCATGACCGATCCCATGCGCGTCTTGACCACCGAAGACCTTCCCGTGCAACCGGATCCGTCTTTTGCGGCCGAGTTGCGGGCGCGGCTGGAGTCTGCCTTGTCCTTACCCGCGAACACCCGAGGAGTCACCATGAGCGGCACCGCGGCAGCAGTTGCCGAATTGAACGAGCCGGCGAACCAGGCCGGGAACCCCCGCCCCGCCGCGCTGCCATACCTGACGGTGGCCGACGCCCGTGCCGCGATCG
The DNA here is from genome assembly GCF_041287105.1 of Mycobacterium sp. SA01. Taxonomy (NCBI): domain Bacteria; kingdom Bacillati; phylum Actinomycetota; class Actinomycetes; order Mycobacteriales; family Mycobacteriaceae; genus Mycobacterium; species Mycobacterium sp. SA01. The sequence goes on along the minus strand of NZ_JBGGNO010000020.1, from coordinate 681,549 downwards.
ACTGGTATCGCGACGCCTTCGGTGCGGAATTGATCGGCGACCCGATCGTGATGGGCGACGGACGCATCGGCCATGCCGAACTGGCGATGAGCGGCGGCGTTCTGTACCTGGCCGACGAGTTCGCCGACCTCGGACTGCAGGCGCCGGCGAGCGGCGTCAATTCGGTGAGCCTGATGGTGGACGTCGCTGACACCGACGCCGCCCTGTCCCGCGCCAGGGCCCAGGGCGCCGAGGTGCAACGCGAACCCTACGAAGGACACGGCGCGCGCAACGCCACCATCCGCGACCCTTTCGGCCATCGGTGGATGCTCAGCGGGCCGGTGCGCGAGCCGATCCGGCACGGCGACATCGGCTACGTGTCGGTGCACAGCCCGGACATCGCCCGCGCGGCCGCCTTCTACTCCCACGTGCTGGGGTGGGAGTGCGACCCATCCGGTCGGGTGACCAATACCGTTGAGGCGATTGACTTCTCGCCGTCCGAGCGCACGACGCTGTTCTGCTGCTATGCGGTGGACGACGTGGATGAGGCGCGCGCCGCGATCCTCGCCGCCGGCGGGTCGGTGGGCGTGTCCCGCAAGTCTGCGGTCGGCGCACTGCTGGAGGCCCGCGACAACCAGGGCGCCGCGTTCGCGATCTATCGGCCGGAACCGGGTCAGCGTCGTCCGCTGCTCAACGGCGCGGGCCACGGCGAGCTGTCCTATGTCACGTACGAGGTCGGTGAGTCGGCGGCTTTCCGCGACTTCTACGGCCAGGTGCTGGGATGGACGTTCGAACGCGGTCGGGTCGAGGACGGCTGGGCGCTACAGAACACACACCCGATGTCCGGCGCTGCCGGCGGCTCGCACACACCGAGCACGGTGCCGATGTGGACGGTCTCCGACATCGAGGAGGCGGTCGCCCGGGTTCGCGAGGCGGGTGGGTCGGTTCTCGCCGAACCCAGCCGCCAGCCCTACGGGCTGATGGCGGAGTGCACCGACGACCAGGGTGGCCGGTTCTACCTCGGCGAGTTCTAGGACGCGGGCAGAACGTCGGCGATGGGGGCGCCGGACGCGATCTTGGCGCGGACCTTCATGACCTTGCCCGGCATACCGCCGCCGACCACCCCGGCCACCACGCCGTCGCGTTCGTAAAAGGCGAGGAATTTGCGACCGTCGTCCTCGACGATGTGCACCGTGTCGGTGGCCTCCGGCTCCCCGAGGCACTGGATCTTCACGTCGTACTGGTCACTCCAGAAGTACGGCACCACGATCACCGACGGGGCCTCCTGCCCCAGCATCGACGGCACAATGACCCGGGCCTGCTCGGCCACATTGCTCCAATGTTCAACGCGGGCTTGGTGTCCAGTGGCGTCGCGCCAGGACGCGACGTCACCGAGCGCCCACACTCCCGCCGCGCTGGTGCGTCCCGCCTGGTCGCACACGATGCCGTTGTCGATGGCCACCCCACTGCCCTCCAGCCAGTCGGTGGCCGGGCGCGAGCCGATACCCACCACAACGAGGTCGGCGGGCAGCTCGCTGCCATCGGACAACACGACTGCGGTCACATGGCCGTTCTCGCCACGCACCTCGGCCACGCCGATGCCGGGGCGCACATCGACTCCTTCGGCGCGGTGCAGGCGGGTCACCAGGTTTCCGACCTGCTCGCCGAGCACCGAGGCCAGCGGAGCCGGCTGCGGCTCGACCAACGCCACCTCGACGCCGAGCTTGCGCAGGCTTGCCGCGACCTCGCAGCCGATGAAACCGGCGCCGATGATCACCGCCTGCCGTGCAGACCCGGCATGGGCGCGCAACGCCAGCGCATCGTCGAGCGAGCGCAGAACGCGGATGCCCTCCAGGTCGGGGAACGACGGGATGCGCTTGGGCACCAGGCCGGTGGCGATGACCAGCTCGTCGTACCCCAGCACCGAGCCGTCGGCGAGGGTCACGGTCCGGGCGGCGGTGTCCAGCGACGTGACCGCGCTGCCCAACCGCAGGGTGATGTCGTTCTCGGCGTAGAACTCGGCGGGCTTGAGCGCGACATCGTCGAGGTCGGCGTGCAGCACGTCCTTCGACAGCGGCGGGCGGTCATACGGCAGATGCACCTCGTCGCTGATGATGGTGACCGGGCCGGTGTACTCCGACTTGCGCAATTGCTCAGCGGTGCGGGTGGCGGCCAGGCCGCCACCGACGATGAGGATGCCGTTTTCGCTCGTGCTCACGTGGTGTTCTTACACGATCGCCGTCGCGAAGTGCTCGCCAGCCTGCGCCAACCGACCAGTTAGGCGGGTGATCGGTCAATCAGGTTGGACAACACCACGATGCTCTCGCTCCGTTCGATGTCGGCGCTCGACCTGATGCGTTCCAGCGCCGCCTCCAGGTGTCGCATATCGCGAGCCAGCACATGCAGGATGGCGTCCGACGTTCCCGTCACGGTGGCGGCACTGATGATCTCGGGAATGTCAATCCAGGCCGCGCGCAACCGATCTGGCGCGATCGTGCCGTGGCAATACACCTGCACGTAGGCCTCGGTGTTCCAGCCCACGGCGCTGCGATCGATGACCGTGGTGAACCCGCGGATCACCCCGGCGTCGAGCATCCGGTCGACCCGCCGCTTCACCGCCGGAGCCGACAGGTTCACCCGTTCCCCGATCTCGGCGAAGGTGGCTCGGGCGTGCTCGGCGAGCTCGGCGAGGATCCGCTCGTCGGTGTCGTCCAACCGGTCCATTCGGCAGCCCTTTCACCCGCACACAACAGATCACCGCAATGTTAGCGGTGACGCAATAGATCATTCATAGACGCGCAATAGTTATCGATTGATTGCGTCAAAATGCACTTCTATGGTTGATTCATGACGATATCCCCCGATGTCGCCGTCGGGTCGACGAGGACACCGCGCACCCAGCGACTCCGCCACTACGCCATGACCCCACCGACGTATTTCACCGTCGAGTACGCCATCAACCCGTGGATGGACACCAGCACGCCCGTCGACGCCGAGTTGGCGCTCGCCCAGTGGGAACACCTGCGCGACACGTACCGCCGACTCGGCCACACCGTCGACCTCGTCGAGCCGGTACCGGGGCTGCCGGACATGGTGTACGCCGCCAATGCCGGGCTGATCATCAACGGGACGGCGATCGTCGCCCGGTTCAAGCATGCCGAGCGGCACGGCGAATCGGTGGCATATGCCGCCTGGATGGACCAACACGGACATGATCCGATAGCCACCCGCCACGTCAACGAGGGCCAAGGCGACCTGCTGGTGGTCGGATCAATGATCCTGGCAGGCACTGGTTTTCGCACGCACCTGCACGCGCACGCCGAGGTAGGTGAGATCACCGGCATGCCGGTGATCTCGCTGGAACTGGTCGATCCGCGGTTCTACCACCTCGATACCGCATTGACGGTGCTCGATGACACCACGATCGCCTACTACCCGTCGGCGTTCACCGACGACGCCCGAACGCAGTTGCGCCGGCTTTTCCCCGATGCCATCGAAGTGGCGAGCGCCGATGCCTACGTGCTCGGCCTCAACGCGGTGTCCGACGGCAAGCACGTGGTGTACCCCGCGCAGGCCACCGGCTTCGCCGAGCAACTCCACCGAGCCGGGTTCCACCCCATCGGTGTCGATCTGTCCGAGCTGCTCAAGGGCGGCGGTTCGGTGAAATGTTGCACGCTGGAGGTGTTTACATGACCATGGCCGACACTGTAACCGGAGCCACCGCCGCTGCAATCGCACTGGACAACGCCTACGCCGCGCACAACTATTCGCCGCTTCCGGTGGTGGCGAGCAGCGCCCGCGGCGCGTGGATCACCGACGTCGAGGGCCGCCGCTACCTCGACTGCCTGGCGGCGTACTCGGCGGTGAACTTCGGCCATCACAACGACGAGATCGTCGCCGCCGCGCACCGCCAGCTCGACGCCGTGACGTTGGTGAGCCGGGCCTTTCATTCCGATCAGCTCGGCCCGTTCTGCGCCGCGCTGGCCGGGCTCTGCGGCAAAGACATGGTGCTGCCGATGAACAGTGGTGCCGAGGCCGTGGAAAGCGGCCTCAAGATCGCCCGCAAGTGGGGCACCGACGTCAAGGGCGTCCCCGCCGGGATGGCGAACATCGTTGTGGCCGACAACAACTTCCACGGACGCACGATCAGCATCGTCAGCTTCTCCTCCGATGACACCGCCCGCGGCGGCTTCGGCCCGTTCACCCCCGGCTTCCGGTCGGTGCCGTTCGGCGATGCCGACGCTGTCGCAGCCGCGATCGACGAGAACACGGTCGCCGTGCTCATCGAGCCTATTCAGGGCGAAGCCGGGATCATCGTCCCGGCCGACGACTATCTGCCCCGGCTGCGTGCACTGTGCAGCAGGCGCAATGTCCTGCTGATCGCCGACGAGATCCAGTCCGGCCTGGCGCGCACCGGCCACACGTTCGCCTGTGACCATTGGGGGGTGGTGCCCGACGTCTATCTGCTCGGCAAGGCACTCGGCGGCGGCGTGGTTCCGCTGTCCGCGGTGGTGGCCGACCGCGACATCCTCGGAGTCCTTCATCCCGGTGAGCACGGATCGACGTTCGGCGGCAATCCGCTGGCCGCGGCAATCGGTTCCACCGTGGTCGGCATCCTGCGGCGCGGTGAATTCCAGTCCCGCTCAGCCGAACTGGGCCTGCACCTGCATGCCCGATTGCGATCGTTGATCGGCCACGGGGTGCTCGCGGTACGCGGCATGGGACTGTGGGCCGGCGTCGACATCGACGAACGCCTCGGGACAGGCAAGCAGCTCAGCCTCGCCCTCGCCGAGCACGGAGTGCTGGTCAAGGACACTCACGGGTCGACGTTGCGGTTCGCTCCCCCGCTGGTCATCACCGCCGAGGAGATCGATTGGGCGGTTGGGCAGTTCGCACGTGTGCTGGCGCAGGCAGGTGCACACTCGTAACGAGTAGTTCAGTTTGGTGACCCCAGGAGGCACTATGACCGCACCGCCGCTGAGCCTCTCCCAGCAGCTGTTCCGTCGCCGTCCGGTCGCAGGCGCGCCGGTCGCACACGGCGCCTCCGACCAGCTGAAGCGCAGTATCGGCACCTTTCAGCTGACACTTTTCGGTGTCGGCGCAACCGTCGGCACCGGTATCTTCTTCGTCCTGTCCGCGGCGGTGCCTGAAGCCGGTCCGGCGGTGCTGGTCTCGTTTCTGCTCGCCGCCGTGGCGGCCGGGCTGTCTGCGATCTGCTACGCAGAGATGGCATCCTCGGTACCGGTGTCGGGCTCGACCTACTCATACGCCTATACGACGATGGGCGAGGTCGTTGCCATGGGTGTGGCAGCCTGCCTGCTTCTCGAATACGGCGTCTCCATCTCGGCCGTCGCTGTCGGGTGGAGCGGCTATCTGAATAAGTTGTTGCAGAACCTGTTCGGGTGGCAGCTGCCGCAGTCCTTGAGTGCCGCCCCGTGGGACTCCGCCCCCGGAATCGTCAATCTGCCCGCGGTCCTCCTGATCCTGATGTGCATGGCGCTGCTCATCCGTGGCGCGAGTGAATCGGCCCTCGTCAACACCGTCATGGTGCTGATCAAGCTCAGCGTGCTGGGCATGTTCATCGTCATCGCACTCACCGCCTTCAACGCCGACCATTTCCACGGCTTCTGGGACAAGGGCGTACCCGGCATCACCACCGCCGCGAGCATGATCTTCTTCTCGTTCATCGGACTCGATGCGGTGTCGACCGCCGGTGACGAAGTGAAGAATCCGCAGAAAACCATGCCGCGGGCCATCATCGCGGCACTCCTGGTGGTCACCACCTTTTACATACTGGTCGCGTTCGCCGGCCTGGGCACCCAGGACGCCGCAGACTTCGGATCGGACGAACAAGCCGAAGCGGGACTGTCGGTGATCTTGGAGAACATCACCGGCAGCACCTGGGCCAGCACCGTTCTGGCCGCCGGCGCGGTGATCTCCATCTTCTCGGTGACGCTTGTCGTGATGTACGGACAGACGCGCATCCTCTTCGCGATGGGCCGAGACGGACTGCTTCCATCGATGTTCGCAAAGGTCAACCCCCGCAGCATGACTCCGGTGGGCAACACCGTCATCGTCGCCGCCGTCACCGGCATCCTGGCGGGCTTCATTCCGCTGAACTGGTTGCTCGATGCGGTGTCGATCGGCACCTTGGTCGCGTTCATCACGGTGTCGGCCGGCGTCATCATCCTTCGGGTCCGCCAACCCGACCTCGAGCGGCCGTTCAAAGTCCCGGGCTACCCCGTGACACCCGTTCTGTCGATCCTGGCGTGCGCCGCGGTGCTCTACGGTCTGCGCTGGCAGACGTGGCTGGTCTTCGGCGGCTGCGTCGCGCTGGTGTTGCTGTTCTATCTGTTCTGGGGACGGCGCCACAGCGCGCTGAACGCCGAGGGCTCCGACGGTTACAGCCCGTCGGCGGTGCCCCGCGATGACGACGTCATGACCAAGGATGAGCCGTGACCGTCGCGGTCGGCTACCTCGCGGGCAAGAGCGGTCGGTCGCCGCTCTATCTCGCGGTCGAAGCCGCCAAGACCCTGAGGACGTCGCTGACCGTGGTGACCGTCGTGCCGCGACCGTGGATGACACCGTCGCTGGGCCGAATCGACGCCGAATATGCCCAGTACGCCGAACAATTGGCGACGAACTCGGCGGCACAGGCCCGCGACTGCGTTGCGTCTATAGCCGATGGGCTCGACGTCAGATATCACAAGGTGTCGCACCGTTCGGTGTCCGGCGGGCTACTGGAGGCGATCTCCGAGCTGGAAGCCGAGGTGCTGATCCTGGGCTCATCCGCGGACGGAAAGCTCGGCCAGGTGGTGATCGGCTCGACGGCAGACCGTCTGCTGCACTCCTCGCCGGTACCGATGGCGATCAGCCCACGCGGATATCGCGGTTCGAAATCAGGCGGCCTGACCCGGATCACCGCCGCCTACCCGGGAACGGCCGACACGCTGCACGTCGTACAGCGGGTCGCCGATCTCGCTCGCCGGCTCGACGTGCCGATGCGAGTGATCACGTTCGCGGTTCGGGGTCGAACGATGTACCCGCCGGAAGTCGGCCTGAGCGCCGAGGATTCGATCCTCGACCAGCTGGCCGGCTACGCACGGGAAGCGTTGGCGCAGTTGAAGACCGACGCAGTGGTGGGCCCGGACGTGGATCTACAGGTGGCCACCGGCAACGGTTGGGACGATGCTCTGGACGCGGTCGATTGGCAAGACGGTGACCTGCTGGCTATCGGCACATCGCCGGTGGGCGGAATTGCGCGGGTATTCCTGGGCTCGCGGGGCTCGAAGATCCTGCGGCACAGCCCCGTTCCGGTGCTGGTACTGCCGGGCTGACCGCTAGTACTTCATCACGCCGCGGTCGACGCTGATCTGCGAACCCGACAGAGTGGCGGATTGATCGCCGGCCAGCCACACCACCACGTCGGCGACCTCATCGACGTTCATGAAGTCGGACCGTTTGCCGGTCGCGTTCTGGCCCACCGGAAGGTAGGGCATCGGGGCGAAGCCGTGCAGATAGCTCGGGTGCGCGCCGAAAACACCCAGCATGGCGTCGTTTTCGGTCATCGGGGTGGCCACCGAGTACGGGTGAATGGAGTTGACCCGGATGCCGTACTCACCGGCTTCCAACGCCAGTGAGTTCGTCAGGGCGGTCAGCCCATGCTTGGACGCGGCGTAGTGGCTGTTGCCCGGGGTGGCCTTCACCCCGGCCGACGAACTCACCACGATGATCGAGCCGCCGTTACCGGCCTCGATCATCGCCGGGACGACGGCACGGAGCGTGCGCCAGGTCCCGGTGAGGTTGGTGTCGATGACGGTGTTCCACTGTTCGTCGGTCAACTCCCACAACCGGCCCCAGGACAGCACACCGGCGTTGGCGACCAAGATGTCGAGCCTGCCGAACTGCTCGACGCCGTCAGCCACCAGCTGGCGGACCGCGGCGTCGTCGCGGACATCGACTTCGCGTCCCAGGACCTTGCGCCCCTCGGCCTCCACCAACCGGACCGTTTCGTTCAGGTCCTCAGTGGTGGTCCCGGGATAGGGAATGGTGTCACTGACCGAGGCGCAGATGTCGGAGACGATCACGTCGGCGCCTTCGCGTGCCAGCCGGACAGCGTGGGCGCGGCCCTGGCCGCGCGCGGCACCGGTGACGAACGCTACTCGCCCCTCGAGGGTCCCCGACGATGTTGTCATCAATGGTCCTTTCAGTCAGCCCAGGTCAGGCTAGCAAGAGAGTTGGAACGTGTTCTAAATACTTCCCAGCCAGCGGTCGCAAATGTGACGTCGTGTTTGCCCACGGGTCACTCGGGTATTTCTGCTGGGCGGGCCGGGAGGCCCTGATTAGCAGAGACGCAGCGGATTTCGAGCCGCATCGCATAGGCCCGCTTCACAGCTCGCCCCTAGCCACGGGCTAGCAACACCCCTCAGCACGAAAGTAGGACCACATGGCATTGACCATCCGTAGCATCGCCCCAGCACTGCTGACCGGTGCGGCCGCCGCATTGATTGCCGCTCCGATCGCGTCCGCCGCACCGCAGAACGATTGCGTGGTTCCGCAGACCGCCACGTCGACGTGCCAAACCTCCGGCAACCTGGCGACGCCGCCCGACCCCGCCGGGGGCGCCGGCAACGCCAACGACCAGAACGGTGCCTATGGGCCCAGCGGCAACACTCCCCCGGTGGGGGGCAATAACTGACCGGGCTCAGTAGCTGACCGGGTCGCGGACGATCGGGCAGGTCATGCAGTGACCGCCGCCTCGTCCGCGACCCAGTTCGGCGCCGACGATCGTGATGACTTCGACCCCGGCCTTGCGCAGCAGCGAGTTGGTGTGGGTGTTGCGGTCGTAGGCGAACACCACGCCCGGCTCGACCGCCACCAGGTTGTTGCCGCTGTCCCACTGTTGTCGCTCAGAGTCGTAGGCGCTGCCCCCGGTTTCGACCACCCGCAAGGCGCCGAGGCCCAGGGCGCTGGCGACCACCTCCACGAAAGGCTTGGTCTCTTCGATGACGTCCAGGCCGGGGGCCGAATCGCTCGGGAGCAGCGTGAAAGTCTGGATGTTGTCCACGATTTCGGGGTAGATCGTCGCGACATCGCGATCGGCGAAGGTGAACACGGTGTCGAGGTGCATGGCGGCGCGCAGCTTGGGCATCCCCGCCAGGATGATGCGTTCGGCCGCGCCGCGTTCGAACAGCGTCGCCGCCACCTGGGTGATCGCCTGCCGCGAGGTGCGTTCGCTCATCCCGATCAACACCACGCCGTTGCCGGGCACCAAGACGTCGCCGCCCTCGATAGTGGCCATCCCCCAGGACTTTTCGGGGTCACCCCACCACACTGTCAAGCCGGTGAAATCGGGATGGAACTCATAGATGGCCTTCATCAGCAGCGTTTCGTCGTGCCGTGCCGGCCAGAACAGCGGGTTCAGCGTCACACCCGAGTAGATCCAGCAGGTGGTGTCCCGGGTGTACAACGTGTTGGGTAGCGGCGGCATGAGATACTCGGTGATTCCGGCATGCTCGCGGGCCAGGGCGCGGTAGCCCCGGCCGAGGTCGACCGGCAGGTCGCGGGTCGACAGCCCGCCGATCAGGAACTCGGTCAGCCGACGGGCGGGCAGCTCGTCGAGGAACGCCCTCGTGTCGTCGACCAGCCCCATCCCTACCTCGTTGGCGACGATCTTGCGGTCGAGCAGCCACGTGCGGCCGTCCGGGATCTCCATCGTCTCGGACAGCAGGTTGTGCAGTTCGACCACCTCGACACCGCGCTCGCGCATCTTGTCCATGAAGTCGAAGTGGTCCCGGCGGGCGTTCTGCACCCACAGCACGTCGTCGAACAGCAGGTCGTCGCAATTGGTCGGGGTGAGCCGCTCGTGGGCCAGGCCGGGCGAACACACCAGCACCTTGCGCAGCGTTCCCACTTCGGAATGCACGCCGTATGAAGCAGATGCAGACGTCACCACACCACTTCCCTTCCCTAGAGTTCGATTGCGCCCGTGGCCAGCGAGACCACACCCGAGACCGCGCCGACGAGGATGATGACGAACAAGACCGCCTCCGCCGGGCGGAACAGCGGGAGCCGGCGTTCCCGGCGCGCGATCACGTACAGGATCGCCCCCGGTGCGTAGAGGATGCAGGACAGCATCAGATGAGACACCCCGGCGGCGTAGACCAGAAACAGCGTGTAGACGGTGGCGAGGACGGCGACCACCAGGTCGGACCGGCGCGGATCGCCGTGGCCGTAGGTCTCGCCGGTGATCGTCAGTTTCAGCGCGTACGCCGCCGCAAGCAGGTATGGAACCAGGGACAGCGCCGCGGTCAGGTCGAGCATGAAATTCAGTGCGTCGGAAGTGAACAGCAGCAGGATAAGGAGCAGCTGGACCAGGCCGCCCGCCATGATCAGTGCTGCGACGGGGGCGCCATGAGAGTTGGTGCGGGCCAGGAACCTCGGCATGTCGTCCGATTTGGCCGGAAGGTAGAGGATTTCGGCGGCCATCAACGTCCAGGCCAGATATGCACCCAGCACCGAGACGATCACCCCGACCCGGATGAACACCGAACCCCAATGTCCGACAATCGTTTCCAAGACCGAAGCCATCGACGGCTGGTCAACCTGGGCCAGCTCGTGCTGCGGCAGAATGCCGTAGGACACCAGGGTGACCAACATGAACACGCTGAGCACACTGAGGAAACCGATCACGGTGGCGCGCCCGACGTCCTCCCGTTTACGGGCGAAACGCGAGTACACGCTGGCGCCTTCGATGCCCAGGAAGACGAACACCGTGATCAGCATCGTCCCCTTGGCCTGTTCGAAGACCGAGCTCAGGGAGTAGTTCCCGTCGCCACCCCAGAAGTTATCCGCGAAGACGCCGCCCTTGAACGCGACAAGTGCGATGACGATGAACAGCAGGATCGGGATGATCTTGGCAACGGTGGCGATCCGGTTGATGATCGCCGCCTCCTTGACACCGCGCAGGATCAGGAAGCAGAACAACCACACCCCGATCGACGCCAAGACGACCGCCAGCACGGTGTCTCCCGTGCCGAGTGACGGGAACAGCGCCGCGGTGGTCGCCATGATCAACACCCAGTAAGAGGTGTTGCCCGCGCACGCCGACGCCCAGAACCCGAACGCCGAATTGAAGCCGACGTAGTCACCGAAACCGGCCTTGGCGTAGGCGAAGATGCCCGCATCCAGATCAGGCTTACGGGTGGCCAGTCGCTGGAAGACGAAGGCCAGCATCAGCATTCCGCCGCCGGCGATCGCCCAGGCGATCAGCGCCCCGAGCACCCCGGTCTCGACTCCGAAGCGTCGCGGCAGCAGAAAGACCCCCGACCCGACCATGGACCCGACCACCATGGCGGTCAGGGTCGGCAGGCTGACCTTCCCGTCGGCCTGCGTCGGCGCTTCGGTCGAGGCCATCAGCTAGAGATCGGCCAGGATCTGCTGTCGTTTGGCCGTGTATTCCGCCTCGGTGATCGAGCCGGTCGCCCTCAGGGTCTCGAGCTCTTGAAGACGTTGCGCGGTCGACACTTCCGGCATCGGTGGCGGCACGTACGGCGTAGTGGTGGCGGGTTGCGCGGCCTGCGGTGGTGTGGCGGCCACCGGCTGCCCGGCGGCGGCCCGCCGGACGACGGCCATCACCTGCTGGCGCACAGCAGGATTGGATCGGATGTCGATGGTGCCGTTCACCGGCACGCCGTTGGCGCGCAGGATCTGCATGATCTCCATCATCGGGCCGGCCTGCCCCCGCAGGTCGTAGGTCTTGTTGTCCTCGGCGAGGGTGAACTGCGCGGGCACCACTCCGGCAATCAAAGCGCTGGCGTTCCAGTCGATTTCGTACTTCTGCGTGCCCGGCTCGACGAGCGCGACCAACTTGTGGGCGTTGAGGATCTGCATGCGGGTGGGGCTCGACGCCATGGTCTCCTGAGTGTCGAAACCCTGATAGCCGGGCACCTCGAAGTGGAGGTTCACCTTGATCATCTGTTGGTCGTTGACGAACCACGAGGTGTCCGAGATACCGGTGATCTGCGCCAGCACCAGAACACCACGCTGGTTCAGCTCCTCGTGCTTGGCCGCGGACTTCATCCCGGAGTTGGTCAACCACAGGGCGGCGAGCACGTCGCCCGCCGTGATCAGCAGGCCGACCCAGAACATCCACCCGATGTATGGCCGCGCGAACGGCCCGAGGGCGAAGTACACGATCAGGAAGATCGGACCGACGAGGCCGCCGAACAGCAGGACGGTCAATTGCGCTTTGAGATACCGACCCAACATTTGGCACACCCCTTTTCGGCCAGCAATGTCGCGATCAGACTAACTCCACGACATCCGCTTGGGACCACTTGTCGCAGTCTGCGACGAGCTTCAGACCGCCCTGCTCAGGGGGTTTGCAGTAGCTGATCCAAGCCCGGCAACTGCGGGACGAGTCGATTGACGAACACCTCGAGACTGTTCTGGGCCTCGGGCTGGGCCGGCGGCGCGGGCCGCACGGGTGCCGGGGACGCCGGGTGGGCGGCCGGCTGGCTGCGAGGCGCCGGGGGTGAGTGGTGGCTGCCGACGCTCGCCGCGCTGACCATGAGCACCGACGCGACGATGCCACCGAGCACAGCCAGCAGTGCCGCGCCGCCGAACACAACCGACGGCGGATACGCCGGCTGCTGAAAATCGTCGTCGTCCATCGCCCCACCCCGTTGTGGATTCCGCAGCCTAGCACCGGGGCACGAGGGGTTTCGGACAAACGAAAGCGGCGCCCACCCGAAGGTGAGCGCCGCTTCGCGGAACTGCTGTGTCAGATCACTTGATGATCTTGGTGACCCGGCCGGCGCCGACGGTGCGGCCACCTTCACGGATCGCGAACCGCAGGCCCTCGTCCATGGCCACGGGCTGGATCAGCTTGACGGAGATGTCGGTGTTGTCACCGGGCATCACCATCTCGGTGCCCTCGGGAAGGGTCACCACGCCGGTCACGTCCGTGGTACGGAAGTAGAACTGCGGGCGGTAGTTGTTGAAGAACGGCGTGTGACGGCCGCCCTCGTCCTTGGACAGGATGTAGACGCTGCCCTCGAACTCGGTGTGCGGGGTGGTGGTGCCGGGCTTCACGACGACCTGGCCGCGCTCGACATCCTCGCGCTTGACGCCACGAACCAGCAGACCGACGTTGTCGCCGGCCTGGCCCTGGTCGAGCAGCTTGCGGAACATTTCCACACCGGTGACCGTGGTCTTGGTGACGGTCGGCTTGATGCCGACGATCTCGACTTCCTCGTTCACGTTGATCACGCCACGCTCGACACGACCGGTGACCACGGTGCCGCGGCCGGTGATCGTGAAGACGTCCTCGACGGGCATCAGGAACGGCTTGTCGGTGTCGCGGACCGGGTCCGGGATCGACTCGTCGACGGCGTCCATCAGATCCTCGACGCTCTTGACCCACTGCGGGTCACCCTCGAGGGCCTTGAGTGCGGACACCTTGATGACCGGTGCTTCCTCGTCGAACTCCTGGGCGGCCAGCAGTTCGCGGACCTCCAGCTCGACGAGCTCCAGGAGCTCCTCGTCGTCGACCATGTCGGCCTTGTTCAGCGCCACCAGGATGTAGGGGACGCCGACCTGGCGGGCGAGCAGCACGTGCTCGCGGGTCTGCGGCATGGGACCGTCGGTGGCGGCGACCACCAGAATCGCGCCGTCCATCTGGGCGGCACCGGTGATCATGTTCTTGATGTAGTCAGCGTGACCGGGGGCGTCGACGTGCGCGTAGTGACGCTTCTCGGTCTGGTACTCCACGTGGGAGATGTTGATGGTGATACCGCGCTGACGCTCCTCGGGCGCATTGTCGATCTGGTCGAATGCGCGCGATTCGTTCAACTCCGGGTACTTGTCGTGCAGAACCTTGGTGATTGCTGCAGTCAGCGTGGTCTTGCCGTGGTCAACGTGACCGATGGTCCCGATGTTGACGTGCGGCTTCGTCCGCTCGAACTTCGCCTTCGCCACTTCTGTGTCCTCCTGGACTTGTTGTTGCTTTGGTTAAGCAGTGTTGATGTTTTCAGTTGTGTTGCCGCAGCAACGGATTACTGACCCGTCGCCTTCGCGATGATCTCCTTCGACACGTTCGCCGGAACTTCGGCGTACGAATCGAACACCATGGAGTAGTTCGCCCGGCCCTGGGTCCGGGACCGCAGGTCCCCGACATAGCCGAACATCTCCGACAGCGGCACGTGCGCCTTGACGACGCGAGCACCGCTGCGCTCCTCCATGGCTTGAATCTGACCACGGCGGGAGTTCAGGTCGCCGATCACGTCGCCCATGTAATCCTCGGGCGTCGTGACCTCGACGGCCATAACAGGTTCCAGGATGACCGGCTGCGCTTGCGCGGCAGCCTTTTTCAGCGCCTGGGAACCGGCGATCTTGAAGGCCATTTCCGACGAGTCGACGTCGTGGTATGCGCCGTCGAGCAGGATGAGCTTCAAGTTCACCAGCGGGTAACCGGCCAGCACGCCGTACTGCATGGCGTCCTGCGCACCGGCATCCACCGACGGGATGTACTCGCGGGGGATGCGGCCACCGGTGACCCTGTTCTCGAACTCGTAGGTTGCGCCGTCCTCGCCGACAAACGGCTCGATGGCGACGAGAACCTTCGCGAACTGGCCGGAGCCACCGGTCTGCTTCTTATGCGTGAACTCGACCTTGTCGACTGCGCGCTTGATGGTCTCCTTGTAGGCGACCTGCGGCTTGCCGACGTTGGCCTCGACCTTGAACTCGCGGCGCATACGGTCCACCAGGATGTCCAGGTGGAGCTCGCCCATGCCGCCGATGATGGTCTGGCCGGTCTCGTGGTCCTGGTTGACCTTGAAGGTCGGGTCCTCTTCGGCCAGCTTCTGAATGGCCAGGGACAGCTTCTCCTGGTCACTCTTCGTCTTGGGCTCGATGGCGACCTGGATGACGGGATCCGGGAAGGTCATCGACTCGAGCACAACCTGGTCGTTCGGATCGCTCAGGGTGTCACCGGTGGTGGTGTCCTTGAGGCCGATCACCGCGTAGATGTGGCCGGCGGATGCCGATTCGACCGGGTTCTCCTTGTTGGAGTGCATCTGGAACAGCTTGCCCAGCCGCTCCTTTTTGCCCTTGGTCGAGTTGATGACCTGTGCGCCGGAGTCGACCTTGCCCGAGTACACCCGGACGTAGGTCAACTTGCCGAAGAACGGGTGGGTGGCAACCTTGAACGCCAGCCCGGAGAACGGCTCGTCGGCCGACGGCTTGCGCAAGACGATCTCGTCTTCCTTGCCCGGGCGGTGGCCTTCGGCGGCCGCAACGTCCAGCGGGGTCGGCAGGTAGTCGATGACCGCGTCGAGCATGGGCTGCACGCCCTTGTTCTTGAACGCGGAACCGCACAGCACCGGGTAACCCGCGCTGGTGACGGTCAGCTTGCGCAGACCGCCCTTGATCTCCTCGACGGTGAGCTCTTCGCCGCCCAGGTACTTCTCCATGAGGTCGTCATCGGCCTCGGCGATGGACTCGATCATCGCGGTGCGATATTCCTCGGCCTTCTCCTGCATATCGGCCGGGATGTCGACGACGTCGTACTTCTCGCCGAGCTTCGTCTCACCGCGCCAGACCTTGGCCTTCATCTCGACCAGGTCGACGACGCCCTCGAAGTCGCCCTCGGAGCCGATCGGCAGCTGGATCGGGACGACGTTCGCGCCGAGGCGGTCCTTCATCGTCTGCACCGAGAAGTAGAAGTCGGCGCCCAGCTTGTCCATCTTGTTGACGAAGCAGATGCGCGGCACGTCGTACTTGTCGGCCTGACGCCAGACCTGCTCGGACTGCGGCTCGACACCTTCCTTGCCGTCGAAGACGGCCACGGCACCGTCGAGCACGCGCAGCGAGCGCTCCACCTCGACGGTGAAGTCGACGTGGCCCGGGGTGTCGATGATGTTGATCTGGTTGTCGTTCCAGAAGCAGGTGGTCGCGGCCGAGGTGATGGTGATACCTCGCTCCTGCTCCTGCTCCATCCAGTCCATCGTGGCGGCACCGTCGTGCACCTCACCGATCTTGTACGAGATACCGGTGTAGAAGAGGATGCGCTCGGTCGTTGTCGTCTTGCCGGCATCGATGTGCGCCATGATGCCGATGTTGCGGACCTTGTTCAGGTCGGTGAGCACGTCCTGTGCCACGGCTAAATTCCCACTCTTTCGCTTCTCAATTTGGTGTGGTCATGCGCCGGCAGCCGCCACGCGGTGGCCGCCGGCAGTGCAATCACCAGCGGTAGTGCGCGAAGGCCCGGTTCGCCTCGGCCATCTTGTGGGTGTCTTCGCGCCGCTTGACGGCTGCACCCAGGCCATTGCTGGCGTCGAGAATCTCGTTCGCCAGCCGCTCGATCATGGTCTTCTCGCGGCGCGCCTTGGAAAAGCTCACCAACCAGCGCAGGGCCAGAGTGGTGGAGCGTTCCGGGCGGACCTCGACAGGCACCTGATAGGTGGCGCCACCGACACGACGGCTGCGCACCTCGAGGGCGGGCTTGACGTTGTCGAGAGCGCGCTTCAGGGTGATGACCGGATCGGTGCCGGTCTTGTCACGAGCCTGCTCGAGCGCACCATAAACAATGCGTTCTGCCAGCGATTTCTTCCCGTCCAGCAGGACCTTGTTCACCAGCTGGGTGACCAGCTGCGAGCCGTAGACCGGGTCATTGACCAACGGGCGCTTCGGCGCGGGACCCTTGCGCGGCATTAGCTCTTCTCCTTCTTCGCGCCGTAACGGCTACGGGCCTGCTTGCGGTTCTTGACACCCTGGGTGTCCAGCGAACCGCGGATGATCTTGTAGCGAACGCCGGGGAGGTCCTTCACACGGCCGCCGCGCACCAGCACCATCGAGTGCTCCTGCAGGTTGTGGCCCTCACCGGGGATGTAGGCGGTCACCTCGACGCCGGTCGTCAGCTTCACGCGCGCGACCTTGCGAAGTGCCGAGTTCGGCTTCTTCGGGGTGGTCGTGTACACGCGGGTGCACACGCCGCGGCGCTGCGGGCTGCCCTTGAGGGCCGCGGTCTTCACCTTCGCGACCTTGTCGGTGCGACCCTTGCGGACCAGCTGCTGAATGGTTGGCATCTACCGGCTTTCTTCTCTCGTACGTCTTTCGGCGCTTCTCAAGTCTCTGTACTGCTGTTTTCACCCCGCCGCGTACCCCGCTGCCGGGCGTGTCGCACACACTGTGCACCAGTCGAATCCGATGCATACTGGACATGCGAATTTGCCCGGCGTGCGCGCATGCGTCCCCGCAAGCGCCCCTAACGGCCAGGCACGAGCTCCCACGATACCAGGCGCGGCACGCCCCTCCAAACTCGGTGCACGGGGCTCCTGATGGGCCTTACCGCAGGTCAACGCGTGAATGTCGGCGTCGGTTCCCGACAACACCGATATTCGGGTGCCCGAGGTGGGCTCAGCCGTGCGCTCCGTTCCGGCGCGCCATCCCGGCAGCCAGCCGCAGGACCATGTCGGAGAACACCGCATCGGTGTCGACCATGTCCATCACGCCCGTCATCTCCAACAGCACGAACCCGTGCAGCGCGGCCCAGAACTCCAGCGAGGCATAAAAGGCGTCGTCGCCGTCCAGGCCGTACGAGGCGAGTACCTCGATCACCGGGGCCGCGGCGGCATGCGACGCGGCCGTGAACTCGGGGTCGTCACCGCCCAACGGCATACGGGTGAAAGCCGAGTAGCGGCCCGGGTGATGGTGCGCGTAGCTGCGGTAGGCGCTGGCCATCGCGGTCACGGCGTCGTCGCGGGTGCGGCCCTGCCCGACGGTGGACAGCATCTGCAGGATGTCGTCGATGACGTGCATGCGGACCGTGCGACGCAGATCTTCGAGGCTGTGCACGTGGTTGTAGAGCGACGGCCCCTTGGTACCCAACTGGGTGGCCAGTGCATTGATGGTGAGTCCGTCCCAGCCTTCCCGATCGAGGAAGGTCAGGGCCGCGTTGACGATGACCTCGCGGCTGAGCTTGTTCGACCTCGCCGACGACCGGTTTCCGGGGCGCGGGCGGGCAGCCGCCGACTCCGGTTCCGGCCGAGATGTCATTGCACGCCCTTCCCTGGGTGGATCGACGGAGAACTCTAGTTGACCGACCGGCTGCGACGCAGTTTCCAACTCGGGTTGGTGGAAGTGAGGCATGTCGTCGAGCTGGGATACCGCGGCGGCGGCGCGTTCATCATGACCTGCGTTGCCGCCCTCACGGCGGGTATCACCGGAACGGTCACATCCCCGGCTGCGGCGCCGTGGCGGGCCGTGACCCCATAAGGCTCGTCGAAGACGGTGATCGCCGATAACGTCGTCAATGACATCACGGTCTACGGCTGGGACGAGACGGTCCTGGACACGAGCGGCGAGCCAGTCGTCCTCGACCGCGGCCGCGAGTTAGGAATGACGAACCGGATCGACCGCGTTCCGGCGTAATCGTGAAGGACGGACGAATGCCGATGAACTCCCCCACCCTCATCGCTGGGATCAGCGTTATCGCCGCCATCGCGCTGTCGGGCTGCGGATCCACCAGCAAGGACTCCACCTCACCGACGGCGACGGCCGGAAGCTCGGGAGCACAGGTTGAGGTGGGCAACACCATCAACTACGGCTCGTTCGGCACGACCGCCGAGATCGACTGCGCCGACGGAAAGTCGCTGAACGTCGGCGGGTCCAACAACACCCTGACGGTCAAAGGCACGTGCGCGTCGGTGAACATCGGCGGCGCGGACAACAAGATCACCTTCGGCACGATCGACAAGGAACTGTCCGTCGTCGGCCTCAACAACACGATCACCTACAAGGGCGACCCGAAGGTGAACAACCTCGGCTCGGGGAACACGCTCAACAAGTCGTAGACGGTCGCGGCTCACGCCTTCGCGCCGTGCCGGCCGGCGCCCTTGGCGAATCGCTGCGCACCGGCAAGGGACTCGGCGGCCACCCGCGACAGGCTGCCGAATTCGAAGTCCATGGCGTCGGCTTCGGACCGACCCCACTGGTTGAGCGCCGACATCCGGTCCGAACGCAGGCACAGCTGCGGAAGCTGGGCCAGTTCGGCGGCCAATTCCTCGGCGGCCTGGCGGCTCTGACCTGGCGGCACCACCCGATTGGCCAGGCCGATCGCCAGGGCTTCCTCGGCGCCGACGGCGCGGCCGGTGAGGATCAGGTCCATCGCCCGGCTGTGACCGATGAGACGAGGTAGGCGCACGGTGCCGCCGTCGATCAGCGGAACCCCCCACCGGCGGCAGAACACCCCGAACACGGCGTCTTCGTCCGCGACCCGCAGATCGCACCACAGGGCCAGCTCGAGGCCGCCGGCGACGGCGTAGCCGCTGACCGCGGCGATCACCGGTTTGGACAGCTGCATGCGGCTGGGTCCCATTGGCCCGGGGCCATCGCGGTGGGTGGGGTTGGTATCCGGTGTGCCGATCGCCTTGAGATCGGCTCCGGCACAGAAGGTTCCGTTGTCACCCCAGAGCACCGCCACCGATGCCGACTCGTCGTTGTCGAACTCGTCGAAGGCGTTGAACAAGGCCATCGCGGTGGGACCGTTGACAGCGTTGCGGGCCTGCGGACGGTCGATGATCACCGTCGTGACAGGCCCATTCTTTTCGACGCGTACCGGATCGGTCATTTTGCCTCCACCAGTTGTCCCTCATCCCGCCGCGCGACCAACTCGGCGGCGAAGTCTGCATAGGCCCGCCGCAGCGCGGCGCCCGGCCAGCGCGCCGGCAGCAGTCCTTCCGGCAGCACCGGATCGGTGAGCAGGTGGCGCACAATCGCGGCGGCGGCACGGAATCTCGCCGGAATGTCGTCCGCCGCGGCGATGTCATCCAGGAGCTGACGCCCGGTATCGGCCCAGCCACCCAGATCCCACAGCCGCCCGGTCAGCTCGGCCGGGTCGTCGTCGCGGGCGTGCAGCACCCGCACCCGTTCGGCGACCTCGGCGGGCAGCTCGTCATCGAGGTTGTCCGGACGCAACCAGACGCCCTCCCGGATCTCACCGAACCGTTTGAGCTGCAGAGTGTTTCGCAACGCGGCGCGCGCTCGGGCATCCATGCCGACCGCAGTGATCACCACAATCACCCAGTCGCCGTTCCAGTCGCGCATGCGCGGGTAGAGCGCATCGTCCTGGCGGCGCTGGCGGCTCAACAGCCGGTCGGACAGTCGATACCCGTCGTCGGAACGCACCAGATCCCCGGCGGCCACCATCCGGGTCAACGCCACCCGCAGGGTCTGCTCGCGGATGCCGAAATCCGATGTCAGCTGCAGCAATTCGGCCGACGTGGCCCAGGCCGGGTGAGCGCCGAGCAAGACACTCAGCACCACCGACCGGGCGGTCATCTTCGCCAACGACTGCGGCACGCTCACACTCCCGAGGCGCGACGCCCATGGTCACCGAACGGCTCGTCGCGGTGCCGGACCGCCTCCCGGAAGCCGTGCTCGCGGGCGTCCGCCACGAACGCGTGCCCCTCCGGGGTGTGCCGGGCGATCCCGTCGAACACCGTGCTGACCATGCGACTGGTCGCCACGCCCTGCTGATACAGCGCGGTGTTCATCGCCAGCTTCACCATGATCAACTGGTTCACCGGGACCGCCGCGATCCGCTCCACCAGCCGTTCGGTGCGCTCGTCGAGGTCGGCCGGATCCGGCGCCTCCACCGCCAGGCCCCACTCGGCGGCTTGGGCGCCGGTGATGCAATCCCCGGTCAGCAGAAGGCGTTTGGCCCGCTGATCACCCAGCCGATGCGCCCACAGCCCGGCCGCCGGAACGCCCCACACCCGGGTCGGCGGATAACCGATCTTGGCGTCCGAGGCGGCGATCACCTGGTCGGCGTGCAGCGCGATATCGGTACCGCCCGCCACGCAATACCCGTGAATCTTCACCACCGTCGGCTTGTCAGCGTGCATCAGGCTGGAGAAGCCGCGCACGAAGCGGCTCATCATCTGGTAGTCGATCATCGGGTCCCACGGTCGGTCAGCCTTGTGGTTGACCGCCTGCGTCTTACCGTCGAGCACGGTGCCCTGCCGGTCCCCGCCGCCTGCCGACGACGAGCCGTCGGCGTACGCGCCGAGATCGAAACCGGCGCAGAATCCTTCGCCGCGGCCCGACACCAAGATGACATGCACGTCCGGGTCCAGGTCGGCGCGTTCCACCAGCGCGGCCAACTCCTGTGGGGTCTCCGCGACGATCGCGTTGCCCTTCTCGGGCCGGTTGAAGGTGATGCGGGCAACCCGATCGGTGACCTCGTAGGTCATCGTCGTGAGTTCGGTCATCCCTTCACCAGGCAGCGTTCGATGATCGGCGCCAGGTCGAGTCCGGCAGGCAGCGTCCCGAACGCACCGCCCCAGTTGCCGCCGACCCGCGAGGCCAGAAACGCCTCGGCGACCGCGGGATGACCGTGGCGCACCAGCAGTGAACCCTGCAGCGCCACTGTGATGTCCTCGGCGATGGCGCGTGCGCGGTACTCGATGCCGTCGAGGTCCTCCAGCTCCGAACGCAATTCGGCCACGTGGGTGTCCAGACGAGCATCCTGCCCGGCGGTCGTCGCCAGCTCGTCGAAGAGGACACCGACGCACTCGGGGCGGGTTGCCATGGCGCGCAACGTGTCCAGCGCGCTGACGTTGCCCGACCCTTCCCAGATACCCATCAGAGGCGCCTCGCGGTACAGCCGCGGCATTCCGGATTCCTCGGCATAGCCGTTGCCGCCAAGGCATTCCATCGCCTCAGCAGCGTGCGGGGTCGCACGTTTGCACACCCAATACTTGGCGGCCGCCAGGCCGATCCGGCGCAGCAGGGTCTCGCGTTCGTCGCCGCGGACGACGGCATCGGTGGCGCCGGCCATCCGCATTGCTACGACGGTGGCCGCCTCGGCCTCGACGGCGAGGTCGGCAATCACGTTGCGCATCAACGGCTGGTCGATCAGATATGCACCGAACGCCGTGCGATGCTGAGTGTGGTGCACGGCGCGGGTCAGGCCGTTGCGCATGCTGGTGGCGCTGCCCAGGGTGCAGTCCAGCCGGGTGAGGTTGACCATCTCGATGATGGTGGGCACGCCGCGGCCTTCCTCGCCGACCAGCCAGGCGACGGCGCCGTCGTACTCCACCTCGCTGGAGGCGTTGGCGTGGTTGCCGAGCTTGTCCTTCAAGCGCTGCAGGAACATTCGGTTGCGGGTGCCGTCGGGAAGAACGCGCGGCAGCATGAAACAGCTCAGGCCGCCGGGCGCTTGCGCCAGCACCAGGAAGATGTCGCTCATCGCCGCGGAGGTGAACCATTTGTGACCGGTGATGGTGTAGCTGCCGTCGCCGTTGGGGACGGCTTGGGTGGTGCCGGCCCGGACGTCGGAGCCGCCCTGCTTCTCGGTCATCGACATTCCCGCGGTGATGCCGACTTTGGTGGCAGGCACTTTCAGGTCGGGGTCGTACTTGCGGCTGGTCAGCAGCGGCTCGTAGATCGCGGCGAGTTCGGGGTTGTGCCGCAGCGCGGGGACGACGGCGTAGGTCATCGAGATCGGGCAGACGTGCCCGGGCTCGGGAGTCCACACCCCCATCTTCGCCGCGCGGACCACATGAGCGCCGGGACGGTCGTCGGCCCACGGCGCGGCGTGTACGCCGTGGGCGATCGCCGTGCGCATCAGCTCGTGGTAGGCGGGGTCGTATTCGATCTCGTCGACGCGGTAGCCGTAGCGGTCGTGGGTGTGCAGGATCGGCTGATTGCGATCGGCCAGCTCGCCCCAGCGCTGCGCCTGGGCACTGCCCGCCAGCGCACCGAGCTCAGTGACCTCGTCCACGCCCCACTGGCCGCCCTCGCGAATGAGCGCCTCGATCAGGACCGGCGAGCTGGCCGGGTTGTGATCCGTCAGCGGCGGGACCTGGTTGGTGACGACATGCGTATCCGACATGACACCACTATTACAGTTCTACGACAATCGCACAAGATTCGTAATATGGCAGGCTGGATGGCGTGAAGCCGAACTCCGTCATCCACGCCGCCACCCAGTGGCTCGAACACGAACCGGTGCCCGCCGACCAGTCGGTGCGCGGTGAGCCGCACACCGGCACAGCCGAACTCGGATCGTTCGGCGGCCTGGAGGTCGGAGTGTGGGAGATGACGCCCGGAGTCATGCGTGATGTCGAAGCCGACGAACTGTTCGTGGTGCTCTCCGGCGCGGCCA
Source organism: Mycobacterium sp. SA01 (assembly GCF_041287105.1). Taxonomy (NCBI): domain Bacteria; kingdom Bacillati; phylum Actinomycetota; class Actinomycetes; order Mycobacteriales; family Mycobacteriaceae; genus Mycobacterium; species Mycobacterium sp. SA01. Next base: position 658,400 of record NZ_JBGGNO010000020.1, on the reverse strand, counting down.
CCGTCGAATTCGACGACGGCAGCCCGACGCTCACGCTGGGCGCCGGCGACGTGGTGCGGCTGGCCAAGGACACCCCGACCGTATGGACGGTGACCGAGACGCTGCGAAAGGTGTATCTCGTCTAGGTTCGGCGGGCAGGAGCGAAGCGACCCGGGGAATTAGCTCGGCGGGCAGGAGCGAAGCGACCCGGGGAATTAGCTCGGCGGGCAGGAGCGAAGCGACCCGGGGAACTAGGCGCGCCGGCCCGGGTGCGCGGCGAAGAAATCCCACATCCGCTCAGTGGCGAACGATGGCCAGTCGTGTTCACCGCCGGCCACGGTGATCAGCTCGACGCTGCGCCCACTCGGACAGCTGGCGACCGAGGTCGTGAGATCGCCGTCGACGGTCGTCGCAGGAGGGTCGCAGTGATCGACTTTGCGCCAGAACGCACTGACGTCGGGCGGCGTCATGGTCGCGATCGGCAGAGCGGTCCCTGGTTGCCCGTCGTAGCGGACCAGGCGGTCGTCGGTGCCGTGGATGTGCAGCACCGACGTCGGCCGCGGCGCCGGGCAGGCAGCAAGTTGAGTGGCCGCGTCCGGCCCGATGGCCGCGAAAAGGTCGGTGTTGCAGGCTAATTTGTACGCCATGATGCCGCCGTTGCTGATCCCGGCGGCATAGATACGCGTCTTGTCGATGTCCAGTTTCTCGGTGATGTCGCGGACCGCGGCGGTGATGAAACCGACGTCGTCGACGTTGTCCTTGCTCGCCTGCCCGCAACACCCGTCGGCGTTCCACGATCCGCCCACCCCATCGGGATAGGCGACCACGAACTTGGCGGAGTCGGCCTGCTCGTCCCAGCCGTACTTCCGCTGCGCCTGTTTGGCGCTACCGGTCCACCCGTGCAGCATCAGGACCAGCGGGGCCGACTTCGGCAGACCGTCGGGAACGTAGAGCCGGTAGTCCCGGTCAACACCGCCGACCTGGATCGTGTGCGCACTGACACCCGGCGTGAACCCGGTCGCGGGTGCGCAGGCGGCCACCAGGCACAGCGCGACCAGCAGCGCGACTCGACGAGCCCACACGGCTAGCCGAGGTGTTCCCGCAGAAAGGCGATGTCGTCCTTGCGGCCCTCGTCGGCCGTTTCACAGATCACCGGCGCGTCGGCCGCCTGCACGACCGCGACCAGAAGTTGCGGATCGATCTGTCCGGTACCGAAATTGGCGTGCCGGTCAGCGCCGGACCCCTTGGCATCGCGGGAATCGTTGCAGTGCACCAGGTCGATGCGGCCGGTGATGGCTTTGATCCGTTCGACGGCGTCGATCAGCTCCTCGCCGGCCGCCCAGGCGTGGCAGGTGTCGAGGCAGAACCCGATGCCGGTGTCGGCGATGCGCTCCCACAGCCGAGCGATTGTGTCGAAGTGACGCGCCATCGCATGATCACCGCCCGCGGTGTTCTCCAGATACACCGGCACACTGGTCTCCAGCTGCGCCAGAGCCTTGGCCCAGCGCTCGAAGCCGGCCTCCATGTCGTTGTCGTCGGCGTGACCACCGTGCACGATCACCGCGGTAGCGTCGATCTCGGCGGCGGCGTCGCAGGTGTCCTGCAGGATCTTGCGCGACGGGATGCGCACCCGGTTGTTGGCCGACGCCACGTTGATCAGGTACGGCGCATGCACGTACAGCGGGACCGGCGACGCCTTCAGCGTCTCGGCATCGTCGCGCGGTTTGGGCTTCTTCCAGCTCTGCGGATTGCCGAGGAAGAACTGCACTGCCTCGGCGCCGTCGGCGGCCGCGGCCGCCAGCGGGTCATCGCCGTGGACATGGGAACCAATGAGCACGGGTCGAGTCTAGGCGCGCACACCGACGCCGCGCACAGCCGTCATCGCCGCCAGAACAGGTGATGGGTGACCCCACTCGGGCTGGGCACGACCTCGTGATGGAACCGGTCGTCGAGCTCGTCGGGCGACTCCCACAGTCGCGATCCGGCGCCGATCGTCACGTCGGCGACCGCCACGTGCAGCGTGTCCACCAAGCCGGCGTCGAGGAACTGCCGAACCGTCGTCGCACCCCCGCCGAGCCTCACGTCCTTGCCGCCGGCGGCCGCCTTCGCCTGCTCCGCGACGCGCGCCGGGCTGTCACAGACGAAGTGAAACGTCGTCTCCCCCAACGTCAGCGACGGCCGTTCATGGTGGGTCATGACGAACACCGGTGTGCGGAACGGTGGCTCCTCGCCCCACCAGCCCTGCCAATCTGGGTGGTCCTCCCATGCGCCGCGGTAGGGACTGAACTTGTTGCGGCCCATGATCTCCGCGCCGATGTTGTTGTAATAGTCACGGGTGAAGTAGTCGTCGAGTCCGCGAGTACCGCCCGGGTCGCGCCGTCCCACCCAGCTGGCCGTCGCACCCACCCAGGCGAACAGAGCGGGCTGATCGGCGTCGCCGAAGGGCCGCTCGAGACACTGGTTGAGGCCCGCCCCGAAACCGTCGCGCGACAGCATGAAGTTGTGGACTCTGAGTAGTTGGGGCACGCATTCCTCCTGGGATTCTCCGACCGTCGCCAAGGTAGACCCCGGTAGCCGACCGAACTCATCGCGCGGTGGCCGAGCGTAACGCCAGGGTTGCATTCGCCGCCGAAACCCGCCCTGGCGTTACGTTCGGCAATAGAAAAAGCCCCCGCCGAAGCGGGGGCTTTTCCTTGATCAGCTAGCGGTAGTCCTACCGGTAGTCGCTGTAGCCGTAATCGTCCAACGGCACCGCGGCACCGGTGGCCTGGCCGAAGTCCGGGCTGTAGTACTGATCCTCGTAGGACGGGATCGTGTACGCCGCAGCGCGGGCTTCCTCGGTCGGCTGCACCTGGATGTTGCGGTAACGGTTGATACCGGTACCGGCCGGGATCAGCTTGCCGATGATCACGTTCTCCTTCAGACCCTGCAGCTTGTCGCTGCGGCAGTTGATCGCCGCATCGGTCAGCACGCGAGTGGTCTCCTGGAACGACGCCGCCGACAGCCACGAATCGGTGGCCAGCGACGCCTTGGTGATACCCATCAGCACCGGACGGCCGGCCGCGGGCTCGGCGCCCTCGGCAACCACACGCCGGTTCTCCGACTCGAACTCGCCACGCTCGGTCAGCGAGCCGGGCAGGAACTCCGTTGCGCCCGAATCGATGATCGTGACGCGCCGCAGCATCTGCCGGACGATGACCTCGATGTGCTTGTCGTGAATCGACACACCCTGCGCCCGGTAGACCTCCTGGACTTCCTTGACCAGGTGGATCTGCACCTTGCGCGGGCCCTCGATCCGCAGCACCTCGTGCGGGTCGGCCGAGCCCTCGAGGAGCTGCTGGCCCACCTCGACATGGTCACCGTTGACCAGCAGTCGCTCGGAACCGTCGTCGTGCTTGAACACCTTCAACCGCTGACGCTTGGAGAGCTTGTCGTACACGACCTCCTCGCTCCCGTCGTCGGGAACGATGGTGATCTTGTAGAACTTGTCGGTCTCCTCCAGCTGGACCCGCCCGGCGACATCGGCGATCGGTGCGCGGTTCCGCGGAATACGCGCCTCGAACAGCTCCTGCACGCGAGGCAGACCGCCGACGATGTCGGCGCCACCGGTGACACCACCCTGGTGGAAGGTGCGCATGGTCAGCTGAGTGCCGGGCTCACCGATGGACTGCGCGGCCACGATGCCGACGGCCTCGCCGATGTCCACCAGCTTGCCGGTGGCCATCGAGCGGCCGTAACACATCGCGCACACACCCGAGGCGCTGGTGCAGGTGAGCACCGAGCGGACCTTGACCGAGGTGATGCCGGCCTCCAGCAGGGCGTCGATCGCCGGATCGCCGAGATCGTGTCCGGCGGTGACGACGACGTTGCCCTTCTCGTCGACCGCGTCCGCGGCCAGCGTGCGGGCGTACGCCGAGGTCTCGACGTGCGGATCCCGGATCAGGCTGCCGTCGGCCTGGAGCTCGGCCAGGTCGACAAGGATGCCGCGCTCGGTGCCGCAGTCGTGCTCACGCACGATCACGTCCTGGCTGACGTCCACCAGACGACGGGTCAGATAACCCGAGTCGGCGGTACGAAGTGCGGTGTCCGCCAGACCCTTTCGGGCGCCGTGGGTGTTGATGAAGTACTCCAGCACCGTCAGGCCCTCGCGGAACGAGGACTTGATCGGCCGCGGGATGAACTCACCCTTCGGGTTGGTCACCAGACCCTTCATGCCGGCCAGCGTCCGAGTCTGGGTGAAGTTACCCGTCGCACCGGAATCCACGATCGTGATGATCGGGTTGTCGTTGGGGTAGTGCGCCCGCAACGCGTTACCGACCTCTTCGGTGGCTTCCTTCCACAGCTCGACAAGAGCGTCGTTGCGCTCCTGCTTGTTGAGCGCGCCGCGCTGGTACTTCTTCTCGATCCCGTCGGCTTCGGCCTCGTAACGCTCGAGGATCTCCTGCTTCTCCGGCGGCACGATGACGTCCGCCATCGACACCGTCACACCCGAACGGGTGGCCCAGTGGAAACCGGCATCCTTGAGCTTGTCGACGGTCTGCGCGACCACGATCATCGGGTAGCGCTCGGCCAGATCGTTGATGATCCGGGCCTGGACCTTCTTGTGCATCTGCTCGTTGACGAACGGATACCCCTGCGGCAGAAGCTCATTGAAGAGCACCCGGCCCAGCGTGGTCTCGGCGGTCCAGGCATTGCCCGGGCGCCAGCCGTTCTCGCCGAACAGCTCGTTCTCGACCTCGTGCGGCGGACGCAGCTGCGTCAGGCGCACCTTGATCTGAGCGCGAACCGACAGCGCACCACGGTCCATCGCCATGATCGCCTCAGCCGGCGAGCTGTACACACCGGTCTCCGGCGCATCCTTGGCGGCAGCGGTGTACTCACCCTTTTCGCCGGCAACCAGCGTGGTCAGGAAGTACAGCCCGGTGACCATGTCCAGACGCGGCATGGCCAGCGGCTTGCCCGACGCCGGCGACAGGATGTTGTTGCTCGACAGCATCAGGATGCGGGCCTCGGCCTGCGCCTCGGCGCTCAGCGGCAGGTGAACCGCCATCTGGTCGCCGTCGAAGTCGGCGTTGAATGCCTCACAGACCAGCGGGTGCAGCTGGATGGCCTTACCCTCCACCAGCTGCGGCTCGAAGGCCTGGATACCGAGGCGGTGCAGCGTGGGTGCACGGTTCAGCAGCACCGGGTGCTCGGCGATGACCTCTTCGAGGACATCCCACACCTGGGGACGCTGACGCTCCACCATCCGCTTGGCGCTCTTGATGTTCTGCGCGTGGTTGAGATCGACCAGACGCTTCATCACGAACGGCTTGAACAGCTCGAGAGCCATCAGCTTCGGCAGACCGCACTGGTGCAGCTTGAGCTGCGGGCCGACCACGATGACCGAACGGCCCGAGTAGTCGACGCGCTTACCGAGCAGGTTCTGACGGAACCGGCCCTGCTTGCCCTTGAGCAGATCGGACAGCGACTTCAGCGGACGGTTGCCCGGCCCGGTGACGGGCCGGCCGCGACGGCCGTTGTCGAACAGCGCGTCGACCGACTCCTGCAGCATCCGCTTCTCGTTGTTGACGATGATCTCGGGAGCCCCGAGGTCGATCAGTCGCTTCAACCGGTTGTTGCGGTTGATCACGCGGCGGTACAGATCGTTGAGGTCGGAGGTCGCGAAGCGGCCACCGTCGAGCTGGACCATCGGGCGCAGCTCCGGCGGGATCACCGGCACCGCGTCGAGGACCATGCCCATCGGCGAGTTGCCCGACTGCTGGAACGCGGCGACCACCTTCAGGCGCTTGAGGGCGCGAAGCTTCTTCTGCCCCTTGCCGTTACGGATGGTGTCGCGCAGGCTCTCGGCCTCGGCGTCGATGTCGAAGGTCTCGATGAGCTTCTGGATCGACTCCGCACCCATCGAGCCCTGGAAGTACTCGCCGTAGCGGTCGACCAGCTCGCGGTACAGGTTCTCGTCGACGATGAGCTGCTTGACGGCCAGCTTGGTGAAGGTCGTCCAGATCTCGTCGAGCCGGTCCAGCTCACGCTGGGCCCGGTCACGCAGCTGACGCATCTCGCGCTCGCCACCGTCGCGCACCTTGCGGCGCACGTCGGACTTGGCACCCTCGGCCTCGAGCTCGGCCAGGTCGGCTTCGAGCTTCTGGGCGCGGGCCTCCAGATCGGAGTCACGCTGATCGGCGACAGCCTTCTTCTCGACCTCCATCTCGGCTTCGAGAGTGGAGAGCTCGTTGTGGCGCATCTCGTCGTCGACCGCGGTGATCACGTAGGCGGCGAAGTAGATGATCTTCTCGAGATCCTTCGGCGCCAGGTCCAGCAGATAGCCCAAGCGCGACGGAACGCCCTTGAAGTACCAGATATGCGTGACCGGTGCGGCCAGCTCGATGTGGCCCATCCGCTCGCGGCGCACCTTGGCGCGAGTGACCTCGACGCCGCAGCGCTCGCAGATGATGCCCTTGAAGCGGACGCGCTTGTACTTACCGCAGTAGCACTCCCAGTCGCGAGTCGGTCCGAAGATCTTCTCGCAGAACAGGCCGTCCTTCTCTGGCTTGAGCGTGCGGTAGTTGATGGTCTCCGGCTTCTTGACCTCACCGAAGGACCAGGTGCGGATGTCGTCCGCGGTCGCAAGACCGATCCGGAGTTCATCGAAGAAGTTGACGTCTAGCACGTAACTCCCTTTCCCCTTTCGGGACTAGAAATACTAATTAGGCCAAATCCTCGACGGACGCAGATTCATTGCGGGACAGGTTGATTCCGAGGTTCGCGGCAGCCCGCTCCAAGTCCTCGTCGTCACCGTCGCGCATCTCGATTGCCGCGCCGTCCGAAGACAGCACCTCAACGTTCAAGCACAGCGACTGCAGCTCCTTGAGCAGCACCTTGAACGACTCCGGAATGCCCGGCTCGGGGATGTTCTCGCCCTTGACGATCGCCTCGTAGACCTTGACCCGGCCGACGGTGTCGTCGGACTTGATGGTCAAGAGCTCCTGCAGCGTGTACGCCGCGCCGTAGGCCTGCATGGCCCAGCACTCCATCTCACCGAACCGCTGACCACCGAACTGCGCCTTACCACCGAGCGGCTGCTGGGTGATCATCGAGTACGGACCGGTCGAGCGGGCGTGGATCTTGTCATCCACCAGGTGGTGCAGCTTGAGGATGTACATGTAGCCGACCGTCACCGGGTACGGGAACGGTTCGCCGCTGCGGCCGTCGTACAGCACAGCCTTGCCGTCACCGTTGACGAGAACCTCGCCGTCACGGTTGGGCAGCGTCGAGCTCAGCAGACCCTGCAGCTCCTCTTCACGAGCACCGTCGAACACCGGCGTCGAGACGATGCTGTTCGGCTCCGACGCAAGCATGTCCTGCGGCAGGTTGGCAGCCCATTCGGGCGTCCCGCCGACCACATCGATGTTCCAGCCGGCCTTGGCCACCCACCCGAGGTGGGTCTCCAGGATCTGGCCGATGTTCATCCGGCGCGGCACACCGTGGGTGTTCAGGATGATGTCCACCGGGGTGCCGTCCGGAAGGAACGGCATGTCCTCGACGGGCAGGATCTTGCCGATGACGCCCTTGTTGCCGTGACGTCCGGCGAGCTTGTCGCCGTCGGAGATCTTGCGCTTCTGGGCCACGTAGACGCGGACCAGCTCGTTGACGCCGGCGGGCAGCTCGTCGTCGTCCTCGCGGGAGAACACCCGGATGCCGATGACCTTGCCGGACTCACCGTGCGGCACCTTCAGCGACGTGTCGCGGACCTCGCGCGCCTTCTCACCGAAGATCGCGCGGAGCAGCCGCTCCTCCGGGGTCAGCTCGGTCTCACCCTTCGGGGTGACCTTGCCGACCAGGATGTCGCCGTCGCGGACCTCGGCGCCGATGCGGATGATGCCGCGCTCGTCGAGATCGGCCAGCACCTCGTCGGAGACGTTCGGGATGTCCCGGGTGATCTCCTCGGCGCCCAGCTTGGTGTCGCGGGCATCGATCTCGTGCTCTTCGATGTGAATCGAGGTGAGCACATCCTCCTCAACCAGACGGTTGGAGAGGATGATCGCGTCCTCGTAGTTGTGGCCCTCCCACGGCATGACGGCGACGAGCAGGTTCTTGCCCAGCGCCATCTCACCGTTCTCGGTGCACGGACCGTCGGCGAGCACCTGGCCCGACTCGACGCGCTGCCCGGCGTCCACGATCGGACGCTGGTTGGCGCAGGTGCCGTGGTTGGAGCGGGCGAACTTGCGCATCCGGTAGGTGTGCCGGGTGCCGTCGTCGGCCATCACGGTGATGTAGTCGGCGGAGACCTCCTCGACCACACCGGCCTTGTCGGTGACGATGACGTCGCCGGCGTCGATGGCCGCACGCAGCTCCATGCCGGTACCCACCAGCGGTGCCTCGCTACGCACCAGCGGAACCGCCTGGCGCTGCATGTTGGCACCCATCAGGGCACGGTTGGCGTCGTCGTGCTCGAGGAACGGGATCATCGCCGTCGCGACCGACACCATCTGGCGCGGCGAGACGTCCATGAAGTCGACCTCGGTGGCGTCGACGTACTCGACCTCGCCGCCCTTACGGCGGACCAGCACCTTGCTCTCGGTGAAGCGGCCGTCGCCGTCCGTCGGCGAGTTGGCCTGCGCCACGACGTGGCGGTCCTCCTCGTCGGCGGTCAGGTAGTGGATCTCGTCGGTGACCTTGCCGCCCTCGACCTTGCGGTAGGGCGTCTCGATGAAGCCGAACGGGTTCACCCGGGCGTACACCGACAGCGAACCGATCAGACCGATGTTCGGACCCTCAGGAGTCTCGATCGGGCACATCCGGCCGTAGTGGCTGGAGTGCACGTCGCGGACCTCGAGGCCGGCGCGCTCACGGGACAGACCACCCGGGCCCAGCGCCGACAGGCGGCGCTTGTGGGTCAGACCCGACAGCGGGTTGTTCTGGTCCATGAACTGCGACAGCTGGCTGGTGCCGAAGAACTCCTTGATCGCCGCCACGACGGGACGGATGTTGATCAGGGTCTGCGGCGTGATCGCCTCGACGTCCTGAGTGGTCATCCGCTCGCGGACGACACGCTCCATGCGGGACAGGCCGACCCGGATCTGGTTCTGGATCAGCTCGCCGACGGTGCGCAGGCGACGGTTGCCGAAGTGATCGATGTCGTCGACCTCGACCGGGACCTCAACGCCGCCGGGAGCGGTCATCGTGGTCTGGCCCTCGTGCAGGCGCACCAGGTACTCGATGGTCGCGACGATGTCCTCTTCGGTCAGCGTCGAGCTGGTGATCGGCTGGCCCGCGTTGAGGCCCAGCTTCTTGTTGACCTTGTAGCGACCCACCCGGGCCAGGTCGTAACGCTTGTCCTTGAAGAACAGGTTCTCCAGCAGGGTCTGCGCCGACTCCTTGGTCGGCGGTTCGCCCGGGCGCAGCTTCCGGTAGATGTCCAGCAGCGCCTCGTCGGTGCCTGCGGTGTTGTCCTTCTCCAGCGTCGACATCATGATCTCGGAGAAGCCGAAGCGCTCCCGGATCTGCTCGTTGGTCCACCCGAGCGCCTTGAGCAGCACGGTGACCGGCTGGCGGCGCTTGCGGTCGATGCGCACACCCACGGTGTCGCGCTTGTCGACGTCGAATTCCAGCCACGCACCGCGGCCGGGGATCACCTTGACGCTGTGCAGCGTCTTCTCGGTGGACTTGTCGATGCTGTCGTCGAAGTACACACCCGGCGAACGGACCAGCTGGCTCACCACGACACGCTCGGTGCCGTTGATGATGAAGGTGCCCTTCTCGGTCATCATCGGGAAGTCACCCATGAAGACCGTCTGGCTCTTGATCTCGCCGGTGTTGTTGTTGATGAACTCGGCCGTGACGAACAGCGGGGCCGCGTACGTCATGTCCTTGTCTTTGCACTCGTCGACCGGAGCCTTGACCTCGTCGAAACGCGGGTCGGAGAAGCTCAGCGACATCGAGCCGGAGAAGTCCTCGATCGGCGACAGCTCGGTCAGGACCTCTTCGAGGCCACCCACCGGGTTGACGTCACCGCGAGCTTCTGCGATCGCACGCCAGCGCGGCGAGCCGATCAGCCACTCGAACGACTCCGTTTGGACGTCGAGCAGGCCGGGTACTTCTAGCGGCTCGCGCAGCTTCGCGAATGAAATTCGTTTTGGTGCTCCGGGAACGGAGTTAGAAGTAGTAGTCGTTTTGCTCTGGCTAGAGACTGCCAAGATGCATCCTTCCAGCACCTAATGCGACAGACCGGAAGCATCCGGGAGGTCGCGATATCTGCGTCGGTTCGGCTGGCCTACTCGAGGCCCGGCCTTTCCCCGGGACGCACGCGACATGAAACGGGTCTCGAGCTGGAACGTCGTGACTCAGACTTGAGGACCGGTTTGTCAGGTGCAGGTTGAGGTGGGCAGGAGGCAGCCAGCGCAACGTCCAACAATAGCGGAAGACGGCGCATTCCTCAACAAGCTCATGCCGGGCGGGCTGGCGCTGGCTGGCGATCTAGCTACCCATGCACACATGCTGGGAACAGACTGACCCGTTTGCGCCTTTCCGTCAAGGGATAACGCGGCGTTTGGTGTGGAAAATTGCCGGTTGGACCGCCTCAGACGCTCACCGTCGACGGGTACTGCCGCGTCCGGGTGATGGGCCCCCACACCCCGAGTTGGCGGGCCCGGGTCACCAGCGCGCTGTACTCGTCGCTCGGGATGGACTGGTCCCGGGTGAGGATGTAGCCGGAGAATCCGGTCGGATCGCTGACGATCACCCATTGATAGCTGGGGTCGTAGTCGAGGATCCAGTAGTTCCCGGGTTCGGCGGTGTTCGGCGTCTGGTTGAAGAAGGCGACGTCAAGACGCGTGTTCACGCCGGCGTTGACCGAGACCGCGGTCCCGGTGATCTGGCTCGCCGGGCCGTTGGGTCCGATGTAGTTGCCGGAGTTCTGCACCCCGACCGAGCCGTCGGTGTTCAGGGTGTACACCGCTTTGGTGTTGACCAGCCCCCAGGCGAATGGCAGCTTCACACTGCCCTGCTCGTACCAGGGCTGACCGTTGGCGTACTGGGTGACGTCGACCGGCGGCGGCGCGGGCAGGGTGGCCGCCCCGGCCTGGCCCATCACGATCGGCTGGTTGGGGACGTACGTGCCGTCGTTGGGGCTGCCGTAGATGCCGTAGACCGGATCGGTCGGACCCTTGCCCGCATAGATGTCATTGATCCAGCCCGACGCGAACGTTCGCACCGCCGTCTTGCCGCCGGGCGGGGACGGCTTGACGATGATCGTGCTGAGCAGCTCGCCGAGCAGCCCGAAGGGATTGTTGCCGGCGATGACGTCGGTGTGTGAGCCGTTGTCGATCTGCACGCCGTAGAACTGGTTGCCGTAGAACGCCTGCATCAATTCGGTGGCCACCCCGTAGGCGTTCCAGCGCTGCGGCGGCGCGGCGATCTGGTAGTCCGGGATACCGGCACCGGCCAGGGCGGTCAGCGAGTCGGTGAACAACGGGTCGCGCGAGACGCCGTCGAACATCACCACGCCGAGCAGGTTGTCCACCTGGTCGGTCTGGGTGATCAGCGCGCCGACCGCGGTGGCGAAGTTGCCGCCGGCGGAATGGCCGGTGAGCAGGAACTTCTCCGGCAGGGTGCCGCTGAGACCGGCAGCGTTGGCGCTGATGTTCAGCGCCGAGCGGCTGCCCTGGAACATGCCGGCGACCGCCTCGCGCATCTCCGCGCCGCCCAGGTAGCAGCCCGGGCACAGCGGGGTGTTGAACCAGAAGATGTCCGGCACCACCACGATGCTGTTGGTCTCCTGGGCCAACTGCTGGGCCGCGGTGCCGTACCAGTCGTTGAAGCCGAGGAACCCGTGCTGCAGCCAGATCACCCCGTTGGCTGCGACTGTGCCGTCGGCCTGCGTCGGGAAGTACCAGTTGGCCGGGGCGGCGTAGCCGTTCGGGCCGCACGGGATGTTCAGCACCGACGACCCGAACCGAACTCCGGTGACACCGTTGCCGACCGAGACGACGGGATTGTCGGGGTTCAGCCCGTTGTCACCGCTGTTGACCGGCGCAGGCAGCTGGGCGCCGAAAAGTCTGGCGACCGTGTCGACCAACCCTTTGACGAGCTTGTCGACCGGTCCCAGTTGGTTGGCCTCCGCGGCGGGCAGCCCGACCGCGGCGGTCGGTCCCATGATGATCTGCTGGTTGGCCGCCGGATAGAAGCCGTACTGCGGGGCCTCGGGGGTCGCACCGGCGTACATGTCGTTGATCCAGCCGTTGCTCAGGGTGTAGACGGCCGCGGTGTTTCCGGCGGGCACCCGCTTGGTCACCAACTGCAGGACCACGTTGAACAGTGGGTTGACCCCCAGCATGGAGTCGACGTGCGAGCCGTTCTGCAGGACCACGCCGATGAACGTGTCGGGAAGGGTCGCCGCCAGGACATTGGTGGTCGCGCCGAACAGGTTCCAGCTCTGCGCCGGTGCGGCGATCTGGTAGATCGGCTTGCCCGCGGCGGCCAGGTCGGCGACCTGGCTGGCGAAGGATCCGGTCAGCGCGCCGTTGGACACGCCGTCGAACATCAGCACACCCACCAGATCGGACGGGTCGTACTGGGCGTCTGCGCCACCCAGATAGTCGTCGGCGACGGCGGTGGCAAAGCCGCCCCCTGCCGAGTGACCGGCCAGGAGGAAGCGCTCCGGGAGTGCCGCCCCGGTGAAGCCGGCTGCGGTGGCGCTGCTCAGCAGGGTTGCGCGGTTCGGTCCGAGCAGAGCCGCCGCGTCCTGTTCGGTGACCACGCAGGTGAGGCAGCCGCCCGAGAATGTCATCGGAATCGAGGACAGGGTCGGCGCCACCACGATGCTGTTGGTCTGCTGCGCCAAGTCCTTGGCCAGCGCCGAGTAGAAGGTGTTGGTGGCCCCGAACCCGTGCTGGAGCCAGATGACGCCCTGGGCGTCGACGCTGCCGTCGGCCTGGGTCGGGAAGTACCAGTCGGCGGCGACGGTCTTACCGATGAATGCCCCGGGCAGGTCCAGCCGGGAGTGACCGACAAGCACACCGGTCACACCGTTGGTCGGTGCCACCGGCAGCGTGGTCGCTGTGCTCACCGGAGCGCTCGGTGCGGTCGTGGCGGCGGGGATGGTGGTGCGCGGCACCGCCCCCAGGTTGGCGAGCACGCTGAGCGCCGCGCTGGCCAGAAGATCGGATGCCGGTGCCGAGGGTGCCGCGGCCAGCGATCGCATCCCGGCGCGACGTGAGGTGGCGACGCCGGCGGTGACGGTCGTCGGCGCGGATGTGGCGGCAGCTGTGGGGCCGGCTTTCTGGGCGGCGAGCGACGAGCGCGCGGTGCGCGTGGCCGACGACGGCGTGGACGTCCGCTTGCTCGCGCCGGTGGACTTGCCCGCAGCCGAGGACGACGCCTTCGACGACGCCTTCGAACCGGAGCTGTCGCCGTTGTCGGCGTGGGCCACCGCGGAGCCGGACAGCAGGGCCGCACCCAACCCCACCACCATCGCGCCGGTGCCCAACAAGACCTGACGTTGCGTCATCGCTGACCCGCCTCCCCAAATTGACGATCCGGCAAAAGCTACTCAGTGCCAGCCCATTTCGGGATCGAAATCCCATCCGCGGGCCGGGATGTCATCGATTCGTCAGGCGGCGATCGAGCCGGCCGCCGCGGCGGCCGGCTGAGGCGTTGCCGGGGGCGCCGATGCCGGCGACGACGGCAACTGCCCCCCACCAAACCCGCCGGTCGCGTAGCACCTAGTCGCCTCCTCCTGCGCGATCGGGCCAAACGCTAACCCAGCAAATCGCCGCATCGAGGCGAATTGGCCAAAGCGTCATTTCCTGCGAGCGTCACAGTCGCCCGTGCGGATCGGGATTCTCCCCCGAAAAGCGAAAGGCCCCAACCGATTTCGGTTGGGGCCTTTCGCTGATAGTTAGCTTAGGTCAGTTGCCCTCTTCGCCGGCGAAGGTGTGGCTGGGCAGCTTGTGGGTGCCGTCGAGGTCATCGCGGATGGCCTCCTGGGCGGCCGGGGGCAGGGTGTGCAGGATCTGGCGCACCCGCTCCTGGCGGCGTCGAACGGCGTCGCGTTCCGGGATGCCCGGGGTGACCGTCAGCTGCGGCGGTACACCTTCGATTTCCTCGACACCGCCGTCGTGGTGACCGGCGTCGACCAAGGCCTGCTCCTCGGCCATCGTCGACTCGTCCTTCTCCTCCGACATGCCGATCGGGCCGATACGGCGACCGTTGAGGAACTGACGCACCACCGGCTCGTCACTGGTCAGCAGCACCTCGCGGGGACCGAACATGACCAGGTGCTTGCGGAACAGCATGCCGATGTTGTCGGGCACCGTACGGGCGATGTTGATGTTGTGCGTCACGATCAGGATCGTGGCGTCGATCTGAGCGTTGATGTCGATCAGCAGCTGGCTCAGGTACGCGGTGCGGACCGGGTCCAGACCGGAGTCGGGCTCGTCGCAGAGGATGATCTGCGGGTCGAGCACCAGTGAGCGGGCCAGACCGGCACGCTTGCGCATACCGCCGGAGATCTCACCGGGGAACTTGTTCTCGTCGCCACCCAAGCCGACCATGTCGAGCTTTTCCATGACGATCTGGCGGATCTCGGATTCCTTCTTCTTCGTGTGCTCACGAAGCGGGAAGGCGGTGTTGTCGAAGAGGTTCATCGAGCCGAACAGCGCGCCGTCCTGGAACATGACGCCGAACAGCGTGCGGATCTCGTAGAGCTCCTTGGCCGAGCACTCGATGATGTTGGTGCCGTCGACGATGATCTTGCCGCGCTCGGGGCGCAGCAGACCGATCAACGACTTCAAGAACACGGATTTACCGGTACCCGACGGGCCCAGCAGCACGCTGACCTCACCGGCGGGGATATCGAGGGTGACGTCTTCCCAAATTCGCTGGGAACCGAATGACTTAGTCAGCCCCTCGACCTGAATAGCAATACCCACGCCAGATCCTTCCGCCCACACCGGTCAGCCACTGCCTCGATGGCCTGTGGTTTGAGTCACTGTAGCGCACGGCCACTCCTGCCACTCGGGTTGTGTCACTACGGTTATTGACGCTCGTAAAACTGTGATGGTCGCGTCCGGCCCCCGCGCGAGCCGTTGCGGTAATTGCACAAAAGCGCCGACAACGAGAAGGCCCCCGGACGAATCCGGGGGCCTCCTTCGGTGATACCGAAACTACTTGACGGTGACCGTCGCGCCAGCGGCCTCGAGCTTGGCCTTGGCGTCGTCGGCGGCCTCCTTGTTGACCTTCTCGAGCAGCGGCTTGGGGGCGCCGTCGACGAGGTCTTTGGCTTCCTTGAGGCCCAGGCCGGAGACGATCTCACGGACGACCTTGATGACGCCGATCTTCTTGTCGCCGGCACCCTCGAGGATGACGTCGAATTCCGACTGCTCCTCGGCGGCCTCGGCGGCAGCGCCACCGGCGGCGGGGCCGGCAGCCGCAACGGCGACCGGAGCGGCGGCGGTGACGTCGAAGGTCTCCTCGAACTGCTTCACGAACTCAGAGAGCTCCAGCAGGGTCATTTCCTTGAACGCGTCGAGCAGTTCGTCGGTGGACAGCTTTGCCATGGTGATTCCTTATCTGTGTGCTTTGTGGTGGTTTGTCTTAGGCAGCGGGTTCGGCGGAACCCTCTGCAGCCTTCTTCTCTTGCAGAGCTGCGGCCAGGCGGGCGACCTGGGACGCGGGCGCCACGAACAGCGCCGCGGCCTGGGACTGCTTCGCCTTCATTGCGCCGGCCAGCTTGGACAGCAGCACCTCGCGCGACTCGAGATCGGCGATGCGCTCGACCTCGGAAACGGTCAGCGCGCGACCGTCCATGTAGCCGCCCTTGATGACCAGTGCCTTGTTTTCCTTGGCGAACTTCTTGATCGCCTTGGCGGCGTCAACGGGTTCGCCCTGGATGAACGCGATGGCGGTCGGACCGGCGAAGAGTTCGTCGAGACCCTCGACACCCGCCTCGGACGCCGCCCGCTTCACCAAGGTGTTCTTGGCAACGGTGTAGCTGGTTCCGGCACCCAGCGACCTACGCAGCTCGGCAAGGTTGGACACCGTCAGGCCGCGGTACTCGGTGACGACGGTGGCCGTCGCCTCCTTGAACTTCTCGGCGATGTCGGCGACCGCGGTGGCCTTTTCAGGCTTAGCCATGCTTGCCTCCTCGTGTTGGTTGGGACGTCCACCAACCGACGAGCGAGAAAGCCAGAAATCACAAACGCCCCGACACAGGACCGGTCGGGGCGCACAGAAAAATACTGTTACCTCGTCCTCCTGCGTGGGCCGCCCGGGAATCCGGGACCTTCAACCGATTGCTCGGTGACCGACGGTCTTCGGTGGAACTGAGCAAGGATAGCGTGCACTCCCCGGATCAGCCAAAACGGGCGCGAGCAGCTGGTCAGCCACGCAGCAGCGCAGCCGCCCCCACCAGGCCCGCCTCCCCGCCCAGCGCGGCAGGGACCACCCTCAGCCCGGACAGGAACTCCAGTCCGGCGAAGGTGCGCAGTTCCTCGTGCAGCGGGTCGAATAGCACCGGCCCGGCCTTGGCCACGCCACCACCGAGGACGACGAGGTCCAGGTCGCAGACCGCACCCACCGAGGCGATCATCGCGGCGATGGCACGGGCGCCACGGCGAAACGCCGCCACGGCCACCTGATTTCCGGTGGCAGCGGCCCCGGCCAGTTCCTTCGCGTCGGCACCGTCCCAGCCCTGCGCGCGGGCCCACTGCGCCAGATGCGGTCCGCTGGCGATCGCTTCCACGCAGCCGCGGCCGCCGCAGGTGCAGGGCGGTCCGTCGGTGTCGACGACGACGTGGCCGACGTGACCGGCGTTGCCGGTGCGCCCGTGGTAGGGCGCGCCGTCGAAGATCAGTCCGCCGCCGATCCCGGTGGACACGACCATGCCGAGCAGGAACGCCGCACCCTGGCCGGCCCCGCGCCAACGCTCGCCGAGCGCCATGCACAGCCCGTCGCCGCCGAGGCGCACCGGCACATCGGGGACCGCCGCGACCACGCGTTCGACGACCGGGAAGTTGCGCCATGCCGGGATGTTGATGGGGCTGATGGTTCCGTCGGGCAGGTGGATCGGGCCGGCCGAAGAGATGCCGACACCGTCAACGGGGCCGCCGGCGGCGGTGAGCGCGTCGGCGATGGCGCGACCGGCCGCGGCCCACACCTGATCGGGGTCGTCGGTGTGCGGGGTGGGTTGCCGGGTCTCGTACGACAGGTTGCCGTCGGCGTCGACGAGGCCGGCGGCGATCTTCGTGCCGCCGATGTCGACTGCGAGTGTCGTGACCATCAGTGTTTGTGGGTGTTGTCGGGCTGGCGCGGGTCGCCGGGGTGTTCGTAGCCGGGGGCCAGCCACACCAGGTCGGCATGACGCTGACCGAGCCACATCCGGAAGTGGCGCCGCCGGGCGGCGCCGAGCAGCAGCGCCGCGATCAGCGGGCGCACGTCGGTCAGAGCGGGCTCACTGGCCACCCGCCAGCCACCCGTGTCGGCGAAGCGCAGGAACCGCCGCGGATTTCTGGCGTGAAAGTCCGTCACGGCGTCGGCGTCGACCTCGACGGCATCGGTGATGTGCGCGAAAACCGCCCGGGCGATCGGGGCCGCCAGCACCGCGGCGGCGATGCTGCCGATCTCCAGCCGCGCGGTGGAGTCGGGCAGCAGGTCGTCCTCGTCGGGCGTCGACTCCGTCACGCTCACCCCGAGCGCTTCCGCTTCGCGGGCCACCAGCTTCTCGGCGACCAGCAGTTGGGTGAGCCAGCGCCGCAGCTGGCGTCCTTCACTGGTGTGCGGTCGGGGCAGTGCCACGACTTGGGGTGCGGCGCGCAGTGCGGCTTCGCGGTCGTCGACCTCGCCGACCGCGACATCCACCCCGGCGACGGTCGCGACCAGACTCATCGGACCGTCACCGCCACCGCCGGTGTGTAGAGCAACCGGCCCGCGCACCCGATCCGGACCACCGCCCACCACTGCCCGGGTGTCGTCCACGGCGGCGGCGCAACATCGAAGGCGACCTCGATTTCCGATCCTGCGCCGACGACGGCGCCGCACGACGCGGGCCCGATCCACTCCCAGGTCCCCCACGGGCTGATCAGGTGGGCTTCCAGGGACAGGTCGGTGCGCGCGGCGCTGGCGACGGTGACGGCCAGGCGGGCCTGCTCCCCCGCGGCGACGACGATGTCGGACGGTTCACCGACCAAGCGCACCAGCGTGCCGGGGCTACCCACCGAGACCACGCAGACGTCTTCGACCGGTTGTTTCCACGCCGCGGGCACGTCACCGGACAACGTGAGCTGTGCGCGGATGGGGTAGTCGCCGGATTGCGCATCCGGCGGCGCGGTCACCACGACCTCCGCTTCGCGGTGATGGCCGGTGGTCAGTTCGAAGGGCAGCACCTCGGGTTCGACCGTCCACCCGCGCGGTCCGCGCAGGCGCACCTGCCCGGCCAGGGTGGCGTCGCTGCAGTCGCTGGCGGCGGTCAGTCGCAGCCGCACCTGGCGGCCGGGCTCGACGGTGACGGCTTCGGGGTGCAGGTGCGCGACGGCAGGTAGACCGCCCAGCGGGGCCGGGCCGCGGTTGTGCAGCCAGTAGCGGGCGTACAACGGCCGCGCGTTCTCGGTGTCCGGGGCCAGTGCGGCACCGTCGGCGTCCAGCACGGCGTGGACGTTAAGCCGGGCCAGCAGGGTCGCGATCTGGTAGCCGTGCAGCCGCAGGGGTGGCTCGTCGGAACCACGGGCAGCTTCCAGCAGGTCGGCTGACACCACCGCCGACACTGCGCCCACCCCGGACGACAGTGCGACTTCGGTTGTCGTTCCACGAGTTTCGACCAGCCGGATGGTGACGTCCTCGGGGTCGACGGCGGCGGAACTTCCGGTGGCGGTCGGGTTGCCCCCGATCTTGAGCGCGGCAAGATGAACTGCGCCGGCCGGTTCGACGCGCAGCAACGAGCCGTCGGCGGAGAGGGTTTCGACCCCCTGATCCGCCACCACGCACACCATCGGATGGGCGAACTCGGCACTGCGAGAGGGCATCTCGCAGGACCGCCAGTCACCGCGCCCGGACACCAGGGCGAAGTCGAAGCTGTGGGTCCAATGCTGCAGCTGGAAGTTGGATCCGTCGGGAGCGGTGCGCCGCGGCGGGTCGATCCACACCCCGGACGGCCAGCCGGTGCACGAGCGCATCAGCGAGCTGTGCAGTGTCTGGTCGGGTTCGACGGCGAAGCCCGGCACGCCGCGGTTGAGCAGGGCGACGGTGCGTGATTCGAACTCGCCGAGGCCGGACGGCGCGTCCTGGCTGACGTCGATCTGGGCGTCGTCGAGGTCCTCGACGACGGCGGCGACGGCCCCGTCCCCTGCGGCGATCAGCACCGGCAACGCGAGCACGCCGCGAAGGTCGGCGTCGGGCTGCCATACCGCCGTCAGCGACTCACGCGCCGGGACCCACACCCGCGCCCGCCCGGATTGCGAAAGTTGTTGGCGCAGTTCGGTGGTGTAGGCGGGATCTGCCGCGGCGAGCACCGCGGCGGTGAACGTGTTGGCCTCGGGGCCGCCGACCGCGATCCGGGCGTCCGGCAGGTTGGAGTCGACGTCGAGGTGCCCGTAGCGCGGGTGTCCGGCAGCGCTGCAGGTCGCCGTCACTCCGGCGCGCACCAGGGCGACCATCAGGTCGCGGGCCTCGGAGGTGTCCTCGGTGGGGACGATCACTTCGGCCACCGATACGGCCCGTATGCCGGATCCGACCTGGATGCGGGCCGCCGACGAGAGGCCGAACCAGCCTTGCGCCGGATTATCCAGTGTCCATGGGTGTTCAGCGGAGTCGACAGCTCGATCATCGCCGGACGCGTGGTCGTGCAGCAGCCCGAACCCGCGTCCGATTACGGCGTCGCCGACCTCGCTGACCGGCAGCGCCCCGGGTACCGGACAGGGCCAGCGCAGCCGCACCAGCCGGTCGGCTCCGGTGAACTCGTCGATGGTGGTGCTGGTGTCCACCCGGTCGATGCCGTGCCAGAGCGTGAGCACCTGGGTGTAGCGCAGCAGCTCGCCGATGCGGCCGGTCACGATGATCCGCTCACCGAGCGGGCTGTGATAGGCCTGAACCGAATCCGCAACGCCTGCAGACGAACACGTCACGGGGCCGGTCGGCAGCAGATGCCACGGCCCCTCCCCTGCCTGCGGGTGCGCCGGATATTCCTCGTAGACGGCCAGTTCGTTGCCGACGCGACCCTTGGCGATGAGTTCGCGATCGGTCGCCAGCTCCACCAGCGACACCACGGTTCCCCCGCGAGTCGGGTCGACCCGCAACCTGTGGCGGGAGTTGACGATCTCGACGCCGTCGACGGGGTACCACCCGGTCGGCTCCCGCGTGGCCACCAGCTGGTAGCTGCGCCAGCCGAGGGAATCGACGCCGTCGGCCCGAAAGCTCACCAGGTGGCCGTCGTCGGAGACCACGGCGGGATGCGTCACCCCCGCGGAGTCCACCACCGCCGCTCCGGGGCCGAACGGCGTCGCCAGCCGGGCGGTCACTATATCGGTTCTCTTGTGCGCCAGGGGATTCCATACGACGACCGAACCAGACTCGGGCGCTACGGCCCGCGACAGCAGCTCCAGCGCCCCGGATCGGGCGGTCGAGCCGAGTTCCCACGCGTCGCGCCAGCTGGTCAGCAGGTCGAGGTACACCTGATCTGATTCCGAGCCGGTGATGCCGTCGTGGTGGGCGCCGTAAGCCAGCTGTACCCAGGCCTTGGCCAGGGCGGCTTCCGGATAGCGGGCACCGGAGAGCAGCGCCGCGAACACCGTGAACCGCTCGGCGCCCAGCACCGCATCCTCGGCGGCCCGGTTGGCCTGCTTGGTGTCGATGTACGACACGTCCTTGCCGGTGTAGATCGGGTTCATGTCCCGGGTCTGCGGTGACGGCGCCACCCCGCGCTGCGCAGTCTCGGCGCGCACGGCGGCGAAGAATTCCGACGGCAGGGCGCAGACGAACCGCGGCCAGGTGTAGCGGGCGTTCCAGTCGCGGTGGATCTCGGTGACCCAGGCATTGGGCGGGGTGTAGTCGGTGCCGACCGGCAGCAGCACATTGCGGGTCAGTGCCACCGATTTCAGTTCGGCGAACAGGTGATAGGTGGCCTGCTCGGCGTCGGCGAGCGTCGCCGCGGAGTCCATCCACCAGCCGGCCGAGTAGTGCGCGGGCATGTAATGCGTCAGCAGCCCGAGTCCCGACGGCGCGATCCACTCGAACTCGCTTGGGAACTGCATGCGTCTGGGGTCGCCGTCGGCTGCCATCGGCCCCCACTGATGGTGCGGTCCGCGGGCCCATGAGCTCGATGTCAGCCCGGCGTCGGCGGCCATGCCGGGGAATTGCGGGTCGTGCCCGAACACGTCGAGCTGCCAGGCGGTCGCCGGGTCGGCACCGAGCACGTCGCGCTGGTAGCCGACGCCGTGCACGAAGTTGCGGATCGCGGTCTCGGCGCCGACCAGGTTGGTGTTCGGCTCGTTGTAGGTCCCGCCCATCACCTCAACCCGCGAGTCGGCGATGAACCGGCGCAGATCGGCACGGTCTTGCGGGTGGGTGTCGAAATAGGGCTTCAGATAGTCCACTTCGGCGAGCACGAACTTGTAATCCGGGTCGCGGCGGGCCATTTCGAGGTGGGCGGCCACCAGCGCGAACCCGTTGTTCTGCCGGGCCCGTCCTGGCGGGTTCTCGGTCCACACGCTGGTGTAGGCGGCCTGGGTGTTCCACCACACCGGGTCGTAGTGGAAGTGGCTGACCATGTACATGGTCCAGCCCGGCTCGGCGACGGTGAGCTGGAATGGGAATTCGGCATCGTGGCCGACGGCGCGGGCTGTTCGACGCGCGCCGGGCACCGGGCGCTCGATCCGGACCGGGACCTCCACCACGCCGTCGCCGCGCGGCACCGCAACGTCCTCGGAGTGCACGCCGTCGCCGAGAATCCGCACGATGCCGGCGTCGGCCGCGCTGTAGCCGACACGGACCACCTGAAGCGGCGCATCGGGCGGTCCGACGAAGAGCTCCGTCGACTCCGCGGAGGTTATCCGCACGCCAGCAATGTACGGCCCCACCATCGGTCAGCGGAGCGACACGTCGATCACGAGCGGGCGATGGTCGGAGATGGGCAGCACCGGAGTGCCCGCCTCGCGGGCCACCAGACCGTCGTGGTCGGTGAGGATGTGGTCGAGCTGACGGTCCGGGCAGTGCAGCGGAAACGTCGGCGCGCTGGCCAGCGAACGCAAACCGGTGTGCCGGCTCGGCGACGCCCCCGACATGTTCAGGTCGCCCATCAGCACCCGCGGCCCGGGCAGGCCCTTCAGGTCACGAGTGAGGCGGCGCAGCTGGACTCGGTTCCACCCCGGCACGAACGACAGGTGTGTGTTGGCGACGGTCATCACGCCGAGCGGGGTGTCCAGCTGTGCGAGCATCGCCGCCCTCGGCTCCTCGTGAACGATCTGCACCCGGTTGGGGCCGGGCAGATACATCGGGAAGCGTGCCGGGATCCGGGGCAGGCGTAGCACCTGCCAGGAGATCGCCGGATAGCGCGACAGCAGCGCGATGCCGTAGGCGGCCGTCCCCGGTTGCTCGCTGCCGGTGGCGGCCATCCAGGTCGCTCCGGGCGTGCCGGAGATCGCGGCGACGAATCGGTGCGCGACGGCGCCCATCGCCGCGGCCGCGATCGCGGTGAGGTCGGCGAGCGACGAGCGCGGTTGATCGCAGTCGACTTCCTGCAGGGCCAGTACGTCGGGGTTCAGCCGGTGAATGCACTTGGACAACCGCTCCAGATTGACCTGCCCGTCATCCAAGCTGCGACCGTGCAAGATGTTGAAGGTGGCCATCCGCATGGGTACCAGGTACCCGTGCAGGCCCGAAACGAAGACCTTCGATCGGCTTTGCGTCGCGCAGCGGCCGCGATGAAGGCCGACGGCCCAGAATTCGCGCTGGCCGGCAGCTATGCGCTCTGGGTGTATGGCGGGCCCGAACCGGTGCACGACGTCGACTTCGTGGTCGCCGAATCCGAGGTCGAGGTCGCCGCGAAGAGCCTCGCCGGCGCAGGTTTCACGATCGAACGCCCACCGGAGGATTGGTTGTTCAAGGCGTGCGTGGACGGCGAGTTCGTCATCGATGTCCTGCACCGCCTCAACGGCATGCCGGTGGATGCGGCGACGCTCGAGGGCGCGGTCTCCCATGACGTCTTGGCGATCTCCATGCGGGTTCTTCCCCCGACTTACGTGATCACCGAGAAACTGTGTTCCCTCAACGAGCACCATTGCGATTTCGCGTCGCTGCTGCCGTCGGTCCGAGCTGTGCGCGAACAGGTGGACTGGGACACCGTGCGAACCGATACCGCGCACAATGATTTCGCCGTCGCCTTCTTGATGCTCACCGAACGACTCGGCATCACCGCCTGACGGCAGCGGCAAGTAACGCCGACATCGCCCGCGCCGCGTCGATGACCTCGGCGGGTTCGAGGATCTCGAACGCGATACCGGGCATCGCCAGATACGGCACCAACGCCATGGGGTTGTCGGCACCGGTGACGACGATGCAGGTGCCGGGCCCGTCATCCTCGATGGTTACCGTGGTGGGCGAGAAGTGCTGTTCCATAACGCTTTTCGCGGCCTGGTAGCGCACCCGGGCGACATGGCGGTAGGGCGACGCGGTGATGGCGCGACGGACGTAGGCGGCGGCGTCGGGGGCGTCCCGCGGGGTGAAGGTGCTTCCTTTCGCGTGAACCTGGGCCATCCGGTCCAGCCGCAGGCTGCGCCAGTCGTCGCGGTCGCGGTCGTAGGCCAGCAGGTACCACCGCCGGCCGGTGGTCACCAGCTGGTAGGGCTCCAGGCGCCGGCTGGTCGGGGAACCAGCCCGGTCGACGTAGTTGACGCCGACGTGTTCAGAGTCCCGGCAGGCCCGCGCCAGCGTCATCAACACCTCGGGATCCACCGGCGACTCGGATTCGGGGGTCAGCGTGACGGTCGCATCGTGCACGGCGGCGACCTGCGAACGCAGCCTGCCTGGCATCACCTGATCGAGCTTGGTCAGTGCGCGCAGCGCCGCATCCCCCACGCCGGCCACGCTGCCACCCGCAGCCAGGCGCAGGCACACGGCCATCGCGACGGCCTCGTCGGAGTCCAGCAGCAGCGGCGGCAACGCGGCCCCCGCACCAAGTTGGTAGCCACCACCGTGGCCGGTGCTGGCGTGGACGGGATACCCGAGGTCGCGCAGCCGCTCCACGTCGCGGCGCACGCTTCGGGCGGTCACCCCGAGCCGCTCTGCCAGCTCCGCGCCGGACCAGACCCGCCGTGACTGCAGCAGGCCCAGCAGCTGCAGCACCCGGCTCGTCGTCGCGGACATGGCTTCAGTCTCGCGCAGTCTGCGGACAGAAGCTGTCCGCAATACGTGCAAGTCTAGGGATATGACGTGGACGACTCAGCTTGCCGACCAGCTGGACTGGCACTGGTCCAACGCCCTGCGGCCCCGCCTGGCCGGGCTGACCGATGACGAGTACTTCTGGGAGCCGGTCGCCGACTGCTGGACCGTGCACGGGGAAGGCTCGATCGACTTCGCCTACCCGCCGCCGCAGCCCGAACCCGTCACCACGATCGCGTGGCGCCTGGCCCATGTCGTCGTTGGCGTTCTCGCGATGCGCAATCACTCGCACTTCGGCGGTCCGGCTGCCGATTATCAGAGCTGGCCCTACGCCACCGACGCGGCGACAGCACTGGCCCAACTCGACGACGCCTACGCGCGTTGGATCACCGGAGTACGGGGATTGTCCGACGACGATCTCGCCCGACCGTGCGGGCCGGCCGAAGGCCCTTACGCCGATTACGCGCTATCCGAACTGGTCTTGCACATCAACCGTGAGGTCATCCATCACGGTGCCGAAATTGCTTGTCTGCGTGATCTTTACGCCCATAGATAGCCCCGGGAACCACCGAAAGGACCGTCATGCCCACCCTCGCCCCACCCGTCCGCGATGAACGGCACGCGCTGCGCGAATTCCTCGCCCACCACCAGAGCGCGTTCGTCGCCGTCGCGTACGGCCTCACCGATGAGCAGGCTCGAGCGACGCCGACCGTCAGTTCGCTGTCGATCGGCGGGTTGATCAAACACGTGACCGGGGTGCAGCAGTCCTGGATGCAGCGGGTGGCCGCGGCCCCCGACGAACCGCAGGCCGATGACCGCCCGTTCGAGGAGCGTGCGCAGGAGTACCAGGAGCAATACCTGATGCGGCCCGACGAGACCCTGGCCCAGCTCATGGAGAATCTCGTTGCCCAGAACGCCGAGTCGCTGCGGCTGGTCGAGACCGCCGATCTCGACGCCGCGGTGCCGGTGCCGCGCGACGCACCGTGGTTCCCGAATGATGTGGACGCCTGGTCGGTGAGGTGGGTGCTCGAGCACCTGATCTCGGAGTTGGCGCGGCACGCGGGCCATGCCGACATCATCCGTGAATCCATCGACGGCGCAACGATGTACGAACTGGTCGCGGCGGCCGAAGGCATGGCACCCCAGCCGTGGCTGACCCCGTGGCGCGCCAACGGGTGACGGGTCACTCCTTGTAATCGAAGTCGACGTCGGCCAGCAGCCAGAATTCGGCGATCTTGCCGTCCCGCAGATGGTAGAAGTACGCGGCCTCTGATCGATATCGCTCGCCGGTGCTGATCAACGTGGCGCTGTAGTGAAAGCGAATTGCGAAGCGGTCGTCGCCGGCAATCAGATCGCCGATCTCATAAACCGGGTCGCTAAACGTTTCCCGGTCGAAATCCAGCCGGTGGACCACGTCGTCAAACCCCAACCGATCCGATCCACGCGGGCTGTCATGGTGTCCCACCACGTCGTGGTGGTAGAAGTCGGCGACGTCGGTCGAGTCCAGCCGACGCCAGATTTCGTCCATCAGACGACATGCGAATTCATGGGTTTGCGCACAATCCACTACCCCAATGTGCCAGCAGAAATTGGGGTACCACGTGCATTTTTGGCAGACTGGCAAGAATGAATTCGACCAAACACCGCGAAGTAGCCAAGCTCGATCGCGTTCCGTTGCCGGTCGAGGCTGCCCGCATCGGCACAACCGGGTGGCAGCTCACCCGCACAGGCGCACGAGTGCTCACCAAACTGCCCGGGCGTGGCCGCTGGCAGGACAAGGTCATCAAGCAGATCCCGCAGACCTTTTCCGACCTCGGACCCACCTATGTGAAGTTCGGTCAGATCATCGCGTCCAGCCCCGGTGCCTTCGGTGAGAACCTGAGCCGGGAGTTCCGCGGCCTGCTGGACTCGGTGCCGCCCGCGGACACCGTCGAGGTGCACAAGCTGCTGCAACAGGAACTCGGTGGAGACCCGGCCAAGCTCTTCGCGAAGTTCGACGAGCAGCCGTTCGCGTCGGCCTCGATCGCCCAGGTGCATTTCGCGACGCTGCACACCGGTGAGGAGGTCGTGGTCAAGATCCAGCGGCCGGGCATCCGCCGCCGGGTGGCTGCCGACCTGCAGATCCTCAAGCGCTTCGCCCAGCTCGTCGAGCTCGCCAAGCTGGGCCGGCGGTTGTCCGCCCAGGATGTGGTGGCCGACTTCTCCGACAATCTCGCCGAAGAGCTCGACTTCCGTATCGAGGCGCAGTCGATGGAGGCGTGGGTCTCGGGTCTGCACGGGTCGCCGCTGGGCCGCAACATCCGGGTTCCGCAGGTGCACTGGGAGTTCACCAGCGAGCGCGTGCTGACCATGGAACGCGTGCACGGCGTGCGTATCGATGACGTGAGGGAGATCCGCAAGAAGGGCTTCGACGGCACCGCGCTGGTCAAGGCGCTGCTGTTCTCCACGTTCGAGGGCGGCCTTCGGCACGGCCTGTTCCACGGTGACCTGCACGCCGGCAACCTGCTGGTCGACGACGACGGCCGGATCGTGTTCCTGGATTTCGGGATCATGGGTCGCATCGACCCGCGGACCCGCTGGCTGCTGCGCGAACTCGTGTATGCACTTCTGGTCAAGAAGGACCACGCGGCGGCAGGCAAGATCGTCGTGCTGCTGGGCGCGGTGGGCACCACCAAACCGGAGAAGGAAGCCGCCAAAGATCTCGAAGAGTTCGCGGCTCCCCTCACGCTGAAGACGCTCGGCGACATGTCCTACGCCGAGATCGGCAAACAGCTCTCCACCCTGGCCGACGCCTATGACGTCAAGCTGCCGCGCGAGCTGGTGCTGATCGGTAAGCAGTTCCTGTACGTCGAGCGGTACATGAAGCTGCTGGCACCCAAGTGGCAGATGATGAACGACCCGCAGTTCGGCGGATACTTCGCCAACTTCATGGTCGAGGTCAGCCGCGAGCACCAGAGCGACGTCGAGGTCTGATGGAAATCCGCACCGGCACAGCCACCGTCGCCGAAGACATCGAGCTGTACTACGAGGAACTGGGCAACCCCGGCGACCCGGCAGTGTTGCTGATCATGGGGCTCGGCGCACAGCTTCTGTTGTGGCGCAACGGTTTCTGCGAGAAGCTGGTCGACCAAGGCTACCGGGTGATCCGCTACGACAACCGCGATGTCGGGCTGTCCACCAAGCTGCACGGTCAACGGGCCGGCGGCGGTTTGGTGCCCAAGCTGGCGAAGTCCTATGTCGGGCGGCCCAGTTCATCGGTGTACACGCTGGAGGACATGACCGACGACGCCGCGGCATTGCTCGATCACCTCGGGGTCGAACAGGCGCACATCGTCGGCGCCTCAATGGGCGGGATGATCGCGCAGATCTTCGCGGCGCGATACAGCCGGCGGACCAAAGCGTTGGGGATCATCTTCTCGTCCAACAACTCTGCGTTCCTTCCTCCCCCGGCGCCCCGGTCACTGCTGTCGTTGATCACCGGTCCGCCACCGAATGCACCGCGCGATGTGATCGTCGAAAACGTGGTGCGGGTCGGCAGGATTCTCGGTAGCCCCGGCTATCCCGTTCCCGACGAGCAGGCGCGCGCCAATGCGATCGAGGCCTATGACCGGTGTCACTATCCGCAAGGAATCGCACGGCATTTCGCCGCGATACTGGGCAGCGGCAGCCTGAAGCACTACGACCGTCAGATCACCGCACCCACCGTCGTCATCCACGGCCGCGCCGACAAGCTGATGCGCCCCTCGGGTGGTCGCTCGATCGCCTCGACGATCCCGAATGCGCGCCTGGTGCTGTTCGACGGCATGGCGCATGACCTGCCCGAAGCCCTCTGGGACGACATCGCCGGCGAGCTCAAAACCACGTTTGCCGAGGTCAGCTAGGTAATGACGGTTATCTTTCGGAATCGTCTGCTCCCAGCCTGACCGGCTAGCATCGGGGTTGCACAGCGGTGATCGCCCATCCCACGGGGGGGATTTGTGGTTGCTGCCTAAAGCATTCATGCGAAAGGCACACCGACATGGCCAAACGGCTGAAACCTCACTTCGAGGATGTACAGGCCCACTACGACCTGTCTGATGATTTCTTCCGACTCTTCCTTGACCCCACTCAGACGTACAGCTGCGCGTACTTCGAGAAAGACGACTACACCCTCGAGCAGGCCCAGATCGCCAAGATCGACCTGGCTCTGGGCAAGCTGGGCTTGCGGCCCGGGATGACCTTGCTGGACGTGGGCTGCGGCTGGGGCGCAACGATGTTGCGCGCACTGGAGAAGTACGACGTGAACGTCATCGGGCTCACGCTGTCGAAGAATCAGCGTGATCACGTCGAGCAGGCGTTCGCCGAGTCCGGCAGTCCTCGGGACAAGCGCATCGAGCTCATGGGCTGGGAAGAATTCCACGAGCCCGTCGACCGGATCGTGTCGATCGGCGCGTTCGAGCACTTTGGCTTCGACCGCTATGACGACTTCTTCTCGATGGCCTACAACGTCTTGCCCGACAACGGCGTGATGTTGTTGCACACCATCACCTCGTTCACGCTTCCGCAGATGACGGAGCGCGGTCTGCCGTTGACGTTCGAGATCGCGCGGTTCGTGAAGTTCATGCTCACCGAGATCTTCCCGGGCGGGCGGCTGCCGACCGTCGAGAAAGTGGAGGAGCATTCGACCAAGGCCGGCTTCACGCTCACGCGGGTCCAGTCGCTGCAGCCGCACTACGCGCGCACGCTGGATTGTTGGGCGGAGGCGCTGGAGGCCAACCGCGACAAGGCCATTGAGGTGCAGTCCGAGGAGGTCTACGACCGGTACATGAAGTACCTCACCGGGTGCGCGCACGGATTCCGGGTAGGGTACATCGACGTTGACCAGTTCACGCTTGAGAAGCAGGCGAAAGAAACGCCCGGTTAGGGCACTGTTTGGCCACCGTTTCGGTGAGCCGAGGCGGTATGGTCCAGATCACAAAGTGCATACTGGTGCGCGCGCAAAAATCACGTGCGGGGGCCGTGATGCAGGCAGGTAAGCAGAATCAGGAAGGCTGTAACTCTCATGCCCGAGGCAACTGAAACCAAGGACATGCGGCCCCATTTCGAGGACATCCAGGCTCATTACGACCTCTCGGATGACTTCTTCGGGTTGTTCCAAGATCCGACCCGCAAGTACAGCTGTGCGTACTTCACCGGGCCCGATGTCACACTCTCCGAGGCGCAGATCGCCAATGTCGATCAGCATCTCGACGCCCTCGACCTGAAACCGGGAATGACTCTGCTCGAGGTGGGCTGCGGCTGGGGCCTGACGTTGCAGCGCGCAATGGAGAAGTACGACGTCAACGTCATCGGACTGACGCTGTCCAAGAACCAGAAGGCCTATTGCGATCAGCTGTTGGCCGGGATCGACAGCGAGCGATCGTTCGATGTCCGTCTCGAGGGCTGGGAGCAGTTCCATTCACCCGTCGACCGGATCGTCTCGATCGAGGCCATCGAGCATTTCGGCTTCGAGCGCTTCGACGACTTCTTCAAGAACAGCTTCGACATCCTGCCCGAGGACGGCCGGATGACGATCCAGAGCAGCTGCGGCTACCACCCGTACGATCTGCAGGCTCGGGGCAAGAAGCTGACCTTCGAGTTGGCCCGCTTCGCCAAATTCATGGTCGACGTGATCTTCCCCGGCGGCCGTATCCCGAGCACCAAGATGCTCGTCGAGCACGGCGAGAAGGCGGGCTTCGTCGTCCCCGAGCCGCTGTCGCTGCGCAACCACTACATCAAGACCTTGGGCATCTGGGCCGCGCGCCTGGAGCAGCACAAGGATGAGGCGATCGCCGCGGCCGGCGAAGACAGCTACAACAACTACATGCGGTATCTGACCGGCTGCCAGTACTACTACGTCGACGAGGCGCTCGACGTCAGTCTCGTCACCTACCTGAAGCCGGGTGCCGCCGCCTAGCAGGGATTTCTCCCTCGGCGAATCTCCGAGTGCAGTCCATGGGCCCGAGTTAATCTCGGGCCCATGGCTGTTGGGCGGCTCGCTGATCCGAATTGCACCCTGGGCACCGATCCGCGATCGGATCCCCGGATGGTGGCGGCGCTCGCGCCGCTCGGGCTGGCTGATGTGCTTCCGGATGCGCCGCTGACCATCGACTCGCCGTTGGCGGATCGGTTGGCGTATGCGGCGGGCGCCGAGGAAGCGGTCGGTGGAGTGATCTCGATGCTGGCGTCCGCAGCTCCGTCGCCGGGAGGTGTCACCACCACGACGGTGACCATCCCCGGCACCGACGGCCACGAGATCACGCTGTTCGTCAGTCGGCCGGATCGCGCCGACGGTCCTCTTCCGGCAGTGGTGCATTTCCACGGCGGTGCAATGGCGATCGCCAGCGCCGCGGACGCCGGGTACCGGCACATCCGGGAGAGCATGGCCGCGACCGGCCTGGTGGTGGTCGGCGTGGAGTTCCGCAACTCCGGCGGCCGCCTCGGCGCACACCCGTATCCGGCCGGTTTGAACGACTGCGCGGCCGCGACTCGGTGGGTGCACGCCAATGCCGCGGAGCTCGGCGTGAGCCGGCTGATCGTGTGCGGCGAGTCTGGCGGGGGGAACCTCACGCTGACCACCGTCCACAAGGCCAAGCGAGAGGGATGGCTCGACGAGATCGCCGGCGCCTACGCCCACTGCCCCTATATCTCCAACCGCTGGCTGAACTACCCCGACGATCTGCCGTCGCTTCGGGAGAACGACGGATACTTCATCAGTTGTCAGCAGGCTGCGCTGCTGGGCTCGATCTACGATCCCGACACGACGCATGCCGGAGATCCCACCTGCTGGGCCGGCGCGGCTAGTGATGACGATCTTGCCGGTTTACCGCCGCACGTGATCTCGGTAAACGAACTCGATCCGCTGCGCGACGAAGGCCTTCTCTATTACCGACGGCTGCTGGCCGCCGGAGTTCCCGCCGTCGGTCGAGTCGTTGCAGGTACATGCCATGGCGGCGACCTGTTGTTCCCGGCGACGATGCCGGACGTGTTTGCTGCGTCAGTCCGGGATGTCAGTGGCTTCGCGTGGTCGGTGTCGACGTAACAGGCTGCCGCGCAACATTTTTCGGCGGAGATAATGGCCAGCGAAGTGCCCCGCCGGGTGATCTGTTCACACCCACGCGGACCGCACTCCAATAGCCACCGAATTGTGCACTCGGTGCCATTCGGAAAGCGGGTTGTTCCCCACGAAAATGCCTGGCGAAAGGTGCCGGTTTCCGGTTGACAGGACCTGGGTGGTATGGGACTCTTTCCTTAATTTCTCAGGCAACGCAAAGCAAGAGCCTCAGAAAGCAAACAGGAACATTTATAGGGGGGTCTAGATGACTACTGCAGCAAGCAAGTTCTCTGGCATGTCGACCAAGCTTCAGGTGACCACCGCCGCCGTGGCCGTTGCCGCTGCTGCAGCGATCACGCCGGCCGTCGCCCATGCCGCACCCAGCCTGGCGTCGTTCTCCGAGGGACTTGGCAACTCCGCCGAGCTCCTGGTCGACCCGGTGGTCATCGTCGACACGCCCAGCGCCGCAGTCGCGACGCCCGGCTCCAACAAGAAGGCCGCAGCCAGCGCGACTCCGCCGGCCGCGGTCATCCAGACCTTCATCTCTGGCTTCGTTGATGCCGCCCAGAGTGCCGTTCAGGCGGGCGTTCAGTACTTCGGTACGTTCGTCTATGGCGGTCTGGCGTTCACCGGCTTGGCGTTCAACCTGGCAGGTCAGATCCTCCCCGGCCCGCTCGGCGACGCCTTCACGAATGTGGGCGCCGGATTCGACAATGCAGCCTGGAACGTCGCCAAGGCCATCAAGATCGGCCCCTACTCCACCTCGAGCTAAACAACCTACGAAAACGACTCGTCAGTTGTTGTCAATCGACAGCTGGCGAGTCGTTTTTTGTTGGCCGGCCGACGCGGCTGCACAAATGCGGGCCGCACTGGAGCATGGGGAATTGACTGAGTGAAGTTCTTTTCGCGACGACCGTCCAATGACAACCCGGACGACGACGATGTAGACCTGATCGATGACGACGGCGATGAGCGCCCCTGGTACCGGCGTCGCAATGTCGTCTGGGGCGCGCTCGGAGTGCTGCTCGTTCTCATTCTGTTCGGCGGATGGCTCGGTCTGCGGGCATCCGAGGCGAAGACGGGTCTCGAGCAAGCCCGTGCCAGTGCACAGCAAGCCAAAGACGCACTGCTACAAGGGAATACGAAGGATGCATCACGGTTCGCGGCCGATGCGCAGTCGCACGCGCAGGAAGCGCGCGATGCGACGCACTCCGTGCCCTGGAACATTGTCTCCGTCGTACCGTGGTTGGGCAGCCCGTTCAAGACCGGTCAGCAGATATCAGACGTCGTGCTCGGCCTCGCTGCCGACGTTCTGAAACCCACAGCAGATGCCGGCACAACGGTCGCACCGGACCAGTTGCTCGCCAACGGCAGGCTCGACGTGACGGCGCTGCGTAATGAACAGCCCACCTTGAGCAAGATCGCGGCAGACGCAGCCCGCCTGAACACCGCCGCCCAGGCAATTGCGGAGCCGAGCTACCTGGCCGCTGTCGGTGGAGCGCGGACCCAACTTCAGGTGCAGACAGCCGACATCGCGCAACTGCTGGGCAACACAGCCCTGGCGGCACAATTGGCGCCGTCGATGCTTGGCGCCGATGGTCCGCGCAGCTACTTCATGGGTTTCCAGACCAACGCCGAAGCCCGGGGTACGGGCGGCTTGCTCGGCGGATTCGGGATCCTCCGATTCGACGACGGCAAGCCCAGTGTGGACACGCTCGGACCCAACACCGATTTCAACAAGCGGTTCACCCCGTTCTCCATCAATCCGGAATTCGATGAGCAGTACGGGTTCAGCAATCCCACAACCGATTTCCGAAACAGCAACCAGAGCTCGCACTTTCCGTACGCGGCACAGATCTGGCGATCGATGTGGGAGCAGCAGTCAGGAATGAAAGTCGATGGTGTGGTCGCCATCGACCCAATCGCCCTGAGCTACATCCTTGGGGCGACCGGTCCAGTGACGATGCCCAATGGCGAGATCGTCACGAAAGACAATGTCGTCGAGCTGACTGAATCCACGGTCTACACTCGCTTCCCCGATCCCAATGATCAGAGTGGCCGAAAGCAGTACCTGCAGGAAATCGCTACCGAGGTCGTCAAGAAGATCACCAAGCCGGTGGAATCGCCGCGCAAGCTGCTCAACGCCTTGGGGCGCGCGATCAGCGAGCGTCGAATCTCGGTGTGGAGTTCGTCGCCCGCTGATCAGGCACTTCTCGAACAAACGCCGCTGGCCCATGTGATCCCCGACGATCCGGCCCCCTACGCCGAAGTCGTCATCAATAATCTTGGCGGCAACAAAATGGACTATTACCTCGATCGACAGATCGAGTACGTTGCGGACGGATGCGACGGTGATAAGCGCACGTCGACCGTGACGATCCGACTAACGAACACGCTCAAGGACGTCGACGGCCTGCCCGACTACGTTGCGGGCCGGCTCGGATTTTTTCCTGAGATTGCCGGGGACATCCCCAGAGGCACGATGCTCACCTCGGTCCGCCTTTTGACGACTAAAGGCGCCGAAGTCAACAGCGTTCTCGCCAACGGAAAGAGGTCCCGCGTCTTCGGATCGACAGAACGGGGGCACCCGAGTTTCGAGTCTCAGGTGGCCATACCGCCGGGAAAGACAGTCGAATTGATCTTCCGTCTCACTGAACCGATTGTTCCTGGAGCGGCGCGGGTTCCGGTACAGCCGCTCGCAGGCAATGTCGCCCCCAAAGTGTCGGTGCCGACGTGCACTCGATAGATCGAAGGCGCTCAGCAAAATTCATCGGCGTCAGTCCAGTCACCAACACTGTGCCCCGATGTCCCCATTGCTAGGCTTCACAGCGGGGATACGACGAACGGGGCAGTTTCGGGCGGGTTGCGACGGCGAGCGGCGGTGTCTCGCGACATCGAGGCCGGCAAGGGGGTCACAATGAATCTGCAGGACTTCGCAAAGATGTTGCGAACCCGCTGGATCACCGTGTGCGTGACCACGCTCTTAGCGGTCCTGGCCGCTGTTGCCTACACGTTGGTGACGACGCCGCAATACGAGGCCACGACGAGATTGTTCGTATCAACGTCGTCAGGTTCGACCCTGAATGACCTATATCAGGGCAACCGATTCTCGCAGGAGCGCGTGGCCTCCTACACAGAGTTGTTGATGGGCCAAACGCTGGCTCAACGCACCATCGACAAATTGAACCTCGATATGTCGGCCGACGAGTTGAAGGCGAAGATCAAGGCCACCGCGAAACCTGACACGGTGCTTATCGACGTTGCGGTGCTCGATCCATCGCCCGTTCGAGCGCGCGACATGGCGAACGCCTTGTCCGACGAGTTCGTGCTATTGGTAGGAGAATTGGAGACTCCCCCGCAGGGAAACACCAAAGCGGACAGTCGCGTGGTCGTGGAGCAGCGGGCGTCCATTCCTGAGTCTCCCGTCATTCCAAATCCGCCGCGCAACCTGGCGCTCGGCCTCCTCGCGGGTCTGGCGCTGGGCGTGGGTCTCGCTGTCGTTCGTGACAGATTGGACAACACAGTCAAGGGCCGCGAAGCGCTCGAAGAGATCACCGGCGTTGGGTTGGTCGGCAGCATTCCGTTGGATAAAGAACGCCGTAAAGAAGCCGCGATCGTGTTCGAGAGCGACAACTCGGCTATTGCGGAGTCGTTCCGCAAGCTGCGGACCAATTTGCACTTCCTCGCTGTCGACAATCCGCCGCGCGTGATCGTGGTGACCAGCTCATCACCGCACGAGGGCAAGTCGACGACGGCGATCAACATCGCGTTGGCGTTGGCCGAGGCTGAACACGAGGTGGTTCTGGTCGACGGCGATATGCGCCGGCCTTCGGTGGACCGATATCTCGACCTGGTCGGAACCGTCGGTTTCAGCACTGTCCTCAGCGGCGGGGCAACTCTTGATGAGGTCTTGCAGAAGACCAAGTTTCCGCAACTGACCGTCCTCACATCCGGCGCAACCCCGCCGAACCCCAGCGAGCTACTCGGCTCGCAGGCAGCCAAATCCATCCTGACTGAATTGCGAGAGCGATTCGATTACGTAATCGTCGACTCCTCACCGCTTCTCGCCGTCACTGATGGGGCGATACTCGCGGCCAATTCAGATGGTGCGCTCGTCATGTCGAGATTTGGCCAAACAAAGCGCGACCACCTGGCGCACGCAATCGGAATCCTCCGCGACGTGGGGGCGACTGTACTTGGCGCCGTGTTCACGATGACCCCCACCCGCGGAAGCTCGCGGTACAGCTATAACTACAGCTACAACTACGGCGATGACCGGCGAGAGTCGGCCAAGAATGCATCGATTGACCCGGATACCGCGCCATCTCCTCCGTTGGGCGAAGAGGATACCGGCCAGGGCGCCGTGCACGGTACAGAAGGCACCCAAGCCGAAAACGTTGAGACCGTGGAAGCGACGAAGCCCGCGGGTGGAAAGCGCGAAGCTTCCGAGTAGGCCAGACCACCGAAGATGAGCGAGATCAAGCCGCGCCGGGTGTCAGCAGTCATCCGTGCCTATAACGAGAGCAAGCACATCGGACGGCTCCTGCGCGGGCTGGGTCAGCAGACCGTCAGACCCGACGAGATCATTCTGGTGGACTCAGGTTCCACCGATGACACAGTTGCCATCGCCGAGTCGCTCGGCTGCCGCATCGTGCACATCGCCAAGGAAGAGTTCTCCTTCGGACGAGCCCTGAACCGTGGTTGCGATGCGGCCAGCGGGGACATCTTGCTGTTCGCCTCAGCGCATGTCTACCCGGTCTACAACACCTACGTCGAACACATCGTCAACGCGTTTGACCGCAAGGGTGTTGCCATCGCCTACGGCCGCCAGGTCGGAGACGAGCGAACAAAATTCTCCGAGTCTCGGGTGATGCTGAAATGGTTTCCCCACCAGAACATCTGGGACCAGGGGCACCCGTTCAGCAACAACGCCAATGCTGCGGTCCTCAAGTCGGTATGGCAGGAACTGCCGTACGACGAATCACTCACCGGTCTCGAAGACCTAGATTTCGCCAAGCGTGCTCTGACCAAAGGTTACAAGATCTCTTATGTTGCAGACGCACCCGTGGTTCACGTCCACGAAGAGAGCTGGAGCATCATCCGCAATCGCTATCGGCGCGAGGCGATGGCGTACGCCCAGATTGTCGAGGGCTCGAAGATGTCACTGCCGAACGCAATCGGACTGGCCCTGTCCAACATTGCCAGCGACTACAAGGAAGCGGTGAAGGTGAACCGGTTGCGGACCAATGTGCTCAGCATCCCGCAGTTCCGGTTCGCCCAGTTCATCGGCGCCTGGGAAGGTTTCCGGGCGCCCGATCACGTGTCAGCGCGCCTGCGCGAGCGCTTCTACTACCCTGCTGACTCCAAGAACGCTGACACTCCGGCCGAACCGGGACTCAGAATCGAATACTCCGAAGACTCCTAGAACCAAGCCGGCAGGAACCAATGACCAACACCGTCGCGATCGTCCCGATGCGCCACAACAGTGAGCGTGTGCCCGGGAAGAACTATCGCCCGCTGGGCGGCATGCCGCTATATCACCATGTCGTCCGCACCCTGAGTGCTGTCCCGGAGA
This sequence comes from Mycobacterium sp. SA01, assembly GCF_041287105.1. Classification (NCBI taxonomy): domain Bacteria; kingdom Bacillati; phylum Actinomycetota; class Actinomycetes; order Mycobacteriales; family Mycobacteriaceae; genus Mycobacterium; species Mycobacterium sp. SA01. The sequence goes on along the minus strand of NZ_JBGGNO010000020.1, from coordinate 621,411 downwards.
TCGACTTGATCGTCATCGACACCGACAGCGACTTCATCATCGACGACTGCGCCGAGAACTTTCCCCTGGTGAAGGTGCTCCTCCGGCCCGAGCACCTGCGCGACGGCAACATCGCCATGAACGACGTCCTGCTCAACACACTCGACCAAGTCGAGTCAGATGTCGTCCTTCAGACGCATTCGACCAACCCATTCCTGAAGGCCGACACGGTTTCCGCAGCTTTGAAGGCCTTTTATAGTCCTGACACCGAGTTCGATTCGGTCTTCAGCGTAACCCGCCTGCAGGCCAGGCTGTGGGACGCTGAAACGCGGCCGGTGAACCACGATCCGGCGGTGCTCCTTCGTACACAGGACCTGGCGCCGTTGTTCATCGAAAATTCGTGTTTTTTCATATTCACCCCGGAGTTGTTGCGGGAACGAGGAAACCGAATCGGCGCGCGACCGCACATGTTCGAGATGTCGGCGCTGGAGGCCGTCGATATCGATACCGAAGAAGATTTCGCGTTGGCGGAAGCTATCGCTCACGGCAACCCGATCAATACATGAGCACGCCCCTGATACTCGTCACCTGTCGGCAGATGCAGGTCGAGCTTCCCCGGCACCGCCAGCGAATCGAGAGCCTCGGCTACGAGGTCGTCGCTCCGGAACTCGGTGGGCGACAACAGTTCACGGCGGCCGAGTTACTCGAATACCGCTCTCGGCTGGTAGGCATCATCGCCGGCGACGACGAGCTCGATCGTTCATTCTTCGCGGGTTCCGGCAACCTCAAAACGGTGATCCGTTGGGGAATCGGCATGGACTCAGTGGACCACGATGCCGCCCGGGAGCATGGGGTGACGGTACGCAACACTCCCGGCGTCTTCGGTCAAGAAGTCGCTGACTCGGCATTCGGCTACGTCCTCAATCTCGCACGCGGATTCATCACAGTAGATTCCGCGGTGCGACGCGGCGAATGGCCCAAGTGGGAGGGATTCACACTCGCCGGCACGCGGCTGGGCGTTGTCGGCTTCGGAGCGATCGGTCGCGAGATCGCCAAACGGGGCTCAGGCTTCGATATGGACGTCGTTGCATATGACCCTTTCGTTCAGGAGCGTTCGACCGCAACGATTGTCAGCCTCGAAACTCTCTTGCAGACAAGTCGATTCATCGTATTATCGTGCCCGCTCACCCCTGAGACAACGCACTTGATCAACGCCGACACCCTTGCCATGGTTCACCCCGACGCCTACCTCGTGAACGTCGCCAGAGGTCCGGTTGTGGACGAACCTGCGCTGATCGACGCACTTGCAGGCAAGCGTCTGGCCGGCGCGGCGCTGGACGTGTTCGAGGTCGAGCCTCTCCCCCTGGACAGCCCGCTGCGGTCGCTCCCGAATGTCGTACTGGGCGCGCACAACGGGTCGAACACACGCCAGGGCGTGGAGCGGGCCAGCAGCGCCGCCGTCGACTTCCTCCTCGAGGAACTCACGAAGTGAGCCAAGCGGTCATCATCACCGGCGCTGCGGGTGGGATTGGCGCCGCTCTATGCGAACGGATGCGTAGTGATGGTTACCTCGCGATCGGGATCGATCGTCACGCCGCGCCCGCTGCCGATGTCGACCTCCAGCTTGACATGCGCGAGTCCGAGCAGCTGGTGGAACTCGGTCGCGAACTTGCCCAGAACTACGAGGTGAAGGCTGTCGTACACAATGCCGCCGCGCAGCCCATCGCTGCGGCTGGGGAAACATCCCTGCACGATTGGGTCGACGCGCTGCGGGTCAATGTCATCGCCGTCGACGCTTTGATCTCGGGCACGCGTGCGAGTCTCGCAGCCAATGACGGTTCCGTGGTAGCGATCAGCAGCGCGCATGCACGTGCCACTACCGGCGGGTTGACCGCCTACGCCACAACGAAGGCGGCGTTGGAAGGCTGGGTTCGTTCTGCGGCACTGGATCTCGGCCCGGACATCAGAGTGAACGCCGTCGCGCCGGGAGCCATCGATACCGCGAAGCTTCGCGAAGGCTTCGCCCGGTGGGGCGACGAATCAGCCGAGGAGCGGAAGGCCATTCTGCGTCAGCGAACTGCGTTGCGCCGCATCGGCGATCCGAGCGATGTCGCCGCAGCGGTGTCGTTCTTGATCAGTGAGGATGCCAGCTTCGTCACCGGATCTGTTCTGGTCGTCGACGGCGGTGCTACAGCCCGATTGGGGTCAGAATAAGGGCAAATCCCATAATCACGGGAGCGGTGACCTACGTAGCTGAGACCAGTCGAAGACGTGCGTGATCGCCCACCAGGGGCCGAATCGCAGAGGTTCATGTGCCGATGTAGGGTCGCGACATGCGAGTGCTTGTGACTGGAGGGGCAGGCTTCATCGGCACGAATTTTGTCGAGCATCTTCTACAGCGCGGAGATGCCGTCTGCAGTATCGACATCGCGGCGCCCAAAAACAATTCACATCGCAATGTCTATAAGCGGGTCGACCTCTTGGATCGTCCTGCCCTCACCGAGGTTCTCGCGGATTTCAAACCGACCGAAGTAGTCCACTTGGGAGCTCGCACCGATATGGAGCAACGCAAGGGGCTTGAGCACTTCGCGGCAAATATCGCCGGCGTCGAGAATCTGATCGAAGCCATCAAGGCGGTCGGCGGCGTCCGACGCACAATCTTCGCGTCTTCCAGGTTGGTGTTTGATCTCGGTTACGTGCCCCGGTACGAGACTGATTATCACGCCTCGACTCTTTACGGCCAAAGCAAAACGAAAGGCGAGGAGCTTGTTCGAGCTGCGCCCGAGGCCATCGGAACGTGGACTATCGTGCGGCCGACCGGAATTTGGGGACCTTGGTTCGGGGAACCGTACCTGTCATTCTTCTCGTTGATCAAAAAGGGACTTTATGTAAATCCCGGCCGCAAAGTGGTGCGCAAATCTTATGGGTACGTTGGAAATTTCGTGCACCAGTTGCAACGATTGTTAGAGGTCGAAGAATCTAGCGTCGACCGCAAGACCTTCTTGCTTGCCGATTACCAGCCTGTGGTCGTGGCCGATTGGGCCAATCAGATCGCGACGCATTTCGGAAGCAGGCCCGTGAAAACCGTTCCCGCCTCAGCCCTTCGCGCCGCAGCTGCGGTGGGCGACGGCCTAGGGAAATTCGGAAAGCGGTTCCCGATGACGAGTTTCAGATTCAACAACATGGTGACCGACATGGTCTACGACACGGCTGATACCGAGACTGTCGTTGGTCCACTGCCCTTCACGCTCGAGGTTGCAACAGCACAAACAATCGAGTGGATGCGCCAGCACGGGCACTGAGGGGGACCAGCTGCTACGCAGCGTTGCCTGGACGCGGGCCTTCGGCCAGTTGCCTCAATACTGCGCCGTACTGCGCCAACGAGGTGGTTGCTTCTACCCTGATCCATTCCTTGATCTGGTCGGACCGAAGGTTGCGAGATTCTTGGTCCCACTGCTGCGAGCGGATGTGCTGAAGCGTAAATGCCGAGAAATCATCGTCACGGCCGCATACCGCGCCGCCAACCGCGGGGACGATCTCCGAGATGACCCCTCGATCGGTCGCGAGGACCGGACAACCGGCAGCGAGCGCCTCGTAGATGACAAGAGGCGCCGCCTCCTGTTTGAATGCGGTCGGAAACAGAAATAGGTCAATTTCGCGATAAAATTCGGCCTTGGCGTTTCCGGACAACGGACCCAAGTAGCTGACAGCTGATCCGTGTTTTCTTCGAATATCCGCGAGACGGTCCTCGACTTCCTGACCGAGTGTCGGGCCTGCCAACGCGAGCGTCGCGTCAACGCCGACCGACCGAATTGTGTCGAAGGCGTCGGCGACGGCAAAAAAGCCCTTGTCTCTGGACAAATTGCTCAGGTGTCCGATGCGAATCGGCCCGGACGGACGACTGGCCGCAGGCCGTTCGGCTTCGTCTGCGACGAACCGAGCGTTGGTCGCGACTCGGAAATTTACGTCACCGTATTGCCGTTGATAATTCGCGGCCATTCCCTCGGTGAGAAAAACGTGGGTGGCGTGTTGGCCAGCTGCCGTCGTGACCGCTGCAATGGCATCGTCACGCTGCTCGATGTAACGACAAGAGTGGTGATGGATCATTACAGCTCCGTAGCGACCGGCCGCACCCACGATATGCGCGCGGGTGTACCAAGCCCCCAATCCCGCATCCGGGACGATATAGAGCGTGGCGCCAAGGCTGCCCGCAGCGCGCGCCCGCTTCAGACCCACGAAATTCCTGGCAGACCTGCGCGCATGATACGAAAGGCTCCGGTTATGCGTCAGGGTCGGGCCAGAGACGTTCACCCTCGTCACAGGGATACCCGCGTCGACGAGCGACTTCCACACCGACTCGTTGACGAATGCGGCGCCGCCCAGTGGCGGAGGAAAATTGCCGATCATCGTCACGCTCGCGCCGCTCATGAGTGGCACGCCTCCAATCTCGGGGGTGCCCCGGCTAGCGCTTGATCACGACTCTCGTAAAGGCCGCCGAGACGGCGGGAGCGACAGTTCGACGAATCGGCGCTGCTCATCGGTCGTAACCTTTCCAGCCCAATCCCGTCGTGGCCAAACCAACAGCTCTCCATACGCGGGCGGGGGTAGAACGGTATGCTCACCAAGTAACGGCTCACGAGGGGGAGACAGTCCGTGAAAAGGTACCTGATCTGCGGTGTTGGCGCCGCCAGTGCGCTCATGGCGATATTCGGAGCTGGGACCGCCGGCGCCATTAACGAATACTCCGGGCTGACGTACTCGAAGGCTCAACAGAAGGCTGGACAGTATGGGCAGACGCTGCTCATCGCGACCAAAACAGGGAGCTTTCTCGCCCTCGACGATTGCATGGTCACAGGCAGCCGCAAGGCGGTTTTTCTCAATTCCAGCGGTCGTAGCGAAGGCGGCCAGAACTACCTCATCGACCTGAACTGCAACGACTTGAGCGCCTTGAACGGTCACCCTGGTAACTCCGTGGCGAGCCCGGAGGGGCAGGAAGTCCTCAAGGCGAAACAGAATGCCGACGATATGAGCAAGAACTACGCCAAGATGGTTGAGAACGGCAAGACACCAGCCTGCTTGACCACTGACGCTGCAACCCGCTGGTGCATCAAGGTATGCACCACCTCTAAATCGTGCTCCTCCGACCTAAATTCAGCTTTGGGACTCTAACCCGACACGGTGTCCATCACGCTTTCCGAATGGCCACCACGGGCAGCGCCGCCTCGCTTTCATCCCCGGACGAACCCATTTCGGCGACCTCTAGTGGAGATCGAGTGATTCGCTGGACCGGGGTGTGGGCGAGGTTGGAGTGGGAGGCGAAGCTTTGAACACCTCTCAGCCAGTAGTGCAACAACAAGTACAGCCGGATCAGTCTGCGAATTCGGCTGTTCCAAATTGGTTACTTATCGCTTTGCCCACCGCTGCCGCACTCTCCAATATCCAACTCCGTATCGCTCTGCTCGCCGTGGTGGTCATCGGCGCAGCAGCCATCGTGATCGCCTATCGCGCAGCCGATAGGGTCCGCTTGACGCTCGCATCTCTGATACTCCCGGTCGGTGGATTGGCTATTGCATTGCGGCCGAACCTTCCAGAGACGCAGACTGCCGCCTTTTACTATGCGCTCGTCTGCGGCGTGATGGCGCTGGTCGTCTCCCAATCGCACTCGAGAACAAGCGCTGTTGTTTCCCTGGTTGACGGGCTGGGACTACTGTTGGTGACCGCCGTAGCGCTCCGATCAGCGGGTATCGGGGGGACAGCCAACGCTCCCGTAGTCATGGATAATTTCCTGACCGGCGGCGAGCGCGTCTTCTTCCCCTTGGCCGGGGCGCTCACCAGCGGGCCAACCCTGGCAGCCGCGTATTTGGTTGCGGCGGTGCTGATAATCCGGCGGACAGATAAGTTCCGTATGTACCGGGTCGTCGCCGCAGTGGCTGCGATCTATGTTCTCGTCCAGGGCGACCGGCGGTCCGCCTTGTTCACAGCCATCCTGCTTCTCGTACTGGCGACGTTCGCACCACGAATTCTGCGCCGGCTCGCACCTTGGGCAATAGGAATTCTGCTGACCAGCCCGTTCATTCTGACTTTCACCGGCGATGTGACGCAGCAACTGAACCTGTGGCAGCGTCTGCAGCGGGTCGGCGAACAAAATTCACAAGCGCTGAACATTCGCCTTCAGGTGTGGTCTCGCAGCATCGACTTTTACCAATACGGAGTGGACTGGTTTCACAAGACCTTTGGGTTCGGAACGTCCGGACAGTATGTCTCCGGCGCCTCGACGACGTATCGACGATTCTTCTCCGGACTTCCGGGCAGCGCGAGCAAATCACCGCACAATTCCGTACTCCAGGCCTTATTCGACGGTGGCTGGATCGCTGCTCTGGCTTTCTTGATGACCGTGGCGTGGCTTGCCGTTGTCATAGCACGCCGCAACTCTGAAGTCGATGTTGCCAGTTTGTCGATGCTCACGTTATTGGCGAGCGTGGGAAGCACAGAAGCTCTTCTGGCCCCTGGATATGTACAGCCTGTGTGGTTCACCCTGGTGGCACTCGGCATGATCGGGTTTGCCTCTGACAGTCCGGCGACGCTATCCCCAGGGACGCCCACACCCGATGGTGCGCGGGAACCAAATCGCAAAGCCCGAGCAGTAACCCCACGCATCTGAGGTGCGCCGTGTTCGTCTTCTGGGGATTACGTCATCGTGGGCGTTTTTTGCGCACCACTTCATCGGCAACCTCAAGAAAATACTTCGCGAACAGATTGACGTCGTAGTTGTCGTGGTAATGACTTCGTACGATGCGACTCTGTGAGTCGACCGCATTCGGATCGGCCAGTGCGTCGATTGCCCGCGCCAATCCATCGACGTCGTCAACACCTGTCACATTGAGGCCTGCGGGCTGGTACTCGGGCAACGCACCACCCGTCGATACGAGAGTTGGAATTCCAAGTTGCATCGACAGAAGCTGAACTCCGCTCTGAGACGCGCCCTCGGTGTGATGAACGATCGACCCCTTAGCCCGCGCGAATTCGCCGACGACGTCCTCGTAGCTGAACTGTCCAGGTATCCAGCGAGCGTGGGGTGGCAACGGTTCGGGAACCTCGCCCTCCCCGTAAAAAATTAGCTCATCGCCGCGCCATGCGCTGCTGGCCGTGTGAGCCTGCCAGGCCGCAAGGATCACAGCGTGATTCTTGTAGGGGTCCTGGCGCCCGAACACGATGAAGTTTCTCCGTTCGCCGGCCGGAATCGGCTCAGGGACGAGCGCCGGGTCCAGGTCACTGTGCAGGGGCACCACCCGCAGCCGCGAAGCGTCTTTACCCTGGACGATCAGGCGTGACGCCACATAGTCGCTGAACGCCACAATTGCGTCCGCATTGTCGTTCCAGCGATTGAACGCCAGCCGGTTCCAGATGGGAAGCCGATGCTTCTCATCGTGGGGGTCAGCGTCGTGGACCAGATTTATTCGCGGAGTCGAGCCCGCGAACGCTCGCCAGCGGGGGTCCGCCAGCAATTCTGTGACAACGAGTTCGGGTCTGAACTTCTTGACCTCTCGGTATGTCCGGTAACACGGGACCCAGTCCTTCCACGGCACCGGACGCCCCAGCAGGACCGTCTCGTAATCCCGCACCGGCCCAAAGTGCTTGGAAAAGCCCCGATTCGACGTGATCAGCATCATTTCCACGCCGACGTCGCGAAGGTGTTCCTCACGTATGTGTGCCATGGCACGAAAAGCATTGGTAAGCCAGAGAATCCGCATTGAAGACCTGTCTCGCGCGCCGAGTTAGACTTCCTGCCATCCCATGTCGCGGACTGCCGGCCACCGATCTGACTGCCCGTGATGCGTCCAGGGGTTATCGTGAATTTCGCTTATGAGTATCTCTGGAAACAGCTCCCGGCCAACGTCATTTCGCATGAAGAAGACATTGAATCCGTGCCGGTGTGCGCCGATCAGGCGGTAACCTTTGGCCGCGCTGAGTCTCGACATCGCGAGGAGTGACACCGACCTGAAATCCTGGTGCTCTTCGGGAAGGTCCCGATAATTGAAATCGGGTACGTACGGAATCGTCAGACTCAGATCACCAGGGATGATGTCGTTGGTCTCGAAGACGCAGATTCGAGGCTGGATTACGTCGATGGCATCCCAAATGTGCCAGTCGTTACCGTCGATATCGAGTGAGAAGACATCGACCTCGCCGGCCGCGCCTGCCGATGCCAGGACCTCGTTGACGTTGGCTCGGGTGATCCACGATTGCTTGAGTTCCGGTCGTATGAGGTGACAATCCTTTTTCGACCGGTAGAAAGCGTCGGCGGCATTGATGTTCGATGATGAGCCGTCGAACAGGTAGCCCTTATATCCGTGGTTCAGTATCAGATTGGATGACATGTTGACGGCGCCAGTTCCGCAGCCAATTTCGACAACTCGCCTGGTCTTCATCCCGATGCCGGCTAGCACGTAAAGCAGGATGCCGTCCTCTTCGAACTCTGAGTAGCAGCGGAATCCAGCATCACTGATCGATTCAAACGGCGCGACGCCGGCGCGGAATTGAGCCCGGTATTGCGCGAGGAGGCCGATCTGCAACTGCTGATTGATCGATTCGCTATCGAGAAGACCGCGCGCCCACTCGTAAGCTTCACGGGCCTTCGGCAGGCGCGCGATCGCACCGCGGACTCGATTTGACATGAACTCCCCCATCCGATTTTCACTGCCACGGCGGCTACTCACCTCATGGTGACAACGTAACGCGAGAACACCGCCAGCGCGCCACCTGCGACTGCATATCAGGCATCGTTCACAGACTCGAGAAGCCCGGTCAAGTTGATGAACCGGTCGGCCGCAAACGTGTCATCATCGTCGCGGCTGAACATCTGCTTGAGCTGCAGCGCGAAACAGTCCATCAGATCGGAGTAGGACTCCCGGGCATAGACGATGACCGCCGGTCCGTCCCCTCTACCCATCCTGACGTAGTTCGCCAATCCGACCGGCAATTCGATGAAGCCGTTCTCGCACTCCACGCGGATCTTGTTGGCGGTCGCCCCAACCCGGCTCAACTTGAAGTGGCCTGGAATGTCCCGGCTTTCACGACGGAACGAGACCCGCGCCTCCAGCTCGTTCGAAGGCTCGGGGCAGTCCCTCTCGGTACGGGCATCCGTCACCTCGAGACCCCCCGTATCCAAACCCGCGACATAGAGAAGCATGTCAAGAGTGTGAGACCCGGTGTCGAACAGCACGCCACCGTGGGGGTCCTTATAGACGTAGCTCGACTTCGACTGCCACGCAAAACGGCCACCTTCGTACGCGCTCACGCCGGTTACCTGGCCGAGTATCCCGGATTCGATCAAGGCCCGGCCCAGCTGGACAGACGGAATGCAGCGACGAAAGTGCGCGACGAAAAGCCTGCTGTTTCGTTCTGTGGCGAGCTCGGCGAGGTACTCGGCATCGGCCTTGCGGCCGACAAACGGCTTCTCGCAGATCACAGTCCGGCCGTCCGCCAAGAACTTCTCGACCAGCCCCCGATGGGTCCCAGGCGGCGTCGCGACGATCACGATGTCGCAGTCCGCCATAATCTGCTCCTGCGACGAGGCCACAGCTCCGCTGAGCGCTGCCACGTGGGCAGCAGCCTCTGTATCCAGGTCATTGACGCGAGCCAAATGTACGTCGGGATAATAAGCGAGAGCGGGCAGATAGTTCATCTGTACGACCGCACCACAACCAATGATGCCCAATCTTTGTTGCGAGGTCATTCTCGGCCGTCTCCTTGGGTGGCGTTTGAGCTGAACAGAGTATCGTAGTCAATTCTTTCGAAGACCTCGAGGTGCCCACCGACGGTCGCATTCCTGACCGGTATTCCCTGCGTATCCAGAAATCGCCGGGCCTCGATGTACGATTGCTCCATACGCGCGAGGTTCGGGTCGTGCCAACGATAACCTTTACCGAAATAGTCGGGATGAATGTGATTGACGTCATCCCCCTGCGACGTGATCACGAAATCCTTCACGTCCTTCGGTACCTGGTAGTTGTGATCGAATCCAATCAGGTATATCTCGCTGCAGCCGAGATAATATGCGAGCTGAAGGTTCAACACGCTAACAGTGCCGCCCCAGTACACAATTTTTTGGAAATCAGAGGTGAATCTCGGGAATGGTTGGTAGTCCCTGACGAAGTTGATGAAGATGGTGTTGCGGCTTTCCCGTAGGCAGTACAGGAGGTCACGTGGGAAGATCTTCGTCGGCCGCGCGAGCGCGCACAGCTCAGCGGCACGATCCTCGGCCACGAGTCGATCCTCGACGGTGAGGAAAGTCGGGATGAAACCCATGGTGTCCCACGATAAGTACTGCGCGTTGCTGCCGATCGTGACTTCGTCCTTCAACAGGCCGAGATCGCATTTCAGCAGGCTAGGACCATTGCCCATCACAAAACAGCGCCTCCCAGCGAACATCCCGTTCAGACCGGCCAACTCCGACTGACTCCGCCTGCCAGCGGGGGTCACCGACCAGACGAGTTCGGTGATTGCCTTCTGATACTTGGTCTTCTCGCGCTGAAGGCGCCCCAGTATCCGTGTGGATGTGTTTCCCATCGTCCCCCCTGGATTCAAATTCGCATGCCTGATTGCAAAATAGTCACGACAAACGATGCGAGCAGCACCGCCGCCGGAATGACAGAACAAGATTTCTCGTATGCCACCGGCCTGAGGTTGAATTCTCGATAGGAGAACCTTGCCGCGTACCAGGAATAGAAACCGTAATAGCCTGCGATGATCCCCACCGGAAATGCATAGGCGCCCAGCACCTTGAGTAATCCAAAACTCACAGCCAAGTAGATGGTACCGCTTACACCATTGGCGATGTGCCACACGATGTGGTTGGTCGTGCTGTAAAGCTGGATGTGCATCGCACCGAATCGCTCCGCGAAGAATCCCAGGCCCATCAAAGTCCACAACAGGGAGGTCGGAAAAGCGGCGTTGCTGCCGATCAGGCGCAGTAGCGGTTGAACGACGAACTCGATGCCCAGAAATCCGACCACAAATGCCCAGTGGGACAGCCGCATACCGCGCTGCGCGATCTGCAACAACTCGTCTTTCTTGCCCTCTGCGTAAAGCCGCGAGTAGACGGGTATCTTGCTGTAAAAGGGCGCCTGGGAGAACTGCGTGAGAATCTGCATGAAACGCATACCCAGCAGGTAACTCGCGACACTCGCGGTGCTGCCCACCTGGGCGTAGATGATCCCGCTCGACTGGATCACCCCGTAGCTCAACAGGACACCGACACCGCTGCGCCAGGCGCTGGGCCACACAGCGTTGAAGATCTGCCTGTTGAACGGCCGCTTGGTGAACCCGCGCATCATCGCGCCATTGGCCGACCGGGCAAGCCAGCCGTTTCGGACGACCTTGAGTAGTTGCCAAGACTGATTCGCGATGACTAGCGCGAGAAGCCCGCCCCCGAGGTACAGCACCAGGAAGCTGGAGAGAATAGCTCCGAGTGCGGCCATGGTGTCCCAGCGCCTTAGTAGCGCAACCTGATTCAGGCCCATCAAGTAAGAGACGTACTTCTCTCCCCAGAATGAGATATAGGAGACTCCCAGGACGGCGGCCCAGGCCAGCCACGCTGAGCGAGGGTCTTGCAGTTGTGAGATCGGCCGGTTGAGCGCCAGGGATCCGACAACAAGAAGCAACAACGTCCAGGCCAGACCCAGCCATAGGTAGATCGAACTCATCGTCGAGTAGACCCGGTTCAGATCGTCCCGGTCGAGGACTCCAGTGCCGCTCTTGCTGGGACGCCTCAGATCGTCCACGCCGATTCCGCCGAAAAGGTAGGTGATGATCCTGCTAAAAGTGGGGCTGAAGCCGATATCGACCACGTGCTGCAGGCCGAGAAATGTCGCGATGAGATACCAGACGACGATCTCCTGCGTGCTGAACCGCGTGAGAACCAAAGGGAGTACGACGACGGCGCTGAGAGAGTTGGCGAGGAGGCTGCCCCAAGTCGTGTAGGTCGGAGAATTCCAGACCCGCGACAACATCGCCCGCAACCCTCAGCGCTCCTCGTCGATCGCGGGCGAAATCGTCGGTCGGGTGAAAATTGGACGCCGACGGTCGGCGAAGTCAGCACCGAGATCTGCGGTGGCAACCGTCGCCGAGGCCAGTGATGATGTGTCCATGGTCTGCCGCTCAGGCTACGATAGAAACGCCGGTCAAACACCCGCTGGGGCGACATCGCCCGATTCCGAAGCCATGACGTCCTATGCTTGAAGCTGAGCTTTTCGCTCGTTCGGTCGCCTATCACGGCGAAGGCCCCTTCTGGGACGAACACACGGACCGACTCCTGTTCGTCGATGCCTTGGCAGGAACGGTGGTGTCTATAGATGGTGCCGGCAACTGCATTCGCCACCAGTTGCCGAGCCCGGTCGTGACAATCATTCGGCGCAGGGCTGCGGGAGGCTACGCGGTGGCGACCGAACACGGCGTCGCGATTTGCGACGAATCTTTCGCGATTTGCCGACCGATAGCCGAGCTGACCTCAGACGCGGCCTTGCGCACCAACGACGGTGGTTGCGACCCTCTTGGCGATTTCATCGTCGGCACGATGGCCTACGCGACGACGCCCGGAGCTGGCTCGGTTTTCCGAGTATCGGCCGACCATAAAGTAAGCAAAGTACTTGATGGAGTGTCGATTTCGAACGGTGTGCAGTGGTCGTCGGACGGTTCGAAGGTATTCTACGTCGACACGCCCACCCGGCGGGTGGTCGCCTTCGATGTCGACGCTCAAACCGGCGCCTGGTTCGGTCGGCGGAGCCATGTGTCAATCAGACAGCCCGACGCGTTTCCCGACGGATTGGCCATCGACGAAGAAGGTGGGCTCTGGGTCGCCCTATGGGGCGGCGGCGGCGTGAACCATTACGACGCCGCGGGTCGTCATGTCGAAACGATCAGCGTGCCGGGCGTTTCGCAGGTGAGTTCGTGTGCCTTCGGCAGCCGTGACCGCGGCACGCTGTTCATCACAACTTCCCGCCAAGGCCTCCTCGCCGAAGATGAGCCGCTTGCGGGGTCGGTTTTCGCAGTTCAGACCCAATCTCGCGGCGCACCGCTGGCCGAGTTCGCCGGGTGACACGCGGTGCTATCCTCAGGGCTCAAGCGTTGTCGGGTCCTGGAATGCCCGATTACTTTGGGGGCGAAATACCATGAAGCGGGTCGCCATAATTGGCGCGGCTGGTTACGTTGGCCTGGAGTTGGCTAGGCAGTTGCGTGGCGTCGATTACCAGGTCAATGCGATCACCCGGGAGAACGGGCGATTCCTGCTCCGCGATTCGGGCTTCAAAGTTGTTGCCCCCGAAGCAATCGAATCACTGGGCAATGTCGATGTCGTAATCAATCTCGCCTATCCGACCTCAGGACCTCCGCAGTACTTTCCAGCCAGGAATAAGGAGATTCTAGGCCAGATCAAGGCCCTAGCCGGGCCGAACACCCGCCTCATCCATGTGAGCACTCAGGCCGTTTTCGGCTACGGCTTCGAAAGGCCGATATCGACCGGACCAGTTGCGCCGGTGCGCGATTACGCTTACATCGAGGCCAAGGTTCAGCTTGAGAATCTGATTCTCGACGAATTCCAGTCCAACAGCATCCAAATCGTGCGACTCGGCAATATCTGGGGCCCCGGTTCGCCGAACTGGACAGTCGCGCTGGCGAACAAGGTTCTCTTTGGTCTTCCGGTCGCCGTCGAGGGGATCGACGGATACTGCAACGCCACAGACGTCGCCAACGCAGCCTCCTACCTGTCGTTCCTGGTCGATCGGGATGAGCTTCGTGGATCGCACTTCTATCACCTGGCCGAAATGTCACCGTACCGATGGAGTGCGTGGATCGAGCGGATCGAAGCGGCGCTCGGACAGAAAGCCGTGCGCCTGCCGCGCTTGCACCGAGATCCTCTGGGTTTGAAAGAAGAAGTGCGGGAGGCATTTTCCTCGCTGCGGCCAGGACCGCTCTACCGAAGTCTGTCCGGCGGCCGTATCGGCGGGTCGGGATTGCGGACGTTGATCAGGGGCATGGGCGAACGCCGGTTCGACACAGTGAAAAAACGCATCACCAAGGCACTTCCCTCGGGTTACAGCTTGACCGTCATCGAGAGAACGGTCTTGAACATCATGAGTGCCGAGACGCAGTTCGAAACACACGTCCTCGATCAATGGAGTCCGCCGGTGGATTTCGAAGAGTCATGGTCCCGGGTCGAGGACTGGATGGTCGCCGCCGGTTACACGATCAGCAGGCTAAAAAATTGCTGATTTCGGTGGTTGTGTGTACATACAACCCCGCTGACGATGTGTTGGCCAGGGCCCTGGACGCGATCCTTTCGCAGGACTTGGACCGAGCGGCTTGGGAACTCCTCGTCGTCGACAACAACAGCAGCCCGCCCGTCAGCACCCGGCCGCGCTTCGCCGACCGCGGCGTGCGTATGGTCGTCGAGCCTCAACAGGGTCTCTCCAAGGCCCGTGAGTGCGGGCTGAGCCACACCCAAGGCTCGATCTTGGTATTCGTTGACGACGACAACCTCCTTGCGCCGGATTACCTGAGGCAAGTGAGCGCCATATTCACCGACCCGAAGATCGGTGTGGTCAGCGGCGCGATCGAGCCCGAGTACCGGAAACAGCCGCCGCCGTGGATAACTCACTTCGAGAACATGCTGGCGGTTCGCCGCCTGGAGATCGACGATGCGCATCTCGCCGACGCGCCACCGTACAACGAGCACTTCGCCATCGGCGCGGGAATGGCTGTCCGTCGGGAAGTCATCGAGGGCTACTATCGATCCATCGCCGAGGGCAGCGCGTATGTGCCGGGACGTGTTGGTACACAGCTGTCCTCGTCGGAGGACGTCGATCTGGATTTCTATGCGATAAGCAAAGGCTATCGTGTCGGAACCGTCGGGGCCCTCGCCTTGCGGCATGTCATACCTGCCGATCGCACCACCGTTGACTACTTTTCCAGGCTGGCGGTGGCGTCCGTGAGAAGTGCTGCCGAGGTGAATGCGAAGTGGTCACCGACGTTCGGCGGAAACGTCATCGAACTGTTCGGTACCTCAAGGCGAGAGCTCCGTATCAAGTGTGCGCTTGCAGCCCCGTTGCGATTCAACCCGAAATTCAGGATTAGATACCACTTCTATCGGTCCGTCCTCGACGCGCTCGACGGTCACTCCGCGAGCCGCCGTCCCTGATCACCGGAGCAACTACTTCTTCGCCCAGGCGCAGAACCCGTGGTTCACATAGACATGGGTGCACAGGAATCGGTATTCGCGAAAAGATATGCGGCCGCGCCCTTTTCGGTGCGGAGCCAGTAGGTACCGCAGCGCAATCAGGGGAACTGCCGCGACATTGGTGATCATCGCCAGCGCGTTGTGGAGCTTGGGGAAATAGTCGATCAAATAGAATGTGAGGAGTTGCCAGAGCACCCCGCCGTACCCTTGATTGCCGGGTAAGAACAGGCGATACTCCGAGAACCGGCCCTCAAGCAGTCGACCGACCTCAGCCATGGTGAACCGGTGGAAATCCATGAGGTCGTGCACTTCCCAAAAAAATGGGACATAGATGAAGACCTCGCCCCCCGGCTTGAGGATTCGATGGATGTTATCCATCGCCAGCCAATACTCTTCGACGTGCTCCAAGATTGCGTCCAGGTAGACGGCGTCGTAGGTCTCCGACTCGATTTTCGAATGACAAATATCGTCGACCAGGTCCGGCTGATAGTCATCAACCACATCGGTCGACACGATCCGCGTGTTCGGATTCGTCGACAGGTCCCGCAACTGGCGGTGACTTCGCGACTGGGCGTTTCGCCCGCCTACGTCCAACACAAGATCCCGCGAAGCCACTTGCTGCTCATACTTATGGCGGGCCTCAGGCCGGAAATCAATCGCATGACGGACCCCGTAGAAGTAGTCCTGAAGTGCCCCATCGGGAGAATCCATGGCATTCAAGGTATCAGTCCGTCAACTAGCCGGTCGTGCGAGCGGACCGACTGGTAGCGAGTTGTCACGACATCCCGCGGCACTCGAACCTGCTGTACGCCAACGACTGTCGGCTGCGATTCCATCCGTCGCCCGTTTTCCGCAATCGACTATTTCGTGGCGACCAGGAAGACGTCTGTGTGAAAGAGAAGTGCCCTCAAGATCGGCCGAGGGACCCGACGTCCCCCGATGAGGCGCTCCATCGCCGTCAAGTATCTGTACAGCCAACCTCCGCGCAGCAAGAACGGGAACTTCGCCCGGATGGGAGCCGGGGGGACATAGACCGCGTGCACCCGCCGGAAGCCGGCTCGCCGGGCCAATGCTCCGAGCTCAGCATGGGTGTATTCCTTGAGGTGCATGAAGCGAGCGCGGTCGTAGGCGAATACGCGGGACAAGTCCGCGGGACCCATGAAGACGTGCGGGGTATTGAACACGTAGAAGCCGCGTGGTCTGAGCAATTCGACGGCGCCTCGGAAGTGCCGTTCGACGTCATCCGGGTGCAGGTGTTCGATCACCTGCGTGGAGAGAACAGCATCGTAGAGTCGGCCGGCTTCGTAGTCCTCGAGATGGACACCGTCCGTCGCATGCCACTGCACCGATCCGTCCTGGCGGGTTCCTCCGCGTTCTTCGGTGATGTCAGTCGCGACGCACGGGCGGCCGTGGTCACTCAGATACCGCGATAATGATCCGGCACCCGATCCAATTTCGATGACACTCGATCCGGCAGGTATCAGTTTAAGAAAATGACCGAATTCCAGGTCAGCATTTCCGACGCTTGCCGAGGAGGTTCCCGCCAGCCACGGCAGATCGTGATACAGCGTGTCATAACTTTCCACCCATACCGCCGTGCGATTGTCCGGTCGCGACGTCAGTAGGCGCTCCGTTAGGCGTCGTTCAAGTTCGGCGTGCTGTTCGACCATCTCTTTAGTGATAGCCACGCTCGGAGGTAGGGCGTAATTCTGTCGGTACCGATTAACGATCTCGTCCGTGACGATGGGCACTCGGAATTCTTCGTCCGGACTACTCACGGATCCCCTCCACTTTCGGCGTGTTACCGCCACGTTGACGCATTGCCATCTTCACACGACACCTCGAGGTAGGCATGCATCCGGTCAGGAGTATAGGGGCCGAGTGGAAGTCAGGCATATGCGCGGAACCGCTGTCCGGCCGCGGATCAAGCATCGAGCCAATGGGAAAGGCCGGGGGCTGGCTCCGGTGCCCGCAACCCTCAAGACTGAGGCCGAAAGGCTGCGTAAATATCCAGCCGGGTTTGCTGCCCTGAAGTGCGGCTGCAGTGCAATAATGCCCGCCGTGGACATCCAACTTCCCGTTGCTGGAGGAGGCGCACGATGATAGCGTTCTACTGCCGGGAAGAGCCAGCTGACAAGGGGTCTTAGCTGGGGACTGGCTGGGGGCCGAAGGCCGGGGGAACTCAAAACGTGAACGCAGCAGCCATCTGGCCCGCACAATGTTCGCGGCGACGTCTCAGTGATGTACTCCGCCAGCGTTTGACTGCATTCAGGAAGTTGACGCAACCAGTAGGCGTCGACCGCAAAATTCTGGGGGCGTAGTGCGACGTCGGGCTGTGTTGACGGGTGGTGCGGGCTTTGTCGGCTCGCATTTGGCCGAGGCGCTGCTCGCGCATGACATCGATGTGATCTGCCTCGACAACTTCGTAACCGGCAAACCCGAGAACGTCGCTCATTTGCAGGGCCGAGACGGCTTCAAGCTAATCAAGACCGACGTCAGCGACTTCATCTCGATCCCGGGGCCGGTCGATTACGTCCTGCACTTCGCGTCCCCCGCCTCGCCGATCGACTACGCACAACTCCCGATTCAGACGTTGAAGGCGGGTTCACTCGGAACGCTTCATACTCTCGGCTTGGCGAAGGAGAAAGGCGCTCGCTATCTGCTGGCCTCCACGTCGGAGACATATGGCGATCCGCATGTGCATCCTCAGCCCGAGAGTTACTGGGGCAACGTCAATCCTGTGGGCCCACGCTCTTGTTATGACGAAGCAAAACGCTTCGCCGAAGCCGCTACTACCGCATACCGCACCAAGCACGGCGTTAATACCGCCATCATGCGGATTTTCAATACATACGGCCCGCGGATGCGTCCGGATGACGGTCGCGCTATTCCCGCTTTCGTCAACCAGGCTTTGGCCGGCGTGCCGATGACGGTTCACGGCGACGGCAGCCAGACCCGATCGGTCTGTTACGTCGACGACCTCGTCGAAGGCGCGATACGACTGTTGTTCTCCGACCTCGCCGGTCCGGTCAACATCGGCAACCCACACGAATTGACCATGCTGGAGCTGGCCGAACAGATCCGCGAGATCACCGGGTCCGACTCGCCGATCGAGTTCTACGAGCGGCCGCGGGATGATCCGTCCCAGCGCCAGCCCGACATCACCCTGGCTCGAACCGAATTGCAGTGGGAGCCCCAAGTCGACGTCACCGAGGGCTTGACGAAGACCATTTCCTGGTTCCGCGATCAAATGCACGGTGATTTCACCGCCGGTTCGCCGGCGTCCTACTCAATCCAGGAAGTACAGGAACATCCCCGACACAAAGTCGCTGTAATCGGAACCGGTTACGTGGGCGCTGTGACCTCCACCTGCTTGGCGTTTCTAGGGCACTCGGTCTGCGGCCTCGACAGCGACTCGATGCGGACCAGCCAGCTCAATCAAGGCCAGGCACCCTTCGTCGAGCCCGGTTTGCCGGAGATGTTGAAAGCCGCGCTGTCGACCGGTCGGCTCCAGTTCACCGATCGTCCCGCAGACGCGCTGTCCGACGCCGACTTCGTGTTTCTCTGTGTGGGGACTCCCCCAGGTCCAGAAGGCGCTCCCGACCTTTCGCAGCTGGAAGGAGCAATCCAGTCGTTGGCGCCGTACCTGCGCGCAGGCGTGGTGATTGTCAATAAGTCCACTGTTCCAGTTGGATCCGGCAACTGGACCCGCACGATCCTGGAAGACGCCCTGGGGGACGACCGGGAACTCTCGTTCCATGTCGTGTCCAACCCGGAGTTCCTGCGCGAGGGGTGCGCGCTGGACGACTTCCTGTACCCGGACCGGATCGTGCTGGGAGGCGCAGCCGCCGATGTCAACCACGTCGCCGAGCTGTACGCACCGGTACTTGATCAGTCATTCGAGGGTGGACGCCGGACTCTTCGGCCAGCACTGATCACGACGGACCTCGCGTCCGCCGAGATGATCAAGTACGCGGCAAATGCCTTCCTGGCCACCAAGATCAGTTTCGCCAACGAAATGGCACAGATGTGCGAGCTGTTCGGTGCCGACGTCCGCCAGGTGTTGCCTGCGATCGGAGCCGACCACCGGATTGGCAGTGCCTTCCTCAATCCCGGCGTGGGCTGGGGCGGCTCCTGCTTCGGTAAGGATGTCGCCGCGCTGATTTCGACCAGCCAGGAGTACGGCTATACGCCATCGATGCTGCAAGCGACGGTGGGTATCAACAAGTCGCAGCGTGCGAGTGTCGTCCGCAAGCTTCAGCGAGAGCTCCATGTACTCAAGGGCCGGCGGATCGCGCTTCTTGGCCTGACGTTCAAGCCCGGGACCGACGATCTGCGTGACGCGCCGGCTTTGGACATCGCCCGTCGCCTGCTCGCTGCCGGAGCTGTGGTGTCGGCATTCGATCCGGTCGTCAAGTCGTTGCCTGACGAATTGTCGTCCATCCGCATAACACATGATGCCTACGAGGCAGCCGACCGAGTTGACGCTGTTGTCGTGACGACAGAATGGCCGGAGTTCCGGTCGATCGACCCTGCTGGGCTTCGTCGGGTCATGCGCGGCGACTTGGTCGTCGATGGAAGGAATTGCCTGTCGGAAGCCGATTTTGTCGGATCGGGTCTCCGACTGATCGGCTTCGGCTGGTGACGCGGTAAGTGAAATACGGGGGAACTGCTATGACGATCGAAATCACGCCACCACATCCATCGGCGCACCAGGCCGGGCGAACTGCGCCGATACCGAAACAGCCCGACAATGACACGAAGCAGGCTCAAAAGGTGGGTCTGCGCCACCGGTACTTCCTGCAGATTGCCGATTTGGTGACTCTGAGCTCCTCGGCATCAATCGGTGCGGTGGTCCTCAGCCAGATCAGTGCTCAGCGAGCCGGCACGCTCGGTGTCCGCAGCGTCATCATCGCCACGCTGGCGATGGCGGTCGCATTGCACCTGCACGGGCTATACCGTCGGCCCGCCTCGCGGCTGCGTCCGAGTGAGTGGTGGCGGCCTGCGGTGATCGCGCGATGCCTCCCGACGGCCGCCCTACTTGCACTCGCCGTCGACGCCTTCTTCTTGCGCGGCGGCCGAATGACGTTGACTGCGGCGGTGGCCATGGTGCTACCCGCCATCATCCTGGTTCCATTAGGGCGTCGACTGGTCGTCCGGATGTTCGACCCGACTGTCACTCGGATTCTGGTGGTGGGCACAGGCCCAATCTCGGATCGATTGACATCCAGACTTCGCAGGTGTCCGGACACGTTCGTGGTCGGGCACGTCGACGACGAAGCGCCAGCGGGAGCGCACGCGCTCGGCAGTCTGGCTGATCTGCCCGCCCTTTGCGAGGCGCATAACATCGACCGGGTCATCGTCGGCTTCCCCAACGCGAGCGACATGGCGGTGCTGGAAGCGCTACGGGGACTGCAAGGCCGCGTGCCGGTGTCGGAGATCCCGCGCTACTTCGAACTGCACAACTGGCGCAGTGAAGCTGAGGAGCTCCACGGGCTCACTTTGATGCACTTACCGACCGCGTCTTTGGGGCCGGGTGCTCGCGCGACTAAACGGGTTATCGACGTCGTCGCGGCAAGTTTGGCGCTCGTGGTGCTCTCGCCGGCAATGCTGCTGGTCGCAATCGCCATCAAACTGGACAGCCGGGGACCCGTGTTCTTCCGGCAGGAGCGAATGGGGCGGGCCGGGCAGCCCTTCCAAATTTTCAAGTTTCGATCCATGACAGCTGACGCGTGGCAGCGCCGCGACACCGTCGCTGCGCTCAACGAGTCTGATGGACCGCTGTTCAAAATGGCGAACGATCCCAGGGTGACGCGGGTCGGATCCTTCATCCGCAAGACCAGCCTGGACGAACTCCCGCAACTGATCAATGTCGTCATCGGCGAGATGTCATTGGTCGGGCCGCGGCCCCTACCGACAGAGGAGTCCGACCGCATTGACGGTGCCGCCTTGGCGCGCCTGGACGTCAAGCCGGGTATCACCGGCTTGTGGCAGGTCTGTGGACGCAGCCAGCTGACGTACGCAGATCTCCAGCATCTTGACTCTGTGTACGTTGGGAGCTGGTCCTTGATGTGGGATTTCCGGATCATGGCCAAGACACCTCGGGTGGTTTTCGCACGCAGCGGCGCATACTAGCGGCGTCTTATCGATTCACCCGAGACAATTCGTCTCGGCGCGGACGCCGGATGGCAAGGAGTACATCCTGCACATTCTGTTTGTTTGCACCGGCAATATTTGTCGGTCACCCATGGCAGAGCGGCTTGCCGTGTCGTACGCGGACCAATCGCACATCTCAAACTTCAAGGCGTCCAGCGCAGGGACCCGCGCGGTGATCGCCCATCCTATTCACCCTGACGCGGCCACGGTCATCGCAAGGCTCGGCGGCGATGCCGCGAATTTCGCTGCTAAACAGTTGAAGCCAAAGCACATGTCGAACGCCGACCTGATCGTCACTATGACGAAGGCACATCGCGACGCGGCGCTGCAGATCGCACCCCACAAACTGCATCGCACGTTCATGTTGAGCGAGGTCGCTCAACTCACCTCTGTGCACGGCGCAACCACGCTCGCGGACCTAGCCGCCCTGCGTCCGGAACTAACCCCACGGGAGCTATTCGACATTCACGACCCCATCGGTCAGGATCCTGACGTGTTTGATTCTGTTGGTTCACAAATCGCTGCTCTGCTGCCGTTCGTCCTCGAGTTGGGCCGCACCTCTTGACCTACATCGGGGACGGCAAGAGCTCGGGTCCAAGGCCGTTGGCCGCACCGCCGCGCTGCTAGTCTCCCCTCCCCTTGCGATGTCCGGCAAAATGCGCCTCGCAGTGACGGCACTCGCCGGCGCCGCTATCGCCTTGGCCGCACTGACACTCGTCTCCCGCATCAGCCCGATCTCGAACCTCTTCGGCGTGCTGATGGCCTCTGCGTCACCCTTTGCACCGTTTGTGGCCTTGGCGGGTCTGCTCCTCTCGGCGCTCTCACGCCGCACCTCGCTGACGATCATCGCCGTGCTTGTGATCACCGTCACCGCCGCCGTCCAGATACCCCGGTACTCATTCATCCGCCCGGCCGCAACGCAGTTCGCGGACGTCCGAGTGCTGTCGTCGAATCTGCGCAAAGGCCAGGCTGATCCGAACGCGTTCGCCATGCTGGCCCAGAGCTCGGCCGACATCCTCACCGTCTCAGAGCTCACGCCAGAGGCCATGGAAGGCTTTTCGCACACCGTGATCGACGAGGCATTCCCCTACTCAGTCCTGAATCCGGGTCCCGGCGCCGGCGGAATCGGGCTATGGAGCCGGTATCCGCTCACTGCGGTGTCGCCGGGAGCGCAGCGCAGCCTCAATCTCGCCGCCGCGCGCGTCCATGTCCCCGGGGTTCGCCTCGCGCCCCTCGTCGCCAGCATCCACGTCTATTCCCCACTAGCGTCCCAACAAGACACCGTCGATGGTTGGGAAGCCAGCATCGCGAACGCCAAGACGACGCTCAACGAGTTCGCCGCGGTCGCCGGTTCGGGTGCTGTAATAGTTGCGGGCGATTTCAATACCACCTCCGACATGCAGCAATTTCGAAACCTGCTGAGCAACGGCTACCGAGACGCAGCGGATCAGGCCGGGGCAGGATTCATCCCAACGTTCCCTGCCGACACCTGGCTTCCGCCTGCATTGGACATCGACCATGTCGTCGCCCGAGGCGCGACCGCCACCTCTATGCATGCGGCCACGGTTGTCGGCTCCGACCACCGTGCGCTTCTGGCGAAGGTACGCATCCCGACCGTCGCGCAACCCGTCAGCCAAATTAGTTCCTACTGATAGCGTGCCCATCAGAGTCGTCGACAGCTGGGAGGGGCCTCCTTCTTGGTGCGGAGAATCCGTTTCAGCCCCTCGGGGGCTCTGGTGGTCGGAACCCTGGTGCTCGCCATTCTCGCCATGGTCGCGCGCGCCCAGCCGGTTGCCAACATTCCCGGCCTTTTCCTGGCAGTGGGATCGCCGTACTTGGTGCTGACCACGTTCGCGGGATTGGTTGCGGCAGTCTCATCCCGACGATGGTTGCTTGCGCTCATCATCAGCGCGGTTCTGACAGCCACACTCGCGGTGCAGATTTCGTGGTACTTCCTCGGACACCCACCCGATGTTGGTGCGCACCAACAGATCCGGATACTTTCGGCGAACCTACGCTATGGAAAGGCCGATGCCAGCTTCCTCGTTGACCTCGCCACGGACAATGCCGACGTCATCACTGTCTCCGAACTGACGGATGAGGAGGTGAATCGTCTCAAGCAGGTCGGGATCGAAAAGCCCTTCCCTTATTCGCAGTTGATTCCAGCGGAGGGAGCGGGCGGGATCGGCCTGTGGAGCCGCTTCCCAATACGGGCGCTTTCCGAACCCCGCCACCGCGGTGCTGTCTTCCCCGCAGCCCGCTTAAAAGTTCCGGGGCTACGATTCGACCCACTGCTGGCAAGCGTGCACGTCTACTCACCCGTTGCGTACGGCGGTGACACCATCGCCGGTTGGCGAGGCGCGATGGCAGTCGCGAAGGTGCAACTGGCAACCTACACGCGGATCGCCGGACCGGCGGCCGTGATCGTTGGGGGTGATTACAACAGCACGCCAGATATGCGCGAGTTTCGTGATTTCGCCACAAACGGTTTTCGCGACGCGGTCGAACAGAGTGGGTCGGGATTCGCTCCTACGTTCCCATCCACAGCGTGGTATCCACCGTTGATCACGATTGATCACGTGCTCACCCGTAATGCCGCGGCATCCTCTGTACAGACCATTGAGGTTCCGGGTTCGGATCACCGTGCCCTGCTGGGCACGATTCTGGTGCCCGTTGATCCGACGGCATCCTGACATTTGGCCAAACCGGCTGAAGAAAGCCTTTACGCACGCTCCGCGGTCTCGCCGACGCTGTTTCTGGCTATCGCTCCCGGAGCCGCTCTTGCTGCAGCACTTATGATCTCGGCGAACTGATCGCTGATTCGCTCGATGTTGAACCGTTCCTCGGCGAGTTGTCGCGCACGCTCGCCAAGTTTGTCCCGAGCGATGGCATCGCCACTGAATGACGCGATCCATTCCGCCGCTCGCGCGACTCCCACCGCGGTAGGTGGAGCCACAAGCCCGCCAGCGGCGGCAATGTCGTCTGCCGCCGGGTTGTCCGCTGGCATCAGCCCGAGCAATGGTCGCCCCGCGGCAAGGTACGAGAGAACCTTGCTTGGGATCGAGAACTTCGACGCGCCGGGTTCGAGAATTGCGACAAGTACGTCGCCGGCACCAAGCATGTCGGGGAACTGGTCTGCGGGTTGGAATGGGATGACACGCAGTGCGCCGGGTGGAAATTCGTCAATGCGGCCGCGGATCAGGTCAGCTCCTTCGCCCTCAGAAGCCACAATGAGTCGAGCATCCACTCCCCCCGCGCGGACCTTCTCAAGAAGATCGACGAGTAGCGCCGGGTTGTGTTTGCGGCCGAGAGTCCCGGCATACAGCAGCGTCACATCGCCGCGTTCGGCGATCCACTGCGCACTCCATGGGTTGTCAAGAGGCCGAGGTGTGATCTCTCCCAGAGGCGCCCAGTTGGGAATGACTGAAACCCCGGCGCGACGCAATTGCCATTCCTGCTCGTAGTAGGTCTGAAACTCCTTGCCAATAGCCACAACTTGCGTCGCCGCCCTAGTGCTCTGCCGCTCGAGTCGCGACGCCGTCCAAGCGCCCAGGTGCCCGACTGGTCCAGGCAGTTTCTGTCGCAGTTCCGCGGCAAAGGCGAGGCTGTAGAAATCTTGGTGCCACAGTACCCACGGTGTACGGGTGCGACGTGCCCACCAACGGAAGCGCTCGATCATGAAAAGCGATGAGTTACACACAACTACGACGTCTGGTCGCGAGGCTTTGATCTGTTCGATCCACGCCTTCGCGTAGCTCAGTTCATAGCGCAACCGGCCAACGGGGCTGTACTTGTCAAAGGGATGCTTCGAGGTGATCGGAACGAACGAGAGGGTTTCCGGATCGTCGGGTTGAAGTTCCAAACGGCCCTTCCCGCTGACATATTCGCTACTGTACGAGTGCTCGACGATCAGCCCTCGACGCGCCAACTCGCGGGAAAGTTGAGCTTGGAACGGATGTCCACTCCAATCGTGAATGTGAATTCGGAGCGGGTAATTACTCACCGTGCCCCAAGCGCCTCAACGGCAGGCTCGTTCGTCGCGATCTGGTCGTAGATCCAGGCGTACGTCTTCTCAAGCCCCTCGCGCAACGTGATCGACGGCTCCCACCCGTATACGGAATGAAACAGTGTGTTGTCGCTGTTTCGCCCGCGCACTCCCTGGGGGGCATCCAGTTTGTACTTACGCTCGGCTTTGACGCCAGCGATGTCTTCGACGATGTCGGCAAGCTGATTGATGGTGACAAGCTCGGCAGAGCCCAAGTTCACGGGTTCGGCGAAATCGCCATTGAGGATTTCCCGCGACCCGCGGACGCAGTCATCGACATACATGAAGCTGCGGGTCTGCTCGCCGTCGCCCCAAATCTCCAGAAGGTCCGACTTTCCCTGTGCGATAAGGGCGATCTTCCTGCACATGGCCGCCGGCGCCTTCTCGCGGCCTCCGTCGTACGTGCCGTTCGGTCCATAGACGTTGTGGTATCGAGCCATCCGAGTCTTGAAGCCGAAGTCCTCACGGAAATGGCGGGCCATGCGCTCGCTGAACAGCTTCTCCCAGCCGTACCCATCCTCAGGGTCAGCTGGGTAGGCGTCGGCCTCCTTGAGTGCGACGACATCGGACTCGGTCTGCTTCTCACCGGCATAGACGCACGCCGACGAGCTATAAAAGTAGCGATCGACACCGGCCTCATGGGCAGCCTGCAGCACGTGAGTGCTGGTGAGGACCGACAGCATGCACAGGGCACGGTTGTTCTCGATGAACCCCATGCCTCCCATGTCGGCAGCGAGGTTGTAAACGTGCTCGACGCCGTCGACTGCCTCACGCGCGGTCTCCAGCAGCGAGACATCGCCGACGCGGGACTCGGCATCCTCATGAACCTGGTACCACTCGTCGAGCGGCTTCACGTCGACCGCCCTGACCTCGTGTCCATCGGCGACGAGCGCGCCGGCAAGGTGACCTCCGATGAACCCACCGGCGCCCGTGACCAAAACCTTCATGAGTCTCCCCCTCATACACGGAGCTGCCTCCGCGTGTCCCGGTCGATCATAGCTCCGGCGCCATTTGCGAGGCGACTTAGCATGAATCCCATCGACCCCACCACAACGTAAAAACGACAAATGGCCGCCTACCGAAGTAGACGGCCACCGGTCGAAAGGCTTTACGCCTCTTCGGTGAAGTTCCGGGTGACGGCCGGGTCGACCGGGATGCCCGGGCCCGTGGTCGTCGAGACGGTGATCTTCTTCAGGTAGCGGCCCTTGGACGACGACGGCTTGGCACGCAGGATCTCGTCGAGCGCGGCGCCGTAGTTCTCGGCCAGCTTCTTCTCGTCGAACGAGGCCTTGCCGATCACGAAGTGCAGGTTGGCCTGCTTGTCGACGCGGAAGTTGATCTTGCCGCCCTTGATGTCGGTGACGGCCTTGGCCACATCCGGGGTGACGGTGCCGGTCTTGGGGTTCGGCATCAGACCGCGCGGGCCCAGCACGCGGGCGATGCGACCGACCTTGGCCATCTGATCCGGGGTGGCGATCGCCGCGTCGAAGTCCAGCATGCCGCCCTGGATCAGCTCGATCAGGTCGTCGCTGCCGACGATGTCCGCACCGGCTTCCTTGGCCTGCTCGGCCTTCTCCCCCACCGCGAACACCGCGACGCGCGCGGTCTTACCCGTACCGTTGGGCAGGTTGACCGTGCCGCGGACCATCTGATCGGCCTTGCGGGGGTCGACGCCGAGCCGGATCGCCACCTCGACGGTCGCGTCCTGCTTCTTCGACGACGTCTCCTTGGCGAGCTTCGCGGCTTCCAGCGGCGAGTACAGCTTCGTCTTGTCGACCTTCTCCGCGGCTTCTCGGTAGGCCTTGCTCGTCTTGCTCATTTCGTTCTCCTAATTGATGAGGTCGTGGTTCGCGGACCGAAGCTGGTCCTCCCACGCGTTCCTGCAGTACTTACTCGACAGTGATGCCCATCGACCGGGCGGTGCCGGCGATGATCTTGGCAGCCTGATCGATGTCGTTGGCGTTGAGATCTTCCTTCTTGGTCTCGGCGATCTCGCGCACCTGATCCCAGGTGACCTTCGCAACCTTGGTCTTGTGCGGCTCGGCCGAGCCCTTCTGCACGCCGGCAGCCTTGAGCAGCAACCGGGCGGCGGGCGGGGTCTTCAGCGCGAAGGTGAAGCTGCGGTCCTCGTAGACGGTGATCTCCACGGGGATGACGTTGCCGCGCTGGTTTTCCGTCGCGGCGTTGTACGCCTTGCAGAACTCCATGATGTTGACGCCATGCTGGCCGAGCGCAGGGCCGACCGGCGGGGCGGGGTTGGCCTGCCCGGCCTGGATCTGCAGCTTGATCAGCCCGGCGACCTTTTTCTTCGGGGCCATTCGGGGTTGTTTCCTTTCTAGCGATCGCAGACAGCGATCAGATCTTGGCGACCTGGTTGAAGGTCAGTTCGACGGGTGTTTCGCGACCGAAGATGGACACCAGCACCTTGAGCTTCTGCTGCTCGGCGTTCACCTCGCTGATCGAGGCCGGCAGCGTCGCGAACGGCCCGTCCATGACGGTGACCGACTCGCCCACCTCGAAGTCCACCAGGATCTCGGGGCGTTCCAGGGTGGCCTCGGACGATGCAGCGGACGCCGATGAAGCAGCCGCCTTGCCAGGCTTCTTCGCCGCACCCTGCGGCAGCAGGAACTTCACCACGTCGTTGAGCGACAGCGCCGTCGGCCGTGACGTCGCGCCGACGAAGCCGGTGACACCCGGGGTGTTGCGCACGGCGGCCCACGAATCGTCGGTCAACTCCATGCGCACCAGGATGTAGCCGGGCAGCACCTTGCGGTTGACCTGCTTGCGCTGGCCGTTCTTGATCTCGGTGACTTCTTCGGTGGGCACCTCGACCTGGAAGATGTAGTCGCCGACGTCCAGGTTCTGCACGCGGGTCTCGAGGTTGGCCTTCACCTTGTTCTCGTAGCCGGCGTAGGAGTGGATGACGTACCAGTCGCCCGGCTTGCTGCGCAGCTCAGCCTTGAGCGCGGCGGCCGGATCGAGCTCCTCCTCGGCGGCAGCCTCGCCGGCGGCGTCCGTCGCCTCAGCGTCAGGCGCCGCCTCGATCTCAGGTGCGGCAGTGTCCTCGTCGATCACGTCGACGAGGGCCTCACCCGTGGGCGTATCGCCTTCGGGGGTTGTCACGGTAGTCAGTCCTCTCTAAAAACGTCAGCGTTCGCTAGCCGAGCGTCCACAGCACAAGCTTGGCCAGGCCGAGGTCGACCCCGCCGATCAGCGCGACCATGAAGGCCAGGAACAGCAGCACCACGCTGGTGTAGCTGACCATCTGTTTGCGGTTGGGCCAGATCACCTTGCGCAGTTCGGCAACGACCTGCTTGAGGTAGTTCCAGACGAACAGGATGGGGTTGCGCGACGGCCCGGACTTGGCCTTCTTCTTCTTGGCCTTGGTCTTCTTGCCGGGCTTGTCCTCGACGCCGAGTTCTTCGGCGGTCGATTCGACTTCCTCCGGCTCGGCCAGCGCAGTGGCTCCGGCGCGCCGGGACCGCTTGCCGGTGGGACGCGCGGGGCGGGTCACGACGACGGTCTGACCGCCGTTGGTGTCCTCGGTGCCAGGCAAGGAACCGTCGCCTGCGCCTGCGGCGTCAGCACTTTCGCGCTCGTCGCTCACCGCATGCTCCTTTGTGTCGAGTACGTGTGGGCTGGAGTACCCAGCCCGGTGTGCACCCTCCAGTGTCCACCATGTTCAGTCCAGCTTTATTCAGTTGGAGCAGGGGCGACAGGACTTGAACCTGCAACCTGCGGTTTTGGAGACCGCTGCTCTGCCAGTTGAGCTACGCCCCTCTGCACTACTCCGGTTTACCCCCACATGATTCGCGCGCTCCCCGTTCGGTCAAACCCGAACCGACGGACAGCGCGCTTATCTGGGAAAACCCCGAGGTCCGAGTGTACAACGGCACACCAAGCAGGTGTTAATCCGTTGTTAGTCGTGAACGACCGGCTTGCGCAGGACCTGTCCGGTCTCCGGATCCCAGCCTGCCGAGATCGAGTTGTCGCCCTCGTGCCCCATCAGTGTGGTGAACGACTCCATGATCATCTCGCCGTGCTGGTCGATGAGGACGTTGCGGGTGGTCACGATATCGGCGCCGAACCGCTCCTCGACGGACTCGATGTACATCGTGCCGCGGACGGCGTCACCCTCGACGATCGGCCGGTAGAACTTGAACTTCTGATCCACCTGGACGATCTGCAGTGTCTCCAGACCGACGTCGACGTGCTGGAAGAAGTGATTCTGAATCATCACCGCCAGGATCGACATGAACGTCGGCGGCGCGACCAGGCCCTTGTGGCCGAGCTCGGCCGCGGCCTTTTCGTCCATCGAGGCGGGATCGGTCGACTTCACCGACTTGGCGTACTGCCGGACCTGCTCACGGCCGACCACGAAGGTGTCGGGATACTCCCAGACCATTCCCCGGATATCAGTCTTGAGTGCCATGGTTACGCCAACTTCGCAATCGCGACGGCGCGTCCGAAGATCTTCTTCCCGCCCGTAGTGGCGGTCAGTGCGATCGTGATGCTCTTGGTCTCGGGATCAGCCGACTTCACCTTCCCGGTGAACACAATCTCGGCGCCGACTCCGTCGTTGGGCACCGGCACGATGGCGGTGAAGCGCACGTTGAACTCGGTGACCGCACCAGGGTCCCCGATCCATTCCGTGACGTAACCGCCGCCGAGGCCCATGGTGAGCATTCCGTGCGCGATCGCGGTGTCCAGACCGACCTGTTTTGCGATCTCGTCGTCCCAGTGGATCGGGTTCAGATCGCCGGACACGCCGGCGTAGTTGACCAGGTCGGCGCGGGTCAGGGTGATGACCCGTTCCGGCAGCTCCTCACCCACTTTGACCGAGCTGAACTCACGCAGTGCCATCGTTGAAGCCACTCTCTCCGTCTTCCTCACTCCGCCCGGCGAGCGTCGTGTAGGTCTCCTGTACTACCTCGTCATCCTGATTACTGACAACGTTCTTGGTGACAATGATGTCGGTGCCGTGCGCCTGCCGAATCTCGTGGACGTAGACGTCACAGTAGAGCTTGTCGCCGGCCTTGATCGGCTTGAAAAACTTCAGAACCTGATCGATCTGCACGATCTGCTTGTCGGTGATCCCGATGTTGGCGTGCTCGAAGAAGGCGGTCTGAGCGGCGTAGCCCAGCATCGACGTGAACGTCAGCGGCGCCAGAATGTCGTCGTAGCCCAGCTCAGCGGCGGCCTCGTGGGAGAAGAACGCCGGATCGGAGTTCTGGATGGCTCTGGCGTGCTCGCGGATCTTTTCCCGCTCGACCAAGTAATAGTCGGGGTAGCGAAAATGTCGCCCGACGAATTCTTGGGACAAAGCCACGGAGCAGGACCTATCTAGTCAACCTCGGCACTGTTCACTGGCCGTCGTCTCGACGGCCAGGCGAAATCAGCGCGACTCTTTGTGCGGCTGGTGCTGGCCGCAGTTCGGGCAGAACTTCTTCAGCTCGAGCCGGTCGGGGTCGTTACGACGGTTCTTCTTGGTGATGTAGTTGCGGTGCTTGCACACCTCGCAGGCCAAAGTGATCTTCGGCCGTACGTCAGTACTCGAGGCCACGTTCGTTGCCTTCTTTCACGTTCTCGTTTGCGTCTACCTGTAGCGGTGGGGAGGCTCGATCTCCCGACCTCACGATTATGAGTCGTGCGCTCTAACCAGCTGAGCTACACCGCCCCGATAGGCACTTGCGGAGTTCCGCGGCGCCCAGAGGTCGGCCACGAAATCCGAGTGTCCACCGAGCCCCCTAACGGAATCGAACCGTTGACCTTTTCCTTACCATGGAAACGCTCTGCCGACTGAGCTAAGGGGGCCTGACCCGCGAGCGACGTACAGCCGTGGGCCTTAAAGAGGGTACAGCCTGCGGATGGGCTCAGCCAAACCGCTCGTCGGCGAGCTCGACCGGCCCCCCGAGGCCGCGCTGACCTGGTCGGGCGGCGACGCTTACTGTGAAGCCATGGCATCGACGGATCGTCTGTATTTCCGCCAACTGCTCTCCGGCCGGGATTTTGCCGCCGGCGACATGATGGCGCAGCAGATGCGCAACTTCGCCTACCTGATCGGTGACCGGGAGACCGGCGACACCGTCGTGGTCGATCCGGCTTATGCGGCCGGCGACCTGGTCGACGCGCTCGAGGCCGACGGTATGCATTTGTCCGGGGTGCTGGTCACTCACCACCACCCCGATCACGTCGGTGGGTCGATGATGGGCTTCACCCTCGCGGGCCTGGCCGAGCTACTCGAGCGGGTCGAGGTGCCGGTCCACGTCAACACCCATGAAGCGCTCTGGGTTTCGCGGGTCACCGGCATCCCGATGAGTGGCCTGACCGCCCACGAGCACGGCGACAAGGTTTCCGTCGGCGCCATCGACATCGAGCTGCTGCACACTCCGGGTCACACGCCGGGCAGCCAGTGTTTCCTGCTCGACGGCCGCCTGGTGGCCGGCGACACGCTTTTCCTGGACGGTTGCGGGCGTACCGACTTCCCCGGCGGCGACGTCGACGAGATGTTTCGCAGCCTTCAGCAGCTCGCCGCGCTTTCCGGCGATCCGACGGTGTTCCCAGGGCACTGGTACTCGATCGAGCCCAGCGCCGCACTGTCCGAGGTCAAGCGGTCCAACTACGTCTACAAGGCGTCGAGCCTGGACCAATGGCGCACGTTGATGGGCGCCTGATACTTCCAATTACGTTGGCAATAGCCATAATTAGCTATGGCCGACACCCTGTATGCCGACGTTTCGGAGTGGCAGGTCGGCGTCAACGACACCTATCTGTATCCGGTGTTGTGTATCCGCTCCAATGACGGCACCTACCGCGACCGTCACTGGGTGAACAACTACGGCTGGTGCCTGAGCAATGTCGACAGCGGGCGCCTGACCTTCTTCATCGTCTACTTCGTATGGCGGCCGAATTGGCGCGAGACCGTGGAGACGTTTAAATCCCAAGTGCGAGCACCACATCCGAAGATGGCGGTGATGATCGACGTCGAGTCATGGGGCGGCCAGATCTCCGGTGACCAGTCCGCGGGGATCAACGCGGCCTATCACGAGGTAGGTGCCTACGTCGGCTCGACCGCGAAGGTGATCGGCTACGGCAATGTCGGAGACCTGAATCGGTTGTGGCCCACCAAACCGGACGGCATCCGACTGGTCGTGGCCTCCTACGGCTCGAATCCGCCCTACCCGGGCAAAATCGCCCACCAGTACACCGACGGACAGGGCTACGGAGGCGGACTACCGGAAGGGGCGCCGCCCTTCGGCCGTTGCGATATGAACTCGGCGGACGGCCTGGCCGCGCAGCAGTTCGCGCAGGCCTGCGGCATTTCTCCGGTACTGCCGGTCACGCT
Organism: Mycobacterium sp. SA01; assembly: GCF_041287105.1. NCBI lineage: Bacteria > Bacillati > Actinomycetota > Actinomycetes > Mycobacteriales > Mycobacteriaceae > Mycobacterium > Mycobacterium sp. SA01. The sequence goes on along the minus strand of NZ_JBGGNO010000020.1, from coordinate 588,654 downwards.
GGCTGTGCGCCGGCGACGCGCGTCGATGGCGGCGAGCCCGTACGCGCTGCAACGCCGATTGGCCCAGCGCGACAATAACTTTCGATCTCGTCAATACTGAAGACGTCGGTTTGCTGTGATATAAGCATGGGGTGGAAAACGCGAGTGATCTCGCGGATCTGTGGGGAGATGTCACCGGAGTCGGGGCCGGCACGTGGTTGGCGGTCGCCGCCTGGGCAGCAGTGCTGCTGGGGCTGGCGGCGTTGATCTACGCGCATCGGCAGATTCGTCGACAACAGAGAGTCAACGCCAAGCAGGCTCGGCCGCACGTCGCGATGTTCATGGAGCCGCACTCCGCGGACTGGCATGTCATCGAACTGGTCGTCCGCAACTACGGCAGCACGGCCGCCTACGACGTGGGCTTCGCCTTTCCGAAACCCCCCACGGTGGCTCGATATGAGCATACCGAGGACGGGTTCACCGACATCGTGGAACTGACTCTGCCCCAAAGCATTCCCGAGCTCGCACCCGCGCAGGAGTGGCGCACGGTGTGGGATTCGGCGCTTGATCGCAGCCAGTTCGGCGAGTCGATCGACTCGCGATTCGAGGGTTTGGTCTCCTACCACGACCAGCCCGAGCCGCAGGGCTGGTGGGCCAGGACCTTCGGGCGCAAGCGAACGGTGTACCGCACCAAGGTGGCGCTGGACTGGGACACCCTGCAACCGGTGCACCGTGTCGAGATGATGACCGGACACGATCTGGCCCGGCGCGAGCGCGAGAAGCTCGAACTGTTGCGCAACATGCTCGACTACTTCCATTTCGCCACCAAGGAGACGCGCGTCGACGTCCTTCGCGAGGAGATCGCCCGGATGAAGCGCGCCGCCGAGGAAACTCAGAGCCGGTGGCGGCGGGAGAGGTTCGAGCAGCCCACCGAGGTCGTGCGCCTGCCCCGGCACGGGTAGGCGGGATTGCCTCTTGGCAATCGGAACTTCGTTACGTAACGTCGGTACGAAATTAGACGCTGCGACGAAGGAGCATCCATGAGCGGGTCGGTCAGTTATCGCAAAGATGACGCGGTCGCGGTGATCTCGTTGGACGACGGCAAGGTCAACGTGCTGAGTCCGGCCATGCTGAAGGAGATCAACGACGCTCTGGATCGCGCCGAGGCCGACAACGCCGGTGCGGTGGTGATCGCAGGCAATGACCGCGTCTTCAGCGGCGGCTTCGACCTGAAGGTGTTCCGCTCCGGCGACATCGACGCCTCTGTCGAGATGCTGCAAGGTGGGTTCAACCTGTCCCACCGGCTGCTGTCCTTCCCCAAGCCCGTCGTCGCGGCGATCACCGGCCACGCGATCGCCATGGGATCGTTCCTGGCGTGCAGCGTCGACCACCGAATTGCCGGTCCTACCTACAACTTTCAGGCCAACGAGGTGGCGATCGGGATGGTGCTGCCCTACCCCGCCCTGGAGATCATGCGGCTGCGGCTGACGCCGTCGGCTTACCAGCAGGCGGTCGGTCTGGCCAAGAACTTCCTGGGCGAGACCGCGTTGGCCGGCGGCTGGATCGACGAGATCGCGATGAACGAGCAGGTTTTGGCGCGCGCCGAGGAAGCCGCGCATGAGTTCACCGCACTGAATGCCAGTGCGCATCTGGCCAGCAAGCTGCGCGCCCGCCAGACCACCCTGGACGCGATGCGCGACGGTATCGACAACATCCGTTCCGAGTTCGGAATGTAGTAGTTCGTGCCCAGGGTCAAGCAGCGCACTCCCGAGCTGCGCGACCGTGTGGTCGACGTGGCGGTGAGCACGCTGTGCGAAGACGGGATGTCGGGTTTCACCACCCGCCGCGTCGCCGAGCGTGCCGGCACCTCCGTGCCCGCGGTCTACGAGTTGTTCTCCGACAAGGACGGACTGCTCCGGGCGGTGTTCTTCGAAGGTTTCCGCAGATTGGGCGGTGAGCTCGTCGCAATCCCCGAGACGACCGACGAACTAGGCGACCTCCGGGCGGTGATTCCGGTGTTCCGCCGGTTCTGCCTCGACTATCCGCCGCTGGCCCGGGTGATGTTCAGCAGGCCGTTCCAGGAGCTCGACCCCGATCCCGACCAACTGGCCACCGCGCCGACGGTGCGGGAGATTCTCGTCGGGAAAGTGCAGCGGTGCATCGACGCAGGCTTACTGGCGGGCGACGCGGTCGACATCTCCCACGTACTGCTCGCCCTGGCCCAGGGATTGGCCGTTCAAGAGGCCGGGCGCTGGCTGGGTACGTCGACATCGTCGGTCGATCGGCGTTGGGACGTCGGCGTGCAAGCGGTCCTCGCGGGCTTTCACGCCTGAGTCAGCCGGGAGGGGCTACGACTTTTTGCTGGGGATCACGATGATGACGATCAGCGTCAGGATCGAGAAGAACAGGCCAAGAATGCCCCAGCCGAACGGATTTCGCCCCTTGACGCCGGCGATGACGGCACAGACGACCGCGGCGATGATGCTGCCGATGGCCACGAAGATGCCTTTGATGCCGCGCAGGATGAACCCCGCCGCTTCGATGTTGTCGCTGGCCGCCAGCACGACGCTGTGCAACATTCGGGCCTCCTTTGTAGGTCGGCTCTGGTTTCCCATTCGAAGCCCGAACTAACCGCAGCGTCAGCGCAGGGTTGCTGCCAACCAGCTGTCAATGCGGTCGGCCACGGACTCCCAGCCGCGCTCGAGCATCATGTTGTGACCCATGCCGGCAAACATCACCGGCTCGGTGCGGTAGGCCCGCGCGGTTGCGGCGACTTCCTTGGGCGTGAAGAACCCGTCGAGCTCGGCGCCGAGCACCAGCACCGGAGCGTTGACGCGCCTGGGTCGGGCGAGGTGGCGGAAGAGCAGATCGCGGTACAGCACCCGGGCGCTTTCGGCGCTCAGCCGCGACGTGCACGCGTCGACGATCTCGTCGGGGGTGGCTGAATGATAGAAGGTTGCCCGTGAAACACCCTGCGCTGCAAAGAAATCTAATGGCCTACTGAAGGAACGCGTGCGCACCGACTGGCGCCGATGTCGCCACGCCACCCGCACAGTCGCGGGCGCGATACCCGTCGGCGGGGCCGACGCGACCAGCACCGCGGCCGGCGCATCGTGCACCGCCAGATACTTCTGCACCACGAATCCGCCCATCGAGTGACCGATGACCACCGGCGGCACCGGCAGGCGATCGGCGACGGTCTTCACATCCTGGACATAGTCGAGGACGCCACAGGAGTTGATCGGCACAGCCGACGGGCTGGCACCGTGACCCCGCAGGTTCAGCGCAAGAGCGTGATAGCCGCGCTCGGCGAAATAGTCGAGAAAGTGGTCGTCCCAGCACCAGGCCCCGTGAAAGGCCCCGTGCACGAACAACAGCGGTGTGGGCTGTGTGGCGGTGTCCCCGCCCCTGGCGATCACCTCGAGCACAGCCGCACCCTATCGACGCCGGCCGCTGTTTGGCGGACGAATGCGGCGGTAATAGATATTCGGTGATCTGGCTCCTGCAGCTGCCCGCACCGCTCGTCGGGTTCGTGGTGGTCATCATCACCGTCGGACTGGCCGTGTTGGGACTCGTGGTGAGCCGACGCATCCTTCCGCAGCGTCGGTTGGCACGATCGGGTTCGGTGGCCGGCCACGTGTTCGACCTGGCCGGGGTGCTCTACGCCGTGCTGGTTGCCTTCGTCGTCGTGGTGGTGTGGGAGCAGTTGAATCAGGCTGAGCGGGGCACCGAGGCCGAGGCGTCGGCGATCTCAGATCTGCTGCGCGATTCGACGGGCTTGCCGGTCGCCGACCGGGCCGAGATTCAGCGGAGCCTGATCGACTACACCAACGACGTCATCGACGACGAATTTCCCCGCATGCGACGCGGCGAGACCATCGAGCAGCAATCCGAGCACCTGACCGCGGTATGGAACAGCTTCCTGCACATCGAGCCGGCCAAGCAGAGCGAGATCGCGTTCTATCAGCAATCCATCGCCCGGCTCGACGAGCTGGGCAGCGCCCGCAAAACGCGAATCTCCGGCAGCCAGTCGGAGATTCCCGGCGAGTTGTGGGTGTTGCTGCTGGGCGGCGGCATGGTGATGCTGTTGTTCACCTACACCTTTCCCTCCTCCGACGTCGTGATCCACGGCGCGTTGATCGCGTTGGCCGGTTCCCTGCTCGCATTCGTTCTCTATCTGACGTTTGCGATGGAGCATCCGTTCGTGGGTTCCATCGCTGTCCAGCCGACGGCCTACGAGAACGTCCTGGACACCTGGTCTCAGCTAGCGGGGAAGTGACGCAGTTCGAGCCGGCTGGCCGAGTACCGTGCGGCGGGTGGGACGTGTCGACGGCAAGGTTGCGGTGATCACTGGTGCCGCTCGCGGGATGGGCGCGGCTCATGCCCGGCTTCTGGTCAGTGAGGGTGCCAAAGTGGTCCTCGGCGATGTGCTCGACGACGAAGGCGCGGCAGTGGCGGCTGCCCTCGGCCATGACGCCCGGTATATCCATCTCGACGTCTCCGATCCCGACGACTGGGCTGCGGCCGTGGCGCTGGCCCTGCGCGGGTTCGGCACCCTCAATGTGCTGGTGAACAATGCGGGCATCGTCTACCGGCGCACCCTGAAGAACCTGGAACGTGAACGCTGGCAACGAGTTATCGACGTCAACCTCACCGGGACCATGCTCGGCATGAAGTCCGTGATCGAGCCGATGACCGCTGCGGGCGGCGGTTCCATCATCAATATGTCGTCCATCCAGGCGATGCGCGGCACTCCGGGCAACCACGGCTACGTCGCTTCCAAATGGGCCATCCGCGGGCTGACCAAATCGGCCGCACTCGAGCTGGCGGCCAACAACATTCGGGTCAATTCGCTGCATCCCGGCATGATCCGCACCCCGATGACCGCACACATGCCCGACGATCTGGTCGCCGCCCCGATGGGTCGCCTCGGCGAGCCGGACGAGGTGTCGTCGTTCGTGTTGTTCCTCGCCAGCGATGAATCGTCCTACGCCACCGGCTCGGAGTTCGTGATGGACGGCGGACTGATCACCGACGTCCCGCACCGGATGTTCGACTAGTCAACCGACTGCGGCACAAACACATCGGTGGGGACCATGCGGTCCCCACCGATTTTGTGTCAAGCCTCTCCGGTCAGAATCCCGGGTGGTGCTGGTCGAGCTGGTTGTGTGCCGACAGGTCGGCGCTCGCCTGACTGTGCGCCGCCGCGCTGTCGTGGCTCGTGTCATACAGCGAGTGACTCGAGTAGTCGGTGCTCGCATGCGCCGACTGGTCGTACGTCGAGTGATCGGGCACCGGAGTCGCCGCGGCATGACTCGACGCGTCGAAGGCCGAATGCTGGTCGACCGTCGCCGAGGTGTGGCTGCTGTCAACCGAACTCGAGCCACCGGCGTTGGCACTGCCCTGCGTCGTGGTGATCACCGAACCGCCGTTGGATCCGGCCGCGACCTGTCCGCCGCCGGTGGCCGAACCACCGGTGTGGATGACGCTGCCCTGCGACGGGGTGGTCGCCGAGCCGTGAGTACCTGTCGACGCCGTCGCGCCGGCGCCGGTGTTGACCGTGCCGTGGCCGCCCAGGGCCGCGGTGTCGTGGCCCAGGATGTCGGCCTGACCGCCAAAGGCGTTCTGGAACGACGTGTTTCCGCCCGCCGACACGTGGTCGGCCGCTGCCGAGCCACTCGTCGCGCCGGCCGCCTGAACCGAATTGTGCAGATTCAGGCTCGTCGCCTCGTGGTTGAGGAAGTTCGAGCTCCCACCACCGGAGGCACTGGCCCCGGCGGCGATGCTCGACCCACCGCTGATCCCGGTCTGGCCGCCAGCGTGCGCGGCCGACGTCTCCGACGCCGCGACGTGGGTCTGGCCGCCGACCACTCCACCGAGGTTGGTCTGCCCACCGAACCCGGCGGCGACGTTGGTCTCGCCACCAAGTGCCGCGCCGTCGTTGTGTAGGAAGCTCGCCGCCGCGGTGTTGCTCGCCGCCACCTGAGCGCCAGCGGTCGCACCGCCAAGCGGACTGGTGAAAGCCGCGGCAGTGGTGCTGCTCGCCGCGGCATTGCCGGCTGCGGTCACACCAGCACCGCCGAGACCGATCGCTCCGCCACCGGCCGCAGCGGTCTGGCCGCCGATGCTTGCGCCGCCGAGCGGGCTGGAGAAGCCGACGTTGGACGTGCTGTTGAAGTTCGCATTCTCTTGAGCGCTGAGACCGGTGCCGACATTCGCCGAGCCGCCGGCGCCGCCACTGGCACTGGTGTTGGTGCTGCCGCTGAGGGTGGTGCGCCGGTCGGCGTCGACCTCGTTGGTGCCGATCACCCGAGCGCGGTCGTTGATCTGTGCACCACCGGCGAGCTGGCTGCCGCCGCCGGCGGCGAAGTTGCTGCCTGCGTTGACGCCGCCGCCGAACTGACCACCAACGTGACCACCAAAACCGGTCTGTCCGTGGACATTAGCGCCTCCGCCGAGACCGGCCCCGGCACCTGCGCCTGCCGCTGCGGCGCCACCGAGTTCCGCACCGCTCTGGAAGCCGCCACCGAGCTCAGCGCCACCGTTGAAGCCGGTGTTCACACCAAAGCCACTGTGCCCACCAAGCTCGGCACCACTCTGGAACCCGCCACCCAACTCAGCGCCACTCTCGAAACCGCCACCGAGCTCAGCACCACCGTTGAAGCCACCGCCGGCACCGAAACCCGTGCCCAGGCCGACGCCCGACTGGCCGCCAATCTCAGTGCCACCCTCAAAACCGCCACCCAGGCCGGCATTGACACCACCACCAAGCTCGGCGCCACCGTTGAAGCCGGTGTTCACACCGAAACCACTGTGCCCACCAAGCTCGGCACCACTCTGGAACCCGCCACCCAACTCAGCGCCACCGTTGAAGCCACCGCCAGCACCGAAACCGGTGCCCAGGCCGACGCCCGACTGCCCACCAATCTCAGTGCCACCCTCAAAACCGCCACCCAGGCCGGCATTGAAACCACCACCGAGCTCGGCGCCACCGTTGAAGCCACCGCCGGCACCGAAACCGGTGCCCAGGCCGACGCCCGACTGCCCACCGACCTCAGTGCCACCCTCAAAACCGCCACCCAGGCCGGCATTGAAACCACCACCGAGCTCAGCGCCACCCTCGAAACCACCGCCGGCACCGAAACCGGTCCCGAAACCGCTGCCCAGACCAACCCCAGTCTGGCCACCGATTTCGGAGCCGCCGCCAACCGCAGCGCCCAGGCCGGCGTTGAAGCCCGCCTCGACCTCGACGTTCAGTCCGGCTTGGAAGCCGGCACCAATTCCGGCGCCCAGCCCGGTCTGCAGACCTCCGCCGGTGTTGAATCCGCCGCCAAGCCCGGTACCGAGGCCGAGGCCGGTCTCCACACCGCCGCCGACTGCTCCGCCGAGGCCGAGGCCGGTCTCGACGCCACCGCCGAGCGCTGCACCGAGTCCGGCACCGAGGCTCTGGCCCAGGCCCACGCCAAGTCCGTCGCCGACAGCCGCAGCCAAGCTGGAGCCGCCGTCGACCCCAAGATTCAGCGCCTGGTCGGCGACCACACCGGCAGCCGCACCGGGGGCTGACAGGAGCCCTTCGACCGGCGCGAAGCCGAACTGGTTCGACACGGCCTGAGCCAGGCCGGAAACCGGGTCGCCGCCGACGAGCTGAAGGCCGGGGACTGCCGACGCAGCGACCGACTGAATCTGCTCGGGGCTGACGTTGGCCAGCCCCGCGTTCGCCAGCGCCGCATTCGGGTCAGCCACGAATGTCTGTGCCGCCGACTCGTTGTTGAACAGGTCAAGGATGAATTGAAGCAGGGAGTCCATTGGACGTTCCTTCCTAGTCTTCTTGGAAAGCTCGATCGCCGGCCCCGCCCGGTGATTACTAGCCACGGTATGGAGATGACGCGCACCCCGAAATGGGGCGCGGTCCCCTACCCGATACGGGGTGTACCGGGATATCCCAGCAACCCCCATTAGGGGGTTAGGGGATCACTAGGGTGTCCGCCGCGACGTCGCAGAACACTGTCAGTCGGATCGGTATAAATACTGTTCAAGCCACCAATCATCAGCAAGTGCCGAATGTGAACTGAGGCACAACCGTTACCGATTTATTGACAGTCAGGTAATTATCAGCAAATGGCAAACGGGTAAATCGCCACGTGAGAGGCGGTGTAGGCGGATACAGATACTCCCCACACCCGGGGCGTCCCGGGTGCCCACAGATGCGATCCGTTATGCCGCGTGATGCGGGTGGCTGGGGTGTTCGTCCAGCCAACGACGCTCAACGCGCACTACCCGGTGATGCTCGGCCATGATCAGCAGCGCTCCGACAATCAGCAGCCCCGCCGCGATCGAACCCAGCACCAGCAGCAGCTCATGATGGTTGTAGGCCAACGCCGCGATGACACCTACCAGTCCCACCACGCCGAGCGCGACGAGTAGTAATCCGGGGAGCCACAGCGTGTCGATGAACGATTCGCCGGCATGCGGTTGTGTTGTGCGGGAGTGATCCACCGGATCGCGATATGCACCCTTCATCGCGTCTCCCTTCTCGAGACGCCTCCCAGAATACGCTGGATGTGACTCACGACACACCTGAGCTAGCCCTGATAAATACCTGATATTTACCTAAGTGACAGATACCCTCGTCACTAGTCGATCTCTCGGGGGGAATCGCATGTGTGGGCTGGTTTACGTGGTTGGACCTGGCTCCCGTTTTGCCGCGGTCGCCGTCGCAGTGATCGCCGCCATCGGATTGCTGGCCGCGCCGAACACGGTCGCCCGGCCACATAACCCACCACGCCAGGCATTCTCGGTAGACCTGCAAGCCGCCTTCGTTGACCTGACCCCCTCCGCCGCGCCAACTGCCGCGAAGACTCTCTCGCCTGAAGCGACGTCCAATGGCATCAAGGCGATCGCACTAGCGACCCTGTGGTACCTGGCCTTCCCGGTCACCGTGCCGGTCAGCTTCTTGCTCGCGGGATGGCTGGGTGTGTACGCATTGGGAAGCGACGCCCGGAACCCGAAAGTCGCCGATCCATGGCTGGTGAAAGCGGCGCTCGACATATTCGTCTACGCCCCGTTGAACTTCATCTCCTACGCCGTCACCAGCCCTGTCTCACAGCGAAATACCGCAGCAACCGTCGCCGAGTTCCGCGCACATGGCCAGCGACGCCACGTCGCCCACGGGGTCGCGAGCTCGCCGAGAACAGCCATCCCAAACGGCATACCCGACCCGGCGCTGACGCCTCATGGGTCCAAGTCGAGCAGATCCGCGGTAGCCAGCAAGATGCACCCCCAAGCCGCCCGATCAGGCCGGCCCATGATGAAGGAACGATGACATGACTGAATCGATTACCAACAGCGCCAATACCTTTCGGCTCGCCGCAGCTGGCATATCGACGGTCGTCGCGGTCAGCCTGGTGTCCGCGCCGCTCGCACAGGACGTTGCAGCCCCGCGTCACCCGCACGCCATACAGCTGTCGACGATCGCGGTTGATCTGACCGCTGCGGCACACACCACCGCAAACAGCGCGACATCCGACCGCAGTGCGGCGGCGATTCCGCAACTGAACTTTGCGCCACCGACTCCGCAGCAGGTGGTGGCGACTATCGGCGTGGTCGCTGTCGCATCGGCTTGGTATGCAACGTTCCCGATTACGTTGCCGCTGAGCGTCGGCATCGGGGTGTTGTTGAACGTGTTGGTCAAGGGCGTCAGCATGCAGCCGATCACACTCGACCCCGTTTTCATTCTCGAATCGAGCCTCGCGAGCTTCCTACTCGCGCCCTACTTTCTGGCATCCCCACTGATTGCGTTGACCGCAACGCCGAAACCGACGTCCGCTTCGGTGCAGTCGAATTCCACTCCCGCGTCCCGAACCGTGCTCCCTAGCCTTCCCGCCAGGAGTGGCGTGGCAGGATCAGGACGCACGAGAGCGAGTTCATCTGCCGCTCAGAAGGCATCGTCGCATCGCACGGCAAAGCACACGTCGAAGGCCACCGGCAAGAAGCAGGCAGGAACCGCAGGCTCCGCCCGCTCGACGAGCAAGAGAACTCACCGATGAGAATCACTGCTATCGCCGCAGCCGCAATCATCTCCGCCGGCCTGGTGGCGGCTCCCCACACGACCGACATCACGGCCCCCTACCTTCCGCCCGCAAATCAGACTCGAACCCTCGACGTCGATCTCACCGCTGTGGCGGTCACTACGAACACCGAAGTCACACCACCTCGAAGGAGCACACCGGCGTCCGCCCACGCCAACGTCACAGGGCAACAACTGCAGGGCGCGGTGACCTTGATTGCCGCTACCGCTGCGCTCGCTGCCTTAACTCCGGTGTGGTACGCGGCCTTTCCCGTGACGATTCCGGCGAGCATCGGCGTCGCAGTGCTCTTCGACGCAGCGGTGCACATCCTCGGCGGGAGACTCAATCAACCGGAAGCTCTGACAGTGCTTGGGCTGGGCGTCGCCGGATGGGCGGTCGGCCCGATCTACCTGGTGAGCCAGGCCGCGGCGGTAACCGGCAAGTACCTCAGTTCGCTCGCCTCGCCAAGCGCGACACCGACGACAGCAGCATCATCCAGAATCCTGCGATCGACGAGCCAAAGCCACCCAGCCAAGCGAGGTTTCGCTGGCTCACGACGCAACGCCGGCATGACTGCTGCCGCCAAACCGGCACCGTCGTCGCACCGAATCGCTACAGCACCGCGCACCAGCGAACAGAAAACCAGAACGACAGCCGGCTCGGCCCGGAGCGGCAAGAAGCCCTGAAGCCCTACGGCTTCGGCGTCAGCGCACTGCCTTTCAACCATTCGCCCCACGGCAGCGACCAGTCACCGTTCTGCCAGATCTCCAGCTTCGGGCCGCCGGTGTTCTTGACCTCCACCACGTCACCGGGCTGCGAGAAATTGAAGAACCACGAGGCGTTCGAACCGTTGAGATTCAGGCAGCCGTGCGACACGTTGGTATTGCCCTGCGCCCACGTCGTGTCGTTCAGCTGATGTAGATAGATGCCGTCGGTGCTGATCCGGGTGGCGTACGGGATCTTCACCTTGTAACCCATCGACGAGGCCACCGGCAGACCGTAGGTCGACGAGTCCATCGTCACCGATTCGGCTTTGTCGATCACGGTGTACACCCCGGGTGGCGTCCAGAACGAAAACGTCCGTCCCGCAATGGTTTGGTAGCCGCCCTGCCCCATCGACGTGGGCATCGACCGGACGAGTTTGCCGTTATCGAACACACTGACCGTCTTGGTGGTGTCGTCGGCGATGGAGACGTGCGCATCGCCGATGGTGAAGGTGGCCTTCTCGTTTTCCTCGCCGTACATCCCGTCGCCAACGCGCACCCCGAAGATGTTGGCGGCCACTGACACGGTGGTGCCCGGCGCGTAGTACTTGGCCGGGCGCCAGTGGGCGGTTCTGTCGTCGACCCAATACCAGGATCCCTGCACCGGCGGGTTCGTGGTCACCACCAGGTTGCGTTCCGCGGCCGCCTTGTCGGAGATGTCTTCATCGAAGCGGGCGGCGATGATCGTGCCGATGCCGTAGCGGATGTCGTCGTGGATCGGCAGCCCACCCGGCGTCTCGAGGTACACGTGGGTGAGGTAGTCGGGTGATGCGGTGGAGAACTTGGTCGTTCGCGCCAGCGGCAGACCGCTGGCACCTTGGCTGGCGACCTGCATCGTGTAGGTGCGCCCGTACTTGAGCGGCTGGGCCGGCTGCCATGACGTCCCGTCCGGCGACAGTGCGCCCGCCAGCGTGTTGCCGTAGTCATCGACCAGCGAGACGTTGGTCAAGCTGCCGCCAATCACCTGGGCGGAGACTCGGCTCAGCGGGCTCAGGTCGGTTGAGCCGTTCGCCGGCGAGATGCCGAGCATCGGTGGCTTCGGCGGCGCGGGCGGCAACTGCACCTGGGCGGTTGCGGTGGCGGTCTTGCACACGCCCTGGCACCCCGGCAGCCCGGCGACGTCACTCACCAGCACCGCGAGAAGCAACACCCCCACCACCAGGCCGGCCGTGCGAGCGGGACGGGAAAAGACCACCGAAAATCACTCCAGAACAGGTCGACGATGAGTTGCCGGCGTCACCTTTGACGCCTGAGATCATAGACGTCCGCAGGCCCGGATCGTCATCCGAAGAACGCCGACTCGGCGACCACCTGCAGCAAACATCCATTCATTAGCGAAATTTAATTCTCCCGATACCAACTCAGTGCAGTGCGCTGCCTTTGACCCACTCGCTCCATGGCACTGTCCAGTCGCCGTTCTGCGTCAGCTGCAGGGGCGGTCCACCGGTGTTCTTCACTTCCACCACGTCCCCGGGCACGGAGAAGTCGTAGAACCAGGCGGCGTTCTCCCCGCTGAGGTTCAGGCAGCCGTGCGAGGTGTCGGTGTTGCCCTGCGCCCATACGGTCGCGTTCAGCTGATGCAGGTAGATGCCGTCCGGGCTGATGCGAGTGGCGTACGGGATGGTTTCGCGATAGCCCAGCCGCGAGTTGATGGGCAGCCCATAGGTGGACGAGTCCATGATCACCGGGTTGGCCTTGTCCATCACGGTGTAGACACCGGGCGGCGTCCAGAACGACAGGGTCTGCCCGGCGATCGTCTCGGTGCCGCCGCGACCCATGGAGGTCGGCATGGTGCGCACCAGCTTGCCGTTGTCGAACACGCTGACCTGCTTGGTGGTGTCGTCGGCGACGGAGACGTGCGCATCGCCGATGGTGAATGTCGCGGTGGAATCCTGTTCGCCGTAGAGCCCGTCGCCGAGCGGCACCCCGTAAATGTTGGCCCGCACTGTCACCGAAGTGCCTGGGGCGTAATACTTTTCGGGGCGCCAATGCGCGGTCTGGTCATCCATCCAATACCAGGATCCGCGCACCGGCGGGTTGGCGGTGACCGACAGGTGCTGCTCAGCGGCGGCCCGGTTGCTGATGGGCTCGCCGAAGTGCGCGACGACGACGGTGCCGATCCCCAGCCGGGCGCCGTCGATCGGCTGCCAGCCCGCCGCGGTGAACGACACCTGGGTCTGATCGCTGGGCACCAGCGTCTGGAACGTCGACGACATCGTGGACGGCACACCTCCGGGGCCACGGGCCTCGACGGTGAGGGTGTACGAACGTCCGTAGCCCAGGGGCACGGTCGGCTTCCAGGTCTTGAAGTCCGGAGTGACGACACCCGGGATCGACTTGTCGGCGTCATTGACCATCGTGACGTGGGTCAGCATGCCGGTGTTGGCGACCACGGTGATCCCGCCCAGCGGGTCGACGTCGGTGGCGCCGTCGGCCGGGGTGAGGGTGACGGCGGCCGGGTCCTTCGACGGCGCAGGCTGTGGCGTGAGGGCGGCGGCCTCAGTGCGGCAGTGCTCGGGGCAGTGCGGCGCGGAGGTGACGACGACGCCACCCAGCACGGCAAGCACCGCCAGAACCACGCCGAGGCAGGCTCCACGGGCACGACGACTCACGGTCAACTTGTTTGCTCCATGCGAAATTTCACGAGGTTGGCCACTGTTGGCGGGATACCCAAATCAGCCGGGCCCCGCAAGCATAGACGCACTGGGAGCGCTTCACGTTCGGGCAAAGGCGCGTGCCGCGTCACAACATGGACAAGACTCGAGCACATGACCGAACCCGGCGCTGCACGTGTTGCGGTGTACCTCGACTTCGACAACATCGTCATCTCCCGCTACGACCAGGTCAACGGCCGCAACTCTTTTCAGCGCGATAAGGCCAAGGGTTTGGAGACCGCCAAGCTGGCTCGGGCCCGTGTCGATGTGGGGGCGATCCTGGACTTCGCGTCGTCGTTCGGGACGGTGGTTTTGACGCGCGCGTATGCCGACTGGTCCGCCGACGTCAACGCCGAATACCAGCAGCAGCTGGTGGGCCGGGCGGTGGACTTGGTGCAGCTGTTCCCGGCCGCGGCCTATGGAAAGAACGCCGCCGATATTCGGCTGGCTGTCGACGCCGTCGAAGACATGTTCCGGCTGCCCGACCTCACGCACGTGGTGATCGTCGCCGGCGATTCCGACTACATCCCGCTCGCGCAGCGCTGCAAGCGGCTGGGCCGCTATGTGGTCGGCATCGGCGTGGCCGGTTCGTCGAGCCGGGCGCTCGCGGCGGCCTGCGACGATTTCGTCATCTACGACTCGCTGCCCGGCGTCCCGGAAGTCGAGCCGACGGCGACCGAGGAGCCACCGAAGCGAACCCGGCGCGCGAAGTCGGTCGACAACGACAAGGAGTCGCCCGATCCGCAGACCGCGGCGACCGCGCTGTTGCAGCGGGCGTTGCAGATCGGTCTGGGCAAAGACGACGCCGACTGGCTGCACAACTCTGCGGTCAAGGCTCAGATGAAGCGGATGGACCCGTCGTTCTCGGAGAAGTCGTTGGGATTCAAGTCGTTCAGCGACTTTCTCCGATCCCGCACCGACGTCGTGGAGCTCGACGAAAGCTCCACCACCCGCATGGTCAAACTGCGTTAGCGGCGGGGACGACGCGCCAGCAGCCAGGCCTGGCCGTCGCCCTCCCCCGCAGCCAACGGCTGCAATCCGGCGAATGCCTCCCGAAGCTCACCGGCGCGGGCGCGGAACGGTCCCGGCTCGGCGCCGACCTCGCTGAGCACACTGATCGCCAGCAGACCGTCCGCCGCCAGTCGGTCGCTGATCGGCGAATACAGGGCCGGATCGCGAAACCGATGGCACAGGATCATCGCGGCCGGCGGGCCCGGGGTAAGTCCGTCGTCGAGATCGGCGACCGAGAACGTGCAGCGGTCGCCGACTCCGTGGCTGCTAGCCAGGTCCTGCGCTTGCTCGATCGCCACGGCCGAGACGTCCACAGCCTGTACCGTCAGCCCGCGCTCAGCCAGCCACACGGACGCCTGCCCGAATCCGCAGGCCAGCTCCAGCGCGTGGCCCGCGGTTGGGACCTCGTCGGCGTACGGCGCGAACACCTCGGGCAGACACGGCGGCCCGGCTGTCCGGTCCGCATATTTGCCGTCCCAGCGGGGACCGTCGGCCTCGGCCACGCCGACCACGGTAGTCGGCAAAACGCCCTCGCAGAGCGATGATTGAGATCAGGCTGAATGGGTACACCGCGTCGGATCCCTACCCACGCACTGAGGACGGAACGCCTGTGACTGACACACCCCGTACAACGTCTCCCTCATCGCAGTGGCTGTCGAAGTCCGCGTCCCAGACCCGCGGGTCGGACAAGAAGGAAGTGCAGTTCCACTACGACATTTCCAACGACTTCTTCAAGCTGTGGCAGGACCCCACCCAGACGTACAGCTGTGCCTACTTCGAGCGCGACGACATGTCCCTCGAAGAAGCCCAGATGGCCAAGGTCGACCTTTCTCTGGGCAAGCTCGGGCTGGAACCGGGCATGACGCTGCTGGACATCGGTTGCGGCTGGGGCTCGACGATTCAGCGCGCCGTGGAGAAGTACGACGTGAACGTCATCGGCCTCACGCTGTCGGAGAACCAGAAGATGCACATCGAGCAGAACCGGTTCCCGAACATCGACACCGGCCGCAGCATGGAGGTCCGGCTGCAGCCGTGGGAGGAGTTCGACGGCAAGGTCGACCGGATCGTCTCGATCGGCGCCTTCGAGCACTTCGGCTTCAACAAGTACGACGACTACTTCAAGAAGACCTTCAGCTGGATGCCCGACGACGGCGTGATGCTGCTACACACGATCATCATTCCGGAGGACGAGGAGATCAAAGCCAAGAAGCTCCCGCTGACGATGTCGCGGGTGCGCTTCATCAAATTCATCATGGATGAGATCTATCCCGGCGGCCGGTTGCCGCTCGCCTCGATGGTCCGTCAGCACGCAGTCACGGCCGGCTACAACGTGACCCGCGAGCAGCACCTGCAGGCGCACTACGCCCGCACCCTGGACACCTGGGCCGCGAACTTGGAGGCCAAGAAGGACGAGGCGGTCGCGATCACCTCAGAAGAGATCTACGAGCGCTTCGACAAGTACCTGACCGGGTGTGCGGATCTGTTCCGCAACGGATACACCGACATATGCCAGTTCAC
This sequence comes from Mycobacterium sp. SA01, assembly GCF_041287105.1. Lineage (NCBI taxonomy): Bacteria > Bacillati > Actinomycetota > Actinomycetes > Mycobacteriales > Mycobacteriaceae > Mycobacterium > Mycobacterium sp. SA01. The sequence goes on along the minus strand of NZ_JBGGNO010000020.1, from coordinate 572,661 downwards.
GTGTGAAAAGGCAATCGGTTAGCCTTTTTTCATAGTTGGCGTCGTGACGGCGTATACATCTCAAGAAGAGGGGGTCGGCCGACGATGACGGAAAGTGGTTCAGGTTCAACGCAGCTGCGCCCGGCCTACGAGGATGTCCAGGCGCACTACGATCTCTCGAACGACTTCTTTGCGCTCTTCCAGGATCCGACGCGCACATACAGCTGCGCGTACTTCGAGCGTGAGGACACGTCACTCGAAGATGCACAGCTCGCGAAAATCGATCTGGCGCTGGACAAGTTGGGCCTGCAGCCCGGAATGACCTTGCTGGACGTCGGCTGCGGCTGGGGTTCGGTGATGAAGCGCGCAGCGCAAAGATTCGACGTGAACACCCTCGGTTTGACGTTGAGCAGAAATCAACGCGCACTGGGCCAAGAGGTGCTGGATGCTGTCGAGACCAAGCGGTCTCGGCAAATTCAGCTGCGCGGCTGGGAAGAGTTCGACGAGCCGGTCGATCGGATCGTCAGTATCGAAGCGTTCGAAGCGTTTCCGAAGGATCGCTACGCCGCGTTCTTCGACACCTGCCACCGCGTGATGCCCGACGACGGTCGAATGGTGTTGCAGACGATCATGGGCCACCCGCTGAAACGCTGGCCGGAGCTCGGCATCCCGATCGTGATGTCGGATCTGAAGTTCATGCGGTTCATCTCCAAGGAGATCTTCCCGGGCGGGGCGGTGCCCTGCGACGAGGACGTCGTCGAATTCTCGGAGAAGGCCGGCTTCGCGGTCGAAGAGCTTCAGTATCTGACGCCGCACTACGTGCGCACCCTCGACATCTGGTCGGAGCGGCTGGAAGCCGCCCGTGATCGGGCGATCGAGGTGACGTCGGTCGAGGTGTACGACCGCTACATGCGCTACCTCGTCGGCTGCTCGGACTTCTTCCGCCGGGGTGTGTCGGAGGTCGGGCAGTTCACCTTGGTCAAACGCTGATCAGGCGGCACCGAACGCCAGGACCACGTTGTAGCCGCCCATGCCCATCGTGGTGCTGACGGCATAGCGGTAGTCGGCCCGGCGCGGCCGGTCGACCACCACGTCGAGGTCGATCTCGGGATCGAGGTCCTTCAGGTTGCGGGTGGCCGGCACGACACCGTCGCGCAGCGCTTGCACGGTGAGAACCGCCTCGATCGCACCGGCTGAGCCCAGCGAGTGGCCGAGCGCCGCCTTGGGCGCGTAGACCGCGGGCATGTGGCCGCCGAACGCGTGCCGGATCGCGCGGGCCTCGGCGAGGTCGCCGAACGTCGTTCCGGTGGCGTGGGCGTTGACATGGTCGATGTCAGATGGCTGAAGTCCGGCCAGGTCGATCGCGTGGGCGATGGCGGAAGCGGCCGTCTCGCCGGTCGGGTCCGGCTGGAGGAGGTCGTAGGCATCGGAGTTCGTCGAGGCACCCAGGAGCCGAGCCAGGATCGGTGCACCGCGGGCCTTGGCGTGCTCCTCGGTTTCGATCAGCAACATGGCGGCACCTTCCCCGAGCACCATCCCATCGCGGTGCCGGTCGAAGGGGCGGCACGCGCCGGCCGGGTCGTCGTTGTTGGTGGACAGCAGGCCCAGCTCATGGAAGGCCGCCACCGGCACCGCCTCGACCTGGGTTTCGACGGCGCCGCAGATCGCGATGTCGGCCTCCCCCAACACGATGTGCCGCCAGGCCTGCGCGATCGCGCCCGCACCGGATGCATCGCCCATCAACGGCGCAATCACACCGGCTCTGGCTTTGCGTTCCAGCCCCACCGCGGCGGCAGGCGCGTTGGGCATGTGCATCTGGACCGCCAGCGGTGACATCGCCCGCAGACCGCGGGCGTGCCAGTCGACGGCGCCCTCCGCGATTTCTTCGGTGTTCGCCAGGGCCGTACCGATCGAGACCAGCAGCCGACTGGTGTCAACCTCGGGTGAGCCGGCAGCCGCCCAGAGCCTGCGGCCCACCACCGTCGACATCTTGCCCAGATAGGACAGCCGACGAAGCTCGACCCGGTTGAGGTGTTTGTCGAAGTCTTCGCGCAGCGTCCCGCCGATTCGCACCGGCGACTCGTATTCGTGGATGAACCACTTGTCGAGTTGGCGAATTCCGCTGCCGCCCTCGAGCAATTGCTGCCAGGTTTCTTCGGCGTCCGGCGCCAGAGCAGTGGTCGACGCCACTGCCGTGACCACCACATCGGCGAGTCCGTCGCCGGTCCGCAACACTGTCATAACCGCTGACCCCTTCGGTCGCGTCCAGGTGACGCGAGGGATACCCGCTACTCCGGGAATATATACCGGCGTCAAGCTGATATGCTTGCAACAACGTTGGCAGCTCGAAACGGCCGCCAGCACGTCGTGGAACACCTTCACTTCACCGGCTCAACCGCTCTGCGGAAGCCGAGTTCAGCTGATCAGTGCCACCAAGCACACAGTCTCGCGGCGATCGATTTTGCCCTCCGGCAATCTCGCCATGTATCGATGCCCGAAAGGCTTCATGAATCCCGAATTGACGTTCGCCGATCTCGGCGTGCGCCCCTCATTGGTGCGCGCACTGTCCGACGGCGGCATCACCCATCCCTTCCCGATCCAGGTCTCGACCCTGCCGGACACTCTGGCCGGCCGCGACGTGCTCGGTCGGGGCAAGACCGGCAGCGGTAAGACGCTGGCGTTCTCCATTCCGCTGGTCAGCCGGCTGGCTGACACCACCCGACGGTCGTCGCGACCCTCGGGCCTGGTCCTGGCGCCGACCCGTGAGCTGGCCACCCAGATCACCGCGACGCTGCAACCGCTGGCCGAGGCCTGCGGTCTGCGGGTCACCACCATCTTCGGCGGCGTTCCGCAGAACAAGCAGGTCAAGGCACTGCAGGCCGGCGTCGACATCGTGGTCGCCTGCCCGGGTCGTCTGGAAGACCTGATGCGCCAGCGCCTGATCACGCTCGACGCGGTCGAGATCACCGTGATCGACGAGGCCGACCACATGGCCGACCTGGGCTTCCTGCCCGGCGTCACCCGAATCCTCGCTGCCACCCCGGCCGGCGGACAGCGCCTGCTGTTCTCGGCGACCCTGGACAACGGCGTCGACAAGCTGGTGGCCCGGTTCCTGCGCGACCAGGTGTCGCACGCGGTCGATTCGGACACGTCGCCGGTCGACGCGATGACCCACCACGTGTTCCACGTGGCCGGCGTCGACGCCAAGAAGGACTTGGTGCACGCCCTGGCCTCGGGCACCGGACGCCGAATCCTGTTCTTGCGCACCAAGCATCACGCTCGCAAGTTGGCCAAGCAGCTCACCCAGGCCGGTATTCCGTCAGTTGATCTGCACGGCAACCTTTCTCAGCCAGCCCGCGATCGCAACCTGGCGGCGTTTGCCGCCGGGACGGCCCGGGTTCTGGTCGCGACCGACATCGCTGCGCGCGGTGTCCACGTCGACGACGTCGAGTTGGTCGTCCATATCGACCCGCCCGCCGAACACAAGGCATACCTGCATCGCTCAGGTCGTACCGCGCGAGCGGGACGCACCGGCGACGTGGTCACCGTGGTGCTGCCCGAGCAGCGCCGCGACACCCAGGCGCTGCTGCGCAAAGCTGGTATCAAGGCCACCCCGCAACAGGTTTCGGCAGATTCCGAGCCCGTGCAGGCGTTGGTCGGCGAGGTCGCCGCTTACCAGGCTCCGCCGCCCGCGCCGGCTCCTGCTGCGCCTCGCCGCACTTCCACACCGGGCCGCGGCCGTGGTGGCCAGTCTCGCGGCGGCCAGTCGGGCCAGTCTCGCGGCGGCCAGTCTCGTGGTGGCCAGTCCGGCAGCAACCAAGCTCACGGTGGGGGCCAGCCCGGCCGCCGTCGTGCCCGTCGGCCGCGCTCAGCGGTTGGCACCAACTAGATTTCGTTCCGGCGGGCCCGCCGGAGCGAGCAAGGGATGCCTCCGGCATCCATCTGAATGAGAGAAGAAGAAATAGATGGCACAGGGAACTGTGAAATGGTTCAACGGCGAAAAGGGCTTCGGCTTCATCGCTCCTGACAGTGGCGAGCAGGATCTGTTCGTGCACTACTCGGAAATCCAGGGCAACGGCTACAAGTCGCTCGAGGAGAACCAGCGAGTCCAGTTCGAGGTCGGACAGGGACCCAAGGGCCCCCAGGCGACGCGGGTTTCCGCGGTCTGACTCGGACCTCATACCACAAGCAAGGGCTGGTGCGGCAAAACCGCACCAGCCCTTCGCTTTTGGCAGGATCAGTTCGGGGGTTCGATGAGTTGCCGGATCGCGTCACACACCGCCGCGAGCGTGTGCTCGTCGCGGGTCGACAGGGTCAACACGAACGAACCCTGAATGAGTGCGAGCACCACATCGGCGAGATCCTCGGCGGTGCGGTCCCGGCGCACGTCGCCGCGCTCCTGACCCGTGGTGAACAGCGCTGAGAGCCGCACCTTCCATCCCTCAATTTGGTCGGCAAGCTGCGGACGGAAAACGTCGGAGGTGGCGGCCACCTCGGTGGAGAATTTTCCGGTCAGGCACGCCGTCTGAAACCCTGACTTGACGAAGACCTGGGACATGTCCCGGTAGTAGCCGGTCACGATGTCGGCGGTCGACAGGTCGGTCCTGGCGGCCCAGGTGGCGACCAGTTCCCCCTGGAATCCCATATAGCGGTTCAAGACGGCTTGGCCGAAGGCATCTTTGGACCCGAAGTGGTGGTAGAACGAGCCCTTCGGTACGCCGGCCTCCGCGAGGACCGCGTCGATCGTGGTTCCGTGGAAGCCGTTTTCGTAGAACAACTTCGCACCAGCGCGAAACAGTCGCTCCTTGTGCGAGAGCGGTGCTTCCTGCTGCGTGGTCATGAGAACCGCCTTCGAACCATCAATGAACTGGGCTTTCCCAACTATAGGTCGCGTTCGACCGCGATTAGACGATGTGGCCTAGACCACATCGTCTAGACCTAACAGTCTAGACGATCTAGTCTAGCGCCAAGGGGTCGATCGAACGGAGGACCGTGATGGTCGCTATCGGAGCCGGCGGACTGTCGCCGGGACGCTTCCTGAACCGGGTCGCCGCATGGTTGCGTGCGCCCGCATTCGCCGAGCAGGAACCACGGGGTAAGAACCTCAACTCCCCACCGCCGCGCGCCGGCTTCGTGGAGCACTCAAGGATGTCGCGGGAGATGTACCGCCTCTGACGTGAGCTATGGTTTGGGTGCGGTGGCCAGTCGGCTCCGCAGCCAGGCTGTGAACGCGCCACCCTCGGGAACAGAGGCCCATTGCATGTCGAAAAGCCCTGAGGATTCTCAACTTTCACTCGGCGTGCTCGCTCGGTCGCGCAAAGAGAACGAGCGTCGGCTACCCATCCATCCCTCACATATCGACAGAATCGACGCCGCGCTGCGACAGCGGATGTTTCTCGAGCATGGCTTTGGCGAGCAGTTCGGCGTTACTGACGAGACTCTGGCCGGGCTGGTCGCCGGGATCAAGCCGCGTGATCAGTTGATCGCCGAGAGTGACGTCATCCTGCTGCCCAAGGTCCAGGCCGAAGACCTCGCGGAGATGAAGGTCGGACAAGTGGTCTGGGGATGGCCACACTGTGTCCAGGACGCTGCTTTGACGCAGACCGCCATCGACCGGCGATTGACGCTGATCGCCTTCGAGGCGATGAACCATTGGCACGCCGATGGTTCCTTCGCACTCCACGTGTTCCACAAGAACAATGAACTCGCCGGTTATTGCTCCGTCCTCCATGCGATGCAGTTGGCAGGCATCACCGGCAGTTATGGCCGACGGTTGCGGGCGGCGGTGATCGGATTCGGTGCGACCGCTCGTGGAGCGGTCACCGCGCTCAATGCGCACGGCGTCGACGACGTGCGGGTGCTCACCAACCGCGATGCGGCCGCGGTTGCCTCGCCGATTCACTCCACCCAGATCTTCAAGATGTGGCAGGACTCTGACGATGCCGCGCGTACGTGGGCGGACACCCCCGACGGTCCCGCGCCGGCAGCGGAGCTGCTGGCCGACAACGACATTGTCGTCAACTGCGTCCTTCAGGATCCCGACGCGCCCCTGATCTTCGTGACCGCAGACGAACTCGAGGCGTTCGCTCCCGGCAGCCTGATCATCGACGTCTCCTGCGACACCGGGATGGGCTTCAGCTGGGCCCGGCCGACGTCGTTCACCGACCCGATCATCACCGTGGGTTCCGACGTCTACTACTACGCCGTCGACCACAGCCCGTCATACCTGTGGAATTCGGCAACGTGGGAGATCAGTGAGGCGCTGTTGCCGCACATCTCGACAGTCTTGGCCGGACCGGATTTCTGGGACAGCAGCACGACGGTCTCCCGGGCTGTAGAGATTCGCGACGGTGTTGTCCGCAACCCGACGATCTTGTCGTTCCAGCATCGAGCGAAGGACTACCCGCACCGCGTAGCGACGTAAGCCACTGCGGCTCAACGACAACGGCGCCAGATTTCAGATGGGCGAGGCTATCTCAGTGGGTTCGCGTTGACGTTGAACGGGTCCGGATCGGCCACGTCGACCGCCAGCTGAAGCCAGAACCGTGAATTGAAGAACAGCAGGCTTCCATCAACATCAACCTTGAGCACCGCATCGGGCATCAGCTCATAGCCGGTGGCGTCTGGGTAACGACTTACTCGCCCGTCCGCTTGGTGAATCTGTATATCCATACCGGGATTGTGGTCTCAATGCTGAGACAGTGCGGCCGATCGAGTCGTTTCGATGATGCGTGCGGCATCGTCTCTCGGCTCACTGGATCGACACCAGTTGATCAAGCGAGTCTCTGGGCAGATCGCCGTCGACGATCGCCATGACCTCGAGTCTGTTCAGCGTGATCGCGCCCTTGTGGTTGTCCAGGAAGGCAATGTCCGCCGCGTCACGGCCGGTGGCAATCCGCACCAGGGTTTGCCGCGGCGCCAAGAGCGTTCCGTCGACGACCCTCCACTGCCCTCTCACGTACGCCTCGGCGACAGCGTGAAAATCCATGGGGTACAGACCCGGCGCGTACACCGAGACGACTCGGGCGGGCACGTTGACCGCTCGTAGCAGAGCGACGACCAGGTGGGCGAAGTCGCGACACACCCCGGCCCCCGCCAGCAACGTATCCACCGCCCCATCGATCGGGTCGCTGGAGCCGGGCACATAGTTCAATCTGTTTCCCACCCAGGACGCCACGTGCTCCAACAGCGAATCCGAGTCGAGGTAGTCACCGAACTCCGTTGCGGCGAAGCCATAGAACTTGTCAGCCTCCGCATATCTGCTGGGGCGCAGGTACCTTGACAAGTCGTACTCGGTCACTGGCGCCGGGTTCGTTCGGCCAACGATCGTCGCCTCATAGGCGACCCTCAGCGTTCCCACCGGAACATCGAGTTTGTGGATTCGGTTGCCATGCTCACCGCTGATCTCCACCGCTGCGACGGGGAGCCCGTTCAGGACGAAGGACAACGCCTCGGACACTTCGGCTCCCGGATGCGGCGCGACGGCGATTTGGAACTCCAGAGTCGTCGGACCGCTGATCTCCACCTCGAGCTGGGCGGCCACCTCTCGCTTCATAACAACCATGATGCCCCGCCCGGCCGCGCTGCGCTCACGTCCACCAGAATCTCGACGGAGCGACAGCCGCAGGCTCTGAACGACCGCCTTCGGAATCCCAAATCTCCTCGGCTGCAATCGCTTCTCGACGGCGCGCGGAGCGCCGGACACCCGCACGCACAATATCGTTCACGGTAAGCCAGTCGTTGTCTTCGTTGGCCACCCGAATTCGTCTGGCGTAGGTCATGACACATCCCTCTGCCCGCGTCCGCGAGCTGTTGTTCTCCATCAAGCCAACGCAAGACGGGCCGTGCGAGATACGCCTGAACGTCATCCAGACCCGAGCGCCGACGTCAGGTCGGGCATCGCGATAGTCGCAAATCCGATCGACGCGTCCCCAATCCCGTAAGGCAACACCAAGGTGTCGGCGTGAACGATTGCGCCACAGGAATAGACCACGTTGGGGACGTAACCGTCCTGCTCGTCCGGGGCAGGACTCAGCAGCGGCTCACGCAGCCGGCCGATCACTTTCGTCGGGTCATCGAGGTCGAGCAACAGGGCACCTATCCGGTAGGTGCGCATCGGGCCGACCCCATGGGTGAGCACCAACCATCCGGCATCGGTCTCGATCGGTGAACCACAGTTACCCAGTTGCAACACCTCCCAGGCCTCGACCGAGCGCTGGCACGGGCGCGAGTCCGTCCACACGAATGGGTGATCCGAATACGCGATCGAGTTCGACTCGCGATCCGCCCTCGACAACCCGGCGTACCGGCCGTTGATGCGACGCGGAAACAATGCCAGACCCTTGTTGGCCGCGGCGCGCCCAACCATGGGCTTCGAGGTGAAGGACCGGAAGTCGTTCGTTTCCAACAGCTGTTGGCTGATCTGCGACCCGCTGTAAGCGGTGTAGGTGGCATAGAAGGTCACAGAGCCGTCGTTGTCCACGAAGCGCACGAAGCGCGCGTCCTCCATACCGACCGACTCGGCGTCCGTCGCAGGCCACAGCACCCGTTCGGAAATCGGTACCTGGTCCGGGAATTCGACAGCGTAGCTCCTGTCCGCGATCGCGCGGATCTCGGAGATTGTCTCGAGCACACGTCCACGGGTGCTCAAGTGAGACTGCAGTTGGACCAGCCTCTCCTCCAGGTCGGTACGGGTAAAGCACTCACCGAGTGGTTCCAGGACGTAGTTGGCCGCTTCCCCGTCATCGCCGAACTGGTGGAGCTCGCTGCGGAAGACTGCGGCGTCCAAGCCGCCCGGCGCCGTCGCGCCGAGCGTGGCGAACGCACCTGCAGGGTCGATGCGGGGGCATCCGGTCGCATCAACCACACCCGTCCGAAATCCGATCGACGACCGGTGGCCTTCACCAATACCTCGCACACTCAGCAGAATTCGTAGCTCACCTGCGATCGTCCCGGTCTGGTCAGGGTGCGCAACGATGCTCGGATTGCACAGCGCCGCACCCTCGATCGCGTACTCGCTGGTGAAAGTGGCACCCAGTAACAACATCCGGACATCGGACACTCGCGCATCTGGCCGCAGCCGGTCGGCAAGTTCGCGCGCGTGCCGCCGGAACGTGCCGCCCAGATCGCGATGCCGACTGTCGAATCGGCTGATCACGTCATCCAGCGAGCGCATAACGTCGTCTTCACCCAGCGCGAGGATGCGCGCAAGCACCGCTCCCGCCCGCGAATCCTGCTGCTCGAAGCCTTCCTGGCCAGGCACGAAAAGGCGGGTGACGACCCGTGATCTATCGTGCGTCAGCCGGAGTGGGACACGCTTGGCGAGATCAACTTCCATCGACGTCATCTCTGCAGCAACGATATCCGCCGGCCGTGCTGCATCGTCGAGATCGCTGCCAACGTCGACTCAGCGCCTTGATTGAGGTTGACCCCGTCGGCCTGCAGCCCGTCATATCCACCGCCGGTGGCCGGATCCCACATCAGCTGGCCGGAGTCATTGGCACCGGTGAACCACGCCACGGCCTTTCGTACTTCGTCGTTCCATTGCGCGGCGGCGTCGACGGCAGCGGCGCGAGCGCACGCGTCGGCCAGAGCTGCCACCTCGATCGGCTGTTGATCGAAGGCCGGTTGAGAGTCACCCGGGCCGCGCCCCGCGACCGGAGTGGGCGACAGGTGACCGTTGACGGTTTCGATATCCAGAAGCCATGCCAACAGATCGAGGCCCTGCTGCCACAGTTTCGGTGCCTCCAGCGCCACGCCCACGCCAATGATCGCCTCGGCCAGAACAGCATTGGCGTAGCTCAGACGTGGCTCGGGCCACGGCCAGTCGGGATCCCCGTTCGGCTTGGCAATTGAGACCGCGTAATCGGTGACCAGTTTGCGGGCAGCGCGATGGTCAGGCTGGACCGTGAGAACTTCAACGGCACCCAAAGCGGCGTATGCCATCGCGCGCGGCCACTTCGAACGCCCTTGCGCGGCGCGTTCGAACTGAACCAGCGCTGACTTGCGCACCCATACGACGTCGCTGTGCGCTACTGCGGTGCCGAGGCCCCAGATGCATCTACCCCAAGCATCATCCAGGCTCGGCTCGTCCAACCACTTACCGGCAGCATCCATTCGGTTCCGGCAGGCACCACCGAGGGCTTGGGCGTCATTCAGGAACCGCACGGCAACGCCGGCCAGGCGATTGACCTCACCGGAGGCACCGGGCTCACGGGCGGCGACGACGAGCACCCGGGCCATGTCGTCAGTGCAATAGCCGTGCTCGGGCCGCGGTTCGTCAAGACACGCGTGCTCAAAGGTCCCGCGATGGTCGGTCATCCGAAGCAGTTGGTCGAAATTCGGAATCGGCAGCTCGCTCATACGAGAGCCGACATCCTGGAGCGAAGACGTTGAGCCAGAACCAGATAGTCCTTGGCAACCACCGGCCACGCCATTGTCGGAGCCAACAGACGTGCCCTTGCCGCCATCTGCCCGGCCATCCGCGGCTGCGTCAGCACTGAAAGCAGGGCGGATGTGAGTGCATCCGTGTCACCGTGCGGCACGACGATTCCGGTGCCGTCGCCGAGCAGTTCGGCCGCGTGAGGGAACGCGGTCGCTACGACGGGGCGTCCGTTGGCGATGGCGTCAACCAGTACGCCCGAGGTGACTTGTTCAGTGGAGTCGTAAGGCAAGACCACCGCCGACGCTGATTGAATGATCGCGCCAAGCGCCTTATTGTCCCGGTAAGCGACATCGAATTTCACCGAGTCCGCGACGCCGCGACACTTGGCCCGTTCCCGCAGCGCATCAAGGTAGGCGTCGCCCTCCGCGGCCAGAACCTTCGGATGTGTGCGACCGGCGATCAGATAGAGGGGGCGGCCAGGGAGTTCGCTGAGCGTGGCCATGGCATCGATCACTCGCTCGATGCCCTTGCCCGGCCCCAGCAGGCCCCAGGTCAAGAGCGTGGGACGACCGCCACGTTTGACATGAGCCCTGGCCACCACGGTGGCCCCGTGCGGAATCGTGATGATCTTTCGACTGTCGACTTCGTAGCCCAGACAAAGACGGTCGCGCGCAGCGGTGGTCATCACGACCACCTGATCGGCTTGGGCCACTATCGTTTCCAGTACCCAACGTTGTTGCGGCGTGGGCTCTTTGAGCACGGTGTGGGCAACAACGATCGTCGGAACCTGTATCCCACGGATAATGTCAACCACATCTTCGCCGTCAGCCCCGCCATAGATCCCGTACTCGTGCTGGATGACCACCACGTCGGATCTGTTCAGCAGCTGCACGCCTGCGGACACCGACGCCGGTACACCGTTGATCAACTCGCCGATGACATGGACATCGCCGCTTGGCGTTCCATCGGCGATCCGAACCACGTCGACGGCGGCACCGTTAGCGCGAAGCCCGTCGGCCAGCGCCGCGCTGAAGGTGGCCAATCCGCACAACGTCGGCGGGTAGGTACTCAGAATTCCAACCCGCGGGATGCCGGAAAAGCCTTGGCGGCGAACGCCAATAGGCGCATTTGTTGGAAGGACAGAGTGAAGGTTCAAGGTGATCCCGTCTTGCGGTTGTCACCGACGTGCCCGGCGTGAGCGAATGCTCGGCGAGTCAGCGGCGGACGGCTGAGTCATTCCGGACTGGCTGGATTCCCAACACCACCTACCCTACACCCCGCGACCAGGCCGTGAACGAGAACGACGGCCGGCGAGAGAATCTGACGGCACGGGAAGCGCCACTCACCATGCAGCCGCGTCGGGCGGGTCCACGTCGATTTCCATTGATAACGAACGGTTTCCAACCGATTGCCCGGATTTTTCGGGCAGGACGTATGTCGGTAGCGATGCGAGTAGGCTGCACGTACGGCGATGCTTCGGACGCGTTCACCCATCGCGTCACCTCCCCCAACCTTGGTGGGTTTCATGGCCGCAGACAGGAGCGTCCGATGACGCAACCAGAAGTCCGCACATCAGTTGGCTGGAAAGAACCGCCACCACAGGCGACACCTCGCTTGAGACTGAAGCCGAAGGGTCCTCAGACGGGTCGCGTTGACGGGGCGTGGTGGCCGCATAGCGACGACCTCGAAGCGGAAGTCCCCGACCTGCTCGCGGTGTTGTCAGTTCGCCTCGGCCCCATCAGCTATGTCCTCTACAAGATGACGGAGTGGGTGAAGGCCCGCGGCAAGATACTGATCGGCGGCCGAGTCGTCCGACTCGACGGCTACAACCGCCAACCGAGCAATACGGTTGAAGTCCAGGGGATTGGCGGCGGGAAGCTGGTCCTGCTCGTCGTACCTGTCGGAACAGATGCCGATCGGGCGCACGCCGTGATGGTTACGGCCGCGGCTCCCGATAATGCCTCGACCAGCGATGAACTGCTGGCGGCGGCCCTCGACGGCTAGGCGACGGTTTGTGGTGTCCACCGATCGGTGGACACCACAGTCAGCTGCGAAGATCCTCTGGCCGGTGGATACCTGTGGCGCACGCCACTGGCGACGATTGCGTCATGGAAACGGGTATGCGCCGGGTCGCGCTCGCCAGCTACGTCGGCTCGGCGATCGAGTACTACGACTTCTTCATCTACGGCACCGCCGCGGCACTGGTGTTCCCGCACGTGTTCTTCCCCAGTCTGAGCCCACTGATGGCGACAATCGCCTCACTGGGCACCTTCGCGGCGGCGTTTCTCTCCCGGCCGATCGGGGCGGCGGTGTTCGGTCACTTCGGCGATCGCATCGGCCGCAAGAACACCTTGGTGTTCACGCTGGTGATCATGGGCGCATCCAGCGTCGGCGTGGGTCTCATCCCCAGCACCGCCGTCATCGGTGCGGCCGCGCCCCTGCTATTGATCAGCATGCGACTGCTGCAAGGTTTCGCCGTCGGCGGTGAGTGGGCCGGCGCCGCGCTGATGAGCGCCGAGCAGGCACCGCAACGCAAGCGTGGGTATTACTGCATGTTCACCCAGTTGGGTCTCGGTACCGCGCTGGTGTTGGGCAACCTGGTGTTTCTCGGTGTGCACGGCGCCTTCGGCGACGCGGAAACGGCTTTCCTGCAATGGGGTTGGCGCATCCCATTCTTGATCAGTGCGGTGCTGGTGGCGGTCGCGCTCTACATCCGGCTACACGTCGAGGAGAGCCCGGTCTTCGCCGAGTCGGCGGCTGAGGGACCCAGCGGGGTTCCGCTCGCCGAGGCCATGCGGCACCAAGGCCGCGAGGTGGTGCTGGCGGCCGGCGCGGTGATGGGCCTGTTCATGCTGGCGTTCCAGGTGGGCACCTACTTCCCGAACTACGCCGCGACCCATCTGCACTACGACGAGGACCTGATCCTGCTGGTGGGTGTCGCAGGCGGGGTGTGCTCGCTGGTGTTCGTCGCCGCGTCGGCAATCCTCAGCGACAGCTACGGCCGCCGACGCATCCTCGGATTCGGTGCCGCACTGGCGTTGCCCTGGACGCTGATCCTGTTCCCGCTCATCCAATCCGGCGACCCCGTCCGCTACGGCATCGCCATCATCGGTACCTACGGCATCATCGGAATCATGATGGGCCCCTTGGCCGCATTCATTCCGGAGATCTTCGCGGTCCGCTACCGCTACAGCGGCGCCGGCCTGTCCTACAACGTCGGCGGCATCATCGGGGGCGCGCTGCCCCCGGTGCTCTCCCCCATGCTGCTGTCGTCGTACGGCAGCTGGTCGATCACCGCGATGATGGCGGGCTTCACCGTGGTCAGCCTGATCAGCGTGTTGCTTCTGACCGAGACCGCCGGACGCGGCCTGGGCATCCCTGAGTCAATCGAGCCAACCGAACCCTCTGTCGCGCGGCAGCGCTTGGCCCACGTGGCGTGCTAGCCGACAGCCGACACAGTCAGGGCGCGGAGGCTTCGACCTTTGCGGCCGCCTCGAGAAGCTGGGCCGACCACAGGGAGCACTCTGACTCTGCCGCACGAATCACGGCGTCCGCGATATCGCACATCGAGCTGTCGTGCTCGGCGCCAGGATCCATCGCGGCAGCGCGCCGTATCACCAGACGCCCCAGGTTCACCGACGTCGAGCTGGGCACCACGAGCAGCCGTGCGCAGCCGGTACGACCGGAGACAATCATCAGCCGATGCTGGCGATCGTTCCAGCCGTGCATCGACACCGCTCCCGACGTGAGCGTCTTCAGAACCGGGGTGCCGGACGACGAAGACCAGTTGATCTTGATATCGACGATCTCACCCAGGACCGGGTGCAATGCCTCGATCAGTTCCGGCAATTCGCGGGCAAGCGCGAACGAATGCGGCCACCAGGCGCCGTCGATGTCGCCACCGAGGGTCGGCTTCAGGGTGATACGCACCGGGCTGGCAAGGCGCCGACTCCCGGACATGCCGTTCACGAGGACGCAGACTGTGGTGAGTCGGACTCGGTGAGCCCAGAGAAAATCGGGTGCGGGACAGGCGCATTGACCGTCTCGTACGCAACATCCGTCGTGTCGACGGGATGAGAGAAAAGGTCGGAGTTTTCCATGTGGGAAATTCCTCACGAGTTAGCAGGGTCGACCCATGGATGTAGCCCGAGCCTAACGGCCCCGCCAATGCAGAACGGATCTGCATCTGACACTACACCCCAGGGTTCGTGGACCGTCGATCGATGCCGCATTGGCAGTGCGGCTGGTGTCGACAGTATCGAGCGGTGATCGCGTTGTCGCTCGCTGACCGCGTGAAATATCCTGCGGGACAGGAAAATTTGCCGGTCGAAAAGGCCAGAAATTGGCTTGTCGGGCCCGTATCGGGGATTCGGGCGTAGAGTCCGAGGGACCGGGACCACCAACAGGCCCCCCATTGAAGGGCCGACGATGTCCGACAAATCCCCCCGACAGGGTATGTCCAAGAAATCCGGCAAGTCTCTCAAAGAAAAACGGGCCGACAAACGCTCCAAGTCCGACGGCGGGCCGGCTCAAACCGTGGCTAACGTCAAGGCTCGCTGAAACCCCTTCGCACGACGCGGCAACCCCATCGGATCTTGCGCGCGGACAACACTTCTGGCCAGCGACGCGGCCGACGGCATCACTGCTCAGGCACATGATGCCGGCTATGCCATCGGCATTTTCGATACCGGCGCCGCCGGGACCACGCTCTCGCACCGGCCCAGGCGGTGCTGCTCGATATCGGCCGCGAACGCGCGCAACGCGCTGCGGACCATACGCGCGGTCCCGTCAGGGTGCCGACACGCCCCTCGGCCGTCCACAAGCCGGGTGATACGCCGAATCTCTTTGACCAGATGGTCACTGGCGCGCCCGTAGGCCAGTTCGTCGATCAGTTCGGACAACCGGGGCAAGCCGTTGCGACACGGACCGCACTGGCGCGCGCTCTCGTCGGCGAGGTAGCCGGTGATCTCGGCGGTGCGGACCAACCCACACTCGGTCACGCCCAGCGCGTGAACGATCCCGGCGCCGGGCGATGCACCCAGCGATTTCAAGCCCGTGCGCGATAGCCTCAGTCCCGCGAAAGTCTCAGCGGGCAGCCAACTCCCGTGATAGCCACCAA
The DNA here is from genome assembly GCF_041287105.1 of Mycobacterium sp. SA01. Classification (NCBI taxonomy): domain Bacteria; kingdom Bacillati; phylum Actinomycetota; class Actinomycetes; order Mycobacteriales; family Mycobacteriaceae; genus Mycobacterium; species Mycobacterium sp. SA01. Next base: position 557,179 of record NZ_JBGGNO010000020.1, on the reverse strand, counting down.
CGAGAATCGCCGACACCGCTCGGGTGTCGATCAGGTCCGTGATCGGCACGCCCGTCGGCACCTCGACAACACCCTCACCGTCCAGCGCGCCGGAGAGGGTGACGAGCATGGAGCCCGGGTCGGCCGGGTCTCCGATCGACCGGAACCAGTGGGCCCCGTGGCGGGCGATCAGTGCCATGTGCGCCAACGTCTCGACGTTGTTGACCAGGGTGGGGCGTTTACGCACCCCCGAGATCGCGACGGGGACGGTGCGGTCGCGCGGCAACGCGGGGCCGCCCTCGATGTGCCGGATCGCCGCGGATTCCTCCCCAGCGACGAAGGTGTCGGGTGCCTCCACCACTGTCAGCTCGACACGGTGTGGGTCGAGCCCGGCAGCTCGTCTCTCGGCGAGGGCCGCGCGCACAGATGCCACGGCGTCGGCGTGGACGTACAGGTAGCCGGTGTGGGCGCCGATCGCGGCGGCGGCGATGTGCAGGCCGTCGATCACCAGGTGTGGCGCCCGTGTCAGCAGCAGCGCGTCCTTGCGGCTCAACGGTTCTCCCTCGGCGCCGTTGGCGACCACCACGGGGTCCGGGCCGGTGACCGCGGCGAGTTTCCGGCCGGTGGGGAAGCCGGCGCCGCCCCGCCCGGACAGCCCGGCGTCGTTGAGAAGCGAAATGAGTTGGCTGCCGGAGATTCTCGGTGCTGGGCCGAAACGGTCGAGGTGTTCAGCGCGAGCCGGTCCGGCAGCGGACAGCAGCCGCGGTGCGCTACGCATCGGCATACTCATCGAAGTTGGCGCGCAGCCGCCAGATCAGCGCCGCAGCCACGACGACCGCGCAGCCGCCTGCGATCGCGAGGAACCACGCGCGTCCGGTGTCGGTGCCGTTGCCCAGCGCATGAGCCATCGAGACGGGCCACAACGAATAAGTCGCCCAGTGCACCAATCGGAAGGCCCGCGGACCGATGCGGTGACGGAGCAGACCGGTGATCACAACGACGGCAAGCACGTCGACGGCGACGGTGCCCAGGCCCTGCCACAGTGGCCGGTAGGCGCCGAGGAAAGGCACGACGATGTCGATGAGTTTCAGCTTGGCGTAGGGGTCGAGGAACAGCAGGCCGATGTGCAACGCCACCAGCAGCGTCGACGACAGGGCGGCGAAGCGATGAACGTCAGAGACGGCGAATCTGGGTAGCAGCAGCAGCGGGCGTCCGGACCGGGCGGCGATACCCAATGCCACCGACACGGTCATGAACACCAACGCGACGACGCCGTTGCCACGGCCCAACGCCCACAGCGCTTCGTTCGTCATGACCCACGTGACACCGTGACGTGCGGGGAGAAGCTGTTGCCGCCCGAGGTGCCCCCGCCACCGGCCGGGACATGGCTCTGCCGGATCGGAAACGCGGGCTGCGACTTGGTGCTCGGTGCCGGTGCCGGTGCCTGCTCCTGAACGGTCGCCTTCGGCGTGTAGGCCGGCTTCTGGGTGTAGGTCGGCTGCGGGGTGTAGGCCGGTTGCGGGGTGTAGGTCTCCGCGGGAGCGGGCGCAACCGTCGGCTCCGGGCTCGGAGGGGGCGCCGGAGTGTCCGCCACGGGCACCGGCGCCGGGGCCGGTTCCACGACGGGCGGTGCCGGGGGCAGGTCCACGGCTGGGTCGGTCGCCATCGGGTCGGCCGGCGGAAGCTCGGCAACGACGGGCTTGACGGTGTCGCCGTAGGCCAACGCCGATGCGCCCGCTACTCCGGCGATGCCGATGCCGGCCAACGCCCACGAGGTCACGGCGGCCCGGCGAAATCCGGAACGAGGTGAGTCCATGCGTTGATGGTGGCAATCGATTCTTTATGAGCTCAAAGAAGTGAATATGGGTCCGCGCGGGGGCGGTGACGGCCGTCGAGCGGCTGGTGACGAAAGTCCCCGTGGCCCTGCTCCGGCATCGTGACATTCTGGAGCTGTGAGCACCTGGGACGACACCACTGACAGCGGCGAATACAGCGTCGAGGACGACAACCAGCTCCAGCCCGAGGACACGTTGGTCGACCGCGGCGTCGACGACATCCTCGACGAGGGCATCTCCCCTCCGGAGCGGCCGGTCGCCCGTACGAACTTCGATCATCCCGGCCCGGAGACGCTCAACGAGTTGCTGGCCGAGGAGGAACCCGATCCGGTGTCCCGGCTGAACAATGTGCTCGACGAGCTCAATGGCTCCGCTGCGGACGACTCCGATTATCCGGAGGACGACGAGGTCGGCCGGGTTCGGTCGGGTCGTTTGGTGGCACCCGATGCGGGCTTCGGTGAGGACGACGAGTCCGAGCTCGTGGCCGAAGACGTCGGTATCGACGGCGGGGCGGCCTCCGCGGAGGAGGCCGCCATGCACGTCATCGACGAGGATTAAGCGCTCAACTGGTCATCGATGACTTTCGTCGGGTCGAGCAGCACCTGGGTGTTGCCGTCGAGTGTCGACGAGATCGTGCCGGTGATCGATCGGGTCAGCTTGTTGATGGTGGCGTCGGCCGTCAGCGAGCCGGTGTGTTCACCGGTGACGGTGATGTTGGCTTTGTAGACGATCGACGACTGGCTGGCCCCGGCGCTCGTCGACTCGGTGCCGTTGAGGATCATGCCTTCGGAGTTGACGTAATTGGTGTACGTCACGGTGCGGATGGTATTGCCGGCGGTGGTGGAATCCGGCGCCTCGGAGACGTAGGCGGTTCCGCCGTACTGACTCGTGTACGCCCCGACCGGCGGCAGCGGTGCCGGTCCGGCTTTGTATGTGCTCAGCGCCGGTGCCCAGTCCGCATTCGGCGTCGCGAGATCACCCTGTACGGCACCGACGCTGGTCGTGTACTTCAGGTTGGTGACGACAAGGCGGGTGTCCGACGGGTCGGTGATGCTGCGCTCCCAGAAGGCCACTGAGGTTCCGTCGGCGTTCCAGCTGGGCATGCTGCGCGCGGTGTAGCCGTCGCCGGTGACGAACAGCGGGATCCCGTTCTCGCCCTTGAGATCGTCTTCGACGGCGACCAGCCATTCCTGGTTGGACACGTTGATGCCGGTGCCATTGGGATAGTCGGGGGTCTTGAGCCCGCCGGCATAGGCGGTGTACACCGCACCCTGGATGTCGGCGGGCAGCAGCGCCGGCCGGTCGATCCGAGTCATCGGGGTGAGGGCGTCGAGTCCGCGGGTGCTGCAGATCGCGATCCACTGCTGGTTGGGCGACATGTCGACGTCCTCGTCGTAGTCGAGGTTGCCGGTCAGACGCGTGACGTTCCCGGTGGCCAGGTCGACGACGATGTCGTCGACGTTGCCCGAGTCGTACCGGCCTCCGAGGATGATCACGCCCTTGCCGTCGGGCGTCCACTGCTTGCCTTCGCCGACCGGGTAAACCACCCGTGCGTCATCGATGTGGTACTCCGGGGCGCCGGTGACCGCGTTGGTGGTCAGATTCAGCTTGCCGACGACCGGAATCGCGGTGATGAGATTGCCTGTGCCCAGCTGGATTTGGCTGAACAGCACATACTTGCCGTCGGGCGAGATCCGCATCTCGCGTTGCTTGTCGATCGCGGTGGATCCCGACGGTGGCGTGATGATCGGGATCAGCGCGGCCGGTGCGGTGTCGGTGGCGGGCTGGTACACGTCCCAGTGACCGGGGGCTTCCACCACGAACCGCCCGGAGCCGTCGCTGGTGTAGGTGCTCTTGCCCAGGTTGCCTTCGGTGGGCGTGACACCGCAGGTGATGCAGGTGACGGTAGACCCGTCAGTGTCGCCGGCGTCGATCGAGTAGATCTCGGTACGACCGCCGGCGACCGGCGTGGCCGAAAACATCAACGTCTTTCCGTCGGGCGCGAACCGCGGAATCGTCGGGTTGGTGATGGTGGCGGGCAAGTTGAGGATGACACGTTGAGCCTCGGGACTGAGCACGGTCAGGCTGCTTGAGGCCGACGCGGTGCGGGAGCTGAACGGCATCAGGACGTTGAACTTGCCGTCGGTCACCGAAATGGTGAACGAATCAGTTTGCGCGGCAGTGTAGTTGATGTCGTCCGGCGTGTAGCTGAAGTTGCCGGTGGCCTGGTCGATCGTCAGCGTGCCGTACTTGGGCCCCTGGGTGACGGTGTACTTCAGCGCGTCACCTTCGATGTCGGTGGCGCCGATGTTGCCGGTGACGGTTTGCCCGGTCTGGACCGTGGTGGTCGGGGTTCCGATTGTCGGCGCCTGGTTGAACAGGTCGCGTCGTACCGAACCCAGCGCCGTCCAGATGACCGGCACGATGGGACCGCTGTTGGTGGGCGGCGGCTTGAGGAACGGGTTGAGCAGCGAGGTGACGATGCCGTTGAGCAATCCGGCCGGATTAGGGGCCAACGCCGGTGTGCTGATCGATGCCGGCACCGACGACGCGGACGACGCCTGCGCGGTGCGCAGGCTGCCACTCTTCTGGACCGGCTTCGAGGTGGTTGAGCTCGCCGATGGGATGACGTTCGGCGTCGCCAGCTTGGCCGCCGCGCTCGCAGCCGTCGAGGATCCCGCCGACTCACTCGACTTCGTCGTGGCGGAGGGCTTCGAGAGGCGGCTGCCTCTAGCCTTGGCGGTACCGGTGGCACGCGGCCCGGCGTGGGCCGAGGACGATCCACCGGACGACGAGCCACCGGCGGAGGAAGCGGACGAGGATGCACCCGAGGAGCTCCCGGTCGAGTCGGCCGCCGCAACCCCGTGACCGGCTGCGACCGCCCCGGCCAACCAGGCGGCGACGGCAATGCCGCCGTACGCGCCGACCTTGGCGGCATCGTGAAGGGACAGTGGCTGCGGTTTGGCAGGCCGACGATCAGCAGGCATTGGAGGGCTCCCCGGTTTAATTGGTGTGACGTACTTAATACGATTTAGTTGGTGTGACGAATTTAATAGCAGCCCGCCACGGGCGGCGTCAAGGAGGGTGTGCTGAAACAGTCGGAATCGACGAAGCAGAGCAGGCAGGTTGCGCGCCTCCTGCAGCGCCAACGCGTCGTTCACCTGCTGCGCACGTCTGGCCCGCTGGCCAGGGCTGACCTGGCCGACCGGCTCGGTCTGCCGCGCCCATCGGTCACCACGCTCGTCGCGGACCTGATCGACGACGGCACACTCGTCGAGCTGGAGTCCCGCATCGAGGGCGTCAGTTCACGCGGTCGGCCGCGCATCCTGCTCGACTGCAATCCGGAGGCGCGCCGGGTGCTGGGCATCCGAATCGACGGGATCCGCGCGCGGATCATCCTGGCCGACGCCACCGGGAACATCTCGAAGGAAGAAGAAACCCCCACAGGAGACCGAGAACCCGCGGTGGTCATCCGTTCGATCACCCGTATCGCCAAGAAGCTGATGAGCGACCCCGACGGTAAGCGCGCCTCCGTGGTCGGCGTCTGCATTCCGGGACTGGTCGACGACACCACCGGACTGGTCGTCGCATCCCACGAACTCGGCTGGACGAATGTCGAACTGGGCAAGCTGCTTTCACGTGATCTCGGCATGCCCGTCGCCGTTCAGGACACCACCAAGGCGATCACGCTGGCCGAGACGATCGCGGGTGCGGCACGAGAAGCACGCACGGCGGTGGTCCTGGATCACGGCGGCAGGCTAGGCGTCGGGCTGATCATCGACGGACGCCCTTATGCCGGCTCGAGCGGCATCGCCGGTGCGATCGGGCACGTACCGGTCTACGGCAGTTCGACGCCTTGCCGCTGCGGCCGAATCGGGTGCGTGGAAGCCGACATGTCGATGTACGCGATGCAGGCTGCCGCGCCACAGACGGTCGGCAAGACCTACGACCAGGTCGACATCGAGGCAGTACGTCAGGAGACGGCACGAAATCAGCAGTCCCAGGACATCATTCGCGACGTCATCGACCGCGTCGCCCATACCGCCGCACTGATCGAGGCGCTGCTCGATCCGGAGTTGATCATTGTGGCCGGACTGATCGTCGAATTCGACGAACTGGCCGACGGCTTGATCGCCCGTATCGACGAGCTCCGTCCGCCGGAGCGCCAAGGCCGCACCACCACGGTTCGCTCCGATATCGGCCGTGACGCCCCGATCGCGGTAATCGTTGCGCTGCAACAGCTCGACCCGGACATCGCGGGGATGCTGCACACGACCGCCTAACCCGTCAGCGCACCGCGGCGTTGATCGACGGCTTGTCGATCAATCCCTTCTCGACACCCCAGATCGTGGCGATGGTGCGGTACTCACCGGTCTCCATCAGGTGCTGCAGCGCCTGCCGCAGCGGCTCGGCGAGACCGGAGTCCTTGGCCACCGGCCAGCCGTAGGGGGCGGAGTCGAACACCGCGCCGGCGGCCTCGAGTTGCCCGCCGCTGGTCTTGATCGTGAACCCGGTGACGGGCGAATCGGCCGACATCGCATCGACTTCCCCGGCCAACAGCGCGGTGTTGAGATCGTCTTGGCGGGTGTAGATGACCTTCTTGATCGGGGGCTTGCCGGCCGCCACGCACGCCGTGCTCTTGGCCGGCAGCTCCTCGGACTCCTGCAGCGACGGATAGGCCACCCCGACCCTGAGGCCGCACGCGTTGTCGGGGTCGATCGGGGCGCCGGGCCGCTGCGCCCACAGGGTGCCGGCCCGGAAGTAGGTGACGAAATCTGCTGCGGCTTCGCGCTCCTTGGTGTCGGTGAACGACGACATGCCGAGGTCGAAATCGCCCGCGCGCACCGACGGGATGATGGCCTCGAACGCGGTCTCGCGATATTCCGGTGTCAGCCCGAGGGTACGGGCCACGGCATTCATCAAGTCGACGTCGAACCCGACCACTTTGCCGTCGGCGTCGATGAATTCGTTTGGCGCATAAGGGATATTCACGCCGACGACGAGCCTGCCCGAGTCGCGGATCCTGGCAGGCACCATCGCCGCGATGGACGGCACCGCGCCGTCGGCCTGCGGTAGCGGTTGCGAGCTGGATGCGGTCCCCGCCAAACTTGTTGCGCTGCTGGACCGATTGTCTGATCCCTGCCATTGCCAGGCACCCACGCCGGCAGCGACCACCAGCAGGACGGCGGCCCCGGCCGCGGCGAATGCGCGTCGCCGGTGTGGCCGCGGCGCCGCCAAGACGTGCCGTCCGGAACTCCCGGTCCTACGAACCCGTGCGGTCAGGGCCTGCCGTGCGGCAGCTGCCAGCTCCCCGGCGCTGGCATAGCGCTGGGCGGCTTTCTTCGCCATGCCTTTGGCGATCACTGCGTCGAATGCGGCCAGCTTGGGATTCTTCTCCGACGGTCGCGGCGCCGGCGTGGTCATGTGCCCGGCGATCTGCTGTTCCAAGCTGTCATCCGGGTACGGCCGGTCGCCGGTGAGGCATTCGTAGAGCACGCACGCCAGGGCGTAGACATCGGATCGGTGATCGGCCTGACTTCCGCTGAACCGCTCCGGAGCCATGTACGCCAGCGTCCCCAGCGTGCTGCCCGCCGTCGTCAACCCCGCCTCACTGGCGGTGCGGGCCAGCCCGAAGTCGATCAGGTAGGCGAAGTCGCGGCCGGTGATCAGAATGTTGGACGGCTTGACGTCCCGGTGAATGAGGCCGGCGGCGTGGGCGGCGTCCAGAGCCGAAGCGACCTGCTCGACGATGCTGACCGCGAGCGCAGGGTCCAACGGCTTGCCGGTGTCGGACAGGATCGAGCCCAACGTCTGGCCTTCGATGAGTCGCATATCCAGGTAGAGGCGACCGTCGATCTCGCCGTATCCGTGAATGGGGACGACGTGCGGCTCGTTGAGGGCGGCGGCTGCTTGCGCCTCGCGTCTGAATCGTTGCTGGAACGTCTGGTCCTGCGCCAGCCGGTGCGGAAGCACCTTGAGGGCGACCACCCGATCGGTCTTGGTGTCGAAGGCCCGGTAAACCTCACCCATACCGCCGCGACCTATCAGCTCCTGCAGCTGATAGTGCCCAAATGGTGTCGACTCCACCATCTACTCCTTGGCAGCTCCCCCGACCGTCGATTGAAGCTACCTCACCTTTGCCATGGCCGCCGCGAGTCAGCGAGTGGAAAGCAGCGGGACCGATTCGCCTGCGAGTCGTCCCCGACCAGCGCCGTCGCACGGTACGGTCATGGTGGCTGACCCACCAGCCTCGCGGACACGTCACGGCGGCGATCTGAACGCCCCCGCCGCACCGGTGCCCTCCGGCTCGACGTAGCCGACCGCACGATCTGGCGCCCAGCGCGGGCGCGTGGCCGATCAACAGCGTCGAATCAGCGCTGCTTCACACGACTACTCGCGGCAGTCATCCTGCGGCCACAAACATCGCACCCCGCCGCTGCGGCGCGGCGTGCAGAAGGAAGGCTCCGTTGAGCCAGTTCACCGAGACGATGCTCAGTAACGCCCAGTGGAGCATGAAGGGGATGGTCACGGGCGAGCCCGACGCCCCGGTGCGCCACACGTGGGCCGAAGTGCACGCGCGCGCCAGCCGGATTGCCGGCGGCTTGGCCGCCGCCGGTGTCGGACACGGCGACGCCGTCGCGGTGCTCGCCGGGTATCCCGTCGACATCGCACCGACCGCCCAGGGCATCTGGATTCGAGGCGCCAGCGTCACCATGCTGCACCAGCCGACGCCGCGCACCGACCTGCTGCGCTGGGCCGAGGAGACGCTGGCGGTACTCGAGACGATCGACGCCAAGGCTGTCGTCGTCGGCGAGCCGTTTCTGCCGGCAGCGCCGCTGCTCACCGAACGGGGAATCCGGGTGGTGGTCGCGAGCGAACTGCTGAAAGCCGACCCGGTGCGGGCTGTGACGTCCTATGACGACGACCTGGCCCTGATGCAACTGACCTCGGGCTCGACCGGCTCACCCAAGGCGGTCCAGATCACGCACGCCAATGTCGTCTCCAACGCCGAGGCGATGTTCGTCGGCGCCGAGGTCGACGTCGAGTCCGACGTGATCGTCAGCTGGTTGCCCTGCTTTCACGACATGGGTATGACCGGTTTCCTGACCGTGCCGATGTACTTCGGCGTCGAGCTCATCAAGATGACCCCGATGGACTTCCTCCGCGATAACCTGTTGTGGGTCAAGCTCATTGACAAATATCGGGGCACGATGACAGCGGCCCCCAACTTCGCCTACAAGCTGTTGGCAAAGCGGCTGCGCAGCCTCGCTTCCCCCGGTCAGTTCGATCTGTCGTCGCTGCGGTGGGCGCTGTCGGGTGCCGAGCAGGTCGATCCGGCAGACGTCGAGGACTTGTGCGCTGCCGGTGCACCGCACGGGCTGCGACCCGAGGCAATATTGCCCGCCTACGGCATGGCCGAGACCACCGTCGCCGCGTCGTTCTCCACGTGCGGCGTGGGCATGACCGTCGACGAGATCGACGCGGACCTCCTGGCAGTGCTGCACCGTGCTGTCCCCGCAACCCGTGGCAACACCAGGCGCCTGGTGACACTCGGTCCCCCGCTGAACGGACTTGAGGCCCGCATCCTCGACGAGGACGGCGTACTGCTACCCGCCCGCGGAGTCGGCGTCATCCACCTGCGTGGCGAGCCGGTCACGCCGGGATACACCACGGTCGCCGGGTTCATCTCGGCGCAGGACGATCAGGGGTGGTACGACACCGGCGACCTGGGCTACCTCACCGAGAATGACGAGATCGTCGTCTGCGGCCGACTCAAAGACGTCATCATCATGGCCGGACGGAACATTTACCCGACCGACATCGAACGCGCCGCGGCCCGCGTCGACGGAGTGCGCCCGGGCTGCGCGGTGGCCGTCCGGCTCGATGCGGGGCATTCCCGCGAATCGTTTGCAGTGGCGGTGGAATGCAAAGACTTCGATGACCACGACGAAGTCCGTCGGATCGAACACCAGGTGATCCACGAAGTGGTCGTGGAGGTCAACGCGCGGCCGCGCAACGTGGTGGTCCTCGCCCCGGGAGTCATCCCCAAGACCCCGTCCGGCAAGTTGCGGCGGGCTCACGCCCTGGCATTGGTGACCTGAGCTCAGCGGTACATTGATCGCGCGGGGATCCCGCTGTCTTTGCCAGTGACACCCGGGGAGGGGGTCGATGGACGACTACGACGTGCAGCCGGGCCGCAAGCCGCCCCCGGAACCAGAGCTCTCCCCGGCTCAGCTCCAGTCTGATGAACTCGACTTGAGCGCTGGCCTCAGCGGTTTGGCGGGGATCATCGCGGACGCTGCCAGCGTCGATGAAATGCTGCGCCAGGTGGCGCAATTCGCGGTTCAGGCGATACCGGGAGCCGACGGCGCCGGCGTCACGGTGATCGAGCCGCGCACCGTCGGTCCGGGTGGCGAGGAACTGGCCGTCCAGGCCCGGTCGGTGACCGCGCAGTTCGTTGGGGACATCGACACCCTGCAGTACGAGAAGCTCGGCGAGGGGCCATGCATCACCTGCATTCGGTCCGGACGGCCCGCGGTCAGTGGGTCACTGGGAAGCGACCGCCGCTGGCCGCATTTCGGCGGTTCGGTGGCGCGCATGGGTGTGCACTCGGCCTTGGCACTACCGCTGTCCGTCGGGGGCCGGATCGTCGGCGCGATCAACTCCTACGCCTATAGCCGGGACGCCTTCGCCGAACACGCCGTCGAACTGGGAACCCAATTCGCCGGTCCCGCAGCGGTATCGGTGTACAACGCGCAACTGCTGGCCAGCACCAGACTGCGGATGAAACAGTTGCAGCAGGCGTTGCGCAGCCGGGCGGTGATCGACCAGGCGATCGGGATCATCCGTAGCCGTTCTGGCGGCAGCGCGCAGGAGGCCTTCGACCGGCTCACCCGAATCAGCCAGCGGGAGCACGTCAAATTGGCCGACGTCGCCGAGCAACTCGTGGACGAGGCGGTTCGCCGGGTCCGGGCGCGTCAGCAGTAAGTGCTCACTACCGGCCTCCGCCACGGGCGAGCTCGGTGAGTGCCCTGACCAACTCCGGCCGGCTGTGCCGGTCGCTCATCAACCGCCGCGCAACGTCGGTCAGATGCTCGCCGCGCATCCGGCTGTGCGTCCGGATCAACCGGAATGCTTCATCCATCGACACCCCGAGCACCTCACTGACAAACCCCTTGGCCTGCTCGACGACAACACGGCCGATCAGGGCCGACCGCAGCGGCGACACCACGGTCGCGGGGGTGGGCGGATGTTCTTGCAGTACTGCAACGCATGCGATGTGGGCGAGGGTCTGGGCAACCAGTCGATCCGCCTCGCTGAGTCCACCGGGCCGGGTATCGAACAGATTGAGTGCGCCCAGAACCTCGCCGGCCGCGCGCATCGGCAGGGCGTGCACCGCCGCGAAGCCCGCATCAGCCGCCGCCGAGGCGAACAGCGGCCACCGGTCGATCTGACTCGCGATGTCGGGAACCACGACCGGCTCGCCGGTTCGGTAGCAGTCGATGCAGGGCCCCTGCTCGGCCTGCAGTTGAAACAGCTCGATATCCCGCGTCTGCTCCGAGGTGGCGGCGACCAGATGAAGTCGCCCCAGCGGATCGCCGAGGAGGAATCCCGCCGACGCGATGTCGAGCAGTTCGGCGCACCGTTCGGTGAGTTCCGTCAGCAGGTCCACGACGTCGAAATCGTCGAGCAGGCTGTCGACCAGTGATACCACCGCGCTCAATACCCGGGTTTCGCGAAGGTCATCGCTCACCATGGCTTACCTCCCGGCCTGGACGTGCGTGCGTATCTGTCGTCATCATCGGTCCGTATCCAGTCTCAGCCGCCGGTTGATGATGTCGCGGGCGACTTCGGTGGCGGTGCGGCCGGTGGCGTAGGCGTGCGCACGCAGCCGCACCAGCGCCTCGGTCGGATCAATGTCCAATTGCGCCACCAACATTCCGGTGGCCTGGCTGACTTCGGCGCGACTGAGCGTGCACAGTTCAGCCCAGGCATTGCTACTCGGGTCGTCGACGGCGGCCTGCAGATCTCCGACGAGCAGATCCAGCACCGGGATACCGGCCAACTCGGCGGCGGCGGCCGCGCCCGCGAGTTGGTCATCCGCCAGAGCACCCGGCTGCGCCCGGAAGAGGTCCAGGGCGCCGACGTATTCACCGGCCGCCAGTACCGGCATGGCATAAACCCCCCGGATCCGATGCTCCAGCATGGCCCGCCCGTAATTCGGCCAGCGACCTTCTCCGGGGTGGGCAAGATCGACCACCACCACCGGGGCTCGCTGGAGCACCGCGTCCAGACACGGCCCTTCGCCGTAGGTGAACTGCAATTCGTCGTACGCCCGGGCCGTCGCACTGCTGGAGCCCAGCGTTCCGGCGTTGGCTCCGTCGAACACCAGTGAGATCGCGGCTGCATCGACATCGAGCAGAAGCACGCACGCCTCACAGAGCCGGTCGGCGGCTTTCACTCCACGCTGGCCGTCGACGGCCGCAACAAGCTCGTCTTGGATCGTCAAACTAGCCGGACCAGGCTTGAGATGCCGGCCCGACGGGTGACAGTTCCGCGGCCATGCCCCCACCCTCCTCTACTCGGTGCCCTATTGCTCGGATTTGCCGAAGCCGAGCGGAGACGGCGCCGTCCGGCAGCACTCCCCCAGACGGGTAAGCTGAAGCTGCTGGCACCTGCAGCCGGCCCGAATCGGCGCCCCACCTCTGCGGCACCGCGAGCATCCGCTCACAGACGGGCACTCCTCCAATGCCGTTGCCGCTCAACGCACAACGGTCGAGTACCCGAGGACTCTTCATCGCCATCACAGACGTGGCCGACTATGCCCATCTGAGCCAGCACGACATCGACTCCTTGGCGGACGCACTCGATGCGATCCGCCGCGACGTCGAGGACTCGCGCGGCGCGCGCGACGCCGCCTACATCCGCCGGACGATCATGTTCCAGAGAGCACTCGATGCCGGCGCCCGACTGCTGATCTTCGGCAGCCGATCACGGCGTGGGTGGCTGCTCGGGGTGGCGTCGCTGGCCGTGGCCAAGAGCGTCGAGAACATGGAGATAAGCCACAACGTCGTTCACGGGCAATGGGATTGGATGAACGATCCCGAGATCCACTCCACCACCTGGGAGTGGGACATGGCCGGGCTGTCGTCGCAATGGCAGTACTCACACAACTACCGGCACCACATGTACGCCAACGTCGTCGGCGTCGACGACGACCTCGGCTTCGGCATCATGCGGGTGACCCGCGACGTCGCGTGGCGGCCGCGCAATCTGATGCAGCCGTTTCGCAACGCGCTGCTGGCCGTCATCTTCGAGTGGGGCATCGCCCTGCACGGTCTGCACTCGGAACATGAACGCGCAACCAACGAAGAGCAACGCCAAGGCCACACGCGCGCGCTGAAGGCCAAGATCAGGCGTCAGGTCATCAAAGACTACGTTGCGATCCCGGCTCTCAACGGATCTCGTTGGCGGCGGGCGCTGTCAGCGAACGTCGCCGCCAACATCGTGCGCAACATCTGGGCCTACGTGGCGATCTTCTGCGGGCATTTCCCCGACGGGGTGTCGACCTTCACACCCGATGTCGTCCAGCAGGAGAGCAAGGGCGAATGGTACCTGCGACAGATGCTGGGCAGTGCCAATTTCAAAGCCGGCCGGGTGCTCGCCTTCCTCAGCGGGAACCTGTGCTACCAGATCGAGCACCACCTGTTTCCCGATCTGCCGAGCAATCGCTATGCCGAGATCGCCGGGCGGGTTCGCCCGCTCTGCGAGGAATACGGTCTGCCATACACCACCGGCCCACTGCTTCGCCAATTCCTTCAGACGCAGCGGACCATCCTCAAGCTGGCGCTGCCGGACCGCGCCGCCTGAGCCACGCGCGTCTTCGTATGACACCGCACCTCCTGGTGACCTGACGTTCACTTAGGCACACCATAGGTTCGATTATGTTAACGAATATTCTCCATTTTCTTGACGCCGGGAGCGGCCGGGTCATACCGTGGCGACAGGTTGGGGAGGTTGACGTGGCGCCCTTTGAACTTCGCGTAGTGATGGCTTGTTGTATGTGATCATCGCTCGTGAGCTCGATCGTGGTCGTCAAATATCCTACGGTGAAGCGGATTTCGGATTGGCGACGATGCGGGCACGATCATGACTACGGCCGAGGAATTGCCATCCTCGGGCGCTGCGGCCAACCCGAGGGCGGTCGACGTCGTCGGCGGGTGGACCGTCGGTTATGTGAAGCGGCATCCGCTGGCATCGCTGGCGACCGTCGGTGATCAGTTCGTCCTCGGGGTGAGAACCCTTCAATACTTGTTCCTCGACCTGGTCACCGGCCGGTTCCCGCTGCAGGAGTTCGTCCGCCAAGGCGCTTTCATGGCTGGAACAGCCGTGGTCCCCACAGTGCTGGTGGCGCTGCCGGTCGGGGTGACGCTGTCGATCCAATTCGCTCTGCTCGCCGGCCAGGTCGGCGCCACCTCGCTGGCCGGTGCGGCCAGCGGGCTGGCCGTCATCCGGCAGGCCGCATCCCTGGTCGCCGCGATCCTGATGGCGGCCGCTGTCGGCTCCGCCATCACCGCGGACCTGGGCTCACGGACGATGCGCGAAGAGATCGACGCCATGGAGGTCATGGGCGTTTCGGTCATTCGCCGCCTCGTCGTTCCGCGGTTCGCCGCCGCGATCATGATCGGCGTCGCTCTCACGGGAGTGGTGTGCTTCGTCGGGTTCCTGGCGAGCTATCTGTTCAACGTCTACTTCCAGAACGGTGCGCCCGGCAGCTTCGTGGCCACGTTCGCGTCGTTCACCACGCCCGGCGACATGGTGCTGGCGTTGCTCAAGGCCGTGGTGTTCGGCGCGATCGTCGCGATCGTGTCCAGTCAGAAGGGGCTGTCCACCAAAGGCGGCCCGACCGGCGTGGCGAACTCGGTGAATGCCGCTGTCGTCGAATCGATTCTGATCCTGATGATCGTCAACGTCGCGATCAGCCAGTTGTACAACATGCTCTTCCCTCGTGTGGGGCTGTGACGTGACCGTATCGACCTACAGCCCGTTCCGGATTCCATGGGCCCGGTTCCTCCGGACACTCGCCTCGCCGGTCGTGCGGTTGGGCCACATGCTGGTGTTCTTCATCCGCGCAGTCGCAGCGGTACCGATCGTGCTGCGCCACTACCGCACCGAATTCGCCCGCCTGCTGTCCGATATCGCCTGGGGCAACGGCTCATTGGTGGTCGGCGGCGGCACCGCAGGCGTCGCCCTGGTGCTGGGGGTCACGGTCGGCGCGATCGTCGGCATCGAGGGCTACAACTTCCTGAACCTGCTGGGGCTGGGCCCCGCGACCGGGATCATCTCGTCGCTGGTGAACACCCGCGAGCTCGCGCCGATCGCGGCCTCGCTGGCATTCGCGACACAGGGCGGCTGCCGGTTCACCGCACAGCTGGGTTCCATGCGGATCGCCGAGGAGATCGACGCGCTGGACTCGCTGGCGATCCGCCCCATCCCCTACCTCGTCACCACGCGACTGATGGCGTCCGTCGTCGCCGTGATCCCGCTCTACGTCTTGTGCTTGGCGGTGAGCTACCTGACCACCCAGATCGTGGTCGAGGTGATCAGCGGCGGATCGAACGGCGCCTACCTGCACTACTTCACGCTGATGCTGTCCGGCACGGACATCCTGTATTCACTGCTGAAGGCGGTGGTGTTCGTCTGGATCGCCTCGACGATCCAGTGCTACTACGGCTTTTACGCCAGTGGCGGACCCGAGGGCGTCGGCATCGCCGCCGGGCACGCGATGCGCGCGGCGATCACCGTGACGATCGTGGTGAACATGCTGATGACCATGGCGCTGTGGAGCGTTGATGCCGGGGCGAGGTTCGGCGGCTAGATGGCGAATTCCTTCGACCTCGACGGACGCGGCCCCACCGACCGTCAGCTGCTGGTCTGCGGGCTGGCCGTCGTGGTGGTCGCCGCCCTGGTGACGACAGTGCTGTTGCTCAAGTCCAACGGCAAGCTCGACAACTACGTGCGGGTGGTCGCCGACCTGCTCAACGTCGGCGACGGGCTGCCGCAGAAGTCGGATGTGAAATATCACGGTGTCCTGGTCGGCTCGGTCGACAGCGTGGTCCCCGCCGCCAACGGTCATCCCAACTACGTCCACATCGACCTGAAACCCGAATACGCCGGCTCCATCCCGGCGACCGTCACGGCCCGGGTGGTCCCGTCCAATGTGTTCGCGGTGTCGTCGGTGCAACTCGTGGCCGATGGGGCCGGGCCGGCGATCCGCGCCGGGGAACACATTCCCGAGGACACCCAGCTGCCGACCGTGCTCTTCCAGACCACCATCAGCAAGCTGCGTGACGTGCTGGCCGCCACCGGGCGCGGCCGTGAGGACCGCAGCGTCGGGATCCTGGCCGCGGTCAATGCCGCCACCGAAAACCGGCGCACAAAGTTGCTCGCCGGCGGCGCCCAGTTGAATCGGCTGCTGGACCAGCTGAATTCCGTCGTCAGCACCGATGACGGGCCGTCGACGGTGTCGGCGCTGATCGACGCCACGCACGGGTTGGCCGCCACCGCACCGGATCTCGTTGACGCGCTGCACCAGGCGGTGCAGCCCATGCGGGTGCTGGCCGAAAAGCGGTCGGCCTTGACCGCGTTGGTGACCGGTGGCGCGCACACCCTCGGCACCACGCATACCGCGCTGGACAATCACATCGACCAGCTGACCGGCATCAGCCACGACCTGACGCCGGTGCTGGGCAGCCTCGCGATGAACGCGGGCAAGTTCGTGCCGGCGTTCACGAAGTTGAACGTATTGTCCCGCAAGTTCTTCGACGAAGTATGGATGCCGGAGCTGGACACCGGCAACATGCGAGTCAATCTGTCGCTGACACCGAGCTACGACTACACCCGGGCCGACTGCCCGCGCTACGGCCAGCTGCTGGGGGCCAGCTGCTACACGGCACCGAAGATCGTCGTGCGGCCAGACCTGCCCGAGATGCTGCTGCCGCAGAACTACCAACCGCCCAAGGATCTGGCCCCCACGCCAGGCACCGTCGTCGGCCCGGACGGCAATCTCGTCGCGGTCGGCCCCCCGCTGGTGAACCCGAATCCGAACCTGGCCGACCCCAATCCCCCGACACCGTGGTGGGCCCCGCCGTTTCCCCCGGTGCCGCTTGCCGCCAATCCCGACGATGCCCCGCCGCCGCCGGCCCCGCCGGCTCCGGCGCCGCCACTGCGCGCCGAGGCCGGAGGGTCGAGATGAAGTTCCGCGCCCCGCTGATCGGGCTGTCACTGTTCATGGTGGTGGCGGTGACGCTGACCTGGCTGGTGTACGTGACGTTGCGCCGCGACGTGGCCGGCCCCACCACCCCGTATGCCGCGATGTTCACCGACGTGTACGGCCTGCGCGAAGGTGACGACGTCCGGATGGCGGGCGTGCGCGTCGGGCGGGTCGAAAAGATCGAACTGGCAGGCACATTGGCCAAAGTGTCGTTCGTCGTACAGAACGATCAGCACCTGTTCGGCAACACTGTCGCGTCGGTGACCTACCAGAACATCGTCGGGCAGCGCTACCTCGGGCTGTCACTCGGAAAGATCGGCAGCCCGGGCCCGCTCGCACCGCATGCCACGATCCCGGTCGAGCGCACCGATCCGTCCTTCGACGTCGGCACACTGCTCAACGGCTACGAACCACTGTTCAGCGTGCTCAACCCCCGCGACGCCGACAACCTGACGAAGGGCGTCATCCAATCGCTGCAGGGCGACAACTCGTCGATCGTGAACCTGGTCAGCCAAACCTCCACGCTGACCGACACATTCGCCGGGCGCGATCAGGTGCTCGGTGATGTGATCACTCAGTTGAACACCGTGATGGCGAGCCTGGCCCAGCAGAACACCAGCCTCGACCAGGTGCTGTCCCAGACCAGCTCAGTCGTATCGGACTTCAATGCCCGGCGCACCGAACTGGTCGATTCGACAGGGGCGATGGCCCGGGTGATCCGCCAACTGTCGACGATCTCCGACACGGTCAGCCCGTCATTGAACGAGATGATCACCCGCCAGCCCGGTTTCACCGGACACCTGGTCGACATCGAGCCGCAGCTGGCGTTCACCGGTGACAACCTGCCGTTGATGCTCAAAGGGCTGGCCCGCATCACCAACGAAGGTGCCTTCGCCAACGCGTACGCCTGCGATCTGAACGGCACCGGGTTCTTCCCCGGCCTGAACGACATCACGCCGATCATCGTCAACGCGGCGACACCGGGAAACAAGGCGATGTACACCCCACGATGCAGGAACACGGCCAATGGCTAGGCGCCCGCTGGAGACCTACAACAAGACCTGGCTCGGCCTGATCGCCGTCGCCGTGGTCACCGTTATCGTCGGGGCAATGCTGATTGCCAACGCCGCCAATGTCGGTCACCGGCACTACACCGCCAAGTTCCTTCAAGCCGCCGCCCTGCAGGCGGGCAACCCGATCACCATCGGCGGCATCCAGGTGGGCAAGGTCACCAGCATGACGTTGGCCGGCGACCACGTCGAAGCCGGCCTCGAGGTTCGCGACGACGTCGCGATCGGCAAGGACTCGAAGGCGGTCATCAAGGTCGCCACCATCCTGGGGTCGCGCTATCTGGCGTTGGAGCCCGTCGACGGTGGGACGTTGCCCGACAACACCTTCGACCTGTCGCACACCGAGGTGCCGTATGACCTGCAGGCCGCCCTTGCCGACGTGACGACCACCTACGAGCAGGTTGACACCGATTCGTTCGCGAAGTCGCTGGCGATCCTGGGCGAACAGATGCAGGGCCTGCCCGCCGTGGTGCCGCAGGCCATGCAGAACATCCACACCCTGTCGACCGTGATCGCCGACCGGCGAGACCAGCTGGGCGCCTTGCTGAAAAGCACGGACATGGTCAGCAGCACCCTGGAGCGCCAGCACGCCAACATCGCCGCGATGATCAATCAGGGGCAGGAGCTGATCGGCCGGTTCGTGGATCGCAGTGCGACGTTCCACGCCATGATGGCGGCGCTGACCAACCTGGTGAACACGATGAGCACCACGGTGGTGGCCAACCGTGGCGAGTTGGACCAGACCATCACGAATCTGCGCCGGCTGTCCGACCTGCTGGCCCAACATGACGATCTGCTGCGCAGCACCCTGCAGGCCGGACCGGTGGCACTGCGCGGTTTCGCCAACGCCAGCGGCACCGGCAACGCCGTCGACTTCAACACGCCCAACGGAATTGCCGTCGACTCCTGGATGTGCGCCATCAGCGGACGAGCCAAGCAGTTCAACATGATCCAGTACTACAAGGACTGCAAATGAATGCGCGGGCCCGGCTGCTGGCCGTTCTGACGGTGGTCGTGGTGGTGGCTGCGTCGGCGATCACCGTGGCGTGGACGTACTTCCGGTCGGCCACCGACCACATCACGCTGACCGCGCAATTCGACAGCGCCGCCGGGCTGTACGTCGACAACACGGTCGCGGTGCTCGGCATGCCGGTCGGCAAGGTCACGGCGATCACCCCCAAGAGCGGCTACGTCGAGGTGCAGTTCACCGTCGACCGCGGCGTGCAGGTCCCGGCGGATGCGCAGGCGGTGACGATTTCGACGTCGATCCTCACCGACCGGCAGATCGAGCTCACTCCGCCATATCGCGGCGGTCCGGTGCTCAAGGATCACGACACCATCGGATTGCCGCGGACCAAGACGCCCGTCGAGTTCGCCCGGGTGCTTGGTGTTCTGGACAAGATCTCCACCTCGCTCAAGGGCGACGGAAACGGTAACGGACCGGTGGCCAACGTCGTCAACTCGGGCGCGGCGATCGCCGACGGAAACGGCCAGAAGATCAAGGATGCGCTGGGACAGCTGTCGAATGCCTTGCGGCTGTCCGCCGATGGCGGCGCACAGACCCGAGACCAGTTGACCACGATCGTGCGCAACCTCAGCTCGCTGATGCAGGCCGCCGCCGACAACGACGCGACGCTGCGCGAGTTCGGCGCGACCGTGCGGCAGCTCAGCCAGATCGTCAACGACGAGGACTTCGGCAGCGGCACCACCGGCAAGACCATGAACACCCTGCTGGCCCAGGTCGGCGATTTCCTGGAGAAGAACCGCGACAACATCAAAGCTGTTGTCAAAAACGGAAATACGACGGCGAACACACTGGTCGAACGGCAGCGTGATCTCAAGGAGTTCCTCGACGTCGCGCCGCTGACGCTGGACAACATGTACAACGTCGTCGACCAGAACAACGGCGCGGCACGGGCGCGGGTGCTCACCGATCGGGTGTTGTTCGACAGCCAGTACACCAAGGAGATCTGCAACCTGATGGGTTTGCGCCAACTGGGCTGCAGCACCGGCACATTGCAGGATTTCGGCCCGGACTTCGGGCTGACCTACGTTCTCGACGGCATGGCCGCGATGGGGCAGAAATGAGACGCTGGAAGCAGGCCGCTGCCGCGGTTCTGGTCGCGGTCGGCGCCACCGCGTGCTCGTCGAACGGCCTGTCCAGCCTGCCGCTACCGGCCCCGAGCGTCGGCAGCGGTGGGTACCGGCTGACCGCGATGTTCTCCAATGCGCTGAACCTGCCCGCCGAGGCCAAGGTGAAGCTCGCCGGCGCCGACGTCGGCCAACTCGAGACGATGGTGGCCCGCAATTACACCGCGGTCACGACGATCCGGATCATGGACGGGGTGCGTCTGCCGCGGGGCAGTACGGCCGAATTGCGTTCGGCCACGCCGCTCGGCGATGTGTTCATCGCACTGAAACCACCGCCAGACGCCTCGGCGGCCACGCCGTTGCTGAAGGATGGCGACACCATCGGTCTGGACTCGACGACGGCGGCGGCGACCGTGGAGTCGGTGCTCAGTTCGGCCGCGGTGATGGTGAACGGCGGCGCGGTGCGCAACTTCACCAACGTCATCAACGGGTTGGGTAAGGCCACCGGCGATCAGGGGCAGGCCTTCGGCGACATCATCGCCAAGACCAACGGCACACTGGCCAAGCTGACAGCACGCTCCGACCAGATCTCGGACGCGTTGACCGAAACCTCGCACTTGGCCGCCGAACTCGACGCCAAGAATCAGGCACTGAGCGAGGTGATGGTCGCGGCGGGTCCGGCGACCGACACGCTGGCCGCCAACGCCGACACCGTCGCCGACGTCGTCCAGCAGGCCGGCGACACCAGCAAGCAGTTACAGAAGTTCCCGTCGATCGCGGGCACCGACACCAGCGGGCGCAGTGTGATCGGTGACGCCAACACCATCGCCCGCTCGTGGAACGACCTGGTGCTGGCCCCGGACGCCGATCTGCGGTCACTGAACCGGCTGATGCCGCCGATCATCAAAGCGACTGCCAGCAACTCGTTTTCGGTGCGGGCCAGCATCGACCGACTGGTACTCGGGTCGATGCCGGACGCCGGTTTCCTCGGCGACCCCGGTTTCCACGGACCCAAGCGCTACGACTGGGCCCAGATGGTCGGGACGTTCAAGTACACGCTGTGGCGGTTGCAGCAGCGCGTCGTCGGGTCCGGCCCCGGGGTTCCGCAGGTTCCCGTGCTGCCCAGCCCCACCGATCCCGGCGGTGTGATCGTCGCGCCACCTGGCCCGCCGCCTGGCCCGCCTGCGTCGGAGCCGCCGCCATGATCGAGTGGGCAGCCGGCCGCGTGGTGCGTGGGGTCGGGTTCGGCTATCGGCACCGGTTGTGGTTGTCGACGGTGGGTCTGGTCCTGACGCTGGTGGTCGCAGCGGCGTACGTGTTGGTGGGTGCGCTGCGGGTGACGCCGTTCGACTCGGCGTACCGGGTGACGATCAAGCTGCCGGAATCCGGTGGGCTGCTGCCCAATCAGGACGTGACGTTGCGCGGGGTGCCGATCGGGCGGGTGCAGTCGCTGGCGATCACGCCCGACGGAGTGGCCGCGGTGGCCACCGTGCGCTCGGATGTGCGGATCCCGTCGGCCAGCCCGGTGAAGGTGTCGGGTCTGTCCCCCGCCGGTGAGCAGTACATCGAATTCGTGCCGACCTCCGACGCCGGGCCGTACCTGCATGACGGCAGCGTCGTCGCGCAGGACAAGACTTCGGTGCCGGTCAGCTTGGCTGACGTCCTCGCCCACGCCGACGGGATGTTGAAACAGGTCGATCCGGGCAAGCTCGAACTGATCAAGAAAGAGTTGAGCCTGACCGATCAGGGACCACAGAAGCTCGCCGACATCATCGACGGCGGCACGTTCCTGTTGTCGACGCTGGATTCCGTTCTGCCGCAGACCACCAGCATTTTGCGGACCAGCCGGATCGTGCTGACCACCGCGGCCGACAAGAACGCCGGGATCAAGGTCGCCACCGGCAACTTGAATCGCACCTTCACCGGCGTGAACAAGATGGTCGACGGTTACCGCCGGCTCGTCGATCAGACGCCGCAAACACTGTCGGCCACCGACGCTCTGTTCACCGACAACTCCGACACCATGGTCGGGCTGCTGACCAGCATGGCCACCGCCTCGCAGCTGTTGTATGTGCGGGTACCTGCCCTCAATGCGCTGTTCCCGGACTACCGCGGATCGCTTCTCGATGCCTGGGCCACCGTGATGCACGACCACGGCCTGTGGGCGACCGCCGACATCTACCCGCGCTACGCATGCGACTACGGCACGCCGCGGCGTCCGGCATCGTCGGCCGATTACCCCGAGCCCTACCTGTATACGTACTGCCGCGACGACGACCCGGCGGTGCTGATCCGCGGCGCAAAGAACGCACCGCGCCCAGCCGACGACGACACCGCCGGTCCCCCGCCGGGCGCCGATCTGGGTGCGACGACCGACCCGACACCCAAGGGCCGCTACACCATTCCGACCCCCTATGGCGGCCCGGTGCTGCCGATCGAACCGCCGAGTTGAGGAGATTGCCATGACCGTCACCAGTGACGCCGAACCCGATACCGAATCCGATGTGGAGTCCGACGTGGTGTCGGACGTCGAGACCGAGGCTGTCGAGGAGCCGGTCACGCGGCGTCGGTGGCCCCTGGTTCGGCGAGTGCTGTTGGGCGCGATGATCGTTGCGCTGCTCGGCGGTTCGGGCTTCCTGGGCTGGCAGGCATGGCA
This sequence comes from Mycobacterium sp. SA01, assembly GCF_041287105.1. Classification (NCBI taxonomy): domain Bacteria; kingdom Bacillati; phylum Actinomycetota; class Actinomycetes; order Mycobacteriales; family Mycobacteriaceae; genus Mycobacterium; species Mycobacterium sp. SA01. The sequence continues at coordinate 534,274 of NZ_JBGGNO010000020.1, read as the reverse complement.
GGAGCATCGCGTCGAGGTGGCGGCGCGGGAGGGCCAGGCGGCCGCGGTGCGTTACGCGCAGGTGCTGACGAGCATCGACTCCAACAACGTCGACCAGAACTTCGCCGAGGTACTCAACGGTGCCACCGGCGAATTCAAGGACATGTATTCGCAGTCCAGCGCGCAGCTGCGTCAACTGCTCTTGGACAACAAGGCCACCGCGCACGGTGTGGTGATCGAGTCGGCCGTGCAGTCGGCCACCCCGGACAAAGTCGTGGTGCTGATGTTCATCGACCAGACGGTGGCCAACAAGGCGGCACCGGATCCGCGGATCGACCGCAGCCGGGTCAAGATGACGCTGGAGAAAGTCGACGGCGTCTGGCGGGCCAGCAAAGTCCAACTGCCCTGACTAGCATGCGCATTCGTGTGGTTCCTGTGCTTCTCGTCGTGGCGGCGCTGGCCGTCGCGCCGGTGGCCGGCGCGTCGGCGCCGGACTTCTGCTCGAGCCTCGGCGCCGAGTGGGACGGCGCGTACTGCCACACCTCGGTGCTGTCGGAACGTAAGGCTGTCCGCGACATCAAGGTGGCAGTGCCCGGCGACCTGGTCGACAATCCCGTCACTGGCCCGACCATTCGGGACTACCTGACCCAGTTGGTCACCAACTGGCGCACCGTCGGCGTGCACATGGTGGCGGACAGCTTCGGCGAGGAGAACTTCCAGACGTTACAGCGGGGTGACGTGCTCAGCGTGGTGTTCCACGAGGATTACCACGCCGACGGACCCAAGCCCAACAATGCGTTTCGCACGTTCACCTTCGACATGAGCCGCGGCGTTCGGCTGGGCCTGGCCGACGTGCTGAAGCCCGGCGTCGACTTCGGGGCGATCGCCACGCTGGGCGCGCCCTTCATTCAGGATGCGTTGGATCAGGCGCCGCCCCCGCACGAGGCGGGCAGCTACCCGTTCGTGGCCGAGCGGTGGGGACCGGACACGGTGTATTCCGGTGGGTACAAGGCGTGGGCGTTGTCCGGCGACGAGCTGATCCTGTACATGCCGGACTATCCGGTCGCTCATGACTCGCCGATCAACTACACCCCGGGGGTCATGCAATGGTCGATGGATGGCGGCACTGTGCAGGCGCACATTCCGCTATCGGCGTTGAGTTCGGCACTGCGACCAGAGTTCGGCGGAACGTGATACCGCTAGACCAGCCGCTTGTCGTGGCGGGCGCGTCGGCGCAGGTCGGCCAGCAGCAGGTGCGGGCCAGGCTGACGGAGGAACGAGGGCAGGAAGCGGTTCACCAGGGCGACGAAGCGGAAGAGCAGTTCGAAGCGGCGCTGCTTTCGCGCGCTCCACGCAAGGCCGAGGGCGTCGCGGAATACCGGCGCCAGGAATCCGGCGGTGAGGAATTTGAGCAGACCGCGAAAGGGTATGCGCAGCAACGGGTTGATCATCTCGAGGTCGATCAGGTCGAACAGGTAGGCGCGGACGGTGTCGTCGAATTGGACTCGCTGGCAGGCGGTGTTCCAGTAGTCATCGAAGGCAGCGCGGGTGGGCGGCCACTGGTCCTCGCTGACCTGCAGGGTGGTGCCCAACGGCCAGGCGGAGCGGTAGAAACCCTCGGCTCGATCGGCGGTCATCTCGCCGCGCAGCAGCTGGTAGGTGTCTTCGAGCCCGACGAACAGGCAGGCGGCTACCCACATCTGCAGGTCGCGGTCAAAGGCGTTGTAGCGCACCGGGCTTTGGTCGGTGGACTGGACGTGGCGGTGGGCGGAGTTGACGGCCTCGCGGTACAGCAGCTTGTCCTCGTCGCTGCCGATGATTGCGACGGCGATGTAGGTGAAGGTGGTGCGGGCCCGCTTCCACGGGTGGATGAGCAGGTTCCCGGAGTCGACTCTGGATTCGACGACGCCGTAGCCGACGCCGGGCAGCGACAGCTGCATGATGACGTTGGCAGCGCCTGCGGCGAAGGACCAGAAGTCCAGGGCGTCGGCGGCGGTGACGGGTTCGTCGCTCCAGCGTGCGGTTCTCTTGTGAATCCTGATGCGGGTCTCAGCGGTGGTCAGCGATGACGTTGGCATGTAGACATCTCCCCTTGTCTAGCTCTATGAAGCGTCTCACACAGGCGAGACGGCAGACAAGCAGAAGTGAATACTCGTTCTTGTCTTCGAATCAATTTGCGGTGATGCACTCGAGGAGCGACTAGCGTGGAGTCCGTGTCAGATGGCGAACCCGCTGTACGGCGGCGGCCCAAGGACCGTAAAGCGCAGATAGCGCGCGCGTCGACCGACGCCTTCGGTTCGCAGGGCTATCACGCGGTCAGCATGGAGGACATCGCCGCGCGGGTCGGAATCACGCCCGCCGCGTTGTATCGCCACTCCCCTAGCAAGTACGACCTGTTCCGCGACGCGGTGCTGGGACTGAGCCAAATGCTGGTCGACACCACCGCGTTCGCCGACGAAACGGACGGCGATCCGGCAATGACCTTGCAGGCGTTGACCTCTGCGTTGGTCGACGCCACCATCGCCAACCGGGCGGCGGGTGGGCTGTATCGCTGGGAAGCGCGCTACCTGAAAGAGGCTGACCGCGCGGTCTTGGTCCACCAACTCAAAGTGGTGAACGAGCGCATGCATCGGCCGCTGCTGACGCTGCGGCCCAGATTGAAGCCGAGCCAGGCGTGGACGCTGTCAGCGGCCGCGCTCACCATCATCGGCAGCATCACCGATCATTCCAATCCGCTTGCAGCAGCCGACATCCGGAACTTGCTGTGCACGATGACGGCTGACGTCCTGGCTGCCGAGCTGCCTGCCGCGAGGCGCGGAGGCGCACCGCGGCTCACGCCTCTGGTTGTCGGCGCCGAGGCCGGGATGTACGAGCACGTGCTCTTCGAGTCGGTCCGGTTGTTCTACGAGAACGGGTACCGCAACACGAGCATGGAGGACATCGCGTCGGCAATCGGCATCCAGGCGTCGGGGTTGTACCGGTCATTCCCGGGCAAGGCGGACATCTTGGCGCTGGCATACCGGCGAGCAGCCGATCGGCATTCCAGTGATACCGCGGATGCGTTGTCGCGCAACTCCGATCCGGAGGCGACGCTCGACGACTTGGTGGACGAGTACCTCGGCCGGGTGATGGAGTGGCCGGATCTGCCGTACGTGTATTACACAGAGCGACACAACGTTCCGGAGCAGGATCTGCGGGTGTTGGAGACCATCGAGCATTCGACGATGGACGCTTGGGCGCGGCTGGTGACGGCAGCGCGGCCGGAGATGAAGATCGGTGCCGCCCGGTATGCGGTGGGCGCGGCGTTCGCGCTGACGGTGGACTTCCGGCGGTTGTTCGCCCGGGAATCCGGGCCTGAGTCGGTGGCGACGATCCGGCGCTTGATGGAGGTCACGCTGCTGGGTCGGCCGGTGCGGCGTCGCTAGCTGGGGTGACTACCGGCTCGTCGGTGGCTAGACTTTGCCCAATACGAAGTACTAGCCCGCTGACGAGGGGGTTGTCGATGTCAGATTGGTTGCGCGCCGACCCGGAGGCGTTGGCTACGGCGGGCATCGCGAAAGCGGAAACCAGAGCCAGCGCGCTTCGAAATCTGGCACCACCGCCGACTCAGGATTAACCCATGACGCTGTCCGTAGTCGAGTTCGAACGGTGGGATCCCGCATCGATTCGCGAAGTCGTCCACGCGGCGGCCTCTCGCGGCAACATCGCGGTGAGTGGACTCGGCGCGCAGCACCGGGTTGCGACGAAGGCCGTACTGGCGGCGCGTCCGGAAGGGAGCCGATGACCGAGATCATCGCCGCCATAGTGGCGGTCGTATTGATGGGGCTGTTTATCTACCTGTCACTCAAGTACTTTCGTAAGATTGGGCGCGGCGAGGCGGACCCGGTGATCAATCCGAGCTGGACCACCAACATGCGGCCGACGACCAGAATCGAGCTGTCAGATCCCGACGACGAGCGCTAGGCACCAGACGCCGACCTCGACGCGGTGGTTTGGTAGAAGTTGGGCGCCGCCTCTGGCAGCGAGCGTGTGAGGTATCGGTGGTCGACAGCCATTTCGTCAACGACAGCCCCCACGCTCGACAGCGAAAACCGAGACCGACATCCCCCGTTGTCATATCGTCGTCAGCAACGCAGAGACACCGTGACGGAATATGGGGATCGATGACGGGACAGACGCAGCGCCGCGCCAGCCAACGCAAGAGGACAGCATGCCGGTGCGGCCTGGCCACGCTCGCGGTGGGCATCGGGTTGGGCATCGGAACCGTCGGCGGACAAGCTGCGGCCTGGGCCGATACCGGTCACGCTGGGTCGTCGTCGTCGTCGTCAAGTCAGTCGCAGCCGAGCGGCCCAAGGAAGGCGGCCAGTGGCCGCGACAGTCATCGTGGCAGCGGCCTGGCGACGAGCCGGCGCTCGACGATCCGGCCGGATTCGACTGCATCGCAGCGCAACTCGACGAGGTCAGCGAGTGCCGCCGCGGTCACCGTTCCGATCAGCGCGCCCACACCGGGTACGGAGGCGTCGGCCACGTCCACCCGTGCCGTGGCGACCACGGCGAGAAAGACCTCAGCGAGCGCTGCGCTCGTCGTGACGACCCCCGCGCCGACGAGCCCGACTCCCCCGGCGCCGCTGTCCCCGATCGCCAAGCTGATCGCACTGCCCGGCCACATCGTCAACACCGTGCTGCAGTCGCTCGACCTCACTGCCGCGGTCGGCGGCCCGCAAAGCCCGCTCGACTTCGCACCGTTCGACAACCTGATTTTCGCGGTGTTCCGCCGAATCGAGCACGCGGTGGGGCTGGACGCGCCCCCGACCACGCAGCCGATACCGCCCACCCTGATCTACACCGGCCCGACGACCGCGCTGACGCCGACGGTCGCCCAATTCCTGAACGCCGCCGCGGCGGAATACGTGCTGGGCGGTGTCCCGGGCGGGTTACGGCCGTTCACCGTCAACGGGGTGCCGGTCACGTCCACGAACGTCCTGTCGGGCGAGCGAGCGCAGGTGTGGGTGACGCCGCAGAATCAGATCATCATCGCCTATCAGGGCACCACCGGTGGAACGAACCTGTTGTTCAATCCGCTGATCGCCATCTCGCAGATCGTCACCGACCTACAGGTCCTCTACACCCACACCACTCCGCAGGCGTTCACCGACGCGCTGGCCTTCGCTCAGCGTGTGCAGGCCGACGCTGCCCTGCAGGGTTACAGCACGTCTGACATCTTTGTCACCGGCCACTCACTGGGCGGCTGGGAAGCCGAATACGTTGCGCAGCAGACGGGTTTGGACGGCATCGGCTTCGAGAGTCCCGGTATCAACACCATCGTCGCGGGCAACGGCGCCGACTCCGGGTTCGTCAACATCGAGACCTATGGCGACCCGGCGGCGTACTTCGCTACCGATCTCCCGGGTCTGCAGCCGTTCATGCCGACCTATGTGCCCGCCGGCGGAAGCAAGCCGCACTACGGCGCGATCGTGATGATCGGCGACCCGAATGCGGTTGCGCCGCTGTTCAATGCATCGGCGCTGTATGGCTACGGCCCGATCGGCGATCTGATCTTCATGGTCGACACGCTGGGTAACTTCTTCGAGCATCATCTGCCGGGCATGCAGGCGTATAACCTCGACGTCGACCCGGATCCGACGGTGGTGCCGTGGCTGGGATTGCCGATGGGTCCCGTGGAGACGGGTTACGGCGCGCTGACCATTTCCCAACTGCTGCAGGCGGCTTCGGACGCCGGTCAGCTGATCGCGCCCTAGCGTTTGAGCGCTTCGATCGTTACCAGACGCGGATGTAGTCGATCAGCATGTTGGCCGGGTAGCTGCCGCCGGTGGGGTCACCGCCGCCGGAGCCGGCGACCGCGAGGTCGAACACCGGCATCATCGTGTAGCCGGGATCGTTGAACTGCCAGTCCGGAAGTGAACGGGCCGGCACGGTGAAGTACGGCGCGGCGCCGTCTTTGGAGAAGCTCATGCCGGCGTCGTCCCACACCACGCGCCAGGTGTGCCAGGCGCTGTCGACGGAGATGGTCTGGCTGACGTGTTCGCCGCCGTTGAGCTTGGCGTGCACAGCGGTGCCGGGAGCCCACTTGCCGTTGCCGTACCACTCCATGACGTCGACTTCGCCACCGTTGACGGGGCTCTCGTTGGACAGGTAGAAGGCGGGCCAGCAGCCGGGGGTCAGGCAGTCCAACTTCATCCGGGCTTCCCAGGTGTGGCCGATGCCGCCCTGCCACTTCCCGAAGATCTTGCCGCTGTAGTAGGTGGGGCCGTCTTTGGCGGCGTGGAAGACGAGGTTGGAGTTGCCGTCGAGGTAGACGTTGCGGCGGTCGTCGCGGTACTGGCCGACGTTCTGCGGCAGCTCCCAGAAGGTGGGGTCTTCCATCGATTCACGGGCCAGCGCGGTGGTCCACTTCGACGGGTCGGGCGCGGAGCCGGCGGGGCCGTCGAACTCGTCGTGAAAGATGTAGTTCTGCGGCGCCGGGGCCTGCGGGACTGGTGTGGTCGGTGCGGCGCCGGCCTGCGGGATCTTGGTGGCGGCGACCAGTAGGCCAAGGCCGGTGGTCATGAGCATCTGGCGACGATCCATGACCCCATACAAGCCGCTTCGTTCGGCGAGGCGCAACCTTGCGGTCGGCTGTGTAGCGAATGACCTGCGGTTATGCGGGTCGCGGTCGTACCGTTGTCCGGTGGATAAGTCAGCGGCGATCACTCCGGCGCCTCCGCCGGATGCGATCATGCGGGCCGTCAACCCGCTCATGCGGTATCTGTTGCGCACCCCGCTGGCCGGCGGGCTGCGCAAGCAGTTCATGGTGCTGTCGTTCAAGGGGCGCAAGACGGGTCGGGAGTTCGTGGTGCCGGTTTCTGCGCATTGGATCGACGGCGACCTGTACGCGTTGATCGGGAGCGTGTGGAAGCTGAATTTTCGCGGCGGGGCTCAGGCGTCGGTGTTGTACGACGGCGTTGAGCGGTCTATGCGGGGCGAACTGATCGAGGATCGTGAGCAGACGGTGTCGCTGTTTCACCGGTGCGCTTCTGCGTATGGGGTGAAGCGGGCGCAGCGGATGATGGGGCTGCGGTTCCGCGACGACCGGATTCCTTCTCTGGAGGAATTCCGCGCGGCGGTCGAGGTGAACAAGCTGGCGGCGATCCGGTTCACTGCCGGCTAGTTGGGTTGCGGGACTTCGGTTTCGGTCTCGACCTGATGTCCGATTGCGCCGAAGACCGCGACCGCCACGGCGCCGGCGACGGCCCCGACGAACCCGAGGGCCACCACCCAGCCGAGCCCGGGCCGGGAGCTGTCCCCGAGGAACGCCACGCCGACGATGCCGGGCACCACCGTCTCGCCGACGACGAGGGCCGCGGTGGCCCCGTTCACCGAACCGAGTTGCAGCGCCACGGTGTGCAGGTAGAAGCCGCCGATGCCGGCGATGGCGACGGTCCAGGCCGCCGGGTCGGTGACGAGGGTGAACGGCTGCAGCGGCTCAACACCATCGAGCACGCGCACACCGATTGCGAGCATGCCGAACAGCACACCGGCGATCAGTCCAGCCATGACGGCGCTGCGCGACCCGAGGATGCGGGTGAGGGCGATGCCGCCGAGCAGGATCAGCACCGACACCGCCAGCACGATCCAGTGGATGACGCGTTCGGGGTCCACCTCGCCACGCTCGCCAGCTCCGAGGCCGAGCACGAACAGCGAGGCGATGACCGCGACGATGGCGATCCAGTCGCGGCTGCGTAATCCGATGCCGAGGACGGCGATCCCGAGCACCGCGGTGACCACCAGGTTGGCGCTGATGATCGTCTGGGACAAGAACAGTGGAATCAGCCGCGCCGAGACCGCGCTGCCCACGAAGCCGACGACGTCCAGGACGATCCCGACGATGAATGCTGCGGTGACCGCGGCGTGCAGGGTCGAGCGCAGGGTCGGTCCGCCGGTGGCGGTGACGTGTCCGGTCGCGCCGCGGCCGACGGCGGCGGCTGCTGACCTGCGCGCCCCGTAGGCCTGAAGGACCGACGAGACCCCGTAGCCGACGCAGGCCAGCAGGGCGGCCAGAACACCGATCATCACCGCTTGAGGCTACGGCCCGGCGTCAGGCTCCGGCGCACACTTGCGAGTCGCGGATGGTGGTGCCGTAGACGTTGGCGGTGGCGATGTGGGCGTTCAGCTGACCCGACGGCAGCTGGTGATCCATGTTGTCGCTGATCTGGGTGAGCTGATACCAGAGATGGAACATCGAATCCCCGTTGTAGACAGGCGAATACTCGCTCTGGTCGGGATAGTTCACGATGAAGAGGGTGTGCGCGCGGGGGTCGAGGAAGGCCGCGGACTGGTCGAGGTTGGCTTCGATGGTGTTCGCGGCTTGTTGGACGCCGGGTGCTTGCCAGTTGTCGTGCTGGCTGTCGAGGAAGTGCTGGAAGCCGAAGACTTGGCTCATCAGCGGGTCGTACTGGGCGTTGAACCATTGGCAGGAGTCGCGCATGGCGGTGACCTGCTCGGGGGTGACGCGGTTCTGCCAGAGGTTGTAGGGATAGACGCCTGTGTTGGGCTGCCAGCCGGATTCGTGCGGAGCGAACTCTGGGAGCGACGGGGTTGGGTTGTCGGCGTTGGCAATTGGGGTCGCGGTGAGTGCTGCCGTGATGAGTGCCGCCGCGAGTGTGAACCCCTTGTGCATGAGCAAGTCTCCCGTGTGACAACTGGCGTTGTCTAGGGGGGTCAGGCGACCTAACGTGGCTTCTGCGGACGGCGGGTGCGTCACGGGTCGATCCCGAGACAATGTGTAGCCAGCTGTAGCACACCTCGCTACACTGGCCTGTGTGGCCCGGACGATCCCGCAGCGTGAACTGCGCAACGAAAACGCGAAGCTCATGGATGCGGTGGCAGCGGGTGAGACGTTCGTCGTCACCCGTCATGGGGAGCCAGTCGCCGAACTTCGCCCTATTCAGTCCGCCCGCAAGACGTTCATCACCCGTGACGACTTGGCACGCATCGCCGGCGCAGGGGTCCGGATCGACCCTGGCCAGTTCCGTCGCGATCTCGACGCCGCGATCGATCAGAGCCTGTAGATGGCGGCCGGGCTGCTGGACACATCGGTGGTGATCGACTGGCACGATCCGGCAGTCGCCGACAAGCTACCGGACGAGATGGCGATTTCCGCCATCACCGCGGCCGAACTGGCGGCCGGTCCTCTCCTGGCAAGTACGCCGGTAGAGGCCGCCAGACGCCAGTCCAGGTTGCAGGAGATCGAATCGCTGATTGAGCCAATTCCTTTCGACGACAGGGCAGCGCGCAGCTACGGCCTCGTCGTTGCGGCCGTCATCAGTGAAGGCCGCAAGCCTCGAAGCCGATTCGCGGATCTGTTGATTGCCGCTACCGCACATGCCCATGGCCTGGACCTCTACAGCCGCAATGCGGACGACTTCGCAGGCCTTGCAGGACTGGTCCGCGTGGTGGCGCTGTAATTCGGTGATTGGCCTGCACCCCATACCCATTCACTGAACTGAGATGGAGGTGGGTTGTCGGCGTTGGTGATTGAAGTTGATGCGACCTAACTTCGTTTATGCCGGCGGCGGGGTGCCGATGAGGACGGCGGTCATGCGGTAGCCGTCGGGGCCAGCTTTCCAGGCGTGGTCGACGCCGGTCATGACGACCATGTCGCCGGCCTCGATGCGGTGCGCGCCGTCGTCGAGGATGAGGTCGACGCTTCCGCTGAGCACGAGCTCGAGGTCGAGGGTGTCAGTGTGATGCTTGGGCGTCTCGGTGTTGGCGCCTTGGTCGACGACCATCCAGCGGACGTGGCCGGGCTCGAGGTACTGGTCGATGAGGTCGGCGTTGCCTTGTGGTCGCGCGGGCGGCGGGGTCTGTGTCGTGTTGTAGGGAATGGCGATGCCGAAACCGGGTGCGACGGAATTGATTTCGACCTCGTCGCTGCTGACGAGGCAGGACCTGCCGTCGGCGTCGACGCCGGTGATGAACAGTCGCATGGGCCGCCTTCCACTTGTGGTGGTGTCAGCGTAGTCGGCCACACCTCAGGCGACGCCGATTGCGTCAGCGCAGCGAGTACCGGATCGGCAGGTGCTTGAGCCCGCCGACGAAGATCGTCGAGATGAACTCCGGCTCGCCGGCCAGCTCGATGGACTCCAGTCGCGGCAGCAGCTCGGTGAAGAAGCTGTTGATCTCCATTCGCGCCAGGGCCGCGCCGAGGCAGAAGTGGACGCCGTACCCGAAGGACAGGTGCTTGTTCGGGTCGCGTCCGACGTCGAATGTGGCTGGCTGGTCGAAGATTTCCTCGTCCCGGTTGGCCGAGACGTAGGACAGCAGCACCGACTCACCCTTGCTGATCGGGACGCCGCGCACTTCAGTGTCGGCGGTGGCGGTGCGCATGAACTCCTTGACCGGGGCGGTCCAGCGGATGATCTCCTCGACCGCGGTGCCCATCAGCTCCGGCTGTGCCATGAGCCGGGCGAGTTGGTCCTGGTGCTCGATGAGGGCGAGCAGACCACCGGAGATCGCGGCGCTGGTGGTGTCGTGGCCGGCGCTGGCGACGATCACGTAGTACGACAGGCAGTCGATGTCGTTCAGGAATTCGCCGTCGAGCTTGGCGTTGGCGATCGCCGAGGCGAGGTCTTCGGTCGGATGGGCCCTACGCGCGGCGGTGAGAGCGGTGAAGTACTGGAAGAAGTCGAGGATGACCGCGTGCAGCTCTTCCGGGTCCTTGCCGCGACTGAGCTCGTCGTCGTCACCGCCGAACAATTCCTGGGTGAGCTTGAGCATGCGGCCGAAGTCAGATTCCGGCAGACCGAGCAGCGACAAGATGACATAGAGCGGGAAGTTGACCGCGACCTCTTGAACGAAGTCGCACTCGGGACCTTTGACGACCATCTTGTCGACGTAGATCTTGGCCAGTTCGTCGACACGAGTCTTCAAGGCGCGCATGGCCTTCGGCCGGAACCAGTCGGCGCCGATCTTGCGGATGTCGCGATGCAGCGGGTCGTCCATGTGGATGAGCGTGCGCAAGCCACCGCCGGCGGCGAGGTTGGCCGCCGACAGGTCGTCCGTGGCGGCGGTCTGCAGCATCGGGCGCGGGGCGTTGATCCACAGCTCGTTGGCGCGCTCGATCGCCATCACGTCGGCGTGCTTGGTGATGGCCCAGAACGGCCGATAGTCGGGCACCTCGACGTAAGACACCGGGGCGTGTTCACGCAGGTGAGCCAGGGCCTTCTGCAGCCGAGTCTCTTCTGCGTAGGCGCGCGGCTCGGCCAAAACCTTGGCGGCGTCATCGACGATCGAACTGGTCATGCATCCTCGCTCACACAGACTTGACGGGTGTCAATAAGTGAGCTTATGTGGTGTGCGTCGCATTGGGCAATCGGGGTCATCGCCTTCGGCGGAACAGCTCGGCCGGGCGGCCTCGTGTTCCGGTGTTCGACTCAAGAGTGCCGGTGCCGAGAAGGCGCGGTTCCATCGTGCGACGGAACTTGTCGCGCTGAAGCTTCTTGCCGGCGACGGCCTCGTGTACCTGACGTAGGTCGCGCAGGGTGAATCTGCTGCCCAGTAAACGCTCCGGGTCCGGGTCAGTTTCGTACAGTGCGCGGATATCGTTCTTGGCCAGGCGGATGATCTCCGGGTGGTCCCACGCCAGCTCGCCGGGGCGGTCCACGGGCGCCAGGCGCGTCTGCCGGGCCGAACCCGACCCCAGGCCCCCGAGTTGATCTGGGCGTACGACCGCGACGTGGGCGACGGAGAGCACCCAGTCTCGGTCATCGCGATCCGGGTCATCGAACACATGAAGTTGACGGGGCCGCACGCCGTGCACGCCGAGCTTGTCCCGAAGAGAGCGCTCGACAGCTTCGGCCAACGTCTCCCCTTTGCGCAGGAAAGCGCCGGGCAGCGCCCACTTGCCGGTGTCGTCGCGGGCCAGCTCCACCACGAGCAGGCCCTGACCGTGGTCCCAGGTCAACAAGGCGGTGTCCACAGCGACGGTCGGCCGCGGATAGTTGTGCACCGGTCGGTCGCCCATGACGGAGAACCTAGCATTAAGTGCGGATCTTGCGCTAAATAAGACTTAGTGCGATTCTTGCGCTAAATGATCGATCGGTTTGGGGGACATGATGGGCGACTGGTTCGAACGGCTGACCGGGTTCGCCGAGGACGGTTACGAGTCCACCCAGGCTCAGCTTCGCGTCGAGGGCGACGAATTGGTGTCGGGTGTGAACGGCAAGCGGTACGGCATCGGTTCGTTGACAGTGCCGACACTGGCCTGCTTGCGGGATCAGATGAATAACACTCGAGGACAACGGACTTCGGTGAGCGCATTGATCGGTGACGCCCGGGCGTTGCACGCAGATCCTCGCTTCGAAGGCGCGTTGTTTCAGGTGGCGTCGCAGTTCAACCTGCTGGAGATGATCTCGCAGAACGTGACGCCTGAGCAGGGCGTGACGGGCTATGCCTCAGACCCCACCCAGGGGCCGGCATGTGCAATGGCGGCCGGGGCGGCGACGATCTATCGCAACTACTTCGTCCCGTTCGACGACGGGGTGGGCCAGACCGCGCGTCGCCAGGTGGACGCTCTGGCGGGTGTCGGTACGGCGTTGTCGGAACTCACCGGCCTTCCGGTCGGCGAGCTGTGGGAGATGCGGAACGGTTACGCGCTCTGCAGTCGAGAGGGCTTGACGGCGATCAACCCCGCTTTGGATGCTTCCGCGGATGTGATCGACACGCTGCGCGGACGGCTGGCGATCGGTCTTCACCGCAACGTCGAAGTCACAGATGTAAAGGGACCCGAGCGCCGGCTGGTGTCGCAGGCGTTCTGTTCAGCGCTGCCGCTTGGGTACTCGCGGTTGCAACGCGGCGAGTGGGACTTGTTCGCGCGGTTGGTGCTCGAGGCCACCTATGAGGCGACTCTGTTGGCCGCGGCCGAACAAGCCGGCGAAGGCGGGTCCAATATCGTGTTGTTGACTCGCGTTGGCGGAGGGGTGTTCGGTAACGAGGGCAGTTGGATCGACGATGCGATCGAGCGGGCGTTGAGTGTCGTCGAGGATGCCGGCCTGGATGTGTACATCGTGGGCCACCGTGGAGTCGAGCCCGGGGTGGTCGGCATCATCGATCGGTGGAACGCGCGGTCGCGGGAGGTGGGGCGATGATCGACTGGCTGACCGCCGTAGTGGCGCCGCTGAATGCGGTGGCCTTCACGCTGTGGGGTGATCCGGTGAGCTGGGCAGAGTTACTCGGCTTCCTCACCGGCGGGGCCTGTGTGGCTTTGACGGTCCGGCGCAGCGTTGCGAATTTCCCTGTCGGAATCGCCAACTCGGCCTTCTTTCTGGTGCTTTTCGCCTCCGCGCAGCTGTGGGCGGACTCGGGTCTGCAGATCGTGTACATCGCATTAGGGTTCATCGGGTGGTGGCAGTGGTTGTACGGCAACACTGATCGCACTCCCCTGCCGGTGCGCGCTGCGGGCCAGCGTCACCTGCTCTGGTGTGTGATGGCTCTTTGTGTCGGGACTGCTGTTCTGTACCCGCTCCTGTTGTGGGCGCGCGACTCAGCACCTTTTCTGGATGCGCTGACCACGAGTCTGTCCTTGGTGGCGCAATGGTTGCTCAACGGCAAGTGGATCGAGTCGTGGTATTTCTGGATCGCGGCCGACTGCATCTACGTGCCGCTGTACTTCAGTCGTGGGCTCAACCTGACGGCAGTTGTCTACATGCTGTTCCTTGCACTGTGTGTGGCAGGCTGGCGGGCGTGGCGCAGGGAGCTTGTCGTTGATCCGGAAAAAGTCGGAATCGCAACGTGACTCGCTTCGCCCATGGCCTGCTGATTGGCAAGTTCTACCCACCGCACCTCGGTCATCATGCGGCGATCCGTGCTGCCGCCGCGCAGTGTGAGCGGTTCACCGTGCTGGTGATGGCGGGCGCGTCCGAGACGATCCCGCTTGCCGATCGCCTGGCGTGGCTACGAGCTGAGCATGCGGGTGAACCGGGTGTGCGGATCATCGGCATCCGATGTGACGCTCCGCTGGACGTCAACGATCCGCGGGTGTGGGCGGCGCAGGTTGCGCTGATGGAGGCCGCGTTGCGCCACGCGGGTGAGCCGCTAGGGGTGGATACGGTGTTCTCAGGTGAGGGATACGGGCCGGAACTGGCGCGGTGGTTCGGTGCTGAGAGCGTGCGATTCGAGCGCGGCGAGTTGAGCGGCACGGCGGTGCGCCGCGACCTCGCAGGGCGGTGGATGGATCTTACGCCGGCCACTCGCGCCGGGCTGACGACGCGGGTGGTCACAGTCGGAGCTGAATCCACCGGCACGACAACCCTTTCCCGACTGTTGACTGAGCACTATGCCGCCCGCGGCGGCGCGTGGGCGTCGACGCAGTGCGTCGAGGAGTACGGGAGGGAGTACACACGGCTGAAGTGGGACGGCTCGTCAGGGTCGGAGCTCGTCGATCTGGTGTGGACCGTCGATGACTTCGATGCGATCGGCCGGGAGCAGACTAGGCGTGAGGAGGCGGCTGCGGCGGCCGGCTCCCCTGTCTTGTTCTGTGACACAGACGCATTCGCAACTTCCGTCTGGGAGCGGCGTTACCTTGGATCGGCGGCGCGGACTGGCCAGCCGTGGACTCGCGTACCGCCCAGGGCGGTGTACCTCGTTACGGATCACGAGGAAGTCGAATGGCACGACGACGGGATGCGGGAAGGTGATCTACGGATTCGGGAAGCGATGACGGGCTGGTTCGTCGACGCGCTCACGGCGGCTGGGCACTCGTGGGTGTTGTTGACCGGCAGTCTGTCTGAACGGCTGGACGTCGCGACCCGCACGATTGATCCGCTGCTTGAGCTTCGCGCTCGGTTTGGTGAGCCGCTGCATGGGCCAGGATTTGAGTCCAAGAGAGTAGTCGGGCCGACGTCGTCCCACTCTGGATAAGCGGCCGAGCGCCGATAGGTTCCGGTTAATTCCGACGCGTTGCCCACTCGACATGCCAAGCATCACGATGGGCATCAAACCCCATGGCTAGCCGCAGTATTCACACACTCCAGTTAAGGGCAGTTCGATACCGCAGTAGCAGAACTGAGTCGTTTTGCGTCTTGAGTCGCGGGAGCTGTCGCCCCGTGGACGAATCTCGTTGATCGGGTGAGCGACGTACCAGGTCCCGGTTCGTGAACTCGGTTCGCGGACCACTCCGCCACCGAGGACCTGGATGATCTCTTCTTCGGAGATGAAGCCGGTTGTATAGCCATAGTAGATATGAAGATCGGCCAGCGCGTCGCGTCTCACGGCGAGGACGTATGGCTTGCTGGACTCAACGCCCTTCACCCGATATCCGTCGATACCGATGGCGGACGTCAACCGACGGATGAAGTCGTGGTTCCCGACCGGAATACGCGCCTGCGACAACGCTGAGAGCAGGGACTCGTGACCCGGGTCATTTGTCGTCATCGGTCGTTTCCCACCTGAAAGTCGCCACCCACTGATACTTCGCCGTTGCCGACGGGTATGGCTCGCCGTCGGCCTCGACTCCTCTGATCACTTTTGCACGCAGCATCGCCTTCGGCGGGCAACCGTGGCCGCCGGCGGCGGTTGAGACCGCAGATATCCGACCCGTCATTTGGTTCGGGTGCTTTGTATTCATTGGGGCATCCACTCCGACCGACACGCACTTCGTCAGACACCGATAATCCGACCAGTCACGACTTTTCATGAACTTCGCCCGACACGGTCGCCACATAGCCGACAATGCGCTAGGCCGCCGACCATGCCGAAAGGAGGAGTGATGGCGCCAAGGATTTCGAAGGACGAGCGTCTCGAGCGCCTGGTCGCGACCTGCCGCCGACGCGTCGACTCGAATTCTGATGCTCCACGATCCTTGACACACACGCCCGACAGCTTGCTCGCTACTCTTGCGCGAGACGCCGGTTATCAGAGGATCTCCCCGAAGTTTCTTTCAGAGCTGGCGGAAAAGCTTCGGGCGGCAGGTTTGAGCACATTTCCCGATCTTGCGGACCCCACGATTGGCCGCTCAACGCGGATCTACCTATTCGACCGCAACCACCCAATCCAAGGCATACAGCCGTCTCGCTTTCTCTTCGAGGATGAGAGGCAGATGTCGCGATTCCTTACTGCCAACTTCGCGGCACTGTCCTACGCCAGAAAGAACGGTCTGAAACTGCGGGGGCCCGAAGTTCGCATCGCCGGAAACTGCATCATCGATCTGCTTGCGGAAAGCAGAAAATCGGGCGAACTAATCGGCTTCGAGCTGAAGGCCAGAGAAGCCGATGAACGGCTAGTCGCGCAGGCGAAGAAGTACATGACCGCACTCAACCAGCAGGCGAAGAAAGAGCACAGGCCAGGAGCCCAACTCTTGATTGTTACCGGGCAGCCAGATGAGTCGTTGAAAGACAGCATTCAACTTCTGTCCGAGAAGTATGAGGTTCCAACCAAGTGGTTGCTCTACAAGTTGTCCGTGGACCTCACCGATGCTCCGTGAACCTCTTTAGTTGGTGGGGCAGGAAGCGGTGCGCGAGACCGAGAACCGAAGACATTCGACACGCAATAGCGGAGACCGTCGCTTGATCGCGCTTTACCCCTCAAGCCATGGCACGCATCCGCTCACTTGCCCATGACAAAAAGCCAGCGCGGCCTCCTGCTACCGAGGTCGATTGCTTATATAAGTCAGTCAGAACACGCGACGGTGAGACCCTTCTTCGGTTCGCCACGCTGGGCTCAGATTCACGCAAATTGGAACCCAAGCCGAGCCAAATAATTGAACTTGATGAGCCGATGGCAGTTCTTGCGGGTAATACTCGAAATTTTTCCTGCCGCGCTTCCTTAGGCGAAGCTTACGATCACGTGGGCTGATCACCTCTGCGCCGCACATGCGAGATGAACCGCGTGCGGTGGGGCGCCCGTTCTGGGCTAGCAGGCAAGCCAAGCTCTGCACTGCGAAGTGCCGTCGTTTGTCCGACGTCACAAGTATGGTCCGCTAAGTAGTTTGGTCATGCGCACACCCGGGGGAGGAAGTCATGGACGCGTTTGGGGTCCTTAAGGAGGTCCTCGACGACTATCAGGACTTCGTCAAGGGCTTCCTGGAGATCAAGGACGATCAGATTCGCGGCAAGGTGGAGGCCGAGATCTCCGACGGTCTTCTGTGGCCGGAACCCTGGCTTGCGCTCAACCCGGCGTTCGAATCCGGCGGCACAGCGCGCGAGCTTGCCCAGCGCGGCGTCCTCGACCCGAAGGCAGCTGACATCTTCCGCACCCCAGACGGTACGGGCATCGCCTTTCATCGGCACCAGGCGGACGCCTTCGAGATCGCCAACCGCGGCGAGTCCTACGTACTGACTACCGGTACCGGCTCCGGCAAGTCCATGTCCTACATCGTGCCCATCGTCGACCGGGTACTTCGGGAAGGCACGGGGCAAGGGGTCCGAGCGATCATCGTCTATCCGATGAATGCCCTGGCCAACAGCCAACGCAACGAGCTCGAAAAATTCCTTGGGAAGACGAACCCCAAGGTCAACTTCGCGAGATACACCGGTCAGGAGAACCGGGAGGAAAGGGAGCAGACTCTCGCTTCTCCCCCGGACATCTTGCTGACCAACTACGTGATGTTGGAACTGATGCTGACCCGCCCCAAAGAGCGGGAGAAGCTCATCAGCAGCGCCGCGAACTTGTCGTTCCTGGTTCTCGACGAGCTGCACACCTATCGCGGACGGCAGGGGGCCGATGTGGCGATGCTCGTCCGCCGCCTGCGCGGCGCGGTCAGCTCCAACGCGGTGCAGTGCATCGGTACCAGCGCCACACTCGCCGGCCCGGGCACCAAGGCAGAGCAACGCCAGCAAGTGGCCGAATTGGCAACAAGAATCTTCGGCGTCGAAATCCCGGCAACCAACATTGTCGGGGAAACGCTCCGGCGCGCCACGACCGGCGAGCTAGATCCGACAGCACTGAGAGCAGGTCTACAAGCCGAGACGCCGAAGGAGTGGACCGAGCTTAGGACGGACCCGCTGGCAGTTTGGACTGAACAGCACTTCGGTCTCGACATCGACGACGAGGGCAAGCTCGCGAGACGGCCGCCGTCGAAGCTCAAAGATGCTGCAGCGAAACTGCACTCCGAGACGGGCGTCGACGAGACAGCCTGCCGAGGGAAGCTGCAAGAGCTGCTCCTGGCTGGCTCTCGCGCCCGGGACCCGCAAGGCAGGTCGCTGTTTGCGTTCAAGCTGCATCAGTTCATCGGCAAGGGCGACACCGTCTACACAACCCTGGAGCCGCCGGCGAAGCGCTACCTGACCACCCAGTACCAGCGCAGCGCACCCAATCGACCTGCCGGGCAGCCGCTCTTCCCCTTAGCCTTCTGCCGCGAGTGCGGCCAAGAGTTTCTTGTCGTGAACCTGGAGCGCGGTGGAGAGAGTTTCAGCCCCCGAATTCCGAACTCCGATCTCGTCGAACACCCCGATGCCGATGGTCTGTTACTCCTGACCGAGCAGCCCTGGCCGGATCCACAAGATCCAGCCTTGCTAGAGCTTGTTCCCGAGGACTGGGTCGTGGCCAGCGGGACCGGTCAGGTGCTCGACAAGGCACGAATCCCGAAGCTACCCAATTCGCTACGCGTTGATGAATTCGGGACCATCACCGACGACGGCATGCCGGTGGCGTTCTTCGAGAGGCTCGAGTTCTGCCCCTCGTGCAAGACAACGTACGAAAGTGCCCGGCAGTCCCAATTCTCCCGAGTCGCCAGCCTTGGCACCGAAGGGCGCGCGAGCGCAGTCACGGTGCTGTCGCAGTCGATTGTCAGAGCCCTCCGCGAGGAGTCAAACCTCGATAGTGAAGCGCGAAAGTTCCTGGCGTTCAGCGATAACCGGCAGGATGCCAGCCTTCAGGCTGGCCACTTCAATGACTTTGTGCTGGTCGGGTTGATCCGCTCCGCCTTGTATCGCGCTGCCGTCGACTACCAGGAACACCATCCTGGCGAACCTCTGACCGACGAGAACCTCGGCCCCGAAGTGGTCAAGGCACTCAGCGGTAACAGCCTGAAGTTCTTTGCCCGCGATGAGGAAACCGCCGACGAGCACATCCCGCGCAAGAAGATCGCTCGCGCGCTGCGCGATGTTGTCGCCTACCGGCTGTGGGCCGATCTCAAGCGGGGCTGGCGAATTACGATGCCCAACCTGGAACAGACCGGTCAGCTGCGCCTGTCGTACGAGGGAGTGGAGGAACTTGCCGCAAGCGACCACAAATGGGCAAGTTGTGGAGAACCTCTCGCGAGCGCTAACGCCGACACACGGCGTGAGGTGATGCACGTACTGCTCGACGAGTTGCGACGAAACCTGTGCATCGACACTGACTTTCTCACCGAGGATAAGTTCGATGCAATCGGGAGGGCGAGCAGGGAATGGCTGAAAGACCCGTGGGCAATCTCCCAAACCGAGCAAGCAACCTACAGCGGCCTTGCGTATCCCGGTGGCCGACCCAAGGGAGCGGCGGGGATCGGCGCCGATCTCTACCTATCAGGCCTCGGCGCGTATGGACGCTGGCTGCGACGCGCGAGTCGCTTCCCCGGCTTCCAGCACACGCTCAAGACCAAGGATGCCGACGCGCTCATTGAGAATCTGATGGACGTCATGGCCAGCGCCGGGATCCTCTTACGCGTTCCGGTTCCGAAACGTCCCACGGGTTACCAGCTTCGGGCCGATCTCATCGCGTGGCATCCCGGCAGCGGTGACCATCGCGCGCCGGACCCTATCCGCAGCAATCAAACTAAAGGAAGGGTCAACCCGTACTTCCGTGCGCTCTACGCCGAGACCGCCAAAGCGCTTGTCGGTCTCGAGGCCCGTGAGCACACAGCACAAGTCGAGCCGGCCAAACGCCAAAAACGGGAAGAAGAGTTCAGCGAAGCTCGATTGCCAGTGCTGTACTGCTCCCCCACCATGGAACTCGGCGTCGATATCAAGAGCCTCAACGTTGTAGGCATGCGCAATGTCCCACCCACACCCGCCAATTACGCGCAGCGTTCCGGGCGAGCGGGAAGGTCCGGGCAACCCGCCATTGCCCTGACATACTGCGCCACGGGAAATGCACACGACGCCTACTACTTTCGGCGCAGTCAGGACATGGTGGCCGGGGCAGTTGCCCCGCCACGACTGGAGCTCGGCAATCAGGATCTGGTCCGCGCACACGCCCACTCGATCTGGCTGGTCAAGTGTGGACTAGATCTCAAGGCGAGCATGGTCGACCTCCTGGAGATTGACCAGCTCGGCCAACCCCTGCGCGCCGAGGTGCTTTCGACGATCAACTCGCAGTCGAGCCGCAGCGCCGCCATCGCCGCAATCACTGACGTCCTCACCGCGACAACCGAAGTCACGTCAGCCCCATGGTGGACGGACAACTGGATTGCCGACACTGTCGATCAGGCACCCGGTCGGTTCAACCACGCGGCGGACCGTTGGCGTGGCCTCTACAACGAAGCGCAGACGGAGTTGGATCAGGCCAACACGACGCTGAAAACCATCGGCGCGTCGGAAAGCTCGAAACAACGCGCCCGTGGCCGCATTTCGGAGGCGCGTGCAGCACTCGATCTTCTCAAGGGTCAGGTCGACGACGTCTTGCAGGGCGACTTCTACACCTACCGCTACTTTGCCTCCGAAGGCTTCCTACCCGGCTATTCGTTTCCACGGCTTCCCTTGTCGGCGTTCATCCCGGCCGAACGGCGCACCCGCAGCGGCGGTGAAGGTGATTTCATCCAACGCCCCCGGTTCATGGCAATCAGCGAGTTCGGACCGGGCGCATTCATCTATCACGAAGGTGCACGCTACGAGGTCAACCGCGTCAGCCTGCCCGCACGGGACGACGGTACGGGCGTCCACATCACCGAAATCAAACGCTGCAGCAGCTGCGGATACCTACATGAGTCGACCGACCCCGATCTCTGCCAACACTGCGGTGCACCATTCGCGCCCGAAGCCACCATGGCGAACCTGATGCGACTCCTCTCCGTCAAGACCCGCCGGCGTGACCGGATCAGCGCCGACGAGGAGGAACGCCAGCGCGCCGGCCATGAAATCGTCACCACCATTCGCTTTGTGCCGCACGGAGTTCGAGCGGGTCAACTCACCAGCACCATTACCGAGGACGGCGTCGAACTCGGCACCATGACCTACGGTGACACCGCACTGATACGCCGGATGAACGTTGGCTTGCGCCGACGCAAGGACAAGGACGTCCGGGGGTACGTGCTCGACACTGTAGAGGGCCGCTGGTGCAAAGAAGCCGACCTCGCCAAGAACGTCCACGGTGAGGCACCCCGGTATCAGCGCGTCATCCCGCACGTCGAAGACCACCGCAACGCGCTGCTGCTACACCTGGACCCGACCATCGGCACCGACCAACGGATGGCGGCGATGTACGCGCTCAAGCGTGGAATCGAGGCCGTCTACCAACTAGAAGGCTCCGAACTTGCGGTAGAGGCACTGCCTAGCAACACCGGTGACCATGCCTGGTCCCGGCTGCTGTTCTTTGAAGCCGCCGAAGGCGGAGCTGGCGTGCTACGGCGTCTCGCTACTGAGGACGGACAACTGCGTCAGGCCGCCCGAAAAGCCCTAGAGATCCTGCACTTCGACCCCGATACCGGGGCCGACCTTAAACACGCTCCTTATGCGACCGAAGACTGCGCGCAAGCTTGCTATGACTGCCTGCTCTCCTACAGCAATCAGTGGGATCACCAGCACCTGGACCGACACAACGTCCTAAACCTACTCCGGCGACTCGCCTCATCGTCGGTGGCAGTCGGCGCCGGTGGTGAGGATCGCGCCGCCCAGCTGGAACGCCTCACCAAGGCGTGCGACAGCGAGCTGGAGAAGCAATTCCTCGCGCTGCTCGAACAGCACGGCTACCGGCTGCCCGACGACGCCCAGAAGATCGTCGACGGCTACTACGTCCGACCCGATTTCGCCTACCACACCGACGGGATGGACGTCGCGATCTTCATCGATGGGCCTGTCCACGACTCAGGGCACCAGCAGGAGAAGGATGAGCACGCACGCATGAAGCTTGAGGACGAGGCGGGATGGCTTGTGCTGCGCTTCCATCACGGCGATGCAGACGCGAACTGGCTCAACACCATCGCCGCACACGCCGGCATCTTCGGCGACGCGAAGGACAACGCATGACGACCCTCGACTATCCCGCCGGCAGTCTGGTCAACGCCCGGGGCCGAGACTGGCTGGTACTTCCCGGATCTCCCGAGGGCACTCTGCTGGTCCGACCGCTCGGCGGCCACGAACATGAAACTACCGTGTTGCTTCCGGACGTCGACCACTTCGCCGCAGCTACTTTCGAACCCCCAACCGTCGACGACCGTGGCGACGCAAGCCGAGCCCGCCTGTTACGCGACGCTCTGCGACTGTCGTTCCACGCCAGCGGCGGCCCGTTCCGCTCATTCGCAAGACTCGCCGTCACACCCCGCAACTACCAGCTCGTGCCGTTGATGATGGCAGCCAACCAGGATGTGACCCGACTGCTGATCGCCGACGGCGTCGGCATCGGCAAGACCGTCGAGGCCGGTCTGATCGCCGCGGAACTATTGGCCACCGGTGAAGCCCAACGCCTGGCCGTGCTGTGTTCACCACAGCTGGCCCCGCAGTGGCAGAGCGAGCTGCGGCACAAGTTCGGTATCGACGCGCAACTGCTGCTGCCATCCACCGTCAACCGCCTCGCGCGCACCGTTCCATTCGGCTCCAATGTGTACCAACACCATCGGTATTTGGTGATCTCCACCGACTTCATCAAGCAGAAATCGCGCCGCGATGAATTCGCCTTACACTGCCCGGAATTGGTGATCGTTGACGAAGCCCATACCTGCGTGGCATCCGCGGGGGTGGGCAAGTCGTCGCAGGCTCACCTGCGATATGCGCTGTTGCGCAAGTTGGCAGACGATCAGAGCCGCCACCTGCTGCTGCTGACCGCCACCCCGCACAGCGGAGATGACACCGCGTGGCAATCGCTGATCGGCCTGCTCGACAATCGACTCGGCGACCTCCCCGCCGATCTGTCCGGCCGCGACCGGGAGGATGACCGCAAGCTGCTCGCGAAGTTCATGGTTCAACGCCAACGAGCCGACATCCGCGAATACCTCAACGAAGACACCCCTTTTCCCGAGCGCGAGACCACTGAGACTGCTTACAAACTCACCGCTGGATACCGTCAACTCTTCGACGACGTGATGGACTACGTACGTGAGCAGGTCAGTGACCCCAAGCTCAGCGCGGTACGGCAACGCGTCCGGTGGTGGTCGGCGATCGCACTGTTACGTTGCCTGGCCTCCAGCCCGGCCGCAGCTGAACAGACCCTGCTCAACCGTTCGGCGGTCGCCGACACGGCCGACGAGACTGAGGCTGATGTCGACACTTACGCCGAACCTCGCGTGCTCGACACCGACTTGGACGACACGCTGGAAGCCGAGGACGTCGCCGTCGGCGCCGACACCAGCGGTTCGGACGAACCCGACACCAAAGCAATGCGGCGGCTCCGCGAATTGGCCGCCGCAGCGGCGGCATTGAAGGGCCCGCGTTCCGACGCCAAGCTCAAGCGACTTATCCTGCTACTGAAGGAACTCCTCGACGAGGGTTACCACCCCATCGTGTTCTGCCGCTACATCCCCACCGCGGACTATCTTGCTGAGCACCTCAGTTCGGCGTTGTCGAAGGTCACGGACCTTAGGATTGACGCCGTAACCGGAACGCTGCCACCGGAGGAACGCGAAACTCGAGTCGATGCCCTCAGCGCTCACGACGGCCCCCGCCTGCTCATTGCGACCGACTGTCTGTCGGAGGGTGTCAATCTGCAGGACGGATTCACCGCAGTCGTCCATTACGACCTGGCGTGGAATCCGACCCGGCACGAACAACGCGAAGGGCGCGTAGACCGCTTCGGCCAGCGGGCCCCGACGGTGCGGGCCGTCACCTATTACGGCGAGGACAATGGGATTGACGGCATCGTGCTGGAGGTCCTTATCCGCCGGCACGAGAACATCAAACGCAGCATCGGCGTCTCGGTACCGATACCTGTTGATTCCACAACCGTGATGAAGTCAATTTGGGAGTCGCTGCTGTTGCGGGGCAAGGCCGCCGAGCAGCTGACCCTCGACTTTGCCGACGCCACGTCGAAGTCTCTGGCAGAGCAGGTCGAGGTGGAGTGGGCCAACGCTGCCGAACGGGAGAAGGCGTCCCGCTCCCGGTTCCGGCAGGCAGGCCTGAAGCCAGACACTGTTGAACAGGCCCTCACCGAAGTCCGTCGCGCGCTGGGCGGCCCGGCCGACGTCGAAACCTTCACCCGCACAGCGCTGTCGCTAATGGGCGCCGCGGTCAGCGACACCGAAGATGGGTTCACTGCGGTCATCGACACTCTGCCGGCAGCGGTGCGCGATCAACTGCCGCCGGTCAAAAACGGCCGGATGCATTTTCACCGCTCCTTGCCTGTACCCGCCGGCCACAGTGTGCTGACCCGCACCGACACCACGGTGGGCGCGCTGTCACGGTACGTCCTCGACGCCGCATTGGACGCCCACCTCGATCCGGCAGCGCGGCCGGCACGCCGCGCAGGCGTGATGCGCACCGAGGCGGTCACAAAGGTGACGACTTTGCTGATGGTGCGGCATCGGCTGGAAATTTCTCTGCCCGGCTCGGTGATCCCCGTTACCCAGGTCGCGGAGGAAGCAACCTTCCTGGCATTCACGGCGACCGGAGACAGCCTGACTTGGCTGCAACAGGCAGAGGTCGATGCACTGCTGACGCTGAAGCCGTCGGGCAACGTGGACGAGTCCTTGGCGCGGATGCAACTGGGACGTGCGCTCGGCCGCTTCGATGCGCTAACGACTCATCTCTCAGCTGCGGGTAAGGACGCCGCGAAAGACCTGGTGTCCGAGCACCAGGCGGCACGCAGCGCAGCGAAGTCCAGCGGGCGCGCACCCACGGTGCGGTTTCTGCCGCCCGCCGATGTCCTCGGCATCTACGTGTTCTTGCCGGAAGGTACTGCCCGATGACTGCGCTGAACGTCTTCAGAGCCATCCGCGCAGTCGGCACGGCCCTACCATCCGAGGCGATCCCGCGGGCCAACGAGTTGCGGATGCCCGGCCAAAGCGCCGAGGCATACCAACTGCCGCCGGGGATGACGGTCAACGGTGCCATCGCCCGCGCCTGGGAAGCGATGCTAGCCGCGCACCGCAGTTGGCGCGCCGCACTGGATCGGCTACCAGAGGGCGACGCAGCTACGAAGCTCACGCGTGACAAGTGGCTGCTGCCGCTGCTGTACGAATTGGGCTGGGGCCGGCCCGATGTGGTCTCCGGTGGCCTGGCCGTGCCACCGGGCCTTGGCGAGACCGAGGCGCCGCACTTTCCCATCTCGCATCGGCTCGCCTGGCCTGACGCCGCAGACGCCGTTGCGTGGGTCCCGCTGCACCTGGTCGGCGCGGGCATCGACCTGGATGCGAAGACCCCTGGCGTCACTGCCCGCGCCCCGCAGGCCATGGTGCAGGACTACCTCAACCGGGAGGACCGCGCGCTGTGGGCGATCGTGTCCAACGGTCATCAGCTGCGCCTGCTACGCGACGCCTCCAGCCTCACCCGGCAGTCCTTCGTCGAGTTCGACCTCGACGCGATCTTCACCGACCAGCTCTACGCTGACTTCCGCGTTCTATTCCTCATCGTCCACGCCAGCCGGTACGCGCCCCGCCTGGACGACAAGGCCGCCAAAGCTGCTGTCGACGGCGAAGACTCAGACGGGGACGCTGAGGTTGAGACCGAGGCCACCGAGCCCAAGCTCGACAACTGCTGGCTTGAACGCTGGCGCACCACCGCCATCGATGACGGCGCCCGGGCGCTGCTGAACCTGCAGCACGGTATCGCCACAGCATTGCAGGAGTTGGGCACCGGGTTTGTCGCGCATCCCGCCAATGTGGCGCTGCGCGAAGCGCTGGCCGCGGCCACTGATGCCGATCGCGACCTCCAGCGGGCCTTGCTGCGCATCGCCTACCGGCTGATCGTGCTGTTCGTCGTCGAAGACCGCGATCTGCTGCACCGTGCCGACGTTCCCGAAAGCGCTCGCACCGTGTACGCGGACTTCTTCTCGACCGCACGGCTGCGGCGACTTGCGGGCGAGCCGATCGGTGGTTGGCACACCGACCTCTGGGAGGCTCATCAGATCGTCACCGACGCCCTATCCGGCGATGGGCTTCCCACACTCGGGCTCAGTGGGCTTGGCGCCAGCCTGTTCTCCCGGGACGCGCTAAGCATCCTTGATGGCGCCAAGCTGCCCAACCGAGCGCTACTCGCTGCCGTCCGGGCCCTCGCGCAGATCGACGACCCCGTCACCGGTCTGCCGCGGCCGGTCGACTACCGCAACCTCGATAGCGAAGAGCTCGGCGGCATGTACGAGGGGCTGTTGGCGTATACACCCCGATATCACGCCGACGAAAGGGCATTCACCCTCGACGTCGCCGTCGGCAACGAGCGCAAGAAGTCCGGTTCCTACTACACCCCCTCGGAGCTCATCGCTTT
Organism: Mycobacterium sp. SA01; assembly: GCF_041287105.1. Lineage (NCBI taxonomy): Bacteria > Bacillati > Actinomycetota > Actinomycetes > Mycobacteriales > Mycobacteriaceae > Mycobacterium > Mycobacterium sp. SA01. The sequence continues at coordinate 507,758 of NZ_JBGGNO010000020.1, read as the reverse complement.
GGTCCTTGAGGAGGCGCTCGACCCACTGATCGACGAGGCCATCCGACAAGCCGATGCCGAACAGGCGATCCTGGATCTTACAGTGGTCGATCCAGCCTGCGGCAGTGGGCATTTCGTCGTCGCAGCAGCTCGACGTCTCGCCACAGCACTCGCCACCGTACGGACTGGGGAAACAGAACCCACTCCTTCGGCACTACGAGCCGCCACTGCCGACGTTATCGAACGCTGTGTCTACGGCGTGGACCTGAACGACTTGGCGATTGAGATCACGAAGGTGGCGCTCTGGCTGGAAGCCTTTGACCCCGACCGCCCGTTCCCGTTCCTCGACGCGCACTTCCGGGTCGGTAATGCCCTGCTGGGAACGACACCGGAGTTGCTGCGGCACAACATCCCCGACACGGCATTCGTCGCTTTGGGTGACGACGATAAGGAATGGACGAAAAAACTTAAGGCCCGCAACAAGAGCGAGCGTCAAGCCGACCAGGATCAGCTGACCCTCAGCTTCGGGTCCGAAACTCTCAATGTCGAGACCAGCCAATTCACCAAGGCCGCCCAGGACGCAGACACGGGCACCGTTGCCACGATTGCTGCGCTGCGAGCCCGCGCCGACGCTTGGCGCCGCTTAGAGGCCGACCCTGATTTGGTGGCCGCGAAACTCGTCGCCGACGCGTGGTGCGCGGCGTTCGTACAGCCCAAGACCGGGGCAACAACCTCGGGTCAGGGCGTCACCCACGCCGCCGTGCGGACACTGGCCGAAGCGCCGGAGTCGGTGCCCGACACGCTTATCGCCCAAGTCAACTCGCTGGCTCGGCAATATCGCTTCTTTCACTGGCACTTGGAATTCCCCGGCATCTTCACCGTGCCGGACGACGGCAGCGCCGACGCCGCGACCGGCTGGACGGGCGGGTTCTCCTGCGTCGTTGGGAACCCGCCCTGGGAACGGGTCAAGATCCAAGACAAGGAGTTCTTCGGCAACGCAGGCCGAGCCGACATCGAAGGCGCGGCCACCGCAGCGATCCGCAAGAGAATGATCGACAAACTCGTCGACGACGACCCCGACCTCTATCGGGCCTACCTCGCGGCGTTGCGGCAGTCGGACGGCACCGCACATCTGCTGCTGAAGAGTGGTCGCTATCCTTTCACTGGGCAGGGCGACGTCAACACCTACAGCGTTTTCGCCGAGACGATGCGAACGGTCGCCGGCCCCGGCGGCGCGGCCGGCATCATCACCCCTACCGGCTTGGCAACCGACAAGACGACCGCGCCGTTCTTCGCCGACACCTTGAGAAACCACAGGCTTTACGCGTTCTATGACTTCGAGAACGAAGCCAAGATTTTTCGCGACGTGGACCATCGTGTCCGATTCGCGATCACAACCATGACCGGGACACACCGGACGGTTCGTCGCACCAAGTTCGCTTTTCTCAACCGCCACGTTTCCGATGTGCCCGAGAAGCGATTTCAGCTGGCCGCCAAGGAGGTTCTCGCGCTCAACCCGAACACCGGCACGCTGCCGATGTTCCGGAGCCGCAAGGATGCCGATATCACGCTAGGCATCTACTCGCGGCACCCCGTTCTCATTCGGGATGACGATCCCGACGGCAACCCCTGGGGTCTCTCGTTCGCGCGACTGTTCGATATGGCGAACGACTCCGGGCTGTTCCACACCGCAGACGACCTCGCCGACGCAGATTTCAATGGCTGGTCCTACACGCGTGGGAAGACCGAGTACGTGCCGCTGTACGAGGCGAAAATGCTCAGCCACTTTGACCATCGGTTCTCCACATACAAGGGCGCGACTCAAGCGCAGTTGAACGTCGGGTCTCTCCCGAGGCTGACCGATGATCAGCACGACGATCCTCATCTGGAATCTCTAGCGCGGTACTGGCTGGAGCGGCCGAAAGTAGCTGAATACTTGCGCCGAGACTGGGAGAGAAGCTGGCTCTTCGGGTGGCGCGATATCGCAAGATCGAGTGACTCGAGGACGATGGCCCCCTCAGTGCTGCCCTACTCAGCTGCAGCTGGTGGGTTCCCGCTGGCAATTCTTGAAGATGCCTCTAATGTGCCTCTGCTTCAAGCAATTTGGACGACATTTGCGTTTGACTACATAGTTCGACAGAAAAACGCGGGTACCCACCTCAATATGACACTGATGCGTCAGATTGCCTGTCCGCCGCCTGAAGCATTTAGTCAGCCCACTCCCTGGCTCCGATCAGTTGAGCTGGCCGCGTGGACTCGTCCGTATGTTGTCGAGTTAGCCTATACATCCTGGCGGATGAAGGAATATGCGCAAGACATGCACGACGCAGGACCACCATTCCGCTGGGTCCCAGAGCGTCGAGCGCTGCTGCGCGCAGACCTAGATGCTGCATTCCTACACCTTTACGGGCTCACGAGAAGCGATTCCGAACATGTCCTTGACTCGTTTCCGATCATCCGCAGATATGAGGAGCGCGATCTGGGTGAGTATCGCACCCGCCGTCTCGTTCTGGACGCGTACGACCGCATGGCAGAAGCAATCGCCAACGGCGGCAACGGCTGGAAGCCGCTCGCAGATCCGACCGCCGGACACGGACCCCGCCACCCCGAATAGTCAAGCAACGGAAGAACAATGCCACTCGCCATCGATAAGGGCTTCATCGCCGACCTCGCCAAAATGGAGAAACCCGTCGTCAAACGGGTCACCGAAGTCTTCGACGAGTTCGACGCCGCCACCCACACCGGGCTGCACCTGGAGAAGATCGCCAACGCACGAAACCCGCGGTTCCGGTCTATCCGCATCGACCAGGCCTGGCGCGGCATCGTGCTCGCCCCCGTTACCGGAGATGTGTACACGCTGCTGAAGGTCCTGCATCACGACGACGCCTACGCGTGGGCGCAGCGCAGCAATGTCTCGGTTAACTCCGCGACCGGCGGGATTGAGATCCGCGATGAAGCCGAACTCGACCGCCAAATCCCCGCAATGGCTGAGGCGGCCAAGGCAGCAGGCGCCCCGATCTTCGACCACATCAAGGACGGTGAGCTGACCAAGCTCGGCATCGATGAGAAGGTGCTCGCGTTCGCCCGAACCGTCACCGACGCCGCGCAACTCGACGCGGCGAAAGCCTTTCTGCCCGAGACACAGTGGGACGTGCTATTCGGCCTCGCAGCAGGGTTCACCCCCGAAGAAGTTTGGACCGACCTCGGCGCTCAGATTCTCAACGAGCCTGTCGACACCGAGGACATCGACGCAGCCATCCTGCGCAGCAATGAGCGCGTGATCCTCGTTTCCGGGCCCGATGAACTGATGGACGTGTTCGCGTACCCGTTCGCTACCTGGCGGGTGTATTTGCATCCCAGCCAGCGGACCGTCGTCAACGCCACCTACAAGGGGCCAGCACGCGTCACCGGCGGCCCCGGCACTGGCAAGACCGTCGTCGCGCTGCACCGGGCGAACATGCTCGCTAAGCGCGGCGAGGGGAAGGTCCTCGTCACCACCTTTACCTCCACGCTGTCCGAGACGCTGCAGGCCGGGCTCGACATGCTCGTCGACGACGACATCCAGAGCCGCATCGAGGTGTCGCACGTGGACCGGATTGCCCACCGCCTCTTCCGAAAGGCCCACGGTGCACCCTTGTTGCTCAGTCATGAAGACGAAAAGGCCTTATGGGCCGAACTGATCCAAACGCTAGGAGTCGTTTTCACTCCAGTATTTCTGTCGGAGGAATGGCGACAGGTAGTGCTGGCTCGCCGTATCACCTCGGCCGACGCGTATCTCGCAGCCAAACGAACGGGCCGCGGCCGAGCTCTCGGTTCCACGCAACGAGCCCAAGTTTGGCAAATTATCAATGAATTCGAACGAGCTCTCGCCACCCGCGGCTTTTGGACGCACGAGACCATCCGGCGAGAGGCCACACACCTTCTGGAGCATTCCTCGGACAAGCCGTTCCGACACGTCATCATTGACGAAGCACAAGACCTCAGCCCAGACCAGTGGCGTCTGCTCCGCGCCGCCGTTGCCGAAGCGCCCAACGACATCTTCATCGCCGGCGACACCCATCAACGGATCTACGACAACCGAGTCAGCCTCCGAGAAGTCGGGATCAACATCGCCGGCCGTTCATCACGGCTAAACATCAACTACCGCACCACCGCCGAGATTCTCGCGTGGAGCCTAGGACTGCTGCGCGGACAAGCCATCGACGACATGGAGGGCGGTCTGGACTCCATCGCGGGCTGCAGATCCCACGTCCACGGACAACCCCCCACACTGCAGAGTTGTATAGACGCCGACTCGGAAGCACGCGCGATCGCCGAGAACGTCAAGAAGTGGATCGCTGGCGGCGTCGCGCCGTCGGAGATTGGGGTCGCCGTCCGAGCGAAGTGGCTCACGGGGAAGATCCAACAAGCCCTGAAGGCATCGCGCATTCGGTCCGTCGATCTCGCCAAGGCAGCCGATCACGACGATGCCGTGCGTGTCGGCACGATGCACCGGATGAAAGGGCTGGAGTTCCGCTGCATCGCGGTCGCGGGCGTCAGCGCTAAACACGTTCCCGAAGTCAAAGCCGTGACTCCGATAGAAGAAGACAAGCACACCCACGAACAAGACCTCGAACGCGAGCGCTGTCTGCTGTTCGTTGCGTGCACCAGGGCTCGGGAAGAACTGTTTGTCACCTGGCATGGCGAACCCAGCCCGTTCCTAACCGCACTTGAGAAGAACTGAACAGGAGGCTTCAGTGACCCGCTTGTCCACGTTGCTCGACGAAATCGATTCCGGCATTGTGCTTCTGCCGGAATTCCAGCGCGGCTACGTCTGGAACCGTGACCAAGTCCGCGGTCTCATGCGGTCGCTGTACCGCGGATACCCGGTCGGTGGCCTGCTCCTGTGGGAGACCACATCGGAAGACGTCACCGTTCGTGGGGCATCAGGTGGAGGCGGCACGCGCCAACTGCTGCTCGACGGCCAGCAACGCGTTACGTCGATGTACGGAGTGGTCCGTGGGACCCCGCCACCCTTCTTCGAAGGCGACAAGAGCGCTTTCACTGGGCTGCACTTTAACGTTGAGACCGAGTCGTTCGAGTTCTACGCACCGAGCAAGATGACTGGCGACCCGACGTGGGTCGACGTCACCGAATTGTTCCGCAAGGGCCCGTTCGAGTACCTCACCGCCTTCCCACACGTCGAACGCGAGGTGCTCAACACCTATCTCGAGCGGCTAAACCGGATCAAAGAGATCGAGAACCGCAACTTCAACTCCGAGAAGATCACCGGCGCAGGCAAGACCGTCGACGAGGTCGTCGACATCTTCAACAAGGTCAACTCGGGTGGCACGAAGCTATCCAAAGGCGACCTTGCTTTGGCAAAGCTCTGCGCCGAGTGGCCTGATGCTCGAAAAGAACTCCGCGACAACCTCGATCGCTGGAAGAAAGCCGGATTCCGATTTTCGCTCGACTGGCTACTACGCAACGCAACAGCAGTCGCAACAGGTAGAGCATTGTTCTCATCGCTCTCCGACGTGCCGGCCTCCGATTTCCAATCGGCCCTCGGCAAGTCCGTGAACCACGTCGGCACCTTCCTCGATGCTGTGTCGGGACGCCTCGGCCTCGATCATGACCGAGTGCTCATGGGCCGTTACGCCACTCCCGTCGTCACCCGGCTGCTGCACGAAAACGGCGGCGGATTCACTGACAGTGCCCACCGGGACAAGGTGCTCTTCTGGTACGTGCACTCTGCGCTGTGGGGTCGATTCAGCGGTTCAACGGAGACCTTCCTTCAGCAGGACTATGACGCAGTCGAGCGAGGCGGCGTCGACGCTCTCATCGCCACTCTTGAGAGGGTGCGCGGCGGCAGGCTCACCGTCAGCCCGGACGACTTCGGGGGGTCTACCCGAGGGTCCCGCTTCTACCCCCTGCTGTACCTGCTGACTCGAGTCGACGGCGCACGCGACTTCGGCAGCGGCCTCGAGCTGCGCGCCGAACTACTGGGTAAGCTCACCTCCCTGCAAGTGCACCACATATTCCCGAAAGCACTGCTGCGCAAGCATGGATTCGACCGCAACGAGATCAACGCGATCGCGAACTTCTGCTTTTTAACTCAGGACACCAACATCAAGATTGGTATGCGCGATCCGGCGGAGTATCTGCCGGAGGTCCAGGCAAAGCATCCCGGTGTACTAGAATCCCAATGGATTCCGACCGATCCCGAGCTGTGGCGGGTTGAGCATTACTCGGACTTCCTGGCGGCGCGTCGCGAACTGTTGGCCGCATCGGCACAATCCTTCCTAGACAGCTTGCGTAACCCAGAGGCACCGCACGACGAAATGATCCTCGAACGTCTGCAGGTCGCTGACGAGGAGATCGACGATCCCCGCGCTGAACAGCTGCAGGCACTAATCGCGGAACTCAGACGGCGCGGATACGCCGAGCCGGAAGTCGACGCCGAGATTCCAGACCCCGACACCGGCGCTGTCCTCGCCGTGGCAGAAGCGTACTGGCCCAGGGGACTACAGGAGGAACTTGGAGATCCCGTCGTTCTCGAACTCGATCCTGACGATGCCAATCTGCCTCGCTTGGAAGAGCTGAAGATCAGAGTCTTTACATCGGTTGACGCGTTGTTGCGGTTTGTGGAGAACGAGAGCGTTACCGCTGCAGGCGAGTCGCAGGAGGCGGCTGTCGAGGTCGCCAGCGTGGCTCAGACAAGCGGTGCCGCTACCGCCTTCGGACAACGTATGAAAGCCATCTACGATCGTGGCCGCTCCGAGGCGGGATACACCGCGTCGTACTTCCTAAGCATGCTCTCCCAATACGGACCCCAAGAGACTGCCCACAAGCTGTTGGCGTCTCCCGCGGTCTCCGACGGTTTTGCCCAACTCTGGGAGCGAGGCCGGCTTGACCTCACCGTGGAGGCCCTGGTCATCGAACCGCAGTTCTCAGAGTTGTTCACCGACAACGAGATCACAGTCGCTAGGCGACGCCTGGAGCAGTTCGGCTATACGGCATGACGACGGTCGCCCGTAGGACCAGTGCATTCCAAAGAGCCTGTGGCCGTGTTGGATCCACGTTGAAGGGGCAGTGGTAGCGATGCCAGAAGGCATTCCAGACAATCTCCCCGCGCCGGTCGAAGACGGTGATGTGGAGGTTTCGCTTCAGCCAGGCGGTCTTGTCGTTTCCGGCGAACCAGAAGCTGTCGAGGCATACCTATCGCGGTTGCGAACGGTCGCTGGCAAGACCATGCAGGTAACAGGAATCAACCGGTCCTCGATCGCCAACGCCGCAGGCCTTCTGGCCGGGATGGCCGGAATACTCGCCGATACAGGGAAATACGTCCGGCTTCATCCCGACAGCGTCAACGCCTTGCGGGTTGGCAACTGGATTCCAGGGACAGACGGCTACTTCCGAATGATGACGCGTGGCGACAACGGGCTGTTCCTGCAGCAGCTGCAGTGGGCACCGAGCCAGATCACACCTCCGCAAATGCTTGCCGTGCAACTGATCGCGACACAGCTGGCGCTTAAGTCTGCGGTCGCCGACGTCGAGAAGGCTGTGCGGCGTGTCGAGGGCAAGGTCGAATCGGTCCTCAACATCGCCCAGGCGACTCGTGCGGGCGATGTTCTGGGCAACCACCTTTCGATCCGCCGGGCAACGGACTTCATCGAGAAGCACGGCGAGCTACCGGATGCGGACTGGGACGCACTGGCCGGCTTAGGACCAACGCTCAATGTGACGGTCGAGCAGCTCAGGAACCACGTGGCCAGGGTACTAGACTCGTTCGATCCAGAACTGCCTGTCCAGGAACGAGCCGCAAAGCTAGCCGCAGCAGTCGATGACAAGCAGTTCGGTGAAACCTTGAGCCTCCTGGTGGTTGCGGAGGATGCGCTATACCGCTGGCAACTACTACGCTTGAACCGCGTCGGTCAGAAAGAGCCACAACATAGACAACGGGTAATCGACGACCTCAACGAACTTCTCGCTCATCAACTGGCCGAGGACGGCAGGTTGTACCGCGAAGCCAAAAGCCTGTTGGATGAGTTCGCAAAACCGGCACCAATGGAAGGCTTTCGCTTTCAGAAGGTACGAGAGCTCGCTAAGTATCGGTCGACGCTTCGTGATGAACTAGATGGTTTTGCCGCGGCCCGGCGTCACCAGGTCGAGGAGTGGTCGAACGTCGAGACGCCTGGCGTTTTGGACGCCGCGGAAGCTGTCGTCGACGCTATCGCTGACTCAGCCCTGAAGGCTGTTGGCGCAGCCGGGCAGCGCCTTATTCGGATGGGGGAATACCTCGCCGAGAAAGCCCCGGCCGCCGCACCTGCATCCAGCGAGGAAGAGTCAGACGGCAAGGGACCAACAACGAACAGAGATCGAGACAAGTGACGTGCCAGTCCGACTACACACTCTCTCGACGCGTATCCCTGGCTGTGCCCTGACGGGCAAGTCATGAGCACCGCGAACCGTCCTCTGCCTCCGGCTGCGGAGGCAGCACACCGCATTCTCGCCGAAGGTGGTCCGCTCACCGCGACCGAGCTTCGCGACCGTCTGCGCAAGGAACATTTCGTCCTCGCACTCGATCGGGTGCTGCAGCTGTCGGATCGGTTCCCAGTCCGCTTTCAAATCGCTGCGGACGGCCGGCTGTCGATCGCGGCGGCGGATCGCGACGATCATGCCGAGACAGACGAATCAGAGCCAGAACCTGCGGATTGGTACGTCGCACGGCCGGACCGTGTTTCTATCGACCGTGTAGCCGTCCTGGACATCGAGACGACCGGGCTACACCGCGCGAGCGACTTCATCACCGAGATAGCGCTCGTCCGCATGGACGGCACGGTCTTGGTCGACCTCGCCGTCGAGCTACCCGACGGAATCGAACGACCGGTGTCTGCCGCAACCGAAACCGTCTCCCTCGACAACGCCCTACGCGCGTTGACGACGCAGCTGGGCGACATCGATCTTGTCATCGGCCACAATCTGCTCGCATTCGATCTTCCGTTCCTAGCGCAAGCCGCCAGCCGTGCCGGCGCCCCGTCAGTTCGCTTTCCCTTGAGTGCTGACAGCATTCATCTGTCATTGCTTGTGGACGTCGCAATGCCCAATCGCCAGCTCGCTGACCTCACTCTAGCTTTCGATATCGACAACGAAAGCCCACATCGAGCAGTTTCGGATGCCACTGCCACATCTGAAGTTATTCGAGCATTGCTGGCCTCAGTCGATGCGAGCGATCCAAGCTGGCAGCTCGCCATCGCTGCACTCGAAACCCACGATCACCCCCTCGCCAAGCTCCTCCCCCAGTTGGCCGACGCGCCGACGCTGTCAGCGCTGACCCGACCATCCGATCCCCTACTCGAGGCGACCGGGTCGCCGTCACCAGACGCCTGGTCGGCCGCGCGCGATGACTTTCCAGCCCTTCACCAACGGCATGGACTGCGTCCCCGCCCAGCCCAACAAGAAATGGCGCATGCTGTCGCAGAGGTCTTCGATCGCGGCGGTCGGCTAGCCGTTGAGGCTCCGACCGGAACCGGTAAGTCCCTCGCGTATCTGCTTCCCGCCCTCGGCCGTGCGTCGCAAGCAGGTCGCCCAGTCTTAGTCGCGACGGCAACGAAGGCACTCCAGAACCAACTTCGTGCCGATGCGACGCGCCTCCACGAGGATGGTCTGTTGCGCGCACCATTTCGACAGATCCAGGGCGTAGGCAACTACGTTTGCGCGCGCGAGCTTGAAATCGTGCTCACTGACACGGAGGCGTCCGGGCTTGCACTGGCCGTGGCCATTCGGGCGTTGGCTACATCACCGTCGGGCACGTGGGACGACGTCACGGATTACACGTTGCGCAGTACGGATGCTCGTTACGCAAGAACACGGGCTCGACTTCGTACCAACTCCGGGGGTTGCGATCGGAGAAATTGCGCGTGGGCGAACGTCTGCCCTCTTATGCAGCAGCTGGTAGGTCTCGAGAAGGCGCCTGGCGTCGTGTCGATCAACCACGCACTCATCGCGAGCTGGATAAAGCTCGAGCAGCAGGGTTCGCGAGCTCCAGGAGACGTGCTTGCCGAAGGTCGAGCCGATCTGGTTTTCGACGAGGCCCACGCCCTCGAAGACTCGTTGACCGCCGCCTGGACCGAACGCGTGGACGCCCTCGAGCTTGAGATCCTCGTGAACAGCTTGTCACCACGTTCCAGACTAATGAGAGAGATTCGGTCGAAGGCCCGCGCTGAGTCGGGCGTCATCGACGCACTCGAATCAATTGCGACGGTCGCCGCCGAGGTACGTTCAACCGCTACAGAACTCGCGGATGCAATCGATACCTACCTCCATGAATACGCCGGCAAAGCTGACGCCGTAGTACTGCAGACCGGGGTGGTCAACAACCGCCCGGAGTTCCGAACTCTGCGGCAAGCTTCATCGACCGTCCGCTACTGGTTGATTCAGCTCGCTAAAGCTGTCATTAGCCTTCGCGATTCGCTGTCGGAGATCAGCGGATTGAGATCAGCCAAGCAACGACTGCGGGGCTATTCCGAGCGGCTCGACAACGCTATCGCCCTCCTGGAAGCTATGGGGACTCTGCCCGACAGCCACCTTTGGGTTTACCGACTCGCTGCGGAAGAGGACGATCCTGCGGCGTGGACGTTTGAGCGCATGCCCATTCATGTCTTCCCTGAGTTCAAGCAAAGTGTGGTCGACCGCACTCACTCCTCGGTGCTCTGTTCTGCAACGCTGACCGTGGAACGCCGTTTCGATTACCTCGCCTCCCGCTTAGGCATCCGTATCAACCCGGATCCGGACGACGACGCGTTCCGGGCGCTGCTGTTGTCGTCACCGTTCGACTATCAGAATCAATCGGTCGTGGTGCTCACCAACCATCTTCCGGTGCCTGTGCCGGTCAACGAACGCGAGTTCTGCGAGGAGATGGCCGCGGACCAAGCCGGCTTCCTCTCGCTGTCTGGTGGAAAGACGTTGACGCTATTCGCTGCCCGTAAGCGCATGGAAGCGGTAGCGCACGGTGTCCGGACGAGAGAGGCAGAGCTTAAGGATCGCGGGGTTGAGCTTCTCGTCCAAGATGAACTCGGACGATCTCAGATATCTCATCGCTTCCGGACTGAGCCCGGCACGGTGCTCTACGGGCTCAAGTCGTACTGGGAGGGATTCGATGCCCCGGGCGACACGCTTTCGTACCTGTTCATTGAGAAGCCGCCCTACCCTCATCCCGACGACCCTCTCGTATCAGCACGGCAACGTGCCATAGCCGAGCGGGGTGGCGACCCGTTTCTCGACTACGTCCTGCCGATGACTGCCATGCTCTTCACTCAGGGCTTCGGCAGGTTGATTCGTTCCGAAACTGATAGAGGCGCAGCCTTTGTATGCGACCGGCGACTGCACGCACCAACGCAAGCCCAACGGGTAATCCTTGGCTCACTGCCTAATCCACTTATCCACGAAGCCGTCGACCGTGACGACGCGTGGACACGGGCTATCGAGTTCGTCACCGGCGAGCCGCCGAACCTGTCAGAGGCCCTTTCATTTGGTCGTGATGACGTTACGCAACTACTAGAGTCCCTGAGACTCGTCGAGGGTGAGGATCCCACTGCGAAGCTCGCCGAGGCGGCGGAGAAGCTTTTCGGGATTACTAAATTGCATCCAAAGCAGCTCGAAGTAATGCGGGCCATCGTCGACGGCAAAGACGTAATGGCTGTCTTGCCCACAGGATTCGGGAAGTCATTGTGTTTCCAACTGCCGGCGCTGCTTGCCCCGCAGGCTCGTGCGACGGTCGTCGTCTCGCCGCTCGTCGCGCTTATCAAAGATCAAGTCAACGAACTTCGCGGTCGACGGGGAATCCGACCAGTGCAGGGCATCACTGGCACCACCTCGCGAGCGATTCAAACTGAAATCTTGCGTGATACAGCCAACGGTCAAGTGCGCCTTCTCTATGTATCACCCGAGCGATTGGCGCGCGATCCAATCTTGCGTGGAGCCCTCGGTCGCCAGCAGCTCAACCGCGTCGTCGTCGATGAGGCACACTGCGTGTCCGTTTGGGGACACGACTTCCGCCCGGAGTTCCGGCAAGTCCCTGCGTCCGTTGCAGCGTTCCATACTCGACCGCCGCGAGCAGGCCTGACCGCGACAGCCACAACCGAGGTCGAAGCGGACATCACCACGGCGATGGATATGCAAGATCCCGTCGCCATCCGCGAGCCAAGCGACCGGCCTAATCTTCGCTTCCGCGTGGTGAGATGCGCGGACGAGCGAGATCGCGCACGGGAGTTGCTGCGGTTCGTGACCTGGGCAAGCGCCAAATCAGGAATCATCTATGTATCCAAACGTGCTCTGGCGGAGGAGATTGCCGCCCTGCTTCGTCGCGCTGGTCACGCTGCCCGGCCGTACCACGCGGGCATGGTTCCGGAACAACGCGACGCTGTTCAAGAAGACTTCGACTCCGATACGACAAAGATCATCGTCGCAACCAAAGCCTTCGGGATGGGTATCAACAAGCCCAATATCGGGTGGGTCGCGCACTACGACCTGCCAGATTCACTCGATGGCTATGCCCAAGAAGCTGGCCGCGCTGCCCGTGCGCGCGATATATCTGGTGACTGCGTGCTGCTGTATACCAACGCCGACCTCACCCGCCGCAGGCGACTTATCGAGGCTCACGGAACTAAGGCCGACGCGACCATCACCCAACAGCTGCTGGCCACCTTGTGGGACTGTCCTGAACGCGGCGATAGCCGAGTCTTTGATATCGACGAGATGGCCGACAAACTCGGCATCGACGACGACGAGATCAACGTGCACCTCGCTCAGCTCGAGCGCGTTCATGCAATCGAACAGGGATTGGACTGCTCGGCGCGAGGAATGGTCGATGTCGGTAGTCGAGAACCAGAGGCCGAAGACGAACGCCGCATGTTTCGCGAGTTCTTCTACAAGACCCACAGGGCTCGCCCCCATGTTCGAATCCAGCTTGACTTCCAACAGCTGAAGGATGAACACGGATACGATCCCGACAAACTGGAGCAGCAGCTTATTGATTGGTCGCTAGACCGTCTGGTCACCTTCTACAGCTCGCGTCGACTGCGCCGCGTTCGCACGCTTACGCGTGTCGCGCCTACACAGGCATTGGAACGCGAATCCGCCCGATGGAAGTGGTGGCAAAAGCGTCGTCTGCAGGCCATGATCGACTATGCCACGGCCGATTCACTCTGCCGTCGCGTAGCGGTCGGAGAACACTTCGGGGACGCAGTTCAGGATTGCAGGAGCAGGGATGTCGAGCCCTGTGACATATGCAGCGGCGAGCCAACCCCGTGGGCGGCGCTGGCGGACCACGTGGTGCCTGATCCTGAGCTGCTGGTGAATGTTGATCTCATTGCGCTGCAGGCTGTTGCATGGGCATCCGCTTTCCGTCGCGGGGCATATGGCGAAGCCAGCCTCAAGGCTGCGGTGCTTGGGCGAGAATCACTCGGCGAGGGTCGGCCGCTTGGCGCCGGCGTCCTTAGCTGCCCTCAGTTCGGTGCGCTGCGCCACGTACGCAACGGTGAGCGGCGCTGGGATGACGCAGTCAAGAAGCTCATCGACCAGGGATTGATTGAACGGCGCGCCGCAACACGCGAAGCCTCCCAAGCCACTTATCAGTCTCTCGCCCTCACGAACGTCGGCGCGAAAACCCTTGGCATCACGGAGCCTCAATGATCGAAAAGCGCATCACTCAGCAGCTGTTGGAGACTGGTCAACTCGCCCTCACCGAACGGGAATGTTCGGTGCTGGCTCTCCCAGAGCACAGCTCAAGCATTCACCTCGAACTCGAGGGCGAGCCATTTCTTGCCCAATGGAGCGGGCGCAGCCGACAACTCACCGGCGAGCTTCTCGGTGAGCGCCTTCAGGATTACGGCCAAGAGGGTGGCCTGTTGCGGTTGCGCCTCGTCGATCAGGTCTATCGGCTGCAGCTTCTGCCTCCCGGCACGCCCAGCCAGATCAGCATCGCAGCACCGCCACCTGCTCCTGTCGCCAAATCGAGCGGGGCCAAGGCTAAGCAACGCCGAGCGACCGTAGACCGCCAGTTCCACCCGGACACCGAATATGACTGGGGCGGTGGGTCTGATAAGACCATTGGCTTCCTCAGCAGTGCAAGGGAATTGCTTGCCGAACAACTGAAAGCTGCTGGGTTCGACACGCTCGACCTGGTCGAGCTACGCCTGCAGGGCGAAGAGCTGGCAACCCTAGACGATTTCGAGGAGCTCTTAGCGGTCGACGTGTCAAATGTCGACCGGATGCCTCACCAGGAAGCCGTGGCACGACACGCGTTGTCACGCCTACGGGGCCGCGCCGTCCTCGCTGACGAAGTTGGTCTGGGCAAGACCATCGAGGCGGGGCTCGCCATCAAAGAACTCGCGCTGAGAGGTCTCGCAAAGAGGGTGCTCATCTTGTGCCCGGCACCCTTGCGCGACCAGTGGCGCGAGGAGATGAGCACCAAGTTCGACATGAGTTTTGAGGTCGCCGCTCGCGGTCCTGAGATCCACCAGCAGGACAGGTTAATCCTGAGCTTGACATTGGGCCGAAGCAACGCAGAGAAGCTTACTAAGAAGCCGTGGGACATAGTCATCGTCGACGAGGCTCACCGCGCGGCCGGCTCTGGCGCGCGCAAGACTCGGGACCTCATAACGTCCCTGACAACTGCGTGCAGATACGCCTTCTTTCTGACCGCGACGCCGGTCCAGAATGACTTGCTGGAGCTCTACCGGCTGGTCGAGCTACTGCGACCCGGCACATTCAACTCGGTCACTGATTTCAAGCGCCAGTTCATGCGCGGCTACGACCCCCGCACGCCAAACGACCCCGCTGCCCTGCGGCGCCTCATCAGCAGCGTGATGATTCGCACCACGCGTGCGCAAGCGGGAGTCGACCGAGTGGTGCGTCGCGCCGTCGATGTCCCCATTACCCTCGGCTCTCGCGAGAGCGAACTCTACGCGCTTGCAACTCAATTGCTTCGCAACGTGATGCGTGAATCGGGCGACACGATGCGGCGCCGCAGTCTTGCATTACGACTGACCGCCAGCCCGTTCTCAATGGGAACCACAGCACTCAGAATGGCGGACCGCCATCCCGACGCCCGCGTGCGCGAAGTGCTGCACGAAGTTGGTCACCTTGCCATGGACATCAAGACGTCGGCCCGGGAAGACAAGGCACTCCAGATAACACGGGATTGGATGCGGGAGCACGGCCGTGTCCTGATTTTCACCCAGCACACGGACACGGTTACCGGGTTACTCCGGCGAATGGAGGCGGAAGGGCTCAACGCGCGATCGTTCCATGGCTCAATGTCTGCGGGCGAGCGTGCAGCGACGATCGCTGCGTTCAGATCGGGTGACGCGCCGATCATGGTCTCCACAGACGCCGGCGCCGAAGGTCAAAACCTGCAGTTCTGCAATTGCGTTCTGAATTACGACTTGCCCTGGAATCCGATGCGCATCGAGCAGCGCATCGGTCGCGTGGATCGCTTGACGCAGCCCAAAGACGAGGTGTTCGTCGCCAACCTCTACGCCCAGGGAACCATCGACGAAAGCGTCTTCCGGCTGCTAGCTGAAAAGCTCCGCATGTTCGAGCTGCTATTCGGGCAGGTCACAACGATTCTCGGTGAGCTCGACGACTCCAAAACTGCGAGCTTCGAAACACGTGTCATGGAGGCGCTATTCGCAGAAAACGACGTCAAAATGAATACCCTGCTTAGCAAACTGGGCACTGAGCTTGTCGATGCTCGCAAGAAGGCATCGACGCTCATTGCTGCAGACGCGGGCATGAGCAAGTGGATGGCGACCGGTTTCGAGCATCGCAAAGACCTTACGAAGGCGGGCAGCACTGAGCTGGCGCCCGAGGTCAGCGAGCGTGCACGGATGCGTCAGCGTCGGGTGCAGACTTGGGTGAGGAATGTTCTCCAAGCACTCGGCGCCGTCATCGTGCACGACACCGGCAGCGGCGACGGAGCATTCATCACTGCGAAGTTCGACGAGGAATTCGACCAGGAACTTGGCGGCCGGACCCTCATGCATTTGGCGTTCGACCGTTTCGGACTGGAACACCACCCAGACGCTGAACTATGCGCTGTCGGATCGCCGGTGTTCGATGAGCTGCTTGGCCTACTTCGTGTACGCGGGGACATGCACGCGACCGTTCCGGTGATCCCGGACGACATCGGACCTAGCCCCTATCGTCATGCGACCAGCATCCGACTGCTCCGCCGACGCCTCGTCCCTTCCGGCTCATGGAGTGGGCAAGCGACATTCCGGGCGACCGTCGGTGAAGCCGAGACGACAGAGCACCTCATTACGGCGGACATCAACGGGCACAACGAACGCCGACTTCCACGACGTCCACTCGAGGACGGCGAATCACTGCCGCCTGCATTCGAAACCGCTCCGAAAGTAATCGCTCACTTTGAACATGCAGCGATCGCCCAGCTCGAGGAGCTTCGTCGTGAACGCTCGAAGCTGGTGGAGAAAGAGCAAAGTCAAGAGCTCTCTCGAATCACCACAGGTTACAACGCCCAGATCGCCGAGGCAGTCGCCGAGGATCGGACGCGCCTGCAACGCGCTCTGCGCTCCGAGGAGTCGCGCCTCAGTCGGCGTCCTGACATACGCGCTAGAGCCAAGATCCTCGCGGTAACCCTCGACGAAGACGACTGGTTGGTCGAAGAGACTTGGGAGGGGCCCAGCGGCGGCGAAGCTACGTTGACCTACGAGTGGGGGACTACGGAACCCGTCACGGTGGAGAGCGACGTCTCCGGTCAGGCAATCCAGATACTTGCGCTCTGCTCCGCAATGCATTGGGTCGACGAATCGGAAGTAACCAAGTGCCAGTCGTGTGGCCGCTCATTGTGTGCGGGTTGCGGCGACGACGCGGTCTTCGCACCGTGCGCCGCATGTAAACAATCGAGCTGCGCTCAATGCCGCCGTGAGACAGGGGGACTCTGCCAAACCTGCGCCTCGCCGGAGCGCATGCCTGAACTGGATGACGAGTTCTCTATCGCTTGGAAGCTCAACGGAGGCAACGTCCTTCGAGTGGGCGAGCGAGTCGCTGAATTGGTCCGACCCGACTCAACTTCAGCGGTTGTTGTTGATAAGGCTGACGCTGCCGATCCCCAACGGGGCCGCCTGCGTGCGTATGCAAGACAGAATGGCCTGCCCTTGGACTGCGGCCTGGTTACCAGGGACCTAACCGGGCGCCGATTGCACGAGAGCAACACGCGCGCTCGGCTGCATAGCACCGAAAGGGTCTCGGTCGAATGGTCGATTGCTTCCAATGCCGGTCCGTCGATCGACACTAAGGCCCTAGCCGATCTTCCGAACTCGGCACCGCAGGTTCCTGTTACGTCCGAAGTGGAGTCCGGACTTGCTCATCTGCTGCAGAAGCTGCGCGGCGAGGTCACGCCCCCACCACGCCCAGCGGTGTTGATCACTCGCCGTTCGCATTTCGTGGACATCTATCTCGAAGCACATCAGATCGTGCAAGAGGAAGCCTCCATCAACGACGAAGGAGTTCCTCAGGTATCAAATGTGCGGCATGCCGGCATTCAGTGGCAGGCGCCATCGACTGACAGTCCTTCGATCGCCACGGCGGAACTCCCAGAACTTCGTGTGACCTTGGAACGCAGGAACGAGGCTGTTCTGGCCAGCGCTCAACACGGAAGCGAACAGGTCGGCATGTGGATCGCATGCCCGCATGGATTCACAACTGCCGAGCAGTTGGGCGCGTATGAATACCTCTCCGCGATCGGGATGCCTGGAGGAAGGCTCGGTAAGCGAAATGATGAGATTGTTCAAATCGTCGGCGACTTCCCGTCGCCGACGGAATGCACGCTGCAAGAGCGAAACATTCGCCCAGTCGCGAAGTTGGTCGAGCTGACCGCCGACGCAGAGATCGTCGCGGCGGACAACGCTTCGCTCTCGGCGCTGGGAGTTCATGCCAATCGGTCAGCAACACAGGGCATCTCATCACTGCCGAGCGAATTAGCCTCGGCGCTAATCACCCAGAGCACGCGTAGCTTCACTGCTGCGCTGTGCAACGGTTTGGAAGTTGCGGAGACCTGGCAAGGGCACGGCACCGCGACGCACGTCTTTCAGACATTCGACGGCTCACCGCTCGCTCCCCATGTCAAAGACCTCGGTATCCGGCAATCGGATTTCGGGGTGTGTCGGGACGGACATTTCTACGCCGCCGGAGCAGCGGCCCTGTGTTCGTCTTGTGACTCTTGGGCATGTCGCGCCTGTGACGACTTCGGCCAACTGGCCTCGCTGACATGTGGGGGTTGCTCACATCAGGTATGCCGACGATGCGCATCGACCAGCCACAAAGTATCCGCGGTTCGATGCCTCCTGTGTGGTGACCACGCTTGCACCGATTGCGGTCGGGACCCGCACGTCGCTGCATGCGCGATGTGCGAACGAGCCATGTGCATGTCCTGCCGAGTAGACGATCTTTGCCCGGCATGCGACGGGATGGCAGGGATCACCGACGAGCAGAAGGCAACGCTGCCTGAAGCTCTCGCGGCGCACGGGGCGATGATTCAAGCAGGTACGGACGGCCACGCGTCGGTCGTCCTCATCAACCGCGGACGTGCCTACGAACAAGCCATCATCCGCGATGGCGCTATAACCCGGTGGGTTGCGTTCGACCGCAGTCAGATCGACGACTCGTATCGCTTGCGATTGTCAGCAAGTCGCGCGCTGCAGACACAAGTCGTCCCGGCTGCCCAAACACTCCAGCCCGAGTCGACACGGACAGACCCCAGACTCATCGTCCACTCGAGACGCGAGTTCTGCTCGGTCTGGTCGGCTCCAGCGCTCGACGTCTCCGGAAGAAGCCCGAAATCTCATGGCTCTCCTTTGGACGACTTGGCTGCAGCTGTCGTAGAACTATTCCCGCCGTTATCGGACTGTCCTGAGGCGGCCCTCCAGACCCCGAATCGGCTTAAGTCCGTCCTGCACGCTCTGCACCAGCCCTCAATTACTCCGCTGATCATGCGCTGGGAGCGTTCGGGTTCCGAGGTTGCGATCACGCCTGACGGGATCAGCGAGATAACGATTGATGACTCAGATGAGCAGGAGGTCACCGCAGAGTGGGGTCCTGCCGAGTCGAGGCCACCATGGGTGACTGATGCATGGAATCCAGAACCCAAGGTTCGGAAGATGGCCACCGGCAAGGACACGGAAGCAGTCATCTGCAGCCTGGCGAACCTGGTCACCCTCGGTGTGCGCCGGCTCGAAGACGTTCATTGGTATCTAATTTCAACGTCCGAGCATGCGCCTGCCGCAACACTACTGTCGCGGCATATGGGCCTGGGCGATGCCGACGAGGTCGGTGTCTACACCGATCCGAATAAGGTCACTTTCTCTACCATTTCGAACGTCACAGGTGTTGCTCACCGTATCGAGCCGCGTGGACAGATCAAGACGGGCCCAAGGTCGGTCGCGGACGGCACGAGCGATGCCCTTGCAGCGTGGATCCCGGACCAAGCGGTCGTCATCCCTGAGTTCAGTGATCTACCACAACGGCTTCGAGGTCTGTTGCAGACGCTCATCCCGCCGACGCCGCGGAGTCGCCTGGATATTGGTGCATCAGTAACGCAGAGCACCACTGTTGGCGGCTATGAGTGGCGGTATGACGTCGTCCTCGCGCCTGGTCAGACTGACGCCCGCCGCGTCGACCAAATCACTAGGCAGGTACTCGATTGGGGCGGGATTGATCGGGAGGGGCATTTCGGATCAGTTGCCGCTCAATGCGGCTACTGCCAACAGCCCGTCTGCCCGGCCTGTGCTGATGGCATGGTCCTATGTGACTGCTGCGGTGTCGCCATCTGCAAGAGATGTGTACACACACCGGTTAGCGGAATGTGGCTCTGCCACGGGTGTTCATCGACGCGTCCGCCTACCCGTCAAGAAGCTCGCGAACACGGACGGCTCTTGTTCAAGCGTGGCATGCTCATCGGCGTCGATCCTTTACACACCGTCGTGGTCGAACACTCGAAGTCCCACTGGGAAATTCACGGCCCGGACGGCAAGAAGCGTCTGATCGCTAATCCGTCAGTGGCTCGATACCTCGACCAACGATTGGCGGAGATGGACTAACACTTGGTGTGGCGTTCGTCGAACCGCAAACTGTCCCGGCTGACTGTCAAGAGCAGTCCAGCTTAGGCAGGGGATCCGCGCTTCGCCGCTCGCCAGAGTGCAACGTCTATTCGTCTCAGCAGGCTCACCTGCGGAGGTGCGGCCTGGCAAGCCTCCGCGATTGCTTGGCGGCGTGCAGAATCCGATAACTCGTCATGCATAGTCACCCAAAAGAGGTTCTTGGGAGGTTGAAGATAGTTGCGGACCTCATTGTCGAGGATCGGAATCAGCTTAGGGCGTTTCGCCGCCATGAGCTTGCCCGCGACGACCCACTCTATGCCCGGCAAGGTGCGCAGCTCCGCGTGCAATCTATCGGCGGCGCTTCCTGCATTCACGTCGAACCGACTCACCTCCCAGAGGTTCTGCTCGCGCGGAATGTCTCTCAGAAGCGAGTTGAATCGCTCGCTCTCCGTGATCAGAAGCGACGCTGCAGCCTCGGTAGGCACCGTCACGCTGAGAGATTTGACAGCAAGTAAATCGGCGGGTTCAAAGCGGTCGGCGTCACTGATGGCCGAGAACTCTTCGAACCACCGCCCGGTGAAGGGCTGCTTACCTCCTCCGAAGTACCCGACAAGGTCACTGCGGACCTGATCCGCATTGTCGGAGAACCACTCAGCTAGGTCGAACCGAAACTTTGTCATCGAGTGTCCTCGTCACGAAGGACTGTCTCCGTGGCAACGATTCCAACCACGATTTCATTGCCGGCCGCCGGATCAACCGTGACATGCATACCGAGTTCGGTGATCCTCCCGTCGCGGGGATGCCATGCGCGATCAGGGTTAGTACGCCCGAGTATCGGATCCAGCGAGTCGATTGTCTGCTTCCAGAGGTTCACCCAGTTCCTGCGCCGACCGACCACGAAGGACAACTCGAGCCTGATGGGTCCTTCTGGGAGTTCGGTGGCGTCTGCAACGGCGGTATGAATCTGCTCTTTATAGGCAATCGTCGTCGCCGACGCGTTCGTCTTCGCGACCAATACTTCAGTCGCAGGCCGCTCAACCTCACGCGCCTCTTCGATTCGGACGAAAGACCGCTCGCCGTACTGCTTGGTGCACCAGACGGAGACCAACCGGGGATCCCTGAGGTGATACGCCAGGGGGTAGGCGAAGTTGTCGAGATCTGACATTCCAAGAAGGTTCCGATCAGGTGGCAACCCAACGTCGAGCCACAGCGCCCATTCACCGTCGATCCGTGCCTCAGAGAGAAGCGCCTCGGTGTCATCCAAATACGCCCGCAGCCGAACTTGATCTGGATCGTCTGCTTTATTCCACGACGCCAGACGCGGGGCAACCCTCAGAGCGAGGGGTTCGTTCTCGGGGCGGGCGTACCAGCGCATCGCCACAACGTAGCGCGGCGCACCGACGAGTCATCGGCCTTTCTTTGGCGGCCGCCCAAGCCCCTAAGCAGCCACCAACGTAATCGGAATCTGCGACTGCCCGGGCCGGGTGAACACGCAGTTGCCCTGCTGGATCTCGGTCACCGAACCGGTCAGGCTCTGGGTGTTCCACGTGAAGACCATGGCGCCCTTGGTCTTGGACCTGTCCGGGCACACCGGCACCTGCCCGATGACTCGCATCATCCAGGTATGTGCGCCTTGGTAGACCGCCTGCCCTGTGATCAGCGGCGAAGTCACATTCGCAAGGCAACCCGTCTCGATCACGTTGCACAGATTCGAGATGGTCCAGGTGTCGATGATCTCGTTCGGGCCCTTCACGGTGTAGCTGCCGCTCATCAGGTCGTCGGCCGCTGAAGCCGTCGGCGCCATCGCCAGCGCAACACCGCACACCACCGCAGCGACACAGCCAGCCCGCATGAGCAACCCCTTCCGAAGTCAACGGCTGTCACAGTATCCCGACAACCTGAAAACCTGCAGTACAAGACTCCGCAGCCAACCCGCCACACCGCCGAAGAACCCGCACTGTTCAGCACTTACATCGCCGCAGCCTCGGCTACCGTTAGCCGATCACCATGCCTGCAGACACCCAGCTCGCCGCCGCGCGCACCGCCTACGCAGACGGCGACTGGCGCACCGCCTACGACCACTACCTTCAGGCCCAAGAATCCGGCGAGCTCACCACCGACGATCTGTCCTCGTTCGGCCTGGCCGCCTGGCGCCTCGGCCACGGCCGGCACTCCATGCAGCTCTCTGAGCAGGCCTTCAACCGTCTCAACGCCGCCAACGACACCCACGGCGCCGCGATGAAAGCCGTCGAGGTCGCCCTGCAGTGGTTCAACGGCGGCGATCTCACCATCACCCGCGTCTGGATCAACCGCGCCCGCCGCCTGCACGACAAGCAACCCGACGACCGGGTCCTGGCCTACCTTCTCTATGTCGACTCTCTGGTCGCTATCGACGAGGGACGCAACGACGTCGCCAAAGACCTCGCCGAGCAGCTCCAGGACGTCACGGACCGACTGAACGATCCCGGCTTCAACGCCCTCTGCTTCACCGCCAGCGGCGTCACCATGCTGCCCTTCGCCCGCACCAGCGAAGCCTTCGCCCAACTCGACGAGGCGATGATGCCCGTCCTCGCCGACCAGGTCCCCGTCGACTGGGCCGGCGACATCTACTGCGCCGTCATCCACGAATGCCACCGCCTCGCCGACCTCACCCGCATGAAGACCTGGTTCGACGCCATGGAGGTCTGGCGCAAAGGCCCGAAAGTCACCGCCTCCTGGTACGGCACCACCTGCGAAGTCCACAAGATGGACCTACACAGCGCCACCAAGACCTTGACCGAGGTGGAGCAGAGGCTGATCGACGCGATCGCCGCGATGGGTGACTTCCCCGGCACCGTCGGCAAGGGCTACTACGAGCTCGGCGAGATCCGCCGCCGCAAGGGCGACATCGACGGCGCCCGCGAAGCCTTCGCGAAAGCCCGCGATCACAACAAAGATCCCCAGCCGGGTGAAGCCCTCTTACGGTGCCACCTCGGTGAGGCCGACGCCGCCGCGACCGACCTGCGCATGCGCATGGACGCCGAGCAGGACGAGATCAACCGCCTGCGACTGTTGCCCGCCGCCATCGAGATCGCGTTGGCCCGCAACAAGATCGATGACGCCGACCGCTACTGCGCCGAACTCGAAGCAGGCGCAGAGAAGTTCGACTCCCCCGGCTTCCGGGCCTGGGCCCGCCACGCCCGCGGCGCGGTGCTCGTCAAACAAGGCAAGGCCGCCGACGCCCTGCCCGTCCTCCAAGACGCCTTACGCCGCTACCGCAGCACCCAGTGCCGCTACGAGATGGCCCAGGTCTACGAGTGGATGTCGGTGGCCCGCAGCGACTCCGGGGATCCCGAGGGCGCTGCCGCAGAGAAGGCGAACGCCGCCGCCATCTATCAGCAGCTCGGCGTCGCACTCACCCACGCCGAGCCCATCGAAGCGCCTGGCGGCTTGACCAAGCGGGAACTCGAGGTCCTGATCGGCATCGCCGCGGGCCTGTCCAACCGCGACCTGGCCAAGAAGCTGTTCATCAGCGAGAAGACCGCCGCCCGGCACCTGGCCAACATCTACATCAAGCTCGGCGTCTCCAGCCGCACCGCAGCAGCTGCCTGGGCGCACGAAAACAAGGTGCTGCACGGCGCGTCTACATAATTTGCACCATGCCCTGCCTGCGGAAACGCACATTTCTGTCGATGATGTAGCGCGCCCGCGCGCCATAACGTCATCAGCATGATCAACGCCACCGCCGCCAAGCTCGCCCTCGCCACTCTCGCCGCCCCGGTTCTGACCGCCCTCGCGGTCGGCCTGGCCGGCCACGCCGCCGCCGAAACCCCCGAGACCGACGGCGGCACCGCCACCGCCAGCCAAGCCGTCGGCCAGCTGCGCGACCAGGGCGCGCACGTCGTCATCAACAAAGACGGCAACATGCCGCTCAACAAGTGCTCGGTGATCTCGGTGCACCAGGACCGCCACGAGCATCACGGCGGCCAGCAGCGCGACGCCTTCGAAACCGCCAAGGTCGACGTGTTCTGCCACGCCGGATAGTCCGTGAGACACCGCTGGCTAGCGCTGGGTGTGCTCAGCCTGGGCGTGCTGCTGATCGGAGTCGACGGCACCGTCCTGGCGGTGGCGGCACCGGTCTTCGGCAGGGATCTTGGCATGACCGCCACCGAGATCATGTGGATCGGGGACATCTACTCCTTCGTGCTCGCCGGGCTGCTCGTCACCATGGGTAGCCTCGGCGACCGGATCGGGCACAAGAAGCTATTGCTCATCAGCGCAACGGCTTTCGCGCTGGCGTCGGTGGCGGCGGCGTGTGCGACGACGGCCGGGATGTTGATCGCGGCCCGCGCACTGTTGGGCGTCGCCGGGGCGAGCCTAGCTCCGTCGACCCTGGCCCTGATCCGGGGTCTGTTTCCGAACGGACAGGAACGTGCTGTCGCCGTGGGTATTTGGGCCTCGGTCTTCTCGGCGGGCACCGCGCTGGGCCCCGTCATCGGCGGGCTGTTCCTGGAGCACTTCTGGTGGGGCTCGGTGTTCCTGATCAACGTGCCGGTGGTCGTCGTCCTGGTGGTGGGCGGCTGGGCGCTGCTGCCCGAATTGCGCAACCCGACCCCGGGACCGTGGGATCCGCTCGGTGCCGCCCTGTCGCTGATCGGGATTCTCGGCGTGGTCTACGCCGCCAAGCAGGGCGCCGCCCATGGACTGCACTCCGACATCGTCGTCTCGGGACTGCTGGGTGCGACCGCACTGACGTTGTTCGTGCGACGGCAGCTTAAGTCACCGCATCCGCTGATCGACGTCCGCCTGTTCGCCAACCGCGGGTTCACCGGCGTGATCACCGCGAACATGTTGTCGATCCTCGGCCTGTCCGGCGTGCTGTTCTTCCTGTCGCAGTTCTTCCAGCTGGTGCATGACTACAGCCCGCTGCAAGCCGGGCTCGCCGAACTGCCCGCCGCGCTGGCGGCGACCGCGTTCGGCGTGCTGGCCGGTGTCGCCGTGCGGTACCGGTCACCGCGCATGGTGCTGGCGACCTCGTTGGCGTTGATCGGTGCGGCGCTGGCATCGCTGACGTTGATCAGCCCGACCACCCCGTACTGGCCGCTCGGAATCGCGTTGTTCGCCATCGGCGCCGGACTCGGGATGGCCTTCACCGTCGCCAACGACGTCATCATCACCAGCGTGCCACCCGAGCGGGCCGGCGCCGCGGCGGGTGTGTCGGAGACGGCCTACGAGTTGGGCATGGCGCTCGGTATCGCACTGCTGGGCAGCGTGATCGCCGCTGTGTACCGCGGGCTGGACCGGCCAGCCGGCATCCACGACGACGTCGTGGCGCACGCCGAACAATCGTTGGCTGCCGCCCACCGAGCAGCCGCGACCCTGGGCGGCGATAAAGCGCACGCCCTGCTGACCGCCGCCCAATCAGCGTTCACCGACGGACTCGCCGTCGCCGCGGGGATCGGTTCGGTCCTGCTGCTCGCGTCGGCGGTGGCGGTCTGGATGCTGCTCAAGCCGCCGCCCGATAGCCCGCGTGTCCCCTATGGTTGCTCTGACTTCGAGGAAGGCCCGGTGCCGCAATGACCGTTGACTCCACCGACGAGGAACTGCGGCATTCGGGATATGAACCCGAACTGAAACGCACCCTCGGCTCGTTCCAGGTGTTCGCGATCTCGTTCGCGTTCATCTCTGTGGTGGTCGGGATCTTCGCCACCTACGGTGCGGTGCTGAATTATTCGGGGCCGGTCGGGATCTGGTTGTGGATCATCGCCGCGGTGGGCCAGACGCTCGTCGCGCTGGTGGTGGCGCAATTCGCCGCCCGGATCGCGCTGAGTGGCTCGTCCTATCAGTGGGCGTCGCGGCTCGCGAACCCGAAAGTCGGTTGGCTGTTCGGCTGGCTGACGTTCTGGTTCCTGGCGATCGCGGTCGCGGCGATGGACAACGCACTGGCCAGCCAAGCGCTGATGCCGCTGTTCGGGATGGCGCCCGACGAGGATGTCGCCCGGCTGATCACGTTGGCGGTGTTGCTGACTCAGACGATTCTCGTCATCGCCTCCACCCGCCTGCTCGGCGTGGTCACCTCCGGCGCGGTCGGTCTGGAGCTGGTGATTCTGGCGGTACTGGTGGTCGGCCTCGGTGCGGTGATGGTGTTCTCCGGCACCGGCACCACCGCCAATCTGGTCTCCCGCGGTGTCGCGGCCGACGCACCCAACTACTTCGCGATCGGCGGGCCGCTGATGGCCGGCATGATCATGGGCTTGGTGACATTGGTCGGCTTCGACTCCGCGGCGAATCTCGCTGAGGAGGCCAAGGATCCGTTCCGCAGCGTGCCGCGCGCGATCGTCTCGTCGGTGATCGCCTCGGCGACGTTGGGTCTGGTGTTCGTCATCATCCTGACGTTGGCGATCAAGGACATCACCGAAGTGAGCACCAGCGGTTCACCGGTGGCGACGATCATCCACGATCAGCTCGGTCCGGTGATGGAGCGAGTCCTGTTGACCGGCATTGCCTTTGCCATGTTCGGCGCAGGCATGGTGATGATCGCGGCCTGCTCGCGCCAAGCGTTCGCCATGGCGCGCGACTCACGATTCCCCGGCCACACGGTGCTACGCCGGGTGAGCCCGCGCACTCAGACGCCGGTTGCCGCGACGATCCTGATCTTCGTGATCGGCGTGGTCCTGATGCTCACGCTGCGCGGTGCGGCCCTGCTGCAGCTGATCGTCGCGTCGACGATCCTGCCTGCGTTGATCTACGGCGGCATCGTGGTGCTCTACCTCTGCGTGCGCAAGCGCCTCGAACGCAAGGAGGGCGGTTTCAGCCTGGGCCGGTTCGAGCTGCCGGTGGCTTACACCGCGCTGGTATGGGTGGCCTTCTCGGTCTTCGCGCTCGTATCCCCCAGTGAGGCAAGGATTCCCGGTCTGATCGTGCTGGGCCTGATCGCAGTCGGCGGGCTGTACTTCGTCACGCTGCTGCTGACCAACCGCTCGGCGCTGGATACCGAACCTGGTGAGCCGGGCGCGTTCTGATTCTTTGCTCTTGCGCAATTGCACGACGCGGCGTAGTACTAACCGCAGAGCGAAAAAGTCCATTTGGGGGACAGGGGTGGCGGTCATGCGAAAATCTGTTTGCTACATGGCATTCGGGTTGATCATCGGGACCGGACCCGCGAGCCTCATATCGGCGACACCCGCCTCCGCGGACTGCACCAATGCCGGCGCGGCCACCGTCTGTGCGCAAGGTGAGGTGCGCGGCGGCGGCCCCACCGCACCGATTGCCGGGCCCGCGTATCCGGGCTACTGCGCCGATCCGTGGTACTGCGACGACGCCTGGGGCATCGACCTCGATCTCAGCCCGCGACCGAACCCACCGGCACCGCCTCCCCGCCCCCGGCCTCCGCGGCCCGGGCCGCGGAACTGACCATGCCCCGTCAAACCCTCATCGTTAGGAGCAGTCGAATGTTGGTCCGCAACATGATCAGCGCCGGAATCATCGCAGGCGCAATGCTGATCGGGAGCGCGGCAACCGCCGCCGCCGACGAGCCGAACTGTACGGCGGGTGACCTCACCCAGGTCCTGTCCGGAGTCAACGCCGGCATGTCGGTGTACCTGTTCACCCACCCCGACGTCAACGCGTTCTTCACCGGACTGAAGGGCAAGTCTCGGGACGAGATGCGTACCGCTGTCTCCGACTATCTGCAGGCGAATCCCGAGGTTCGCGACCAGATCAAGGCTGTTCGCCAACCGGCCGCCGACTTCCGAGCCCGCTGCGACGCACCGATGCCCGACGAGATGGGGCCGATGGGCTAGCAGCCCTACTCGGGTTGGCGCCCACCTCTGAGCGACAACAACGACATACCAAAGCTGTTGTCGCTCAGAGGCGGACAGTACGCCCCTAGTGGCTAGCCCGCCGACTCCCGGCGGTGCCCTTCTTCTTTCCCGCGTTTCCGGCCTTCGCCGCCGGCGCCTTACTGCTCGTACCGCCGGTCGCCTGCGCCCCGCCGATGCGGAAGTTGTTGATCGCGATACCCGGGTTCGTCTTGGTGACGGTCTGGCCGTTGGCGAAGATGGTGCCGGCCAACGCCAGCGGTCCGGGTCCGGCGTTGACGGTGTTGGTGCCGCCGAGGAAGTTGAATCCGGCGGTGAGGTTGCCGCCGGCGCCTCCGACGGTCACCTGGTTGTTGCTGCTCAACGTATTGATCGCCAGGTTGTAGTTACTGCCCGCGCCACCGACGGTCAACGTGTTGTTGCTGCCGACGATGTTGTACACCGCGTTCTGGTATCCGCCCTGCGATTCGACCTGGTTGCCGTTGCCGCCCAGCAGATTGAACGCCGTGTTGTAAATCCCGTTGGTGACTGTCACGGCATTTCCGGTGCCGAACCAGTTCTGCGCCAGGTTGCCGTTGCCACCCGTCGTCGTCACAGTGTTGTTGCTGCCGAACAGGTTTCGAACGGTGTTCGCGTAGCCGCCGGTGACCATGATGGTGTTGCCGTTGCCGAAGATGTTGCGGCCCCAGTTGGCGTAGCCACCGGTTGTCATGACGGTGTTGTTGCTGCCGAACAGGCTGGTCGCGGTGTTCACCAGGCTGCCGACCGTCACGACGGTGTTGTTGTCGCCGAGCAGGTTGGTCGCCCAGTTCCAGATCCCACCCTGCGCCGACACGGTGGTGTTACTGCCGAACAGGTTGGTGGCCAGGTTGATGATCGAGCTGTTCGCCGCGTCACCGGATTCGACGAGGTTATCGCGGCCACCCACATTGGTCGCGATGTTGAAGAAGCCGTGCGAGGTGACCTTCATGGTGTCGGCCGCAGTTCCTCTGCCGAACAAATTCAGCGCGATGTTCCCGGCGCCACCGGTGCCGCCCGCCGTCACGAGGCTGCCGTTCGCCGCCGTGTTCAGCGGCGTCACGTTCAGCGCGATGTTGAGACCGAAATTGGCGAACTGGCCCGAGCCCTGTGTGACGGCGGCGCCGTTCGGTCCCAGCTGGGTGGCGATGCCGAACAGTCCGTTGGCGGTGGCGACCGATCCGTCGCCGGCTGCCGTGGCGAAGGTGAACGCGTCACCGGTGGTCGCGGCGGAATTGGTCCCGAGAGCGAACGCGCCGCCGAACAACCCGCTGGCATGCGCGGTGGCGCCGCTACCGACCGCGATCGCGATGCTCAGCGGCGTGCTGGAGCAGTCGGCACTGTTTCCCAGACCGAAGAACGACGCACAGCTGGCGTTGGCCTTGGGAGCCGACCCCAGCGCGGCGCCGGCAAGTAGTGCACTCGCGGCGGCACCGGCGGCGAGGACGCCGGTGACCGTGTAACGAGTCTTTGCGGTGGTAATCATGATAAATCCCCGATCAAGCCAAGAGTGCCGTTGGCGGATTTGCTATGCGGCAGCAATGAGTATGGCTCAACCGTCCGCGTTTGCGCCCGCTTCTCGCTCAGGCAATCTGCAATGTCACGAAATACGAGCTGCCGCTCGGGACCGAGGACGCCGACAAGCCGCCGGTCAGCCCGAAGAGATTCGCCACCCCGAAGCTGAACACCAATGCCAGCGCCGTGCCGATTCCGGCCAGCTGCCCCACCGCGTAGGCGACCGGATTGTCACCGAGGAGCGCACCGAATCCCTGCCCCAGCGACTGGCCGAGCGCAATCTGCAGCGCGGGGCTGTTGACGACCCTCGAAATCACGGTCTGCACCACATCGGCCGGCGGCGTTCCGTCGAGAAGATCTCCGGCAAGGTCGCCGATCAGGCCCTGCGCGGCCGGGTTGGACACGAACGCCTGCACCGTCGCTTTGGCCACCTGGCTCACCACCGGATCCAGAGCAGTGTTGTTCAGCGGCGTCGAGTCGATCAGCTGATTGACGACACCCTGCGCGACCGTGCTGATCACGTCCCGAACAGCCGGGGCCTTCAGCACCGACTGCAGCGCGTCCGGCACGGTCGCATTGAACGCCGCAACCAACGCCGGGTCCGATGCCAGCTGCTGCACAACGCCCTCGAGCACGTCGCTGGGCGAGACCCCGCTCAGCAGCGCCGCGACGATCTGCTCGGTGGCCGCCGACAGCGTCGCCGCCACCCCGTCCTGGGCGAGGAAGCTGGTGATCACCGAACCGGCCGTCGCGCCGAGCTGCGCCGCGGACTTCGGATCGGCCAGCGCCTCGGCGAGCGTCGGGCCGTAGGTCGGACCGAACAATTCAGAGACGACAGCGCGGAAACCTTCGTCGGCGGCCAAGCTAACCACCAAAGACTTCGCCGTCGACGCCAGCGCCGCGACCACATCGGCGTTGGTGGCCAGCGAGGACACTACGTCACCCGCAGCGGGAGCCAGCGCCGACGGGAATGCTGAATTGCCTTGCAGCCCTTGCCAAGCGATGTCCAGTGCATCCATCCAGTTGTCGCCCGCCAACAGCGCGGTGCCGAACTGGGTGATGTAGTCGGCCAGCGCGGCGGGGACCCCCGGCGCGGACAAGAGGTCGGTGACGGCCGCACCGGCGATTGCCGCCACACCCTGCACCGCCTTGGTGTTGCTCAGCAGGCCCTGCACGGCCGCGCCCAGCGCATTACCGACAGCGGTCGCGGTGGCGTCGCCGCCCAGAGCCGACGTCACCCAGCCGTCGACGGCATTGCCGAGCCACGCCGGGATGACCCCGCCATTGGTCAGATCGATGACCGCACTCGACACACCTGAGGCCAGCGCAGCCTGCACCGAGGAGTTACTCAGGAAGGTGGCGATCTCGGCGGAGGAGTTGGCGACCACGGCCTTGAGGTAATTCGCAAGCGGCGCAATGTCATTGGTGGCCAAGCCGGCCGCGATCGCGGTGGCTTGCACGGTGTCCGGTTGCACGGCGGTGGCGAGCACGTCCAGCGCGGTCAGGACGCCCGTGTTGCCGAGCACGGTGCGGGCGAAGCTGACCGCCGCGTTGCCGACGACGGTGCCGACCGGTGACGGCACGCCGAGGTAGGTGTTCAGCGCCGCCGAGATCTTTGTCGAAACGAACTGCAGGATGGTGTTATTCGCGACCAGCTGCTGCACTTCGGCACTGATCTTGCCGTTGGCGACCAGGTCCTGGATGCCGTTGGCGACAATCGGCGCCAACTCGTCGGCGATCGGGCTCCAGCCGGGGAAATGCGAGTCGATGAAGCTCCGCACCGCGGTGCCGAGCGCGCTGCCCGCGGTAGCACCCGCGGCCGGCGCCGTGTCCCCGGTGAGACCGGCGCTGGGCACCGAAGCGGCTGCGGCAGCGGCGGTTCCGCCGGTGGTGACCGAACGCGCCGATCGGCCGGTCCCACCCCGGCGGGTCGCCGCCAGCACCGCGAACGACAGCGGCTCGGTGACCGGAGCCGACGGATCGCCGCTTCCGCTGAGTCGATCAAGCGGTTGCCGGCTCGCGACAGAGATGGATGCGGCGGGCTTGACCGATGCGGCCGGCGTCGACGTCGGCGCCTTCGGGGCACGCGGGCCCGGCTTGGCCGAGTGCCGCGGCGCAGGCTTGCCGGCCGAGGACGTCGTCTTGCCCGAGCCCCCCGTCCCGCTGTCCGCGCCGGCCACCGCGGGCAGCGCGACGATCAACCCGCCGACACCGAGAGCCACCGCCAACGCTCCGACCCGACCGACGTAACGACCATGCTGACCCAGGCCCATGCCCAACCCCCGATGCTGACGTGAAAGCTAATTTGCTAGGGGTATAACACACGCCGTGGGTGACGTGCGCGTGTACGCGTAAACCCACTTATGCGAATTGTTCATTGCCTACGCTGACCCTGCGTTTTCCCCAAAAATCCAGCTCGTGGGGGGCGAACTGTCGGTGGCGACCTTGCAGACCATGATCAAAGTCCAGCAAGCGATGAATGACGCCGATGCGACCACCTGCCGGGCCGAGGATCTCGGAGCACCGATCGGCGGCGACCTCGCCGAAGCCGTCCTGGCCCGCGCCGACGCCGCGATGTACGCGGAAAAGCGGACCAGATCCGGTTCGCGCCGCTGACTGCAAGAATGCCTTGATGGACGTCGTCTCCCGGAACAACGTCACCCGCGTGGGTGACGGTCCAGGGCCGACGCTCCTGCTGGCCCACGGCTTCGGCTGCGACCAGCACCTATGGCATCCGGTGGCCTCGCGGCTGCGGGACCGGTTCGACATCGTCCTGTTCGACCATGTCGGTTCGGGCAACGCCGACCCCGCCGCGTGGGACCCGGCCAAATACGCCTCACTGCAGGGCTACGCCGACGACGTGGTGGAGATCGCCGAGGCTCTCGACCTGCGCGACGTGATGCTCGTCGGGCACTCGGTGGCCGCCATGATCGGCGTGCTGGCGGTATCCACGGCGCCGGCCCGGTTCAGCAAGCTGGCGATGATCACTCCGTCGCCGCGCTACATCGACGACGACGGCTACCGCGGCGGTTTCAGCCGTGCCGACATCGACGAGCTACTCGAATCACTGGAAAGCAACTACCTCGGCTGGTCGCAGTCGATGGCCCCGGCGATCATGGGCAACGCCGACCGCCCCGAACTCGCCGAGGACCTCGCCACGACGTTCTGCCGCACCGACCCCGCAGCCGCGAAGGTGTTCGCCCGCGCCACCTTTCTCTCCGACAACCGAGCCGACCTCGCCGGCGTCCCGGTTCCCACCCTGATCGTCGACTGCCGCCAGGACGTCATCGCGCCGCCCGGAGTCGGCGCCTACGTCCGTGATCACATCCCCGACGCCCAACTGATCACCCTCGACGCCACCGGGCACTGCCCGCACGTCAGCGCGCCCGAGGCCACCGCTGACGTCCTCGCGGCGTTCGCCTCCGCATGACCGACGCCGAGGATTTGTGGCAGAACGCACCCAGCGGTCAGCTGGCGGCGACCCCGGACGGACGCATCGTCGACGCCAACGCCACGCTGGCGTCCTGGCTGGGAACTACGCCGAATGCGTTGCGCGGCAAGCCGATCACCGATCTGTTCACCGTCGGCGGGCGAATTCACTTCGAAACCCACTTCGCGCCGCTGCTACGGATGAGCGGTGAACTCGAAGGCATCAGCGTGGAACTTCGGGCTGCCGACGGCTCGCGCCGGTCGGTCTTTTTGACCGCCAACGTCAAGACTGGTGCGGACGGCCGCCCGGAGCTGATTCGGGTCGACATCCAGGACGCCCGCGAGCGACGCTCGTACGAGCGAGCTCTGCTCGAGGAGCGCCAACGCGCCGAAGCCGAGCGAGCCAGAGCAGAATCGTTGGCCGAGACGTTGCGGCGGTCGCTGCTACCGCCGTCGTTATCGGTGCCCGAGGGACTCACCGCCGCCGCCCACTACCACGCGTCGGTGCAAGACATCGGCGGTGACTTCTATGACCTGTTCCCGTTGTCGCACACCGTGTCCGGGTTCTTCCTGGGTGATGTGTGCGGCAAGGGCCCGGCAGCCGCGGCGATCACCTCGTTGACCCGCTACACCCTGCGCACCGCCGCCGTCGTCGACCCCGACCCCATCACCGTGCTGCATCGGCTCAACACCGTGCTGGGCCAAGAGCACCGCGATGCGCAAACACGGTTCTGCACAGTAATATTCGGCACCCTCGCCCAGAAGGACGACGGTTTCGAGGTGCGACTGGCCAGCGGTGGGCATCCGTCGCCGATGCTGATGGAGCAGTCCGGCGGCGTCAGCTATCTGGATCTCACCGACGGTATGGCAGTCGGTCTGACCGACCGGCCGCGATTTGTCGACACCACACTCCGGCTCGGACCCGGCGACACCCTGCTGCTCTACAGTGACGGCCTGACCGAGGCCCGGATTGGCGACGGCTCACGCCGATACGACGACGACGGCGCGCTGCGCCGATTCGTCACAGCCTTGGGACCGGTAGACGCCGATGCGCTGATCGCCGAAATCCGGCAACTGCTGGGCTCTTTCGGTTCCGGCGTCGAAGACGACACAGCGGTGTTGGCGCTGGGTGTACCCCGCTCATCGCAGGGGTCGTGACCGAATTACCGTGGCCACGAGCTCCGCACCTGTGCTGGATCAAGCTTCAGGAAGGACCGAATCATTGCGTCCCTATTCCGCTGAGAACCTCTGTCGGACAGGGTGAAGAGTTTGGGCACAAGCGGACCATCAACTCGACCTTGAGGACCGATGCTGAAAGACGTCACTGTGTACCGGACGAAAACTTTCCCGTCGATGCTGTACACGGACTGTCCATCTCTGTCGGTCAGCCGCACGCCCTTTTGGATGATTTCGACTATGCGCTGTTTGTCGGCGTCCGCTCGATGCAGTCTTTCCGCTTCTCGCGCTTGCACTTCCCGGTACCACAGGGTGTTTTCCTTCGGTACCTGAATTTTCGGGATCAAGTCCAACAAGCTCTTCTGCTTGGGGGTCAAGTCGTCCAATTTTTGCAACGGGTTCAGAGTCGTTTTCCGGTTGAGGAGTTCCTTCAGCGTGCCCGTGAGGAATTTTCCGAGCGCGCCCAGAGGGTCACTCCTACTCGCCGCCACGACCACCTTCGGCGTGGGGGCGTTCTGCGCCGCCGTGACCACTCGCGAATTCACAGTGCGGTTCGCCGTGCGGGGGCTCGTCGCCCGAGCATCGGCATGGGCGCGTGACTTGGCTGTCCCGGCACGGCCCGAGGGAGACGACGCCGCGGCACCAGAGCCGGCATCCTTCGACGACGAGGCCGACGAGGCCGACGACGACCCGACGCCGCTGTCGGCGCCGGCAATACCGATCTCAGACCCAACCAGGGACCAGCCGATCAACGCCGCACCCATGCCGGCGGACGCCACACCGAGCTGCAGCCACCGACGCATCGGCAGATCCTGGGCGCGTCGCCCGGCTAGGCGACCACCCTTTGCTGCTGTTGACATGTCAGATCCCCCGGTGCTTTGTTGCGTTACTTCGTGATTGAGCGACTGGCAACCTGTACGCGCCCGGTTCTGGAGCTCGACGCCGACTATCGTACCTTGCTCGATCGCGCTGAGGGCCTGTTCGCTGTTGCCTTCTTTGTTTGCCGCGTTGGTTTCCCACCTCGATCCCAGCAATGACAAACCGCGGGACCGCCGATGCCCACAAAAGACTTCAGGCCCCCTCAACGAGGGGGCCTGACCAGCGTGGCAGGTACAGGATTCGAACCTGTGTAGGCTTTCGCCGACGGATTTACAGTCCGCTCCCATTGGCCGCTCGGGCAACCTGCCTGGGTGCGCCGCGCCGGGGATCCGGTTTGGTGCGACTAGCAGGGTACAACGATCATGTACCTCAAATACAAACCGGCCGATCAACCGAAGGGACGGGTCCAATGGCGGATTCATCGTTCGACATCGTGAGCAAGGTCGACCGCCAAGAGGTCGACAACGCGCTGAACCAGGCGGCCAAAGAGCTCAGCACCCGGTTCGACTTCCGCGGCACCGACACCACGATCGCGTGGAAGGGCGACGAGGTCATCGAACTCGTCAGCTCCACCGAGGAGCGGGTGAAGGCCGCCGTCGACGTTTTCAAGGAAAAGCTGATCCGCCGCGACATCTCCATGAAGGCCTTCGACGCCGGCGAGCCGCAGGCCAGCGGAAAGACCTACAAGGTCAGCGGCACCCTGAAGCAGGGCATCGACCAAGAGCACGCCAAGAAGATCAACAAGCTCATTCGCGACGAAGGCCCCAAAGGGGTGAAGTCGCAGGTCCAGGGTGACGAGATCCGGGTCAGCTCCAAGAAGCGAGACGACCTGCAGGCCGTCATCGCCCTGCTCAAAGGTGCCGACCTCGACGTGGCGCTGCAGTTCGTCAACTACCGGTAGACCAAGGGCCCTCGCTCAACCAACCGGTCAGTGCCTAGTGTGGTGAGCATCACCACCCATGCCGAGCGAGGACCGCGATGACCGCCACCCCAGAGACTGCCCCCGTACCCGCTGAGACCGACGGCGGCTCATACGACGTCGTGATCATCGGCGCCGGGTTCTCCGGGATCGGCGCGGCCTACCGCATCGCCGAGCGCAACCCCGGCACGCGCTACGTGGTGCTGGAACGCCGCGAGCGCATCGGCGGCACCTGGGACCTGTTCCGCTACCCCGGTGTGCGCTCGGACTCCAGCATCTTCTCGCTGTCCTGGCCGTGGGAACCGTGGGTCCGCAAGGAAGGAGTCGCCGACGGCGACCACATCCGCGAATACATGGAAGACACCGCGCGCAAGCACGGCATCTTGTCCAACATCCATTTCGGAACCTACGTGCAGTCGGCCGACTGGGATTCGGGCACCGACACCTGGACCGTGCACGCGGTCAAGAACGGCGAACGCACCACCTACCGCGGGCGCTTCGTGTTCTTCGGCTCGGGCTATTACAACTACGACGAGGGCTACACCCCCGACTTCCCGAGCCTCGAGACGTTCGCAGGCACCGTCGTGCACCCGCAATTCTGGCCGGCGGATCTCGACTACACCGGCAAGAACGTGATCGTCATCGGCAGCGGGGCCACCGCTGTCTCACTGATTCCGGCACTTGCCCAGAAGGCAGCCAAAGTGACGATGCTGCAGCGCTCGCCGACCTACCTGCTGGCCGGCTCCCGGGTCAACCCGCTCATCGAAGCCGTCCGGAAAGTCGTTCCCCGCAAGATTTCTCACGCGTTCGCCCGCTACTTCGCAGTCGCCTTCGAAAGCGTCGTGTGGTTCTTGGCCCGCACCGTACCCGGTGTGGCCCGCAAGATCATCCGGGCCCAGAACGTCAGCCGGCTGCCTGCGGGCTACCCCGTCGACGTGCACTTCAAGCCGCGCTACAACGTCTGGGATCAGCGTCTGTGCCTGGTCGCCGACGGCGACTTGTTCGAGGTGATCTCCGACGGCCGCGCCGAAGTCGTCACCGACCACATCGACCGCTTCGACGACACCGGCGTCACGCTCACGTCGGGTAGACACCTGGCGGCCGACATCATCGTCACCGCGACCGGTCTGCAACTTCAGGCCCTCGGCGGTGTGCGAATCACGTTGGACGGCAATGAGATCAAGCCCCAGGAGCGGTTCTCCTACAAGGCGCACATGCTGGAGGACGTGCCGAACCTGATCTGGTGCATCGGCTACACCAACGCCTCGTGGACGCTGCGCGCCGACATGACCGCCCGCGCGGCCGCCAAGCTGATCGAATACATGAACTCACACGGCTACACCCACGCCTTCCCGCACCTGGGTGGCGAACCTATCGCCGAGAAGCCCGCGTGGGACATCCAGGCCGGTTACGTGTTGCGCAACCTGCACGCACTGCCGAAGTCGGGTCTCAAGCGGCCGTGGGTGGTCCGGCAGAACTATCTCGCCGACGCCTTCGACCACCACTTCATCGACAAGATCGACGAGGACATGACGTTCGGGCGGGTGGCGTCCCCGGCGCGAGTGGCCGGGTAGCTCAGCTGCGGGCGGGGGTAGGTGCACTTTTCCAGAACGCGATATCACCGGTGATATCGCGTTCTGAAGAAGACACCCACCACCCCTGCCCCAACCGCGTATCCCGATTGCACGAACTCCCCATGAACAACCGGGTATTCGCAATACGCTGACCACCATGACTTCTCAACGCCGCGAACCCAAAGTCGTCGTGCTCGGCGGCGGATCCTGGGGTACCACCGTCGCATCCATCTGCTCCCGCCGGGGGCCGACGCTGCAATGGGTGCGCTCGGAGGAGACCGCCAAGGACATCAACGAGAACCATCGCAACTCGCGCTACCTGGGCGACGAGGTCGAACTCTCGGAAACCTTGCGGGCCACCACTGATTTCAGCGAAGCCGCCGAGTGCGCGGACGTCGTCGTGATGGGCGTGCCGTCACACGGCTTCCGCGGCGTGCTGGCCGAGCTGAGCAAGGAGCTGCGCCCGTGGGTTCCCGTTGTCAGCTTGGTGAAGGGCCTGGAGCAGGGCACCAACATGCGGATGAGCCAGATCATCGACGAAGTTCTGCCCGGTCACCCGGCCGGCATCCTCGCCGGTCCCAACATCGCGCGTGAAGTCGCCGACGGCTATGCGGCCGCCGCCGTGCTGGCCATGCCCGACCAGCACCTGGCCGCCAACCTCGCGAAGATGTTCCGCACCAAGCGGTTCCGCGTCTACACCACCGACGACGTCGTCGGAGTCGAGATCGCCGGCGCGCTGAAGAACGTCTACGCCATCGCCGTCGGCATGGGGTATTCGCTGGGCATCGGCGAGAACACCCGGGCACTGGTGATGGCTCGCGCAGTGCGGGAGATGTCGCGCCTCGGCGAAGCCATCGGCGGGCACCGCGATACGTTCGCCGGCCTGGCCGGTATGGGCGACCTCATCGTCACCTGCACCTCTCAGCGCAGCCGCAACCGCCACGTCGGCGAACAACTGGGCTCCGGCAAGTCGATCGAGGAGATCATCGCCTCGATGAACCAGGTCGCCGAGGGCGTCAAAGCCGCCAGCGTGATCATGGAGTTCGCCGAGAAGTACGGCCTGAACATGCCGATCGCGCGCGAGGTCGATGCCGTCGTCAACCACGGCGCCAACGTCGAACAGGCCTACCGCGGCCTGATGGCCGAGAAGCCCGGCCACGAAGTCAACGACTCACACTTCTAGCGCGGCTCAGCCCGGGAACGACGGGAACAGCGGGTTCGAGTTCTTCGGCCGATCCAGCATCGGGCTCGGTCCCGACGTGAACGTCGCGCCCGGTCCGACGACGAAGCCGACCTGGTCGTGGTTGTTCACGCACGCCACCACGCCGCCACCGTCGACGCCGCAGCTGATGTCGCGGAAGCTCAGCCGGGTATTCGGCGGCAGCGGCTTCACATCACCGGCCGCCGCGTAGAGCGACGCGCCGCTGCTGGAAAAGCCGGGCTCGCCGGACGGCCCGGCGCTGACGAGGT
This sequence comes from Mycobacterium sp. SA01, assembly GCF_041287105.1. Classification (NCBI taxonomy): domain Bacteria; kingdom Bacillati; phylum Actinomycetota; class Actinomycetes; order Mycobacteriales; family Mycobacteriaceae; genus Mycobacterium; species Mycobacterium sp. SA01. Next base: position 468,901 of record NZ_JBGGNO010000020.1, on the reverse strand, counting down.
TCGCCCCATTGGGCGCACCGGGCAGCGCCCCGCTGCAGCCGTAGCTGGAGTTCTGCTTGTCGAGCACGCACACCACCCCGGGCGGGCCGGCGAAGGCGTACCAGTTGCCGCCCATCGCCGTGTACGGCACCGGGCTCACCGGGGTGTAGGCGTTGACGTTGGGAAGGACCGGAGCGGGCGCCGGCTCGGGATCCGCCGCGGCCACGCCCGGCGTACCGATCGCCGCCGCCCCCGCGACGCTCACCAGGCCGATCAGGATTCTGCTCAGCATCATCACACCCTACGTAAGCGCCACCGACGGCGCAGTTTGCGGACTCACCTGGTCCTTCGGTCGCGCGGTCGCGATTCGTTACCGCCGCGTCGAGCAGCTAGTGGCCGGCCATCTTCTCGAGCCGCGCGATCCGGTCGGAGATCGGCGGATGGGTGGAGAACATCTTGCCGATCTTCTCACTGGAGCGGAACGGGCTGGCGATCATCAGGTGCGCCTGGTCGGCCAGCTGCGGCTCGGGAGGCAGCGGTGCGTTCTCCACCCCGCCGCTGATCTTGCGCAAGGCCGACGCCAGCGCCAGCGGATCGCCGGACAGCTCGGCCCCGGACTCGTCGGCCTGGTACTCACGCGAGCGGGACACGGCCATCCGGATCAGCGTGGCAGCGATCGGACCGAGCAGCGAAACCAGTAACAGCGCAAAGGGATTGGGGCCACCTTCGCGGTTGTTGCCGCTGAACATCCCGGCGAACAGGGCGATGTTGGCCAGCGCGGTGATCACCGAAGCCAGCGCACCGGCCACACACGAGATCAGGATGTCGCGGTTGTAGACGTGCGACAGTTCGTGGCCCAGCACCGCGCGCAGTTCACGCTCGCTGAGCAGGTTAAGGATGCCGGTGGTGACGCACACCGCCGCGTTGCGCGGGTTGCGGCCGGTGGCGAACGCGTTCGGGTTGGCCGTGTCGCTGATGTAGAGCCGCGGCATCGGCTGGTGCGCCGTGGTGGCCAGCTCGCGGACCATCGAGTAGATCTGCGGAGCCTGCACCTCGGTGATCGGCTGGGCATGCATGGCGCGCAGCGCCAGCTTGTCGGAGTTGAAGTACACGTAGACGTTCATGCCGATCGCGAAGACCAGCGCGAGGAACATCACATTGCGCCCGAACAGCGAACCGAGGAAGACGATCAGCGCCGACATGCCAACAAGCAGCGCGAACGTCTTGAACGTGTTGGCGGTCGGATGCCAAGTCATCAATTCCTCCTACGAGCAAACGCAGTCTCCGGGAGGTTAACGCCTCGAACCGACCGTGAGGTTCCGCGACGCCGTCAGCCGTGCCGGTTGATCGTGTAGTCCATCAGTGACGCCAGTGCGCGACGGCCCGGTCCGTCGGGCAAACCGGCCAGCTCGTCGCCGGCCTGCTCGGCGTAGCGCTGCACGGTGGCCTTGGCCTTGGCGATGCCGTCACCGGCGCGCAGCAATGCAAGCGCCTCGGCCAGGGCGTCGTCGTCCTCGATCGGGCCCTTCACCAGCTCACGCAGCCGCTCGGCGTCCGGACCGGTCGCTTGCAGCGCGTACAGCACGGGCAGCGTGTGCACGCCTTCGCGGAGGTCGGTGCCCGGTGTCTTGCCCGACTCATCGGGATCGCTGTCGATGTCGATGATGTCGTCGGAGATCTGGAACGCGGTGCCCACGATCCCGCCGAGCCGGCTGAGCCGCTCGATCTGGTCGTCGTTGGCGCCGGCGAACGTGGCCCCGAATCGGCCCGACGCCGCGATCAGGCAGGCGGTCTTCTCGTAGATCACCTTGAGGTAGTGGTCGACCGGGTCCACCCCGTTGGTGTTGCCCTTGGTTTCGCGCATCTGACCGGTGACCAACTGAGCGAACGTCTCGGCGATGATCCGGACCGCGTCCGGGCCCAACCGGCTCACCAGCCGCGACGCCGTCGCGAACAGGTAGTCGCCGGCCAGGATCGCGATGTTGTTGCCCCAGCGGGCGTTGGCGCTGGGCGCCCCGCGCCGCATCTGCGCCTCGTCCATGACGTCGTCGTGATACAGCGTGGCCAGGTGCACCAGCTCGATCACCGCGCCCGCCACCGTGACCTGCCAGGCGTCTGGCTCCGGGCCGATCTGCGCGGACAACACCGTGAACAGCGGCCGGAAGCGCTTGCCGCCGGCCTCGAACAGGTGCACGACGGCTTCGGTCATCAGCTCGTCACCGCCACGCAGTTCGGTGCTCATGAGCTCTTCGACACGACCTACCCCGTCGCGGACGTTCTTGGCGAAAGCCGGATCACCAAAGTCCACCCCTGCTACCACCGTGGCCGGAGTACTCACCCTGCCAACATACTGGGGGCATGGAAGTGGGGTCGGATGTGGTCCGGCGGGCAGGAGCGGAGCGACCCGGGAAAGAGGCACTGCGGGCAGGAGCGGAGCGACCCGGGAAAGACGTCATTGTCGTCGGGGCGGGACCGGCCGGCTCGGCGGCGGCCGCCTGGGCTGCCCGGCGCGGTCACGACGTGCTCGTCGTCGATGCCGCCGAGTTCCCCCGCGACAAGCCCTGCGGCGACGGACTGACCCCGCGCGCGGTGCTCGAGCTGCAGCGGCTCGGGCTCGGCGACTGGCTCGACGGCCACATCCGTCATCACGGGCTGCGGCTGTCCGGGTTCGGCGCCGACGTCGAGGTCAAATGGCCGGGGCCGTCGTTTCCGTCGGGCGGGTCGGCGGTGCCGCGCACCGAACTCGACGACCGGATCCGCAAGGTCGCCGAGGATGCCGGCGCGGCCATGCTGCTGGGCGTGAAAGCCGTTGACGTATCTCGTGATTCGCGTGGCCATGTGGACGCTGTGGTGCTGGCCGACGGATCGCGGGTGTCGTGCCGGTGGGTGATCGTGGCCGACGGCGCGCGCTCCCCGTTCGGCCGGGTGCTCGGCAGGCAGTGGCACCAGGAGACGGTGTACGGAGTGGCGGCGCGCGGATACCTCGCGTCGCCGCGGTCCTCGGAGCCGTGGATCTCCTCGGATCTGGAGTTGCGTTCCGTCGACGGGCAGGTGCTGCCCGGCTACGGCTGGATCTTCCCGCTGGGCAATGGCGAGGTGAACATCGGCGTCGGCGCGCTGGCCACGGCGAAGCGGCCCGCCGACGTGGCGTTGCGGCCACTGATCAAGCACTACACCGACCTCAAGCGGGCGTCGTGGGGATTCGAGGGTCCGCCGCGAGCGGTGTCCTCGGCACTGCTGCCGATGGGCGGGGCGGTCTCCGGCGTGGCCGGACCCAACTGGGTGCTGATCGGCGACGCCGCGGCGTGCGTGAACCCGCTCAACGGCGAGGGCATCGACTACGGCTTGGAAACCGGGCGGCTGGCTGCCGAAATGCTGGGCTCCGGCGACCTTTCGCAGGCGTGGCCCGCGATGCTGCAGGCGCACTACGGGCGCGGCTTCTCGGTGGCCCGTCGGCTGGGGTTGCTGCTGACGCTGCCGCGCTTCCTGCCACTGACCGGGCCGGTCGGGATGCGTTCGTCGCGGCTGATGGGCGTCGCGGTGCGGGTGATGGGCAACCTGGTCACCGACGAGGACGCCGACCTGGTGGCGCGTGCCTGGCGCGTCGCGGGGATGGGATCGCGAATCCTGGACCGGCGCAAGCCGTTCAGCTGAGCGGACGCTGCACCCGATCGACGGCGCGAACGCGTGGTTGGTCGACGCGGACCCATCCGGCGTCGTGACCCCGGGCCGTAAACCTGGACCTAGATCAAAAGCCTGGACTCGACCGGCTCGTCGGTATCGACGGCGTGCGTCAGGGCCGCCTCGATTCCCGCCGCGACGCCCGTCACCGCGGTCTCCACCGACATGCTCGGGGCCCCGAGGTTGCGGCCGAGAGCGGCCACTTCGGGCAGATGCGGCAGGTGGATCCATCCCGCACGGATCGGCAGGTCGTGACGGGCGATGTGGTGCAGCATTCCGTACATCAAGTGGTTGCAGACGAACGTGCCTGCCGCATCGGAGATGTCGGCCGGAATGCCGGCGGCTCGCATGGCCAGCACCATGGCCTTGATCGGGAGCGTGGCGTGATACGCGATCGGGCCACCGGGCACCGTCGGTTCGCCGTCGAGCACCATCCCGGCGTTGTCGGCCAGCCCGTAGCGCGCGCAGTCGTTGAGATTCTGCGCCAGTCTTTCCACGGTGATCATGGCGCGCCCGCCGTATTCGCCGAGCATGACCACCAACCCGGGTTGCACGTCGTCGACGGCTCGCACCGCCTCAGCGATGGACTCGAAGTATGTGTTGGGCACAATGCGCGAGACCACCGTCGCCCCGGCGATGACCGTCCCGTCGAGGGCCTCGGCGGTCAGCTGGGCCGGATTGCGGGGCGTCGAGCCGTAGGGACCGAACCCGGTCACGAGCACAGTCGGCATGTCAGCAACCTCCGCAGCCATCCGACCACAGATCGGTGATGGTGTCTGCCGTGAGCGGACGACATTGGTAATGACAAATTTGACAAAACTTGCCGAAATCGGCGCTAAGCTCCACCGCATGAGTGACTATGACGCGATCATCGTGGGGGCCGGACACAACGGTCTGACCGCTGCGGTGGTGCTGCAGCGAGCCGGCTTGCGCACGCTCTGCCTGGAGGCCAACACCTACAGCGGCGGCATGTCGGCCACCGTCGAGCTGATCGACGGCTTCAAATACGAGATCGCCGGATCCGTGCGCTTCCCCACCGCGCAGAAGATCAACAGCGAGCTCGGCCTGGACACATTGCCGACCATCGAGTCAGAGATCATGTCTGTCAACCTCGGGGAAAACGGCGAGGAAGCAATGGTCTTCCACAGCGACCCGATGGCGATGATGACCCATCTCAACGAGAAGCACGGCATGGACGCCGTGATGGCCATGGCGAACCTGTACGCCTGGAGCGTCGGCCCCGGTAAGGCGCTGGGCCGCTTCGACGCGCTGGCGCCGCCGAAGACCATCGACGAGATGTATGCCTGTGCCGCAGACGAAAACGAGCGGCGCGCCATCCACGAGATGCTGTTCGGCTCGGCGATGGACGTCGTCGACCGATTCCTGCCCGACAAGGAGAAGCACTCCGTGATCCGCGGCATGCTGGCCTTCCTGGCGGTCAACTCCACCTACCGCGGCCCGTACACCCCCGGCAGCGCAACATGTTTGGCGTTCGCGATGGCGATGCCCCCGGAGGGCGGCCAGATGACCACCAAACTCAAAGGCGGAATCGGCGTGCTCGCCGAGCATCTGCGGGACCTGTTCGTCGACGCGGCCGGGGAGATGCGCTACCGCACCAAGGTTGAACAGATCCTCGTCGAGGACGGCAAGGTCACCGGGGTGCGCCTCAAAGACGGCGAAGTGATCAACGCACCGATCGTGGTGTCCAACCTTGCCCCGGAAACCACGCTGCTGGATCTTGTTGGCGTCGACCATCTTCCGTCATCCCTGGTGACCAGGCTGGGCGGTCGCGACCACCGGGCATCGTTCATGCAGATCCACTTCGCGTTGGACGGGCTGCCCCAGTACGCCGCGCCCTACGACTTCCTCAACGAGCCCGGCATGCAGATGTCGGTCGGGATGTTCGGTTCACCGGAAGAGCAGCAGCGCCAGTGGGAGATGGCCCGGGGCGGCGACGTGCCGGACAACCCCGCGCTGTCGATCCAGATGCCCACGGTCGGCGATCCCGAGATGGCACCCGAGGGCAAGCATGCGGCCAGCGTGTATGCCTACGGCTTCCCGATCGAAGCGCCGCGCGATCAGCACGGTCAACTGAAAACCGTTATGGCGGAACGGGTTGTCGACAAGATCACCCGCTACGCACCGAACTTTAAAGACATCCTGATCCGCGACATCACGTTCGCGCCCTATCACATGAACACCATGTTCGCCGCGCCCAACGGCGACTTCTGCCACGGGCTGCTGCAGCCCGAGCTGATGGGTGTCAACCGGCCGGGACCCAAGGGGTTCATCGACGAGCCGATCCCGATCGAGGGCCTCTACCTGGGCGGCGCGGGCTGTCACGGCGGACCGGGCATCACGTTCATCCCCGGCTACAACGCCGGCTATCAGGTGCTCGAAGACGCCGGCCGCTAGCGATTCGACAGAGCGTCGGCCACCTGCAGAAGGTCGTCGCCGACGACGTCGGGCTGCGCACCGACCGGGATGAGCTGCTGACCCGGCCGCCCCACGAATGCGGCGCGGCAGCCTGCGGCCAGTGCTCCGGCGATGTCCCACCCGTGTGCGGCCACCAGCCGCACTTCGCTCAACGGCACGCCGAGCGTGGCGCCGACGTGCTGGTAGGCCTCGGCCCGCGGCTTGAGCGCCTGCACGGTGTCCGCGGAGAGGATCGCAGCGAAACGAGAAGCCACACCATTGAATTCGAGCTGCTCGGTGACGACCGACAGCGGCGAATTCGTCAGCGCGACCAGGGTGAAGTCATCGAGGCGGTCCAGCGCGGGCACGACATCGGGGTGCAGCGGCAGCTGCCGCATGTGGCCGGCCAGCTGATCGGCGCAATCGATACCGAGCATCCTCAGCGCGGCACGCTGGGCCGTCGGGAAATCGACATAGCCGCCGGTGAGGCCGCCGACGAACGCGATCTGCAGCATTTGACTGAACCAGCGTTTACGGGCCTCGGTGCCGCCCAGAAGTTCATCGAGCGGGCTGAGGTCGAGCAACGTCTCGTTGACATCGAAGGCGATGACGGACACGGTGCGGGCCTAACCCGGCTTGACGGCGTAATGCAGCGCGACGATCCCGCCGGTCAGGTTGCGCCACCGCACACCCGACCAGCCGGCATCGCGAATCTGCCCGGCCAGCGCCGCCTGATCGGGCCAGGCCCGGATGGACTCGGCCAGATAGACGTAGGCGTCCGGGTTGCTCGACACCGCGCGGGCCACCCGCGGCAGCGCCTGCATCAGGTACTCCTTGTAGACGGTCGAGAACACCGGCACGACGGGGGTGGAGAACTCGCACACCACCAGCCGGCCGCCGGGGCGGGTCACCCGCGCCATCTCGCGCAGGCCTGCCGGGTGGTCGACGACATTGCGCAACCCGAAGCTGATCGTCACCGCGTCGAACACCGCGTCGCCGAACGGCAGCTTGGTCGCGTCGGCCGCCACCTTCGGCACCGGCCGTGCGGCGCCGGCCCGCAGCATGCCGACCGAGAAGTCCGCGGCCACGCACCACGCGCCCGAGCGGGCCAGCTCGACCGTCGACACCGCGGTCCCCGCCGCGAGGTCCAGCACCCGGTCACCGGGTCCGATGCCCAGCGCCGACCGGGTCGCCCGCCGCCACGCGCGGTCCTGCCCCAGTGACAGCACAGTGTTGGTGATGTCATACCGCCGCGCGACAGCGTCGAACATCGACGCCACATCGCGGGGATCCTTGTCCAGCGTCGCGCGGCTCACGGTGCCGACGCTACCCGAGCGGGAATGCTGAGCCTGTCGATGCGTTGGCTAGACGCATGAGCGAAAAAGTGTGGTTCATCACCGGGACATCACGCGGCTTCGGCCGGGAGTGGGCGATCGCCGCCCTGGACCGCGGCGACAAGGTCGCTGCGACCGCGCGCAACACCGACACCCTCTCCGACCTGGTCGACCGGTATGGCGACGCGATCCTGCCGATCCAGCTCGACGTCACCGATCGGGACGCCGACTTCGCCGCCGTCGCGCACGCGCACGACCACTTCGGGCGGCTGGACATCGTGGTCAACAACGCCGGCTACGGGCACTTCGGCTTCATCGAGGAACTGTCCGAGAGCGATGCACGCGACCAACTCGAAACCAACGTCTTCGGCGCACTGTGGATCACCCAGGCCGCGCTGCCGTACCTGCGCGCCCAGGGCAGCGGCCACATCATCCAGGTGTCGTCGATCGGCGGCATCACCGCGTTCCCGCTCGTCGGCATCTACCACGCCTCGAAGTGGGCACTCGAAGGGTTCTCGCAGGCGCTGGCTCAGGAAGTCGCCCCGTTCGGGATTCACGTCACGCTGATCGAGCCGGGCGGCTTCGACACCGACTGGTCCGGCTCGTCATCGAGGCGGTCGGCCGAACTGCCCGACTACGCCGAACTGCACCGCCAGGTCGACGAGGCCCGCAAGCAGCGCTGGTCTGCGCCCGGCAACCCCAAGGCGTCGGCGTCGGCAATCCTCAAAGTCGTGGACGCGCCGACTCCCCCGCTGCGGGTGTTCTTCGGGGAGTCACCGCTGCAGACCGCGAAGGCCGACTACGAAGGCCGGATCGCCAACTGGGAGCAGTGGCAGCCGGTCGCCGTCGAGGCCCAGGGCTGATCAGATCGCGTGCGCGTCGACTCTCGGTGATTGCCGCGCACGACTCGCCATGCGCTCGCTGAGGTGGATCAAGCGATCCTCGTGCCCAGCGGGCATGGTGTAAGCCAACTTACGGAGTTCGAGTGCGAATTCGCTGAGATCTTGGCGATACGACGCGTCGTTCATTCGGACGCCCCCAGGGCTTGGAGAGTTGGTGGTGACAGCGTTGTCATTGGCGTTCAGCGTTCCCCCGCTTGCGTTCAAGTGTGCGCCCGCCCACAGGCCATGAAAAGGCCTCTCAGGAACAATTAAGGAAAGTCATTGCCGTTGCACCGAACTCAGGCCGCGCGGCGCCGTCGCCCAGGGACCCGCACGGCCTCGTAGTGACCCAGCAACTCTTCGCAAATCGCCGGCCACGTCCGCCCGAGCACACTGCGGCGCGCGGCAAGCGAATAGCGCGCCCGCTCGTCGAGCAGGTGATCGACCGATTGCGACAGTCGCGCTTCGAATTCCGCGACCGTCAATAACAGTCCGGTTCGGTACGGCGCCACCAGATCCCGCGGTCCACCGGCGTTCGGGGCGATGACCGGCAAACCCGACGCCATCGCTTCCTGCACAGCCTGGCAGAACGTCTCGTGCTCGCCCGGGTGGACGAAGACGTCCATGCTGGCGTACGCGGCGGCCAGCTGCTCGCCGTACAGCGCACCGGTGAACACCGCTGACGGCATGAGCGCGCGGAGCTTCTCGCGGTCGACACCGTCACCGACGATCACCAGCTGCAGATCGTCGCGTCGGGCCAGCACTGCCAGCCGCTCCACATGCTTCTCCGGTGCCAGCCGCCCGACGAAGCCGACGATCGGCTTGCCCGCCGGTGACCACCGCGCCCGCAGCTCATTGCACCGCGCCGACGGCGCGAAGCCGGTGATGTCGACACCGCGAGCCCACTGAAACACCCGCGGAATGCCATGGGTGGCAAGATCTTCCATCGCCGCGGTGGACGGCGCCAACGTCCGGTCGACGCGTGAATGCAGATGCCGGTTCCAGGCCCACGCCGCGCGCGAGGCGACGCCGATCCCGTAGCTCTGGGCGAATCCGGCGATGTCGGTCTGGTACACCGCGACGGTCGGCACACCCAGGAAACGAGCGGCTTGCATTCCGCCGTACCCGAGCAGTGCGGGTGACGCCAGATGCACGACATGCGGATCGAAGCCGCGCAGCACCCCCACCATGCGAGGCCGCGGCACCCCCAGCGGCAGCGACGTGACTTTGGGGAACATCCGCGACGGCACCCGGTGCACCCGGATCCCGTCGTAGATCCGATCGGCCGCCGGTTCACCCCGTGGGGTGTCCGGCGCGATCACGAGAGCTTCATGGCCGGTGCGGCGGAGATGCTCGAGCACCCGCAACACCGAGTTGCTCACTCCGTTGACGTTGGGCAGGAAGGACTCGGCGACAATGGCAACGCGCACGATTCGAGAGTGACAGCGGCGCCTGTCAGCGAGGTTGCGCCCAGGCATACACGACACGAAAAACAGGTGGAACGCGGTAGCGTGCGAGCATGCGGTTCTGGTCTGTGCTCGTGGTGGCGTTCGTCGTGCTGACCACCGGTTGTAGCAAGGAAATTGTCGGTGTGGCACAGGTGGATCCGCGCGGGCCGGGGACGGCGCTGAGTAAGGACGGCTACGGCATCGTGGCCGGCGACCCGAACGCGCGGGTCCAGATCGAGTTGTACACCGAACCGCAATGCAGCCACTGCGCCGATCTGCAGAAGGACTTCGGCGACGACCTGGCCCGCTACATCGACCTCGGCCAGCTCGCCATCACCTATCGTCCGTTGACATTCCTGGACGACAAGCCCGGCGGCTACTCCGACCGGGTCAGCAACGCGATGTTCCTGGCGCCGGGCCCAGACACGTCAGGCAAGGCATTCCAAAGGTTCGTGCAAGACCTTTGGGGCCACCAGGATTCGCACGGCAAGGGACCCAGCGACGCTCAGATCGCCGACATGGCTCGCGAGAGCGGAATTCCCGCCCAGGCCGTCGACGCGATGCGGGCAGGCAAGCCCGCGCTGGACGTCCAGGAGATGGCGGACACCAACTTCGAATACCTCTATGAGATCGACGCCATCAACACCGGCACCCCAACGGTGTTCGACCTCAACACCAACGAGAAAATCGACATCTACGACAACAACTGGTTGTCCAAGCTGATGTCGACCTGATTCGCCCGGCGCTCCAGCAGAACCAGACCGGTCAAGACCAGCCCGCCGATCAGCCACGCCACCACCGCGATCGAGCCGGCCGGGATGATCGCCAGCGCCGCCGTACGGTGTTGCACGCGAACGAGATCCGGGTTGTTCCGGTCGTACTCGACGTAGATGCGCATGCCCTCGGCCAGCTCGGAGGGATAAAGCACACCGAGCTCGGGACGGTAGGTGACACGGTCCGGGGTGACGAACTCGATCGTCGAGCGGCGCGGGCCGGCTGAGAGGACTTCGGCCTGCGCGACGCCCATGTTGTGTTCGATCTGCTGATCGTTGCGCCATGCACCGGCCACCAGCAGCAATGACTGCAGCGTGACCAGCCCGATCAGGATCCACACCGCACACTTGCTCCAGCGCAACACTTTCCGACGCGTGGTGTCGACGACGTCCGGCTCGCGCCGGGGCAGAGCCGGTTTCACCCACGCGAAGAGACGGGCGATCACAACGCCGACCGGATCGCGGCGTGCAACTGCCGCAACGACGATCGGTCGGCTTTGACCTCGAGAACCCGCATGCCCTCGAAGGGTTCGGCGAGCGCTCCGCCGAGTTGGTCGACCTCGATCTGACGCGCATCGATGTGATACGCCCGGCACAGCGCGCCGACGTCGACGTCGTGCGGGGTGCCGAAGATCCGCGCCGACACATCCGAGAACCGTGGGTCGCCCTGCTCGAGGAGTTCGAAGATGCCGCCGCCGTTGTCGTTGGACACCACGATCGTCAGGTTCTTCGGCGTCGGCTCGGTCGGCCCGATCAGCAGCCCCGAGCTGTCGTGCACGAACGTCATGTCCCCGATCAGACCGATGGTCCGGCCCGTATGGGCCAGCGCCGCGCCGATGATCGTCGACACCGTGCCGTCGATACCGGCCACTCCCCGGTTGGAGCGCACCTTGATGCCCTCGGTGTTCAGTCCGACCAGGGCTGCGTCCCGGACCGGGTTGGAGGCGCCGAGCACCAGCTGGTCCCCCGGGCGCATCGCCGCGGCCACCGCGGCCGCGACGTGCAGGCCGGTGGTCAGCGGGTGAGCGGCCAACTGCTGGCGCACCGCCGCCATGGTGTGCGCGTTCGCCTCGGCGCAGCGCGCCAACCACGCCGGGTCGGGCGTCCCGCTGGTCTCGGCGCGGGTGCCGGTGGCCGCAGAGTTGCCCGACACGTCCGGCCAGCGCGGGCCGGTGGTCAGGGCGAACACCGGCACCGACGGATCGGCCAGCAGCGTCGACACCGGCCGGTGCAGCGTCGGGCGGCCCAGCATGATCACCTGGCGAGGTTTCAGCAAGGGCAGTGCCATGGGGTGCAGCGGGTTGGCGGCGTGCGGGGCCGTCGGCTCGGCGACCGTCGGCAGCGCGGCCAGGTTCGGATGGACACCGGCGCCGTGCCCGGCGATCACCACGGTGTCGGGCGTCAGATCGATGTCCAGCGGCTGGTCGAAGGCCACCGGCGGGGTATACGTCCACGGTTTGCCGTCCGGCCGGCCGGGCGGGATCGCAGCGTGCCCCGATTCAGCATCCGGCACCAGCGGCTCCCGCAGCGGGATGTCGAACTGGACCGGGCCGGCGTTGGCCGACCGCGCGCCGGTGGCCGCCGCCAGCACTCGGCAGGTGGCCGAGCGCCACTGCGCGTTGAGAGAGTCGAGCTTGTCCTGGCCGCCTTCCGCGAGACCCAGGCTGATCGACGCCCGGACCTGGGTGCCGAAGTAGCCGAGCTGCTCGAACGTCTGGTTGGCACCGGTGCCCAGCAGCTCGTAGGGCCGGTTCGCCGACAGCACGATCAGCGGAACCCGGGCGTAGTTGGCCTCGACGACGGCGGGGCCCATGTTGGCCACCGCGGTACCCGACGTCATCGCCACGCATACCGGGGCGCGCTCGGCGACGGCCAGGCCGATCGCCAGGAAGCCGGCGGTGCGCTCGTCGATGCGGACGTGCAGGCGAAGCCGGCCGGCCCGGTCGGCATCGGACAGCGCGAAGGCCAGCGGGGCGTTACGCGAACCCGGGCACAGCACCACGTCGCGGACGCCGCCGCGGATCAATTCGTCGACGACGACGCGGGCCTGAGCCGTCGATGGATTCATTACTACAGCGTGTCACACGTCGATCTGGCTCGACATCAGACGAGAGTGCCTGCGAAAAAGTCCAGCATCGCGTTGTTCACGGTGTCCGGGCGCTCCAGGAATCCGAGGTGGCCGGTATGCCCGATCTGCACGTATCGGCCGTTGGGGATGGCCTCGGCGACCTCACGGCCCAGCGCGGCCGGGGTCAGCAGGTCGTCGGCGAACCCGATGACCAGCACCTCGTTGGTAATGGAACGGTAAGCGGCCAGCCGATTGTCCTTGGGGTAGACCTCGAGTTGGGCGCGCAGGCCCGGAGTGCGCTTGATCGGGAAGACGGTGAACATCTCCACCCAGTCGCCGATCGCCTTCTCGTCGTTGATCGTCTTGGGTGAGAAGTTCTCCAGCACACGCACTTTCGCCGCATACGCGGGCGGCAGCTGGATGCCGGCCGTGGTGAGCTCGACGTCGGCGGCCCGGAACGACTTTCGGGTGCGGTCCAGGCGGCCGCGGGTGCCCATCAGCACGGCCTGGGTGACCAGCTCCGGGCGGGTCAACATCAGCTCCTGGGCGATGTAGGCGCCCATCGAGATCGCCACGATCCGGGTGGGTCCGCCGATCACGTCCTCGATGAGGGCGGCGGTGTCGGCGATCATCTGCTCCGGCGTGAAGTCGCCGGCTTCCTCGGTGGCCCCGATTCCACGGTTGTCGAACGTGACACAGCGATAGCCCGCCGACAGGAAGCGCGGAATCTGGTGGATGTGCCAGGTTCGGCCGGCGCCGCCGGTGCCGGCGATGAACAGCACCGGATCGCCGGAGCCGTTGTCCTCGTAGGCCAGGTTGATCACCTGGCAGAGGCTACGCGACCCCGTTTCCGCCGTGCCTTCGACCGCGCGGCGTCGACGGCGCCGGACCACAGCAGCGACGTCATCGCCTTGAGCTGGGTGGGCGTGGCCAGATCCTTGGCCATCAGCGCGGCAGCGGAAGCCTTGGTGGTCGCCGATGCCTTCGACATGTGCCCGGAGTCGAACGGCGGTTGCGGGTCGTACTCCATCGACAGCTGGATCACCTTGGCGCGCTCTTCGCCGCCGATCTGTCCGGCCAGCCACAGCGCGAGGTCGATACCTGCTGACACCCCGGCGCTGGTGACGATGTCGCCTTCATGAACCACGCGTTCGTCCTTGACCGGCGTGACGCCGAGCGCCTTGAGCGCGGTCAGCGCCGCCCAGTGCGACGTCGCCCGCTTGCCCGTCAGCAGGCCCGCCGCCGCGAGGATCACCGACCCTGAGCACACCGACGCCGTCCAGGTTGCGGTCCGGTGGGCCTGGCGCACCCAGTCGAGCAGCTTCTCGTCGCGGGAGTGCTCGATCGTCGTCATCCCGCCAGGCACGAGAATGACGTCGGGAGAGGGTGTTTCGTCGAACGAGTGGGTGGCGGCGACGACGAGCACACCGGAGTCCGCGGTAATCGGGCCGATGTCATGCCACACGAAGCGAACCTCGGCGTCGGGCAGCCAGCGCAGCACCTCGTAGGGCCCGATGAAATCCAGGGCGGTGAAACCGGGATAGAGAACGATGGCGATCTGCATGACAGTCTCCTTTATGCGAACGATTTGCGATATTGGTCGGGCGAGATGCCGACCCGTCGAATGAAGTTGCGACGCAACGTTTCCGAGCTGCCGAAGCCGCAGCGGGCGGCAATGGTGACGACCGTGTCGTCAGTCTCCTCGAGCTGACGGCGGGCCGCTTCGGTGCGCACCCGTTCGACGTAGGCGCCGGGGGCCTCGCCGATCTCCTCGGTGAACACCCGGGTGAAGTGCCGCGGGCTCATCGCCGCACGACGCGCCAACTCGGAAATGCTGTGGGCGGCACCGGGATCGGCCTCGATCGCCTCCTGCACCTCGCGGATCGGCCGGCGACGGGCGCGCGGCATCCACACCGGCGCCGCGAACTGGGTCTGACCGCCGGGCCGGCGCAGATACAGCACGAGATAGCGCGCGACGGTCTGGGCGACTTCGGTCCCGTAGTCGTCCTCGACGAGCGCCAGGGACAGGTCGATGCCGGAGGTCACCCCGGCCGCCGTCCACACCGTGGCCGAGCTGCGCAGGAAGATCGCGTCGCGGTCGACAGTCACGGCCGGAAACTCGCGGGCCATCTGGTCGGCGAACGCCCAATGTGTGGTGGCGCGGCACCCGTCCAGCAGACCGGCCTGCGCGACCAGGAACGAGCCGGTGCACACGCTCACCACGCGCCGCGAGTTGGCGGCTGCCGCGCGGATCCAGGCCATGGTGGCGGGGTCATCGCGGGCGGCGTCGACGCCGGGCCCGCCGGGCAGGACCAGGGTGTCGATGTCGGTGGGCTCGGGCATCGCCTCGGCGACGAACGCCAGGCCGGTCGGGGTGCTCACCGGACTGCCGTCGCGGGAGGCGACGCTGACCCGGTAGCCGCCCTCGGTCAGCAGCGCGGCGCCGGTGAACACGTCGTGCGGTCCGACCAGGTCCAGTGCCTGCACGCCGGGAAACCCGAGGATCACCACCGATCGCGCCATGCGTTCAGTGTCGAGGCATCCGGTGATGGCGTCTAGGCCATGCACCCCACAGATCAGGACATCACAGCTTCCTGAGGCGCCGCAGGGCCTGCATCAGCGGCAGCATCGACGCCGCGCCTTTCCGCAGGCTGCGCTGCAGCGGTCCCACGTTCGCGAGGACCACGTACTCGACGCCGCAATCGCGCCACTGCGCGGCCCGCTCGACGATGTCCTCAGGCGTCCCGCACAGCAGGCAGTCGCGGACCACCTCGGTAGGAATGGCTTTGACATGGGACAGGGCCGTCTGTTCGTCCATGTCTTGCGGGAGGATGTCCTGCGCGCCGGTGAAGCCGATACCGAGCGGATGCTGGGCGCCGTGGCGGGCGTAGAAGTGATCGGGGGCATTCAGTGCCGCCGCCCGGATCACTTCGGACTCGAGCGCTTCGTCGAGGTCGTCGTGGTTCCTGGCGGCCAACGTCATCAACCAGAGCGCCGGCTTGATCGACATCGGGTCGCGCCCCGCGTCAGAAGCTGCGGTGCGCACGGCCTCGAGCCGCTGTGCGTACTCCTGCGGAGTGTGCGGGAACGCCGGATAGAACCCGTCGGCATAGCGACCCGCCGCGCGCAACATCCGCGGGCCGTGGGCGGCGATCCAGATTTCCGGCCACCTGCCCTTGTACGGCGGCAGCTCGAAGAGGGCATTCCGCAGCGGGAAGAATGGCGAGTCGCGATTCACCAACTCCCGCTGTGAATTCCACAACGCTCGGATGGTCGCCATGGCTTCTTCGAACCGCGCCACCGGTGTGGACCATTCGACGCCGTAGGGTTCGTTGCCTTCCCGTTCGCCGCTGCCGATGCCGAGGATCGCGCGGCCGCGGGTCAGCAGGTGCAGGGTGGCCGCTGCCTGTGCGGTGACGGCCGGATTGCGCCGGCCCGTGTCGGTCACCCCGACCCCGAGGCGAAGGCGAGCGTGGTTGCGCGCGGCGATGTTGCCCAGCATGGTCCACGGCTCCAGGTACGCGTCGCCGCGCGGCAGCAGGGCCGCTCCGCCGCAGTACTTCGGGTTGTTCCACAGTGAGCGCGGAAACAGCGAATTCAGGTGATCGGGCACCCAGAACGAGTCGACGCGAGCGGCGGCCGCGGCCGCGTAATTGGCTTTGGTGAGGAAATCGACCGTGGGGCGTCCCGCCACGATGGGGTCCATCATTCCGACGCGGAAAGTTGACATCGGTTCAGTGTGTTGGGGCCCGCGGCGGACAGCTTCCGTAGTCGACTACTCAATTCCGCCGGGCGTCAGAAGTAATGTCGCTCCAGGTCTTCGAGCAACCCGATACCGGTGGGCTGCCAGCCGAACCGCTCACGGGTGACGGCGCTGCCGGCCGGCATGTCGAGGCTGAAGAACCCACCGATCCACCCGAAGTGATCCATCGCGTTCTCGGCAGGCATGCTGGTGACCGGAACGCCCAGGCCTCGGCCGATGGTCTCGGCGATCGCCCGGGTGGGCACACCTTCTTCGCCGATCGCGTGCAGCACGGTCCCACTGGGTGCACCTTCGGCGGCCAGCCGGAACAGCTTCGCGGCGTCAGTGCGGTGGACCGCCGACCAGCGGTTGGTGCCGTCGCCGACATACGCGGACACACCCTTCTCGCGCGCGACGTCGACCAGCCGCGGGACGAACCCGTAGTCGCCCTTGCCGTGCACCGACGGCGCAAGCCGAACGATCGACACCCGCACTCCACGGTCGGCGAACGCCAGCGCGGCCTGCTCGGAGAGGCGCGGGGACTGCGGGTTGGCAGCCTGGTCCTCGGTGAGCACTTGGCCGAGCGCGTGCCCGGCGGTTCCACTGGTGACGATCAGGGGGCGGCCGGAATCAGCCAGCGTCTCACCGAGCGCGGTGATCGCGGCGCGATCGAGTTCGCCTGCGGCGGAGAAGTTCTCGAAATCATGGTGGAACGCCAGGTGGATGACGGCGTCGGCGTCCGTGGCTCCGCTGCGCAGAGTGTCCGGGTCAGCGAGGTCACCGCGGTGGACGTCGGCGCCGGCGGCGGTCAATGCGGCGGCGGACTCATCGGAGCGAGCCAGGCCGTGTACCTGATGGCCGGCCGCCAGCAGTTCGGGCACCACTGCCGAGCCGACCCAGCCGGACGCTCCGGTCACGAAAATCTTCATGGGACTACCTCCATGTCAGTCGCTGTCATCAAACCTAGCGCTGATGTCAGCAACTGTCATCCCGCTAAAATTCCCGCATGAGTCGCTGGGAGCCGGACGCGCAGGGCCGCCTGCAGCAGGCGGCCATGGCGCTCTACACCGAACGCGGATTCGACCAGACGACCGTGGCCGAGATCGCCGAGCGCGCGGGCCTGACCGAGCGCACCTTCTTTCGCTACTTCGCCGACAAGCGCGAAGTGCTCTTCGGTGGCCAACCTCAACTACTGGAACAGTTGACGAAAGGCGTTGCGGAAGCTGCGGATTCGGCCGCTCCCCTGGATGCGGTCAGCGCGGCGTTGCAGGCGGTGGGCGCCTTCTTCGACGATCGCCGGGACGCATCGCGGCTGCGGCAGGCAGTGATCGATGCCAACCCAGCCCTGCAGGAACGCGAGCTGTCCAAACGGTCCGCGCTGGCCGCCGCGATGGCCGACGGCCTGGTCCGCCGCGGTGTCGCCGAGACCACCGCGCGCCTGACCGCCGAGGCCGGGGCCGCGGTCTTTCAGCTGGCCTTCGAGCAGTGGCTGGCCGACGACACGCACGACCTCGCTCACTTCGTGCGCCGCGCGGTCGCGGAGTTGAAGGGCAGCTTCTAGCGCCGAGATCGACGTTGTGCAGGGATCTACTCGCGATTGTTCTGCGATGTGTCGGTTTGGGCGAAAGGAAAACACGCGCGGACCCGCTCGATCCACCAGTCGCGGCGCTCGGCCGGCGCGGCGAGCGCGGCCAGCCGAGCCGGGTCAGGCACCACATCGCCGACCGGCAGTCCTCCGTCAACCAGGCTGATCTCCGCGACATCCTCGACGAACAACCCACCGGTGCCCAACCCGCAGGCATGCTCGAGCCGCGGCAATGCCGCCGCGGCGGTCAGGCCCGCGGCGATGCCGACCGCGGTGTCCAGCGCGCTCGATATCACCACCGGGATGTCGATCTCGGCGGCGATGTCCAACAACGCCCGCACCCCGCCCAGCGGCGGCACTTTGAGCACCGCGATGTCGGCTGCCCGCGCGCGTACCACTGCCAGCGGGTCGGCCGCCTTGCGGATGCTCTCGTCCGCGGCCACCGCAACGTCCACCCGGCTGCGCACCTCGGCCAACTCGGCTACCGACTTACAGGGCTGCTCAAGGTATTCCAGCGGACCGTCGGCGGTCAGCGCGCTCGCCGCGGCCACCGCCTGCTCGACGGTCCACCCGCCGTTGGCGTCCACCCGCACCGTCGGGATCACCGCACGCACCGCGTTGACCCGGGCGACGTCGTCGGCCAGCGTCTGGCCCGGCTCGGCGACCTTCACCTTGGCGGTACGCGTGCCGGGGAAACGCTCCAACACCTCCGGCACCTGCCCGGCCGGGACCGCAGGCACCGTCGCATTGATCGGCACCACCTGACGCACGACCGAAGGCCGTGTGCGGTAGGCGGATTCGATTCCGGACGCCAGCCAGTGTGCCGCCTCGGGCGGTTCGTATTCGACGAACGCGCCGAACTCGCCCCAGCCGGCGGGCCCGTCGATCAGTGCCACCTCACGAACCATGATGCCGCGGAAGCGAACCCGCATCGGCAGAGCGAGAACGTGCAACCGGTCCAGCAGGTCGTCCAGCGCAACCGTCATCAGATCGCGCGGCCGCGGTTCTCCCAGTACGGATTGCGCAGGTCACGCTTGAGCAGCTTGCCGGTGGGGTTGCGCGGCAGCGCCGGCGAGATCTCCACGCTGCGCGGGCACTTGTAGTGCGCCAGCCTCTCCCGGCACCAGGCCACCAGTTCTTCTTCGGACGTCTGGCCGCCGGCGGACAATTCGACGACCGCCTTGACCGACTCCCCCCACTTCTCGTCCGGCACACCGAACACCGCGGCGTCGAGCACGGCCGGATGATCGGTCAGCACCCGCTCAACCTCGACGGAGTAGATGTTCTCACCGCCGGAGATGATCATGTCCTTGAGCCGGTCCTCGACGAAGATGAAACCGTCCTCGTCGACACGGCCGATATCACCGGATCGGAACCAGCCGTCCTCGGTGATCGTCGAGGCGGTGGCCTCCGGCTTGTTGTGGTAGCCCTTCATCAACTGCGGTGTGCGGAACCACAATTCGCCCGGCTGACCGACCGGGACCTCAGCCAGCGTGTCGATGTCGACCACCCGGACCTCCACCTCACGAGACGGCTGGCCGGCACTGATCATCCGCTCGGGCCGGGAGTCGTCGCGATGTACCTCCGGGGAGAGCTGGGTGATCGCCCCGCAGACCTCGGTCAGGCCGTACACCTGGATGAAATCGGTGTCCGGCCAGGCTTTGAGCGCCGACTTCAGCAGCGCCGGCGGCATCGGGGAGGCGCCGTAGACGAACGTCTTGAGCACGCTGAACAGCTTGACCGCATCCTCGCCGGACTCCAGCACCTTGCCCAGCACGGCGGGCACCAGGAACGTCCGGTTGGCACCTTGCAGGAGAGCACCGGCCAGCGACGCACCGTCGGCCTCACGCGTCATGATCGTCGGGATACCGGCGTGGATGCCGTACTGCACGTAGGCCGACCCGCCGACATGGAACAACGGCATCGCCACCATGTTCTTGTCCTCGTCGCCGAACTCGAACGTCGCGGCATTCATCGTGTGCGCCAACACGTTTCGATGAGACAGGACCACTCCCTTGGGCCGGCCCGTGGTGCCCGAGGAGTACATGACCAGCGCGGCGTCCTCGGGATCGACCTCGGCCGGACGCCCGGCCGGGGTGGCGGCGGCCAACAGGGCCTCATACCCGTCACCGTCCGCGCCGTCGGGCGTCACCTCGATGACCGCCGTGACGTTGGTCAGCTTGTCGCGGATCTTGTCGACCGCACCCATCAGCTCGGTGCCGACGATCAGCAGTTTGGCACCCGAGTCATTGAGGACGTAGTCCATCTCGTCGGCGGCCAGCCGGAAGTTGATCACGGCGGTGGCCGCGCCGATCGACGCCGCCGCCAGCGTCAGCTCGACGCATGCCGGGTGGTTCTTGTCCAGGAACGCCACCACGTCGCCGCGCCCGATGCCGCGCTCCACCAGAGCGCCGGCCAGGCGCCGGATCCGGTCGTCCCACTGCGCCCAGGTCCAGGTGCGGTCCAGATAACTGATGGCCTGACCGTCGGGCTTGTGCTCGGCCCAGTACGCCGGCCGGTCATCGAGGAAGCGTGGTTCGGGTGGTTGCATACGAGTCAGATTGCCACGTCAGGCCGAGGACGAGCCAGCCTTCGGTCGCAGCAGCACCCAGGCAGCCACCATTGCGGCCGCGGGCACGACGGCCATGATCAGGCTCAAGTCGTGGATGGCGGTCAGCCAACTCTGCGCTGCCTCCGACACCACCCAGCGGGCCTGCTCCGGGTCCAAGACCTCGGCGCCGGCCGCCGGGCCGGGCACGCCGCCGTGCGCGACACGCAAGGCGTCGCGGGCCTGCTCCTCGGTGATCCCCGACCCCTCCAGCTTGTGCCGGCCGTCGCGCAGGAACAGCGTCGTGCCGACCAACGCGAACAGCGCCGGCCCCAGTGAGTAACTGGCCTGTCCGACAGCCGGTTTCACCGCCGAGATGACGCCACCCAATTCCGCCGGCGCGCTGGACATCATGATCGTGGACTGCGGGGTCTGCACCACCGCGCCACCGATCGCGTTCAGCGCCACCGCAACACCCATGACCAGGATCGGCGTGTGGGCGTCGAGCACCACCAGCATCACCATCCCGGCCAGCAGGATGGCCAACCCGGACATGAGCACCGCGCGCTCGCCGCACCGATCGACCGCACGCCCCGCCGCGGTCGCGGCCACCGACGCCAGCAGCACCGCGGGAATGAGCAACAGCCCGAGCATCTCCGGCGACTCACCACGGATGGTGACCAGGTAGTAGGCGAACAGGATGGTGGCCCCGCCCTGCAGAAAGTTGAACGTCGCGCCGGCGATCACCGCGGCGTTGAACCGGCCGGATCCGAAGATGCGCATGTCCAACGCCGGCTCGTCGGTGCGTCGCTCCCAGAACACGAACGCCACCGCCAGCGCGATCCCGACCAGGATCTGCACCAGGGCGCTCACATGGAAACCGCCCTGTAGCTGAGTGAGCCCGAGAATCAACAGGATCAGCCCGACGGCGATCAACAAGATCCCGACGACGTCCAGCTTGCGCTGCCACCGCAACGTCTCCGGTACGTATCGCATGGTCAGCGCGAGCGTGACGGCGGCCAGCACCGGGGTCACCAGAAAGCATGCACGCCAACCGAAATGCGCCGCCAGCCAGCTTCCGACCGCAGGCTGGAACACGCTGAGGGCGTGACCGACGCCGAGGTACATCGCGATCGCAGCGGCACGGCGTCCCGCCGGAAAAACCGCGTTGATGATGGCCAGCGACAACCCCAGAACAAATGCGAAAGCAATGCCCACCCCGGCCCGAGCGAACGTCAGCACCGCCACGTTGGGTGCCACGGCCGCCAGCACGCCGAAGCCGATCGAGCCGTAACAGCCGATCGCGAACATGCGCTTCATGCCGTACAGGTCCCCCAGTGCACCCGCGCCGAGCACCGCCGCGGCCAGCGTCAGAGTGGCCAGGCAGGCCAGGAAACTGGCGGTGCTGGGGCTGAAGCCCAGACCGTGGCGCACCTCGGCGAGGTTGGCCGACAGGATCGTCGGGTCGGCGGCGGTGATGCTGTAGCCGAGCCCCATGGCCACGATCGTCATGGTCGCGGCGAGGCCGGTCACCTGCTGCTGCGACATGGGCAGATGCTAGCCGCGGCCATTGTGTGGGCGCGCCGAAACGCCACCCACGAATCAGGTCGGGGTTCGTCGTATCCGGATGGGTCCGCGCCACTCCGCGTCCGGGTCGAGCTCCTCGTCCTTCTGCGTGACGACGACATCGCCGCTCCTGGCCAGCTCGCGGGC
Source organism: Mycobacterium sp. SA01 (assembly GCF_041287105.1). Classification (NCBI taxonomy): domain Bacteria; kingdom Bacillati; phylum Actinomycetota; class Actinomycetes; order Mycobacteriales; family Mycobacteriaceae; genus Mycobacterium; species Mycobacterium sp. SA01. The sequence goes on along the minus strand of NZ_JBGGNO010000020.1, from coordinate 446,734 downwards.
GACGTCGCGGGTCGTATCCATCAACTCACGCCAGTGCTCGGCATCCACGGCGCGGGCGGCGTCGGACGGGCAGATCGTGCGCGGGGCACGCTCGGCTGTCATCGAGAGGATCGCGGCGCGCAGCCGACCGCCCACGTCAGTCATCGCGACGCCGTTCTTCGCGCATGCATTGTGCAGCCATCTCGCCCCGGGTGAGCCGACTCCGAAGTTCATAGCTGACTCTCGATCGTTTCCCGACGGCAGCCGCCGGGTAACTCGATGGGCAGAGGATCGAACGCCGCGGTGCTCGGCAACGGCCTATCGTCGGAAAGTGGTTGTGCGTTATGTGGTTTGACGCCTGGAGCGACATCGTGCGAGTACTGCTCGTGGGCGCTGCGGCGTACGTCTTCCTGATTACGACGTTACGGGTGTCGGGCAAACGCACGCTGGCCAAACTAAATGCCTTCGACCTGGTGGTCACCGTCGCCGTGGGGTCCACACTGGCTACCATCCTGCTGAGCGGAGACGTCTCGTTCGCCGAAGGCGCTGCAGCACTGGCATTGCTGGCTGCTCTGCAGTACCTCGCCGCCAAGCTCTCCCGCCAACCCCTCGGGCGTTCAGTACTGACTGCCAGGCACAGCGTGCTGATGGCGAACGGAAAAATCGACCACGATGCGCTGCGCCGTGAACGAGTCAGCGTCGACGATGTCCGGCAAGCCGTCAGGTCCTCCGGGCACGGCGATCTCGCCGGTGTCGCCGCGGTGGTGCTGGAATCGGACGGGTCGTTCAGCGTCATCGGCGTCGACAAGATCGGCGACGGCTCGGCACTGAGTGCGCCGGACCACAGGCTCAAGTCGACGGACTCCACCGCTGGTTGAGCGCCTCGCCGACTTGGCGGGCAACCAGCTCGAGGTCATTGCGTTCTGCAACGTCGAAGTCCTGCCCCGCGATGCTGCGTTGTAGACGTGCGCACTGCTCGGCGATCGCGTGCCGATGCTCGGGCAGCCGCACAAGCCAGGCCACGTCCCTCAGCAGTGCCAGCAAAGTCCCCATGACCCGCGGATCCTGCGCACCGTACAGCCGTGGCTGACCGCACACGAGGTCCAGCAACTCGGGTAGGTCCGGCTGGGCGATGACAACCCGGAGTACGTCGTCGTCGTCGCGCAGAATCCTCGTTCCGAGGCGATATCGGGCCAGGTCGCCCAGGACCGCCGTGCAGGAGTTCAACGCATGTATCGCGGTGGTGGGGTCGTTGATCCCCGGTGACAGTGCCCGTACGGCGACATCGGTCATCTGCCGCAGTCCGTAGCCGATGTCTTGGGTCGCGGTGCGTTCGACGCCGGTGTGCAGCGCCGCCGCGACGCAGCGGCGCAGCGCGTCGGAGCCACCGTCTTCCAGCCCTTTTCCTGGTTCGATGGCCCAGAAGAAGGCCACCGGCACCCCGGCCACCACATTGCTTCCGACCGGGCGGTCGATCCACACCACCGCACCGGCGTCGACAGCGGCCGAGACGAGGGCATGGTCATCGACCTGAACCAGGAAGCCCGAACTGTCGGCCGTGATGATGTCGCAATGCGCCGGCGGTGTCGGGCTCACATCGTTCTGCTGCTCGTCGATCGGATCCAAGGTGCGCCGAGTCGTGTCGAAGATGTCGGCCGAGACATGGTCCAGCATCGTCTCGATCCGGATCTGACGCACGAGGTGCCCGAGGAACAACACCAACACGAGCACGCTGGCCATCGCCAGCAGGTACGCCACGGTGACCGAGATCCGCGGGACGAACAGTCCCGACCCTTGGTTGTCGTTGCGCACGGTCCGTAAGACGGTCAAGGCGTAGGCGAACGTCGCCAGGAACAACGCAAGCGTGCGTTGAACAAACGGATCGGCCGCGAATGTCCGCAGCAGCCGCGGCGAGTACTGGCTGCTGGCCAGCTGGAGTGTCACCAGAGTCAACGAGAAGGTCAACGACGTCACCGTCATCAACGACGTGGCGATGGCGCCGAGTACCTCGCGCGCCGCATCGGCACTTCCGCCGAACAGGTAGCCGGCCAGCGTAGGGGACATGTGGTTGTCGACAACAGCGTCGAGCTTGGGCAAGCCGACTCCGACGGCGACGGCAGCCACCACGCCCAGTGCGGGAACCGGCCACAGCCGGCTCCGGATGGCGTCGGCGAGAACCGCACGGCGCTGACCCGCGGCGGCGAACAAGTCGAACACGCCAGATCCTTTCGCCGACGACTGGTCGGATTCACCATATTGACGTCTCTTCAAACCGCCGGGGACAGCAGGAGGCCCTTCCTTCCGAACTGGAACACGTTCTAATGTGGACCGCATGAGTGACGAGCTGCTTCGCCATCCCCTGCATTCGGGCCACCTGACCGTCGGCGCGCTCAAGCGCAACAAGAACAAGCCGGTGCTGCATCTGGGGGACACCACCCTGACCGGAGGCGAGCTCGCCGACCGCATCAGCCAGTACATTCAGGCGTTCGAGGCGCTCGGCGCCGGAACCGGGGCGACCGCGGGGCTGTTGTCGCTGAACCGGCCGGAGGTGCTGATGATCATCGGCGCCGGCCAGACCCAGGGCTATCGCCGGGTGGCACTACACCCTCTCGGCTCACTCGACGACCACGCCTACGTGCTTAACGACGCCGGGGTGACATCACTGATCATCGACCCCAACCCGATGTTCATCGAGCGCGCGCAGGGCTTGCTGGAGAAGGTGCCCGCCCTCAAGCAGGTGCTGACGCTCGGCCCGGTGCCGGACGCCCTCGGTGATTCCGCGGTGGACCTGATCGCCGAGGCCGCCAAGTACACGCCGACGCCGTTGGTGGCGGCCGACCTTCCGCCCGACCACGTCGGCGGCATGGCCTACACCGGCGGCACCACCGGTAAGCCGAAGGGCGTGCTGGGCACCGCACAGTCGATCACCACGATGACGACGGTTCAGCTCGCCGAGTGGGAGTGGCCGGAGAACCCGCGGTTCCTGATGTGCACGCCGCTGTCGCATGCCGGCGCGGCGTTCTTCGTGCCGACCGTGGTCAAGGGCGGCGAGCTCGTGGTACTCACCAAGTTCGACCCGGCCGAGGTGCTGCGGGTGATCGAAGAGCAGAAGATCACCGCCACCATGCTGGTGCCGTCGATGATCTACGCGCTGATGGACCATCCCGATTCGCACACCCGCGACCTGTCGTCGCTGGAGACGGTGTACTACGGCGCCTCGGCGATGAACCCGGTGCGCCTGGCCGAGGCGATCCGCCGTTTCGGACCGATCTTCGCGCAGTACTACGGACAGTCCGAAGCGCCGATGGTGATCTCCTACCTCGGCAAGAAAGACCACGACGAGAAGCGACTGACCTCCTGCGGGCGGCCCACCCTGTTCGCCCGCACCGCACTGCTCGACGCCGACGGCAACGAAGTGCCCCAGGGCGAAGTCGGCGAGATCTGCGTGTCCGGGCCGCTGCTGTCCGGCGGATACCACAACCTGCCGGAGGAGACGGCCAAGACGTTCAAGGACGGCTGGCTGCACACCGGCGACATGGCGCGCGAGGACGAGGACGGCTACTGGTTCATCGTCGACCGGGTCAAAGACATGATCGTCACCGGCGGCTTCAACGTGTTCCCGCGTGAGGTGGAGGACGTCGTCGCCGAACATCCCGCCGTCGCGCAGGTGTGCGTGATCGGGACCCCGGACGAGAAGTGGGGCGAGGCCGTCACCGCGGTGGTCGTGCTGCGGCCCGACCACCCCAGCGACGATGACGCGGTGGCGACGCTGACGGCCGAGATCCAGGCGTCGGTGAAGGACCGCAAGGGTTCGGTGCAGTCACCCAAGCAGGTGATCATCGTCGACTCGGTGCCGGTGACCGCGCTGGGCAAGCCGGACAAGAAGGCCGTGCGGGCGCAGTTCTGGGAAGGGTCATCGCGAGCCATCGGCTAGGTCCGCGGCGCATACTTGGCTGATGCTGTCCCGCGTCATCCCGCTCGAGTACCTCAAAGAGCGCGACGTGATGTTCTGGCTGCCGCCCGGCGGCCAGGACAACGACGTGTGGGCCGACACCTGGGTCATCCTGGCCGACCTCGAAACCGCCGACGCGGCAGCGGTTCTCGCGCTGCTGCGCGACGCGGACATCGGCGGGTACGTGGCCCGGCCGAGCGGCCTGAAAGGCGCACCGGCACCCGGCGTCCAGCTCTACGTGGATCGTGAGCAGATCCATCGGGCCACCGATGTGGTGATGCAGTTCCTGCGCGGCAAAGAGCAGCCGATCATGCCGCGTGCGGAACGAATCGTGCCGAGGATCCGCGGCAGGATCACGGTCCCTGCCGTGCCCCGCTCGGTCTCGGTGGCGCTGCAGATCGCGTTCATGGCTGGGCTGATCGCATTGGGTATGACGTTCGCGTACTACCGCGGCGCATCGATGTTGGAGCACCGGCCGCACCACCCCGCGCCGTCTTCGAATGCGCCCGGCATGACCAACCCCACCTGGACCAACCCCAGGCCCTGAGCGGCGCCGCGCCGACGCACTGGCAGCATGGGGGCCATGCCTGTGCGCGCTGTGCTGTTCGACTTCTCCGGCACCCTGTTTCGTCTCGAAGAGGACGACCGCTGGTTCGCCGGGATGGAGCTGATCGACGAGGACGGCCGTCGCGCCGTCGACGAGCACGCGCAAGCCGAGTTGATGGAGCGCCTCACCCACCCCACCGGCGGCTCGGTGACGAGAACCGAAGAGGCGCAGCGAGCCTGGGTCAACCGTGACCTCGCACCCGCTCTGCACCGGGAGGCCTACCTGCACGCGCTCACCGACGCCGGCCTGGCGGCCGACCATGCCGAAACGCTCTATCAGCGAGCCGTCGACCCCGCGTCGTGGCTGCCCTACCCCGACACCGTCGAGGTGTTGGGATCGCTTCGGACGCAGGGCCTGCGCACCGGCATCGTGTCCAACATCGCCTTCGACATCCGCCCCTGCTTCCGTACCGCCGGCGCGGACGCCGACGAGTTCGTGCTGTCGTTCGAAGTCGGTGCGGTCAAACCCGATCCGCGGATCTTCGAGATCGCGCTGCAGCGACTCGGCGTCGCGGCCGACGAGGCGGTGATGGTCGGCGACAGTGAGGAGAACGACGGCGCCGCGCGTCAGCTCGGCTGCGACTTCATCCTGGTCGACCCGCTGCCCGTCACCGAGCGCCCCACCGGGCTCGTCGACGCACTGCGCGACCGCGGCATCGGATGCTAGGCGTACCTTTTGGGCATGGCCGACTCCGAGCGCATCAGGCCGCCGTGGTGGCTCAAGCCGATGAACAAGATGTTCATGGCGGCGATGCGTCTGGGAATCCCGTTCGGGACGCAATCACCGGTGGTTTTGACGGTGCCCGGACGGATGTCGGGCAAGGCACGCTCGACGCCGATCACCCCGTTCACCGTCGACGGCAAGCGCTACGTGGTGGGCGGTTTCCCCGGCGCGGACTGGGTGCGCAACGCCCGCGCCGCCGGCGTCGTCACCCTGACCACCGGCCGGCGCAGTGAAGCGGTACGCATCGTGGAGCTGCCCGCCGAGGAGGCACGCCCTCTGCTGCGGGCGTTCCCCGTCCTGGTTCCCACCGGCGTCAGCTTCATGAAGAACGCCGGGCTGGTCACCGAGGGCAAGCCCGAAGAGTTCGAGGCGCTGGCCGGCCGCTGTGCCGTTTTCCGATTCGATCCCCTGAGTAAGGGATCCCCTGAGTAATGGAGTTCACAACCCTTGACTGACAATCCTTTTGACCCGTCGCAGTGGCGAGCCATCGACGGCTTCGAGGACCTGACCGATATCACCTACCATCGCCACGTCTCCGACGGCACGGTGCGGGTGGCGTTCGACCGTCCCGACGTTCGCAACGCATTTCGGCCGCACACCGTCGACGAGCTGTACCGCGCGCTCGACCACGCCCGGATGTCGCCGGATGTCGGCGTGGTGCTGCTGACGGGCAACGGGCCGTCAGCCAAGGACGGCGGCTGGGCGTTCTGCTCGGGCGGCGACCAACGCATCCGGGGCCGAAGCGGATACCAGTACGCCGAAGGAGAAACCGCCGAGACCGTCGATCCGGCGCGCGCGGGGCGGCTGCACATCCTGGAGGTCCAGCGGCTGATCCGGTTCATGCCGAAGGTTGTCATCTGTCTGGTCAACGGGTGGGCGGCCGGCGGCGGGCACAGCCTGCATGTGGTGTGCGACCTGACGTTGGCCAGCCGGGAGCACGCCCGGTTCAAGCAGACCGACGCCGACGTCGGCAGCTTCGACGGCGGGTACGGCAGCGCTTATCTGGCGCGGCAGGTCGGCCAGAAGTTCGCCCGGGAGATCTTCTTCCTCGGCCGGCCCTATACCGCCGAGCAGATGCATCACATGGGCGCGGTCAACGAGGTGGTCGACCACGCCGAGCTGGAAAACGTGGGCGTGCAGTGGGCCAAGGAGATCAACGGCAAATCACCACAGGCCCAACGCATGCTGAAGTTCGCCTTCAACCTGCTCGACGACGGATTGGTGGGCCAGCAATTGTTCGCCGGAGAAGCCACCCGGCTGGCCTACATGACCGACGAGGCCGTCGAGGGCCGGGATGCGTTCCTGGAAAAGCGCGATCCCGATTGGACTCCATTCCCCCGATATTTCTAGGGATTTGGGCGCGTTTTCGTTCGCTCAGCGGCGGTAAACGCGCCGAAATCGCTCGGCATAGACTCAGCAGCCGTGAATCCCCTGCGCCGAATCACTGAGGCCATCGCACTGACCGGTATGCGACCACCGCTGAGCCTGCCGACCGGCATCACCGTCGACCTGCGCGGCAAGCGGGTGCTGATCACGGGCGCGTCTTCGGGCATCGGTGCCGCCGGCGCCGAACAGTTCGCCGCCGAAGGGTGCGAGGTCATCCTGGCTGCCCGCCGCGAAGACCTGCTCGCCGAGGTCGTCGACCGCATCACCGACGCCGGCGGATCCGCGACCGCGATCCCGTGCGACCTGTCCGACCTCGACGCCGTCGACGCGCTGGCGCAGCAGGTCGGCGCCGTCGACATCCTGGTCAACAACGCAGGCCGCTCGATCCGCAGACCGCTGGCCGAATCGCTGGACCGCTGGCATGACGTCGAGCGCACCATGATGCTGAACTACTTCTCACCGCTGCGCCTGATCCGCGGGCTGGCGCCCGCCATGTTGGAGCGCGGCGACGGACACATCATCAACGTCGCCACCTGGGGCGTGTTCAGCGAAGCCTCTCCCCTGTTCGGGGTGTACAACGCGTCGAAGTCCGCGCTCAGCGCGGTCAGCCGGGTCATCGAAACCGAATGGTCCGGCCAGGGCGTGCATTCCACGACGCTGTACTACCCGCTGGTGGCCACCCCGATGATCGCGCCGACCAAGGAGTACGACGGGCTTCCCGCGCTGACCCCGGACGAGGCCGGCCAGTGGATGATCGAGGCTGCGCGGCACCGCCCGGTGCGGATCGCGCCACGCATGGCGGTCACCGCCCGCGCGCTCGACGTCGTCGCACCCGGCGCGATGAACCGGGCGATGAAGCGTCAGCGCCTGCAGCCGAACTGAGGTAGACACGACGGCATGGAGATCCTTGCGAGCCGGATGCTGCTCCGGCCGGCGAATTACGAACGCTCACTGGACTTCTACCGCGACGCACTCGGACTGGCCATCGCGCGCGAATACGGCGGCGGGACAGTGTTCTACGCCGGGCAGTCGCTGATCGAACTCGCCGGCCACGGCGCCCCCGCGAACGCGCAGAGCCCGTACCCCGCCTCGTTGTGGCTGCAGGTGCGCGACCTCTACGCCACCCAACAGGAATTGACGTCCCGCGGAGTCGAGATCGCCCGCGAGGCCCGGCGCGAACCGTGGGGCCTACACGAGATGCACGTCAACGACCCGGACGGGATCACGCTGATCTTCGTGCAGGTCCCCGAGGATCACCCGCTGCGGCGCGACAGCCGAGGCTAGTGCGCTTCGAGCGGCCAGCCGACCGAGGCCAGCCGGGCGGCAACCTGGTTCAGCTCTTCGGGGTTGGGTTCCTTCTCGATGACCTCGCGAACCGCATCGCGGATCTGGTCCGCGGTAACGGGAGTATCGAAATCGGTTGCGCGCAGGACGGACTGGGCAGCCTGCACCACTTCGTCCTCCGCCAACGACCTCTTCAGCAGTGCCAGCAGCGGGTAATAGTCCTTCGGCGGAACGCCTTCCGGGTATCCCTTGTGCAACCAGCCGAGGACGCTGTCGAGAAACGCGGGGGGCTGTTGGATCGTCATCGCAATCTCACTTCTTCAGCATCGGGAAGAGGTCGACGCCGAAGTGGTGGATGACCGTCGACCGGGTGATCCAGGCGACGGCCGTCACGATCACCAGCGAGACGACGATGAACAGGACGATCCCCAGGAACTTCAGGGCCGGGTTCGGCTTGTGGATCACATGGTCGGCTTCTTCGCCGCCGGCGCCGAACGAGTAGGCCAGCATGCCGGACGCGAACAGCGCAGGCAGGCCCGCACCGAGAACAAGCCCGACCACCAACACCTTGAGGATCGATTCGAAGTACGTCATCAACGTTTCCTTTGGCTTGTCGCGGTGATCAGACCGAGGCGGTGGGTTCGGCCGGCTTCGCGTCCCCGGTGGCCGCCCGCACTTCGGCAGGCACCACAGAGTTGGTCGACGTATCCCAATCGGCGTTGACGTTGCGGTGGTCGACCTTCTGCTGCTGGGCGCGCCACCAGATGTAGCCCGACAGCCCGACCAGGATCAGGAAGATCAGGCCGTCGCCCATCAGCTGCGAACCACTGATGTCCTTGACCAGAGCGGACAGCCAGTACGAGAGCGCACCCACCAGCCCGGCGGCGGGCAGCGTGATCAGCCAGGCCACCACCATGCGACCGGCGACGGCCCAGCGCACCTCGGCACCCGGCTTGCCGACGCCGCTGCCCAGGATCGAGCCGGTGGCGACGTGCGTGGTGGACAGCGCCATACCGGCAGCGCTGGAGGTGAGAATGACTGCGGCAGAGGAGGCTTCGGCGGCGAGGCCCTGCGGCGACTCGATTTCGACCAAGCCCTTGCCCAGCGTGCGGATGACTCGCCAGCCGCCGATGTAGGTGCCAAGGCCGATCGCCAGCGCGCAGCTGAAGATGATCCAGAACGGCAGGCCGTCCTTCTTCACGTCGCCGGTCAGGTGGCCGGTGGTGATCAAAGCCAGCGCGATAACGCCCATCGTCTTCTGTGCGTCGTTGGTGCCGTGCGCAAGTGAGACCAGGGAAGCGGTGGCGATCTGGCCCCATCGGAAGCCCGTCTCCCGCCGGCTTGCCAGTACCCGGCGGGTGATGCGGTAGACCAGCCACGTACCGCAGCCGGCGACCAAACCGGCGATCAACGGTGAGGCCACCGCGGGCAGCAAGACCTTCTGGGTGACGCCCGACCAGTTGACGCCGGCGGAGCCCAGGGCCGCCAGACCGGAGCCGATCAATCCGCCGAACAGCGCGTGCGACGAGCTCGACGGAATGCCGAACAGCCACGTCATCAGGTTCCACAGGATGCCGCCGATAAGGCCGGCGAAGATGATGGTCAATCCCGTCGAGGACGAGATGCCCGGCAGCAGGTGACCCGTCTTACCGTCTTGGACCTTCAGCACCGACGTGGTCACGGTGACGGCCACCTCGACCGAGAGGAACGCACCGACCAGGTTCAGGAGCCCGGACAGCAGCACCGCAGTTTTGGGCTTGAGCGCGCCCGTGGCGATCGATGTCGCCATGGCATTGCCGGTGTCGTGGAATCCATTGGTGAAATCGAATGCCAGCGCCGTGGCAATCAACAACACCAGGATGATCATCTCCGTGCTCATGACACAGATTCTGCTGGGTGCTCAGGCACTTTGACCAGTTGCCAAAAGTCCTCGAACTGGGCATTTGCGAACGTCCCGCAGGTGTTCATCGGTCGTTAACCTACCAGCCTTACGCCGTTTCTCGGGGCCGACGCATCGGGGGTACAACGTAGGCGCGGCAATTCGATGCCGACTAGAATTCGTGCATTCCACAGGGCGCCCACACGCCCCCCGCAAGGGAGATGCTGCGGTGACCAATTTCATCACCAAGATCGTGGCCTGGATCAAAGCCGGTTACCCCGACGGGGTCCCGCACCCCGACCAGGTGCCGCTGTTCGCGCTGCTGCGGCGGAGGTTGAGCGACGACGAGGTCATCGCGGTGGCCAACGCACTGCTCGAGCGCGGCGCGTTCGACCACATCGACATCGGGGTACTGATCACTGAGATCACCGACGCGCTGCCCACTCCGGAGGACATCGATCGGGTCCATGACAGGCTGGCGAACTACGGCTGGCCGCTGGACGATCCACGGGACAGTGAGGACGTCGAATAACCACTCTGCGAGCGCTCGCCATTCCGCCCGGCCCGTCGGCGCAGTCAGTGATGGCCGCCCTGGATGGTGTGCTCGACGGGCGCGACGCGCCCCTGGTGCCGATTCCCGCCGGCGACTTGCGTGAAAGCGAGCTGCTGACAAGCTCCCTGCGAGTCGGCGAGGAAATCGACGACGACGTCGCGCTGGTGGTGTCGACGTCGGGCACCACCGGCACGCCCAAGGGCGCGATGCTCACCCCTGCGGCGCTGATCGCCAGCGCATCGGCCACCCTGGATCACCTCGGCGGCCCGGGAACCTGGCTGCTGGCGCTGCCGACGCATCACATCGCCGGGATCCAGGTGCTGGTGCGCAGCCTGCAGGCCGGCACGGTGCCGGTCGAGATGGACGTCTCAGCAGGCTTCGATGTAACGCAATTACCCACGGCCATAGCGCAATTGGGATCGGGGCGGCGCTACACCTCGCTGGTTGCCACTCAGCTCGCCAAGGTGCTGCTGGACCCCGAGGCCACCGCGGCACTCGCCGAACTCGACGTCGTGCTGCTCGGTGGCGGGCCCGCGCCGCGGCCAGTTCTGGACGGTGCGGCGGCAGCCGGAATCACGGTGGTGCGGACTTATGGCTCCAGCGAGACCGCCGGCGGATGCGTGTACGACGGCGTCCCGCTGACCGGGGTGACCATCCGGCTGGACGATGGTGCCGAGCCGGGCGAGGGTCGCATCGTGATCGGCGGTCCGACGTTGGCGCTGGGCTATCGCAATCCGCCCGATCCCGATCCGTTTTCGGAAGCCGGCTGGTTTCGGACCGATGATCTGGGCACCGTCGACGAGGACGGCCGGCTGCGCGTACTGGGCCGGGTCGACGAGGGCATCAGCACCGGCGGGCTGACGGTGATGCCCGCACCGGTGGAAGCAGTGCTCTTGCAGCACCCGGCGATCGCCGATTGCGCGGTGTTCGGCCTCGACGACGACCGGCTCGGCGAGCGGGTGGCGGCCGCAGTGGTGCTTGTCACTGGGGCCCTCGAACCCAGCCTGGACGACATTCGTGAGCACTTGGCCGAGTCGCTCGATCCGACGGCCGCCCCCCGTGAACTGCACATTCTCGACGAGCTGCCGCGACGCGGCATCGGCAAGCTCGACCGTCGCGCGCTGCGCGAGCGGTTTGCCAACGGCGGCGACCTACCCGGCGGCTACGGCTGGTGAACAATGGTTTACGCAGCCACATAGAGGGGACAGAAGAGTATGGACGAGCTGAAGTTTCTCGACCTGCACGGTGACCAGGTGGCCTATCTCGACGAAGGCCAGGGCGACGTCATCCTGCTGCTGCACGGCATGGCCGGCAGCTCGCAGACCTGGCGCCAGATGATGCGCCCGCTGTCGCGCAGATACCGGGTGATCGCCCCGGACCTGCCCGGCCACGGGCGTTCCGACAAGCCGCGCAGCGACTACTCGCTAGGCGCGTTCGCGGTGTTTCTGCGCGACTTGCTCGACGAACTCGGCGTGACGCACGCCACCGTCGTCGGGCAGTCACTGGGCGGCGGCATCGCCATGCAATTCGTCTATCAGCACCCCGACTACTGCCGGCGGCTGGTCCTGATGAACAGCGGTGGGCTGGGCCCGGACGTCGGATGGACATTGCGACTGCTCTCCGCGCCCGGCGCCGAGCTGATCATGCCGATCATCGCGCCGCCGCCGGTGCTCGCCGCCGGTGAGAAGGTGCGGTCGCTGTTCAGCAAGCTCGGCATCACCTCGCCGCGCGGCGGGGAGATCTGGAACGCCTACAGTTCCTTCGCCGATGCCGAGACGCGGCAGGCGTTCCTGCGCACGCTGCGTTCGGTGGTCGACTACCGCGGGCAGGCCGTCAGCGCCTTGAACCGACTGCACGTCGCCACCATGCCGGTCATGGTCATCTGGGGCGATCAGGACGCCATCATTCCCGTCGAGCACGCGTACTCCGCGCATGAGACGCGGCCGGACGTCCGGCTCGAAGTGCTGGCCGGCGTCGGACACTTCCCCCAGGTGGAGCGCCCGATGGAAGTAGTCGACCTGATCGACGACTTCATCGCCACCACGGCGGGCGCCGACATCGAGCAGCCCGCCACCCAGGCGTGACCGAACCCGTCGACCGATTCGCCGCCGCGGCGGTGGCCAGGCTCGCCACCGTGACACCGGACGGCCCCCCGCACGTGGTGCCGATCGTGTTCGCGGTGGCCGAGTCCACCATCTACACCGCGGTGGACGGGAAGCCGAAAACCACTCACCGGCTGCGGCGGCTGGCCAACATCGAGGCCAACCCGCGGGTGAGCATCCTGGTGGACCACTACGACGACGACTGGTCGCAGCTGTGGTGGGTGCGGGCCGACGGCATCGCGGCAATCCACCACGACGATTCGGTATGCGAACGCGGCTATGAACTGTTGCGCGCGAAATACCCCCAGTACCAGTGGGTTCCGCTGGACGGCCCGGTGATCGCGGTGGACGTCGATCAGTGGACGTCCTGGGGCGACTGAATCGCTTCGGCGTATCCGGCGAGGATGCTGTCCCAGGCTCCGGGCGAGTCGAAGGTTGTCTGCATCTCGACGGCGCGTTCCCCAAACCGCTCCAGATGCCCATGCCGCAGTTCCACTTTCGTGCGACCCACCTCGACTTCGGTGAAGCTGACCTCGACGTCGGTTTCGAAGCCGGGGTCATAGGTCCAGTCGGCGTTGAGCTGCCAGGCCAGTACCACCCGGCGCGGCGGTTCCCACGCCAACACCCGGCCCCACGGGCACTCGACACCGTCCGCACTTCGCTCGTACCAGCGGCCGCCGACTTTCGGCTCCATCACCACGGCTTCAAAGGGACTGGCGCCGATCGAGTGGCCTGACGGCCAGAATTCGGTCATCCGGCGCGTGAACAGATCAAACGCCGCCGCCGGCGCGAGTGGGACGGTGATCGAGCGGATCACGTGCAGATCTGACGTTGACTCAGCGGTCATGAGAAGGTCCTCCCTGTCGGTGCGCTTCGGCCTCGGCCAGCAGCGCGAAGTTGTCCAAGGTCGCCTCCCAGAACCGGTCGAGGTAAGACCGGACCGCGGCCAGCCCAGCCGGGTTGACCCGATACAGCCGACGGGTTCCGGCGGCCGTCTCCACCACGAGACCGGCTTCCTTGAGCACTCGAAGATGCTGCGAGACAGCCGGTCTCGAGATGGGCAGCTGCTCAGCGAGAACGCCGACGGCGATCGGACCGTCAGCCAGCTTTTCGAAGATCGATCGCCGCGTGCGGTCCCCCAAGGCATCGAGGACGGCGGCAGCAGATCCGGGCACATCGGTAAGCTACAACTAACGGTAAGCGTCCGTCAACCGTTAGCCACTGCTTACACTAACTGGGCTGTCCGTACGCTGGAGTCTTGTGAGCATCGGTCGCAAGGAAGCGGTCGCGGTAACCGTCGGCGTGCTGCTGGTGATAGCGGCGTTCGTCGTTCCGCACCTTCATCTGGGCATCGTCACCCCGCTGATCAACAGCTCCCCCGCCCAAATCAAGAGCTTCGCCGACACCGCACCCATCTTCGGGTGGTGGAACGCCCACGTCGGCTGGGGCACCGTACCGGCGATCCTCATCGGTGTGGCGGCCGTGATCTGGGGCGCCACGCTCGCGCGGCGGCTGCCCTGGCGAGCGTTGACGCTCACGGTGTGGGCGACGTCGATGCTCTGGGCGTTCTCTCTGGCGATGATCGACGGCTGGCAGCGCGGCTTCGCCGGCCGGCTCACCGCCCGGCACGAATACCTCAATCAGGTTCCGACGATCACCGACATCCCGGTAGCGGTCCGCACGTTCGCCAGCCGGATCCTGGATTTCCAACCGAATTCGTGGATCACCCACGTCTCCGGCCATCCGCCGGGGGCGCTGCTGACGTTCGTCTGGCTCGACCGCATCGGGCTGGGCGGCGGCGCGTGGGCCGGCCTGTGGTGTCTGTTGGTCGGCTCGTCCGCAGCGGCGGCCATCGTGGTCGCGGTACGAGCACTCAACGGTGAGCAGACGGCACGCCTGGTCGCGCCGTTCGTCGCCGTCGCACCGACCGCGATCTGGATCGCGGTGTCCGCCGACGGCTATTTCGCGGGTGTCGCCGCGTGGGGAATCGCGTTGCTGGCGTTGGCCGTTCGCCGGACGGTGCGCCGGCCCCTGCTGGTCGCCGTGGCAGCCGGCCTGGTGTTGGGCTGGGCGATCTTCCTCAATTACGGGCTGGCCCTGATGGCCGTGCCCGCGCTCGCCGTCCTGATGTGCGCGACGTCGTGGCGCGGCGCGGTTCGGGTACTGATTCCGGCGGCGCTGGGCGCACTGGCGGTGGTCGGCGTGTTCGCGATCGCAGGCTTCTGGTGGTTCGACGGCTACACCCTTGTGCAGCAGCGGTATTGGCAGGGCATTGCGCTGAACCGGCCGTTCCAGTACTGGAGTTGGGCCAACCTGGCCTCGGTGGTGTGCGCAATCGGGCTGGGCAGCGTCGCCGGCATCGGCCGGGTATTCGACATCGCCGCGATCAAACGACGCTCCGGGCTGCACCTGCTGCTCCTGGCCGCCCTGGTCGCGATCCTGTTCGCCGACCTGTCGATGCTGTCGAAAGCCGAGACCGAACGGATCTGGCTACCGTTCGAGGTGTGGCTCACCGCCGCCGGTGCCCTGCTGCCCGTCCGGGCCCACCGATGGTGGCTGGGCCTCAACATCATCGGCGCGCTGCTGCTCAACCATTTCATCCTGACCAACTGGTAGCACCCGGTCACCGACGAGATACAGCAGTGCCGCGCCCCAGACCACGGCAAGCGCGATCCAGAAGCCGGTCTCGTAGTTGCGGTCGAGCACCGTCAGATTGTCCAGATGCAGTCCGGGCTTGTCGTAGACCGGAATCGCCAGCAGCACAAGGACCACCGTGAGGAGTGCGGCCACCAGCACCGGCGTCCACCACTTGTGCGGCAGGAGACGCCGGCCGGCGAACCCGAGGGCAACGCACACCGGCGCGAACACCGCGTCGTGCAGCAGCACACCGATCAAGGCCCACACCACGATGCGGATGATGACGTCGGTCGAGTTGTCCGCCACCAGCACCACACCGTAGACGCCGAGCGCCACCCCGAGCGCCACCAGGAAAAGCCGGGCGGACGTCACGTCACCACCTCAATTCTGGACAGCCATTTTGTCTGCAGCACACCTGGTCTCGTCGGAGCGATCAGCCGGCACGGATAACCGTGGTCGAGGTCGAGGGTCTGGCCGTTGAGCTTCAGCGCTATCAGGGTCTGTGAATCTCGGGTGTGCCGCGCGGGCAGCACAGTGCGCGAGTACGGCCCCGGCGGTTCAAGCGAGATCATCCGGACATCGGAATCATCCTTGGCGCCAACAGCTTTGAGTAGGTCGGCGAGAACGACACCAGTCCAGTCTGCGGTGGCACTCCAGCCCTCCACACACGCGATGGGAAGCCGATGGGTGGTTTGCGGCATCGCCGCGAGCTCGTCGACGGTCATCGCCGTGACGGCGGCACCGTTGACGATGGTCAGCCGGTAGTCCGGCGAGCGCGCGCTGCCGAGCACCCCGGCGGCGAACGCCGACCGGTTCACCGGCACACCCTGGGGGCCCTCGCCCGACCGCGGGGCCAGTAGGGACACCCGCCGAAGCCACGGAATCGTCTGCCCCGCTGTGACTACCGTTGCCGCGCCGACGGCCAGCCAGGTGCCGGCCAGCACCGCGCGCCGGCTGGGACCGACCCGCAGCTCACCGGTGGGCGGCTCCTCGAGAGGCTCGCCGAGAGCCCGGCGGATCACCGGCAGTTTCACCCCGATGTGCACCAGGACCGCCCCGGCCGCGACGTAGGCCATCGCGTAATGGCTGGTGGTGAAGAAGAACTTGAACGCATACCACTGCGCGATGTTCATGACGCCGGTGGACAGCTGAAAGATCATCGAGCCCACCAGAACCAGGATCGACGCACGCTCGATCTGCCGGGTCAGCCCGCCGATGATGGGCCGTTCGAACAGCTTGGGGTACACCGACCACAGCTTGACCAGCAGTAGCGGGATCGCGGCGATACCCGAGATGACGTGCATGCCCTGGGTCAGCTGATAGAGCCAGACCGGGCGCGTCGGCCACAAGAACCACGGTTGCGGATGCTGGATGAAGTGGCTGATCAATCCCGTGCCGAAGCAGACGGCCACGGCGACACCGAGGGCGACCCCGACCCGAGCCGTCACTGCTGTACCACGCAAGGATGTGGCCTTCGTGGTCGATCCCATCTGCGGCGTCACGTCAGCGTGAGTGTAGCCACCACACGCCCGCCGATCGGGTGAATCCCGACCAACGTCAACCCGGCTTCTTCGGCCAGCGCGGCCGCGCAGTCCACACCCACCGAGGCCCATTTGAACCACGGGCCGATGTTGTTCGACGACTCCAACCGCACCCAGCTGGTCCGCACCCCGACTGTGCCCGGGTCGAACTCGGCCACGCAACGACCGCCGGCGCACAGCAGCTCCGCGGCCCGACGCAGGACCCGGCGCGGATCACCGGCCAGACCGATGTTCCCGTCGGCCAACAGCACCGTCTGCCAGCGGCCGGTACCCGGCAGCGGCTCGAACACGTCGCGCAGCAACGCCGGTGCACCGCTACGCCGTGCGAGCCGGACCGCCGTCGCCGACTGGTCGACACCAAGGGCAGGAATACCGCGCTGGATCAAGTCCGCTACCAAACGTCCTGGGCCGCAACCCAAGTCGATCGTCGGACCGTCGCACAGCGCCACGATGGCCGCGTCGAACACGCTGTCGGCGTCCTGACCGCCCAGCCAGCTGCGCACCGGAAGCGGGTGCCGTCGGCCGTCGCCGTGGCGCAACCAACATCGCTCACCGTCGAGGGCGTCGTCGTACAGCTGTCCCAACATTCACAGTCCTCGGGTGGCTTGGGCGAACCGACTCGACGGCGAGCAGGCAGCGCGGACGGCAGGAATGTCGTCGACGGCGTCGACGTCGTGCAGTTCCTCGACAAGGGTCACGGAAATACCGGTGTGCTCCAGCGCGGCGAGCGTTACAGCGCCGGTGTCGGACTGGGACATCGGCACATCGCGCAGACAGTCGGCACTCGCGCCGTCGGACACGCCGAGCACCCACCACCCGCCGTCGCGCGCCATTCCGAGTACGGCCTGTGCGTCGATGAGTCGGTGGGCGCAGGCGGTGAGAAGCTCCGCGCTGACCTGCGGGGTGTCCATCCCGATCTGCAGCACCGGCTGACGAACCGTCGCGGCGTCGGTGTGCGCATTGGCCAGCCGGTCGGCGAAGCCGTCCCCGCGTTGCGCGATCACGGTGAAGTCGGCGAGCCGATCGTGTATCTCATCGGCCCGGCAGGCGTGATCCAGCTCGCCGGTCATCGCGACCACCCGATGCGTGACCGGGGCTTCGGCCACCGCGTCGAGGGTGTCCAACAGCGCGGCGGCAGCGATGTCGGCCGCGGCACGGTCCCCCACCGTCGCGGCCAACCGGGTCTTGGCGAGTCCGGGTATCGGCGCTTTGGCCACCACCAGCACGGTGACCGGGATCGGCGTCACGAAATGACCTTCCAGAAGTCAACGGCGGCGGTGAAGCTTCCTCGCACCGACCCGCTGACCTTCGATTTGCCGCCGACCCGCGGGCCGTAGTCGACGTCGACCTCCACCACACGCCATCCCGCGGCAGCGGCACGAACCAGTAGTTCGAGCGGGTACCCCGAACGGCGGTCGACTACGCCGAGTGCCAGCAACGCGTCACGGTTGGCCACCCGCATCGGCGCGATGTCGTGGACCGGCAGCCGATGCCGGGTCCGCAACCGCCAGCACACCGCCGCGGTGCCCAAACGGGCATGCCAGGGCCATGTCACCCCTGGCAGCGGACGGCGCCGGCCGGTCACCATGTCGGCGCCGGCCTCCAGCGCGGCGACCAGCCGCGGCAGATCGGCGGGGTCCAGCGAACCGTCACCGTCGAGCACCGCGACGATGGGCGTGGTGGCCGCCAGCACCCCGGCGTGAACCGCGGATCCGTAGCCCGGCCGGGCCTCGTGAACCACGTCCGCGCCGTGCTGCTCAGCGACCTGCGCCGTGCCGTCGGTGCTGTTGTTGTCCACGACCAGAGCGCGATAACCAGGCGGCATGGCGGCCAGCACGGTGGGCAGTGAATCCGCTTCGTTCAGGCAGGGCAGCACCACCGTGACCGGACAGTCGGGCATAGGAGCCAACCTAGGCGAGCATTGGCGAATCTGCGCGGGAGGGAATGACAAAATCGTGACGTTGGTGCAGGTGAAGGCTGCTGTTGGCTAACCTTTTCCTATGCCCGCACGTGTGCTCATCGCCGACGACGACACCGTCGTCCGTGACGTGGTGCGCCGATACCTCGAGCGCGACGGCCTGGAAGTGGCGGTGGCCGGCGATGGGAGCGAGGCGCTGCGGGTGCTGGGCACGCAGCGAATCGACGTCGCCGTGCTCGACGTGATGATGCCCGGACCCAACGGTCTGTCGCTGTGCCGAACCCTGCGCCAGCACGGCGACTTCAGCGTTCCGGTGATCCTGCTGACCGCGCTCGGCGAGGAAGAAGACCGCATAGCGGGGCTGGAGGCCGGCGCCGACGACTACCTGACCAAGCCGTTCAGCCCGCGCGAGCTCGCGCTGCGGGTGCGTTCGGTGTTGCGGCGGGCCCCGGCCCCCGCGGCCGCTCTCCCGCTGGAGATGACCGTCGGTGACCTGACGGTGTCGACGGCGGCGCGTGCCGTGCAGATCGACGGTAAGCCGGTGGGCTTGACCAACCGCGAATTCGATCTGCTGCTGTTCTTCCTGACTCACACCGACACCGTGTTCTCCCGCGAGGAGTTGCTGCAGCAGGTGTGGCATTGGGACTTCGGTGACCTGTCGACGGTCACCGTGCATGTCAAGCGCTTGCGGTCCAAGCTCGGCGATCATCACCGCGTACAAACGGTCTGGGGCCGTGGGTACCTGTGGCGCGGTGAAGCCGGCGGCGGTGACCGTGCCACCGCATGATCTCGCCCAGATCGCGGTACTTGCGCTGGCCTGCTCGCTGCCGGTAGTCCTGTTGGGCGCGTTGGTGATCCGGCTGGCCCGGTCCTGGTCGATGACGGTCACGATGGTCGCCCTGGTGTTGATCCCGACGCTGGCGACGCTGACCGGCGTGCTGGGCGCCAGCGGATTCATGATCACCAGCACGTTCGCGCCGATCGCCGTCGTGCTACTGATCGTGGCGATCGTGACACTGCCCGCGGCGGTGATGCTGGCCCGCTATCAGGCACGCCGGACGGTGTGGGAGAGAGAGATTCACGACGCCGAGCGGATGGCCGAACAGTCCAGACGCCGCTTGGTGGCGTTCGTCAGCCATGACCTGCGCACCCCGCTGGCCGGCATCCGCGCGCTGGCCGAGGCGATCGCCGACGGGGTGGTCAGCGACGACGAGGTGCGGGTGCAGGCCAAACACATTGAACACGAATCGGTTCGGCTCTCCGAGATGGTCGACGACCTGTTCGAGATGTCGAAGATCAACGCCGGGGCGGTCCACGCACCATACGAGAAGGTGGCCCTCGACGAGGTCGTCGACGACGTGATCGCGGCCCACAAGATCGCCGCGGAGCGGGCCGGGGTGCACCTGACCGCGTCGGTACCGGCCGACCCGGTCCGGGTGATCGGCAGCGATCGCGCGCTGGTCCGGGTGTTGTCCAATCTGGTGGCGAACGCGATTGCGCACACCCCGTCCGGTGGGGCGGTGACGCTGGCGCTCGGCAGCGATGCCACCGGCGCGTGGGCGCGGGTGGACGACACCGGCGTCGGGATCGACGAGACGGACCTGCCGCGGGTGTTCGACGTGGCCTATCGCGGCTCGAACGGTCGTGTGCCGCGCGAGGATTCGTCGCTGCCCAGCGGCTCCGGCCTGGGGTTGGCGATCGCGGCCGGGCTGGTGCAGGCACACCACGGCACCCTGTCGGCGCACAACACCGCCCACGGCGCCCGGTTCGAGGTCCGGCTGCCGAAGTCGGAGTGAGCAGGTTCGCCGAGATCGACGTTCTGCAGCGATCTACTCGAGCTTCTCCGGCGAAACGTCGGTTTGGGCGTAGTAGCGTGGGCGAGATGTCCGTAGCCCAGCGTGAACGTGCCGCCCTCGTCGCCGCCCTGCGCGACGTCGGACCCGACGCACCGACCTTGTGTGAAGGCTGGACGGCCCGAGACCTGGCAGCGCACTTGATGGTTCGCGAGTATCGCGTGGATGCCGCGCCCGGCATCCTGATCCCGCTGTTTGCCGGGCACACCGCCAAGGTGCAGGACGCGGTGGCCGGTCAGACGCAGTGGGACGACCTGGTGGACAAGGTGGCCGCAGGCCCGCCGCTCTACTCACCGCTGAAGCTGGTCGATTCGGTGGCCAACGTCGCCGAGATGTTCATCCACCATGAGGACGTCCGCCGCGCCCAGCCGGACTGGCAGCCGCGGGTGCTCGACGCGGAACTGACCGGAAAGTTGCGGCGCACTCTGGGAATGATGGCCCGGCTGACGCTGGCCAAGATGCCGGCCCGCGTGCAGCTGCGCACCCCCGACGGCACGACCGTGCTGACCGCGGGCCACGGCCCGGCCGTGACGGTGACCGGCGCTCCCGAGGAGCTGTTGTTGTTCGCGACCGGACGGCCGGCCCACGTCGACTTCGACGGCGACCCCTCCGACGTGCAGGCCGTGAAGGCCGCGCCGAAGGGGCTGTAGATCAGTCGTCGAGTGACCTACTGAGCCGCTCGGCGGCGGCGAGGTAATCCTCGATGAACTCCAGAACCACCTCGCGGGCCGGCTTGACCTTGTTCATCAGCCCGACGCCCTGGCCGACGAAGTAGGTCGCCAACGCCTGAGCACCGGGATGGCCGCCCTCGGCGAGCTTGTCGATCCGGCGCAACACCGGCTCGGCGATCATGTTCTGCAGCGGCAGGGGCAGCGGTTGGCGACCACCCTCATGCGGTGCCCACGCATCGGTCCAATCCGAAACCAGTTGGCGCGACGGCTTTCCCGTGCGGCCGGCCGACCGGACCGTGTCGCGCGACGTCGCGGCCAGGAACTTCTGCACCGTGTACGGGGCTGTCTCGGCCTCCTCGGTGGTCAACCACACCGAACCCGTCCAGGCGCCGGCGGCACCGAGGGCGACGGATGCGGCCATCTGCCGGCCGGTCACGATCCCGCCCGCCGCCAGCACCGGGACCTCGCGAATCGGCTTGATGGCTTCGATGACCTCGGGGATGAGCACCAAGGTGGTCACCTCACCGCAGTGACCGCCGGCCTCGGTGCCCTGCGCGACGATGAGGTCGACGCCGGCGTTGACCTGTTTGATCGCGTGCTCCTTGGCGCCGACGAGCGCCGCGACCGGGATGCCGGTCTGCTTGCCTGCCTCGATCATGTAGTCCGGCGGAACGCCGAGTGCGTTGGCCATCAACTTGATCGGATGACTCAGCGAGACGTCGAGCAGGCTCGCGCCGGTGTCCCCACTCAGCGACGACGCGGCCATCCGCGGCTGATCGCTGACGTCGATGTCGTGGGCGGCGAGG
This sequence comes from Mycobacterium sp. SA01, assembly GCF_041287105.1. Taxonomy (NCBI): domain Bacteria; kingdom Bacillati; phylum Actinomycetota; class Actinomycetes; order Mycobacteriales; family Mycobacteriaceae; genus Mycobacterium; species Mycobacterium sp. SA01. Next base: position 424,843 of record NZ_JBGGNO010000020.1, on the reverse strand, counting down.
AGTTCGTTGATGAAGCCGCGGAAATCCTCGGGAATGCGGTCGGCGAGCTGACCGAACGAGAGGTTCTCGCCCTTGCCCTCGAATTTGGCGGGCACGATGATGTCCACGCCGTACGGCTTGCCCTTCACCTGCTCGTCGATCCAGGTGAGCTCCTGGTCGAGCTGATCGGGGGTGTAGGCGGTGCCGCCGAGCACGCCGAAGCCGCCCGCGTTGGTCACGGCGGCTACGACGTCGCGGCAGTGGCTGAAGGCGAACAAAGGGAACTCGATGCCGAACTGGTCGCAGATCTCAGTCTTCACCGGCCCAGTATGCGCTCGACCCCCTTCCCGACCAACCACCGGGTTGGGAAGGGGGTCGAGCTGCTGATCGATCAGGCGGGGGTGAGCGCCTGCGTCGTGAGCAGGGCTTGTGCAACCCCGGACACGATCGACGCCAGCCGGATCGCCTCGAAGATCACCGTCCGGGACACCTCGGCCTTACGTAGCTCGTCCTCGTGCGCGGTCAGGCATTGCGCACACCCGTTGATCGCCGACACGGCCAGCGACCACAGCTCGAAGTCCGCCTTGGCCACGCCCGGGTTGGCGATGATGTTCATCCGTAGACCGGCCCGCAGGTCGTCATACCGACCCTCGAGCTGATACTTGGTGCGGTAGAAGACGTTGTTCATCCCCATGATCGCGGCGGCGCCCAACGCGGCGTGATACGCCTCCTCGGACAGCACGTCCAAGGCGTCCTCGGTCACCTCGCGCAGCAGCCGCTCGGACTTGGTCGCCGCGGCGGTCGCCACGAGCGCGCCCCACAACTGCTGTTCGGTCAGCTCGGTCGAGCGGACGATGCTGCCCAGGTTGAGCTTGAGATCCTTGGCGTACTCCGGCAGAGCTTCCTTGACGTTATCGATGCTCATACTCAGACCGCCTCGGCCAGCAACTCGCCGGCGTCGATGGTCGGGTCGCCCTTCTTCCAGTTGCAGGCACACAGCTCGTCGGACTGCAACGCGTCGAGCACCCGCAGCACCTCGTCGACGTTGCGGCCGACCGATCCCGCGGTCACCGAGACGAATTGGATCTCGTTGTTCGGGTCGACGATGAACGTGGCACGGTCGGCCACGCCGTCGGCGTTGAGCACGCCGGTGGCCAGGGCGAGCTCGCGCTTGAGGTCGGACACCATCGGGAACGGCAGCTTCTTGAGATCCTCGTGCTGCGCGCGCCACTGGAAGTGGACGAACTCGTTGTCCACCGACACCCCGATCACCTGGGCATCGCGGTCTTCGAACTCGTCGTTGAGCTTGCCGAACGCGGCGATCTCGGTGGGGCAGACGAACGTGAAGTCCTTGGGCCAGAAGAAGATAATGCGCCACTTGCCCGGGCTGTCCGAGCTCGTCACCTGAATGAAGTAATCGTCGGGCTGCTGGGCGTTGACCTTCGACAGGTCACCCCCGACAACCGCTTTGAGGTCATAGGCCGGGAACTGATCCCCGATTGTCAACAGAGCCATGATCGTCACCACTCCTTGTATAGCTAAATTGGAACCAATCCAGATTCTGCCATTGCGGTGCGGTTTAGTCAGCGCTCCCCGCGCCGAAGGTGACCATTGTCACCAGTTCCGGGGACCGCGGACATCATCCATGAAATGCCCACGGAGCGAAGGCATTTAAAGATGTGGCGCGGGTCACGCCCGCAAGGGCGCGAAGGCGAAGTCCCGCAGTCCCCGGTCCGGGTCGACCTCGGCCCGAAATCCCAGCCGCTCGGCAGCCAGGGCGGGATCGGCCACTATGTGGCGGACGTCACCGCTGCGGAACTGGCCGGTGACCACCGGCGCCGGGCCACCCCGAGCCTCGCAGATCCGGGTGGCGACCGTCATGATCGAGACCGGCCGCCCCGAGCACACGTTCGCCGCCAGAAATCCACCGGCTTCCGAACGCACGGCCGCGACGTTTGCCGCTGCGACGTCGTCAACGTGCACGAAATCTCGCATCTGGCCGCCGTCTTCGAAAACCCTTGGCGACTCGCCCTTCTCGAGCGACGACCGGAATATCGCGGCCACTCCCGAGTACGGGGTGTCACGCGGCATGCCAGGGCCGTAGACATTGTGATAACGCAGCGCGACCACCGACCCGCCGGTCGATTCGGCCCACGCCAGCGCGTAGTGCTCCTGAGCCGCCTTGCTGGCGGCGTACAGGCTGCGGGGGCGCAGCGGCGCGTCCTCACCGACCAGCTGCCACTGCAGTTCCTCACCCCCGAGGGGGCAACGATGTTCGAAGACGCCGGCATCGAGGTCGGCCCGGGTGCGCGGCAATGGTTCGACGGCACCGTGTTCGGGGCAGCGGTATCCGCCCTGGCCGTAGACCACCATCGACGACGCCAACACCAACCGCTGCACGCCGGCCGCGAACATCTGCGCCAGCAGAATTGCGGTCCCATAGTCGTTGTGACTGCCGTAGGACGGCGCGTCGGCGGCGTTGACACCCGCCCCCACCACAGCGGCCTGATGGCACACGGCGTCGACCCCGGACAGCAAGGGGGCCAAGGCATCCGCGTCGCGCACGTCGACCCGGTGTGTGTCGGCGGGCAGTTGGGCCCCGGGACCATGAGCCGCGTCGAGCATGACGTCTGCGGCCACCACCTCGTGCCCGTCGGCCAACAGCGCCGTGCGCACCCGGCTGCCGATGAACCCGGCCGCGCCGGTCAGCAGGATCCTCATGGCAGGTCGAACGGCAACTCGACACCTTCGTGCGCAAGGCAGTGCTCGCACACGCGGTCAGACGCCACCTGGTCGATGGCTTCCAGCACCAACTGCTTGAACGGCCCCATGTTCTTCTCGAACTCCGCGAAGACGTCGACCGCGCGAACACCCGCCCCGACATCCACGCCGGCATCCAGATCGGTCACCAAAGCAATTGCCGCATAACACATTTCCAACTCCCGGGCGAGCACCGCCTCGGGATATCCGGTCATGTTGATCAAACTGAACCCTTCGCGCGCGAACCACTGGCTCTCGGCTCGGGTGGAGAACCGTGGCCCCTGCACCACCACCATGGTGCCGCCGTCGACCACACCGGGCAGCCCCGTCACCGCCGAGCGCAACGTCGGGCAGTACGGATCGGCGAAGCCGACATGGATGCCGCCGGAGTCGAAGTACGTGTCCAGCCTGCCTCGGGTCCGGTCGACCAATTGATCGGGGACGACGACGGCGCCCGGTCCGAGCTCGGGAGTGAGGCTGCCGACTGCGCACGGCCCGAACACCCGCCGCACGCCGAGTGCACGCAGCGCCCACATGTTGGCCCGGTAGGGCACCTTGTGGGGCGAGAATTCATGGCTCAGGCCGTGCCGGGGCAGAAAGGCGACCTCGTGCTGGCCGACCCGGCCGACCGTGATCGGCGCACTCGGCTCCCCGTAGGGCGTATCCAGGTTGACGCTGCGCGCGTCGGCCCCGAAGAAGGTGTAGAAACCGCTGCCGCCGATGACTCCGAGCATTCGACCATTGTGCAGGCAGTTCCGATCTCGCCGATCACTGGCCGTCGGACGATCCCCCGGCCGAATCCGCTTCCTTCAACCGGGCGCTGATCCGCCGGCAGCCATCGCCGAGCGCGATCATCTGATTCCTGCTCAGCTCATCGAGGAAGTGGGCACGCACCACACCGGCGTAGGTCTCCAACGACGCGGCGGCCACCCGCAGCCCGTGGCGGGTGAGCGTCGCCAGCACTCGGCGGCCGTCATCGCTACTCGACTCCCGGTCGACCAGCCGCCGCCGCTCCAGGCGCTGGATCTGCTGGGTCAGCGCACTCGGGGTGACCATCAGCATCTCGGCCAGAGCACCCATCGGACTGGGACCATGACTCTTCAGATGGGTCATCAACTGGACGTCGGCGAGGCTCAGTTGGTGCTGATGCTGCAGGGCTCGATTGACCAGGCCGTGCAGTGCGATGGCGACCGACTCGAACTGCACCCACGCATGGGCCTCGACATCGTCGAGGCCCAGTCTGTGGCGGCGTTGTTGAACCAATCGACGGCCTACGTCGCCCGGTCGACGTGTCGACACGCGTCCTCGCTTGACCTTTCGGAACGGATCGGAACGGAGGGTGGCCCCCGGTCACCTGGACCGGGGGCCACCGCTCACCTCATGACGACCAGTGGCCGCCGGTTAGTTACCTGCGGCATGCCGAGCGCTGTGCCCCTTGGCACCGCTGCTGCCACCCGACTCCTTCTTCGCCCCAGCGGCACCCGCGGGCTTCGAGGAGCCGGCGGCCGCGGCACCACGCGCGCCCGCCGCACCTGAGCCAGTGACCTGGCCCGGCTCGACCTTGTTGCCGTCTTTGACCGTCGAATCAGAACCCGCGGCCGCTTCCGCACCCTCGGCCGCCGAATCGGCGGCCGGGCTGACCGCAGCAGTTGCTGTCTTGGATTGAGCCACACCGGATCCGTTCTCGACGGCAGCCGGCGCATCGGCCACCACGGCCTCAGCGCTGGGGGCGGCCTTCTTCGCCGCGGCGGTAGTAACCGGGGCCGGCGCGCCCAGAGCGACGGCGATCGCATTCGGGATATCGACCAGCAGAGCGTGGACCAAGCCCCCACCGAGAACGCCAGGCTCCGGCGGCAGGGAGAACAGCCCGGGATAGACGCCGTCCTGGTAGCCGTTGAGCACCGCTCCGACGACCGTCGGCAGGGTGTTGACGGCGTTGTTGAAAGCGGTGACATACTCGCCGGCTGCCGCCGCGTCGAGCACACTCTGCGCGCTGTCGCCGAACGCCTGGATCCCACCCTCGATCGGGCCGAGGATGCCGAGGACCAGCGGCAGCGCGGTGTTGAGCCCGGCCAGCGTCTTGACCACTGCGCTGAGGTTGTCGGTGATCTTGCCGGGGATGTCCAGCACCGGGAACAGCGGAAGGCCGATCGAGAAGATGGCGCTGCCCAGCGCGTTGTTGATCGTCGATGCCGCCCCGGACAGGTCGCCGTCGGCGATCTGCTGGATGGCCGTGTTGATCGATTCGGGCACGGTCTGGGTGAAGTAGGTCCAGGTGCCGGTTGCGACACCGCCCAGGGCAGTGCCGACGGTCTCGCCGTAGCCGAGCCAGTTGGTGCCGAGCTGGCGTAGCGCGGGCGCCGGGTTGGCCAGCCACTCCTGACCGATCGCTGCCACGTTGCTGGCTGCGGCAGTCAGGACATCGACCCACGGGGTTACGGGGTCGAATCCACCGGCAGCTGTGAGCTGAATGCTCGCGGTCGAGAAGACGGCCGGGGCGTGGATGTTCGAGAGCGAGGAAGCGGCCGGTTGAATCGGAGCCAGCGCAATAGCGCCGGCTCCGAGCAGTGCTACCCCGGTGGCGACAGAGGGCCGGACAGCAATGGGCATGGTTACTCCTGTCAGGGGACAAGTGCGGACCGGGCAAAAGTTACCTGAGGGAAACCTGAGAGCTGCCGCATTCCGGAAAGAACTTACTTGTCAGTCAGTTGCAGGCACCCGACCGCAATGTCGGTCCCCCCGCGGAAGCACTGGTAAAGGCCATTCTCCGCTTCTCCAGCGAACAGATCTGACGCGTGAAATATTTTAGGAGGCAACTATCCGCATCGGCATCCGAACAGCGCCGGCTGCTAGATCGCCATCAACCGAGAAGCCCCCACGAGCAGCTACGACAAGCCGTGTGGTCTGGTTTCATTTGTTGGGGGCCGATTCCGTGGACGCACTGAGCCGGGTCCGCGGTAGATTCACATCGCCTACCCCAGCTACCCCGGCGCCCACCCACTGCGGCAAAGCCAAGTGATCGACTCGCGGCCCTCCTGCGAACACAGATACCCAGATTGCCTCCCCCTGGCTAACTAATTTCAGCGGCGCCGCCCAGCTACTTAGTTAACAGACCCTTACCGGCCGGCGAGCAAATATCGGCACCCAGGGCCGCACGACACCTGAGCACCCGGGCTGACCTGCGTGCGACGATTGCGGGCATGGCGAGCATCGCGCAGTGGGTCGAAGGGGCCAGACCCAGAACTCTGCCCAACGCGGTGGCGCCGGTGGTCGCGGGTACCGGCGCAGCGGCCTGGCTGGACGCCTTTGTGTGGTGGAAGGCGTTGCTGGCACTTGTCGTCTCACTCGCACTTATCGTCGGGGTCAACTTCGCCAACGACTACTCCGACGGCATCCGCGGAACCGACGATGAACGGGCCGGACCGCTGCGACTGGTCGGCTCGAAGCTGGCGTCACCGCGCGCGGTGCTGAGCGCTGCCGTCGTCAGCCTCGGTGTGGGCGCGGTCGCCGGGCTGGCGCTGGCCGTCGTCAGCGCGCCCTGGCTGATCGCGGTGGGTGTCGTCTGTATCGCGGGAGCGTGGCTGTACACCGGCGGCTCGCGACCCTACGGCTATGCCGGATTCGGCGAAGTCGCGGTGTTCGTGTTCTTCGGCCTCGTCGCCGTGCTGGGCACGCAGTACACCCAGGCGCTGCGGGTCGACTTGGTCGGCCTGGCGCTGGCCGTCGCGACCGGCGCGCTGTCGTCGGCCGTGCTGGTGGCCAACAACCTGCGTGACATCCCGACCGACCGGGTGGCGGGCAAGGTCACCTTGGCCGTCCGGCTGGGCGATGGCCGCACCCGAATCCTCTACCAGTCCATGCTGGCCGTGGCCGGCGTGCTGACCCTGGTCCTGATGCTCGCCACACCGTGGTGCGCGGTCGGCCTGATCGCCGCACCGCTGGCCCTGCGTGCGGCCGGCCCGGTGCGCCGCGGCCTCGGTGGTCGCGAGCTCATCCCGGTGCTGCGCGATACCGGCCTGACGATGCTGGTCTGGTCGATCGCGGTGGCACTGGCGCTCGCGCTCGGCTAGTCGGTCGGCTCCTTGCCGCGCAGCCGGGCCTGCAGTTGCTCACGGTCCCGGCGACGACGCTCATCAACCGCGGCGATGCTCGCGGTGGCCCGCTTGCGCAGTGGCGCCAACAGCCAGATCCCCAGCGGCAGAGCCAGCACGATCGCGAACAACAACGCCACGATGAGCGGGAACTCGGTGATCCCGATCAGCTTGCCGAGGTAGTAGATCGCCGCCGTCAGAACTACCACCAAGGCGATCCGCGCAAGGGTGTACACGAGGACGTCGAGCGCTAAGCGACCGCCCGCGCCCGGGGTCTTGTTGTCCGAATTGTCCGACACCGCGCCGAGCCTACCGACGCGCGTATATTCGGACAAAGGAGGTTTTCGTGCTGTACCTGCTGTTGATTCTGATCATCGCCGCCGCGGTCTACGTCGGCTGGCGCGCGGTTCGCGCCCAGGCGCAGCGGCCGAAGACCAGGGTCGTCGGCCCCGACGACGACCCCGACTTCCTGTGGCGACTCAGCCACGGCGACAACAACCCCCGCTAGCGCCCGCGCTAGCCGAACCGTTCGTTCGCCTCGACGGCGGGAAATCCGTCGGCCACCACAGCGGCCAGCTGAACCAGCGCCTCACGAGTCTTCGGCTTCAGCCGCTCGAGATCGATCTCGGCGCCCTCTTCCAGATGCGGGTCGAACGGCACCACGCACACCGCGCGGCACCTCCGCGAGAAGTGGTCCACCACCTTCTGCATGTCGACCTTGCCCGACCGCGGCCGGACGGCATTGATCACGCACACGGACCGCCGCACCAGGTCCTGATGACCGTGGGCGTCCAGCCAGTCCAGCGTCGCCGAGGCGCTGCGGGCCCCGTCCACCGAACCTGAACTCACCACGACCAGTGCGTCGGCCTGCGACAGCACCGACGACATCGCCGAGTGCAGCAGTCCGGTGCCGCAGTCGGTGAGGACCAGGCTGTAGAACCGCTCGAGCACCGCCAGCGCCTTGTCGTAATCCGTTGCGCTGAACGCCTCGGACACCGCGGGGTCGCTTTCTGACGCCAGCACTTCCAGCCGGCTCGGGCCCTGCGAGGTGTAACCGCGGACATCGCTGTAGCGCTCGATCTTCTCGGCGTCGCGCAGCAGATGACGCACGGTGGCCGGGGTTTCCAGCGGCACCTTCTGGCTCAGGGTCCCGCGGTCGGGATTGGCGTCGACCGCGATCACCCGGTCGCCCCGAATCGTGGCGAACGTCCCGCCCAGAGTGGCGGTGATCGTCGTCTTGCCGACCCCGCCCTTCAGCGACAGCAGCGCGATCTTGTAGCAGCCCTGCAGCGGACGGTTCACCTGGGCGACCAGGTTGGTGTGGTGCGCGGCGCGCTGGCCCTCGCCGACGTTGATCAGCTTGCCCGACGCCAGATACAGCCAGCGTCGCCAGCCACCGGACGGCGGCGGCTTCACCTGGCGCAGCAGCGCGCTCGTCGACAGGTCCGGATACGGCGTCGGCGGCACCGTCGGGCGGTAGGACGGCACCGGATGCTCGGCTTCATACGGTTTCAACCGCGGGGCGGCCTGGTTGAACAGCGGCGCGGCCGCGGTCAGCGACTCCATCGGGATGCCGATCGGCGGGGTGGGCGCCAGCCAGTCCGGTTCGGATTCGGGTGCCATGGTCGCCGGATCGGTGAACCGCTGTTCGGTGCGGAATACCGTTGTCGCATCAGTTAATTCATGGCCCTGGCGGGACCCATGAGGAGTGGACACGTGCACTTCCCCCTGACATATCGTTTCGGGTCGAGTGGTGGTTCGTGGGTCCTTTGAACCCTAGCGCACGCTCGTGTCAGCTCACTCCGGCGTAGGAGTGCAGGCCGACCGTCACCAGGTTGATGAAGAACAGATTGAAGACCATCGCGACGAAGCCAATGACGTTGATCCACGCGGCTTTTTTGTCGCGCCATCCCGCCGTCGAGCGGGCGTGCAGGTATGCGGCGTAGACCACCCACGCGATGAACGACACCGTCTCCTTGGGGTCCCAGCCCCAGTACCGGCCCCACGCCTCCTCGGCCCAGATGGCACCGAAGATGACGCCGAAGCCGAAGATCGGGAACGCGAAAATCGTGGTGCGGTAAGCGATTCGATCGAGAGTCTGAGCGTCGGGCAGCCGCTGCACGATCTGCGCCAGCCGTCCATCCCGGCCGGGATCGGCCAGTGACGACATCTTCAGCAGGAACAGGATGCTGGCCACCCCGGCGACCAGGAAGACACCCGAGCCGAGGCTGACGACCGACACGTGGATCGGCAGCCAGTACGACTGCAGCGCGGGCATCACCGGTGCGGCGTTGGTGTACAGCCAACGGCCCGAGACGGTCAGGAGGATGAGTACAGGAACGAGTACGAAAACCCACAGCGCGCGGTACTGCGGTCTGCGCAGCACGATCGACGCCGCGATCAGCCCGCAGAAGCAGGTCAGGTTGATGAACTCGTACATGTTGCCCCACGGCACGCGCGCGGTGGCCAGCCCGCGCAGCACGATGCAGACGAACAACAAGGCGATGCCGAGGTATACCAGCGACAAGCCGGCGGTGCCGATGCGCTCGTCGGCGGAGCGCCCGGGTCGGTCGACGACGACGCCGGGGCGGTCGCTGTCGGCGGAGACGGCCCCGGCCGATACCAGCTCGCGGGCCTCAACCTTGCGGCCTCGGCTGTAGGCGAGTTCGACGGCCAGCAGCAGCAGCGCCAAGACCAGGACGACGACCGACGAGGTGAAAGCCCAATCGGAGTAGCGGGCCAGCCCGATGTCGATGTGCTCGGTATTCATGCTCAGACCTTCTCTTTCGACGGCTCCGGCGGGTCCGCCAACATCCGTTCGGTGAGCTTCTCGAACTCGTTGCCCCAGCCGGAGTTGTCGGTGCGGGCCAGACCGCCCAGCTCGACATTCACCGTACCGCTCGAACTGCCAGGGCCATCTCCCGAGTCGCTTCGCTCCTGCCCGCCGGTGGAAATCCTCGCCCACACCCGGCGGCGGCGCACGATCAGCGACACCAGCAGACCGCCCATCATCGACATCGCGAACACCAGCACCCACACCTGCCCGGGATCGTGGGAAACCTGCAGGTTGACGAACGGGGTGGCGCCGTCAAACCGGACCACGGTGCCGTCGTCGAGGCGCACCTCCTCGCCAAGGCGCAGGTTGGTGCGCTTGACCTTGGTCAGCCGCTTCTGCTCGATGAGGCGCGGGTCGAGGGTGAACAGTGACTGCGGTCGGCCGGTGTCCAGCCCGGTGTCGCCGCGGTAGATGTCGATGGCCACCGCCGGGTCGTTGGCCGCCGGATACTTCGACGACAGCAGGGTGCCGTCGAGTTCGGCGGTGGGCGCGAACAGCCCCATGATCGCCAGCTGATGCTTACGCCGCTCGGTGGGGTCGGGGTACATGCCGCCGGGCGGGTCGACGCGGATGACGCCCGAGGACAGCAGGGTGTGCTGATCGTCCGGGCGCCATTGCAGGGTCTGGGTCCGCTTCTGCCCGTTCGGGAAGGTGACGGTGAACGTCGGCGCGTAGCCGTGGCCCTGCAGGTACACCCGGTCGCCGCCGATGCGCAGCGGATGGTTGACCTCGAGACGGTAGGGCTGCCAGGTGCCGGCGGCCAGATCGTCCCCGGCCTGGTAGTCGATGTTCGACGCGAACGACAGCGCCTGGCCGTTGGGCAGGTAGTGGGCTTGGAAGTCGTTGACTCGCACGCACATCGGGTACAGGGAGGTGCCGTCGACGCTGTTACCGGCCCGGAACGAGTCGAATGCCGCCGGTGACGCCGAGCAGAAACCGGGGCCGCCGTTGGCGATGACGATGACGTTGCCCTCGTAACCGAACAGCTTGCCGACGGCGATCGCCACCAGCAGGCCGAGCAGCGAGAAGTGGAAAACAATGTTGCCGAACTCGCGCAGGTAACCCTTCTCAGCGGAGATTTCGATGCCGTCGTCGGTGTGGCGGGTGACCCGACGCCAGCCCTTGAGCCGCTCGGATATGCCTGCCGCGACGGCCTCCTGCGTCCCGACCACCTCGGCAGTGGCGTACTTGGGCAGCCGGGACAGATTGCGCGGGGCCGGAACCGGCACGGCACGCATGCTCTTGACGTGTTCGATCATCCGCGGGGTCAGGCAGCCCACCAGCGAGATGAACAACAGCGCGTAGATCGCGGTGAACCAGAAACTGGAGAACACCTCGAAGAATTGCAGGCGGTTCAACCATGGCCCGATGATGTTGTGCTCGGCGATGTACTGCTCGACCTTGGCGTCGTTCAAGCTGCGCTGCGGCAGCAGCGCGCCGGGCACAGCCGCGACGGCGAGCAGAAACAGCAGCACCAACGCGGTGCCCATGGAGGTCAGCGCCCGCCACAGAGTGCGGACTGACCTGCCGAGCAGACGCAAAATCGCCCCAAAACCCCCTGTTTTGGGCGATTTTGTGTCTGCTCGCGGCGGGGCGGTCGTCAAATCGGCAACCTCACGTCGGAGACGAAAGCGTCGCGCACCCAGGAGATGAAGTCGTTCCATGCCCCGGTGACCAGGGCCAGCCCGACGGCGATCAACAGCACACCGCCGACGACCTGAATGGTCCGGGTATGCCTGCGCAGCCAGCCCAAACCGTTGGCCGCCCAACTGGATCCCAGCGCCAGCACCACGAACGGGATACCCAGGCCCAGGCAGTAGGCGATCACCAGGGCGACACCGCGGGCGACGCTGGCGCCGTCGGTGGCCGAGGCGACGGTGATCACCCCGGTCAGCGTCGGACCCAGGCACGGTGTCCAGCCCAGCCCGAACACCGCGCCGAGCAGCGGTGCCCCCGCCACACCGGCGAACCGGCGCGGGGTGAACCGGGCCTGGCGCTGTAGGGCCGGGATGAAGCCGATGAACGCCAGACCCATGACGATGGTCAGCACCCCACCGACACGTTGCAGCACAAGCTGATTGGTGATCAGGGTGGTGGTCATCCCCAGCACCGCCACCGTGCCGAGCACGAAGACCAGGGTGAAGCCGGCGACGAACAGCAGCGCCGACCCGGCCACCCGCAGGCGCTGAGTCCGCACGGCCACCGGGCCGGACGTATCGTCCACACCGACGACCGCCGCGAGGTAGGACAGATAGCCGGGAACCAGCGGAACCACACACGGCGAGGCGAACGACACCAAACCGGCAAGCACGCAGACACCCAGGGCCAGCAGCAGCGGGCCCGCGGCGGCAGTCTGCGCGAAACCGGTCATGGCGTGCCCGGTTTCGGCTCGGCGGCCAGCCGCTGAACCACCGGCAGCAGGTCCTCGGCCAGCAGTTCGCGAAGGAACACCGCGGCGACCCGGTGTTGCCGGTCGAGCACGACCGTCGACGGGATCACCGTGGCGGGGTACTTGCCGCCGAAGGCGATCATCGTGCGCATCGCAGGGTCGTAGATCGACGGGAACGTGACCTTGCGGTCGACGACGAAGTCCTGCGGCGCGCTGATGTCGTTGTCCCGCACATCGATCCCGAGGAACGCCACTCCCAGGTCACGGGTCTGGGCGTAAACCTGCTCCAACTGGGTGATTTCAGACCGGCACGGCCCGCACCATTGACCCCACACGTTGATCACGACCACTTTGCCCTCGAAGTCCTTCAGCGACAGGGTCTTCGAGGTGTCCATCAGCTCTGGACCGGACAGCGGTCCCGGGGTGCCGCGACTGCTCGGCGGGTCGTAGAAAATGTCGGTCTTGCCGCCCGGGGCGACGAACTCGAATGTGCCGCCCTGAGCGACAGCGTCGTCACCGGTGGAGCAGCCGACCAACACCGTCGCCGCCACCAGGAGGACCAACAGCCGCTTCACCGCCCGGCGAGCTCCGAGTATCCCCAGCCGACGTACTCATTCCCATCGAAGTAGAACGACGTCACCGATGCCAGGTTGCACAGCCGCCGGGTCGGAAAGTGGTGCAGCTTACTACCGGTCATGGACCGGCGCAGCGTCTCGACCGGCAGCTGATGGCTGACGCAGACCGCTTCGTGCCCGGCACCCTTGACCCTGGCCCGCTCCACCGCGCGGCGCATCCGCTCGGCGATCTCCCGGTAAGGCTCGCCCCAGGTGGGTGTGCGCGGGTTGCGAAGATGCCACCAGTTGCGCGGGTCGCGCAGCGCCCCGTCGCCCGGCGAGACCTTCTCACCCTGAAACACATTGTGCGACTCGATGAGTTCGTCATCGGTGTCGATGGCCAAGCCGTGGTGCGCGGCTATCGGCGCGGCCGTCTCCTGGGCGCGCTCGAGGGGTGACGCCACCACGTAGACGATGTCGCGGGTGGCCAGCCAGCCGGCCACCGCCTCGGCCTGGGCGCGGCCACGATCGGAGAGGTGGAAATCAGGCAGGCGCCCGTAGAGGATGCCCTCCGGGTTGTGGACTTCGCCGTGGCGCATGACGTGTACGACGGTTCGGCCGCTCACTGCTTTGCTCCTGCGGCAGCGCGAGCCGCCGCCGGCAATGCCCCGGCGATTCGGTCGAAGGCGGCGTCGTCGAGCGCGGCTGAGACGAACCAGGTTTCGAAGGCGCTCGGCGGCGCGTACACCCCGGCGTCGAGCAGGGCGTGGAAGAACGCCGGGAACCGCCACGTCTCGCTGGCCTTGGCTTGCCCGAAGTTGGTGACGGGCGAGTCGGTGAAGAACACCGACAGGAAGTTGCCGGCCCGGGGAACCTGATGGGCCACACCGGCTTCGGTGAGCGCATTTGAGAGCAGCCCGGCCAGCCGGTCGGCGTTGGCGTCGAGGGCGGCGTAAACCGCGTCGTCGGCGTTGCGCAAGGTGGCCAGTCCGGCGGCCACCGCCACCGGGTTCCCGGACAGGGTGCCGGCCTGGTACACCGGACCCAGCGGGGCCAGGCGTTCCATCACGTCTCTGCGACCGCCGAATGCCGCGGCGGGCAGCCCACCGCTCATCACCTTTCCGAAGGTGAACAGATCGGCATCGACGGGATCGAGCCCGTACCAACCACTTCGACTCATCCGGAACCCGGTCATCACCTCGTCGATGATCAGCAGCGCGCCGTGCTCTGCGGTGATGCGCCGCAGCGCGGCGTTGTAGCCGGGCAGCGGCGGCACAGCGCCCATGTTGCCCGGGCACGCCTCGGTGATGACCGCGGCGATGGTGTCACCGAACTTGGCGAAGGACTCCTCCACGGCGGCGACATCGTTGTAGGGCAGCACGATCGTGTCGGCGGCCGTGGCGCCGGTGACTCCTGGCGACGACGGCAGACCCAGGGTCGCGACACCCGAACCGGCGTCGGCGAGCAGCGCGTCGACGTGGCCGTGATAGCAACCGGAGAACTTGATGACCTTGGAGCGGCCGGTGAAGCCGCGGGCCAGGCGCACCGCACTCATGGTGGCCTCGGTGCCGGAGTTGACCAGGCGCACCCGCTCGACCGGTTTCACCCGGGCGATGATCTCGGCGGCCAGCTCGGTCTCCCCGGGGGTCGGCGCGCCGAACGACAGGCCGTCGGCGGCGGCCCGCTGCACAGCCTCGACGACGGCCGGGTGCGCGTGCCCCAGGATCATCGGGCCCCACGAGCACACCAGGTCGATATAGCGGTTGCTGTCGGCGTCGGTCAGCCAGTAGCCCTTGGCGGAGGTGATGTAGCGAGGCGTGCCGCCGACGGAGTTGAAGGCCCGGACCGGCGAGTTCACTCCACCGGGGATGACTGCGCAGGCGTCGGCGAACAGCCCGGCCGATGCCGCCGTGGAGGCGGCCTGATCCGTACTGCTCATGGCCACCAGTGTCCCAGACCGAGAGCATGCTCAACTACAGGGTGTAGGAGTGGGTTCGTTCGTCCGCCTCGGAGCGACAAATGGCAGGCAGAAGCGGTCACAAGTCCGCCGAGATTGAACTCACGCCGCACGAGTGCGAGTGACCTGGTGCGTGGCTGCACTCTCACGCCGGAGTGCGTCGTCCGGCCAGCACGTGGCCTTGAGGTACGCCCCGGTTAGGAGTTGGATCGGGTGATGCAACTGCCGCAATGGCTGGCCAGGTTCAACCGGTACGTCACCAATCCGGTGCAGCGGTTGTGGGCCGGCTTCGTTCCGACGATGGGAATCCTCGACCACGTCGGCCGCCGCTCCGGGCGGCCATACCGCACCCCGTTGATGGTGTTCACCACCGACGACGGCATCGCCATCCTGCTCACCTACGGGCCCAACCGCGACTGGCTCAAGAACATCACCGCAGCCGGCGGCGGGCAGCTCACCCGCTACGGACGAACCTTCACCGTCAGCAATCCGCGCGTGATGCCCAAAACCGAAGCTGTCCATCATATTTCAGCAGGTTGGCGTCCGCTGGTCAGGATGCTGCCGTTCGAGTCCGCAGTACTGCTGACCCGCTCCTGACTAACGACCAGGCGCACAGCCCCACGGTGACGGTCTCGGCCAGCACGCTGATCACCGCGTGCGGTGCCGGCTGCCAGCCATGTTCGACGAACCCCTGCAACCCGACCGTGCGCGACATCGCGAACGCACCCAACGAACCGAGCGCGGCCACCAACGCCACCGCACGCAACCACGCCGGCCCGCCGACCGCGATCAGGATGGCCAGCGCGACGAACACGCTCGTCAGCGCGAGGAACCCCCGACCGACGACCGGGGCGGCGGAGTATCCGTGCAGATAGAGATAGCCGTGGCTGGCCGCGCTGACCAGCAGGCTCGCGGCGATGCCGAGGTTCACCAGACGGCTCATCGCAGGGTCTGCTCTTTCAGGGCGAGCACGTTCTGGCCGCGGGTGTAGCTGACCTCGCGGATGCCGAGGGCATCGTGCAGCTGACCGGCGGGCAGCGTCAGCGGCTTGGGAGCGGGCCCGTCACCGGGATGCGGCAGCGGGTAGGCCGTGGTGGTGGCGCTGTAGAACGTGACGTTGCCCTCGGTCTTCGAAAACAGCTGGTGGACATGACCGTTGAGGCACGTCACCGACGAGAACCGGCGCAGGTAACTGAGCGCCTGGGTGGCGTCGTCGGTGCCCCAGCCCCAGTCCGGGTACATCGCGAACAGCGGGATGTGGCTGAACACGATGATGGGGGTGTCCGACGACAGCGACGCCACGTCCTTCTCGACGAACTCCAGCTGGTCCGCCCCGAGGTGCCCCAGTTTCTTCAGGTTCAACGTGTTGACCAACCCGATGACGTGCACGCCCGCGATGTCGAAGCTGTACCAGCCGTCACCTCGGGTGCCCGCGCCGAACACCGACCGGTACTTCTGCCCGGCGTCGTCCACCGAGTCGTGCTCGCCCGGCACGGTGCAGACGTGCGGGGTGTTCAAGGCGCCCAGCATCTGGCTGACCTGGTCGAACTGGGCGGGGGTGGCCAGATGGGTGAGGTCACCGGTGTGGATGACGAAATCGGGCGTGTACCCGAGACTGTTGACCTGCCGGATGGCCCGCTCGAAGGATCCCGTGACGTCGGCATTGGCGGCGCCGGTGAACCCGATGTGGCTGTCGCTGATCTGAGCGAACCGCAGCGTGGGCCGGGCGTCGGTTGCGGCCGGGGCGCTCGCCACGTGGGACAGCACCTCACCGCCGACGACGGCCAGCCCGACGGCCGCGCCGAACCAGGCGCCGTGCCGGATCAGCTGGCGCCTGCTCATCTGGTGCGGGTCGCCGGTCACGCGCTCACCACCACGGTGCCGTGCATGAACGGGTGGATGCTGCAGATGTAGTCGACACTGCCCGCCTTGGTGAACGTGAAGCTGTACGTGGCGTTGGCATCCAGGCCCGGCGAGTGGAACGAGCCGTCGTTTGCGACGACGGTGTGCGGCTCCTCGTCCTTGTTCGTCCAAGTGACGGTGTCGCCGACCTTGACGGTCAGGGTGGCCGGCGTGAACGCGAAATTGGTGATGTTGACCGCTGTTCCGGCGATGGGCGGGGCGGACACGGCTGTCGTGGCCTGTGGCATCGGCATACCGGGCATGTTCGACATCCCCGGCATGCCAACCGATGTGCCGCCGTTTGGCGCGAAATCGACGGTCGGCGGTGGGGCCTTCGCCGGTGTGGAGCACGCAGCGGCGCCGACGACGACCGCCAGGCATGCCAGCGCGGTACGGGTGTGATGCATGGAAGCTGCCTCCTCGGCTGAACCAAGTCCGCGGCGCGGACCGTCTCATCAAGAGGTAGGGCGGCGGTTACACGCCGACGGTCGGGTAACCCCGCCGCCTATCTCCTATCGATGAGTGGAAGGCAACCGATGATGGCGGCGGACGACGATCCACGCCCACGACCCGAGCTACGTCTGGTCGCCGACGCGCGCTATCCCGATTGGGAAGCCGTGTACGACGACAACGTCACGTGGGTCTACCGGCTGATCTTCGGCCGGGTGGGGAACCGCGCCGACGCCGAGGACTTGACCTCGGAGGTGTTTCTGGCCGCGATGCGCCCGCTGCGTCTGACCGCCAGCATCGCGGAAGTGCGTGCCTACCTGCGGGCCACCGCGCGCACCGTATTGGCCGCGCATTGGCGGGCCACCCTGGGCACCGAGATCACCACCATCGAGGACGTGCCGGCCACCGTATTCGGTCCCGCCGCGCCGAGCACCGCCCCGCAGCGCGTCGCCACGCTTCTCGGCGCCCTGCCCGACAACTATCGCCGGATACTGGAACTGCGGTTCCTCCAAGGCTGTTCGGTGCGGGACGCGGCCGCTACGCTCGGCATCAGCGTCGCGAACGCGAAAGTGTTGCAGCATAGAGCGTTGCGGCTGGCCGCACAGATCAGCGAGGGGGCCCTGCCATGACCCGCCGCGATCTTCGCCACTACATCGACGACATGCTCGCCGGCCGCCAGCCGAAGGGCTTCACCCCCGACGAGTTCGAGGCGGCCCAGCTGCGCACCGCGATCGACCTCGCCGCCACCCGCGAGGACGCCGGCAAACCCCGACCGGAATTCGTCGACCGGCTCAAAGCCCGGCTGGCCGCCGACATGTCGTCGGATCCGGCATCTTCGACGAGCACACCACCCGCCAAGCGAGCCATGTCAGCCACCCGCCGACAGGTGATCGTCGGCACCTCCGCCGCGGCAACGGCTGCGGTCGCCGGGGTTGCGGTCGACCGGATGGTGGTCCGCCCGCACACCGGCGACCAACCCGTCGCCGACGCGGAGTTGGTGCCCACCGACGGGGCGTGGCAGACCGTGTCGTCCAGCGCCGACCTCTCCGAAGGGGCAGTGCGCGCATTCGATCTGGGCTCGGTCAACGGATTCGTCCGCCGGGTCAACGGCCGGGTCGACGCCGTGTCCGGCGTGTGCACCCACCAGGGCTGCAAGCTGTGGTTCGACCAGGGCGATGACCGGCTGCGCTGCCCGTGCCATTCGACATCGTTCTCACCGGCCGGCGCCGTCGTCACGCATGCCCTGCCGATCGCCCCGAAACCGCTGCCGCACTTCGAAGTCCGCGAGCTCAACGGCGTGGTGGAGGTGCTGGCTCCACCACCGCGGACGACCTGAGAGCTGTAACCCGCGCGCCTATCTACAAATATGTACAGCAACCTCATTGCAGCAGCACTCGTCGGCATCGCCCACGTCGTGTCCGCCGGAACCGGATCGGCACCCGATATCGTCAGCGAACTTCAGGCCCAGGGTTATCAGGTGCAATTCAACGGTCAGCCGAGCGATGGGCTGTCCCAGTGCACCGTCACCGGTGTCCACCAGGCAGCGCCGGTGGCGTATGTGGACTTGGACTGCCCGGCCGGTACTTAAACCGGTACCACGCGCAGCACTTCGGGCAGGCTGGGCAGGAAGTGCTTGGTGGCGAAAGCTCGTATATCGTCCGCGGTTTCGAGCGGTACCGGGCTGGGCAACAGCATCGCCATCAACGCGTAGCGCCAGATGTTGTCGGCCAGTTCATGGACGGCCTGAGGCCCGATCCGCTCGGCGAACCCGGGCGGGAAGATCACCTGCAGCGCCGCCTCGATTCGCTGGACCGCGGCGCCGTAATGCAACCGGGCCAGCTCCAACGTCAGCGCCGGCTCGTCGACGACCATGCGGTTGAGCACCCGGTGCCGTCGGGATCGCAGGATCGCCTGAGTGAACGCCTCGACGTAGTAATTCGACTGCGGGCGAGCAGTTTTCAAGTCCTCGGCGATGTCGTGGAACAACCGTAGGTTTTCCCGGTCCATCACCGCGGCCACCAGGTCGTCCTTGTTGGCGAAGCGCCGGTAGATCGTCGTCCGGCTCACCCCGGCCCGGCGGGCGACGTCATCGAGGGCGACCCGGCGAATGCCATGCTGATCGAACTCGACGAGCGCGGCGTCGAGTATCGCTTCGGTCGACTGGTCAGGCATGCCCTGCCTGCGCGAAACCCTTTGCAGCGTAGCGGTTATAGCGGACATTCATGGGAAGATGATCCCACAGCCAGTTCACCGGACGCGAGCGCCAGAACGCCGCGAAGCGCTGATAATTGCGCTCCTTGCGATCACTCCACGGCAGGCCGAGAATTTCGCGGGTGCGCGGCGGCATCCCACCGGTGGTCAGAAACGCCGCGATCGGGTTGAAGATCGGTGCCACCAGCCGCCAGACGATCGGGTTCACGGCTTTGGGTCGCGGAAATCCCTTGGTCACGTAGCCGACACCGTAGACGGCGGTCCGGTGCGCCACCAGCACCTCGTTGATCATCCGGTCCCAGTAGCGCTCGAACTCGGCGTAGTCGGCAGGCATCGGGCGATCACTGACGCCGTAGCGGCGATACCAGGTCTTGGACTCCAGGTACATCTGCTCCTTCTCCTCGCGCGAAAGCCGCTTGACGAAGGTGTCGGCGAAGTACAGCGCCTGATCGAAGAAGGTGGCGTGCGCCCAGTAGTAGGTGTCCGGATCCAACGCGTGGTAGCGGCCGGCCTTTCCGGGTGGGCCAGGCATGTCGCCCTTGATGTTGTGGTGAAAGTCGCGGACGCTGGCGCCGGCGTTGTCGTCCTCGCTGCCGTAGACGGTCATGAAGATCGGCGGCAACGACCGTTTGATCCGGGCCGCGGTGTCGGCGAACCACACCGAATGGTCGAGCACACCCTGTCCGAGTTCGGCAAGCATGTTCTGCAGCACTGCCGGACGCGGGCCGATGAGGAACATCCGGTTGTCGCCGAAGTAGCGCCACACCAGTGACTGCGGGCCCAGCGGGAGGGCGTCGGTTGCGGAGTCAGATTCGGCGAGGTCCGTCATGTGCAACAGTGTTACAGAGTTCGCACTTTGTACCAACCGCTTCGTGACGAGCGTCACCCCACCGCCGAGATCGACGAAATGCGGGGATCTACTCGCACTTTCCCGGCCAATCGTCGGTTTGGGCGCGGTCAGGAGAAGCGCTTGAGCCGGAGGCTGTTGGTCACCACCAGCACCGAGGAGAACGCCATGGCCGCGCCGGCGATCATCGGGTTCAGCAGGCCCAGCGCCGCAAGCGGGATCGCCGCGACGTTGTAGCCGAACGCCCAGAACAGGTTCTGTTTGATGATCCGCAGCGTGCGCGACGACAGCCGCAGTGCGGTCGGGACGGTGCGCAGGTCCCCGCGGACCAGCGTGACGTCCCCGGCCTCGATCGCGGCATCGGTCCCAGTGCCCATCGCCATACCAACGTCGGCGGTAGCCAATGCCACCGAATCGTTGACCCCGTCCCCGACCATCGCGACCTTGCGTCCCTGTGCCTGCAATCGGCTGATGGCGTCGGCCTTCTCCGAGGGCAACACGCCCGCGATGACGTTCTCGGCCGCGATACCGACCTCGGCGGCCACCCGCGCGGCAACGGCGGTGTTGTCGCCGGTCAGCAGGATCGGCGTGATGCCCATCGCCTTCAACTCGGCGATGGCCTCCGCGCTGGTCGGCTTGACCGCGTCGACCAACCGGATCACCCCGCGGCGGCTGCCGTCGGCGCGGACCTCGACGCTGGTGCGCCCGTCGTCGTCCGATGCGCGGGACACCTGCACCCGCACCCCGTCGACGACGCCGCTGACGCCGGTCCCGGGGTCGTTGGCGAAGTCGCGCACCGCGGGCACGGTCAGGCCCCGCTCCCGGGCGGCCGCCACGATTGCCGCGGCAACCGGGTGCTCGGACGCCGATTCGACCGCGGCCGCCTGAGCCAGCACCGCGTCGGCGTCGTCGCCGGTTTCGGTCTCCACGGCAGCCACGGCCATCGAGCCGGTGGTCACCGTGCCGGTCTTGTCGAGGACGACGGCGTCGATGCCGGTGACGGTTTCGAGAACCTGCGGCTCCTTGATCAGCACCCCGAGCTGAGCGCCGCGGCCGGTGCCGACCAGGATCGCCGTCGGTGTCGCCAGGCCGAGTGCGCACGGGCAGGCGATGATCAGCACGGCGACCGCCGCGGTGAACGCCGCCGTGGCCGAGCCGCCGGCCACAAGCCAGGCAATCAGCGTGACCGCCGCGATGGCCAACACCACCGGCACGAAGATCGACGACACCCGATCGGCCAGCCGCTGGATGGACGCCTTCCCGCTTTGTGCGTCGGAAACCATCCGGGCCATCCGGGCGAGCTGGGTGTCACCGCCGACGCGCTTGGCGCTCACCAGAATCCGGCCGTAGGTGTTGACCGCTCCGCCGAGTACCTCGTCACCCGGGCCGACGTCGGCGGGCACCGACTCCCCGGTCATCGCCGAGGTGTCCAGCGCCGACGCGCCGTCGACGATCACGCCGTCGGTGGCCACCCGCTCTCCGGGCCGCACGACGATGACATCGCCAACGTTCAAGTCCTGCACCGGGATGCGAACCTCTGCGTCGTCGCGCAGCACGGTCGCCTCCTTTGCACCCAGCGACAGCAGCGCCCGCAGCGCCGCTCCCGCCGACCGCTTGGCTTTGGACTCGGCGTACCGGCCGGCCAGGAGGAACACCGTCACGGCGGCCGCGACTTCGAAGTAGACGTGGCCGTGCCCGTGCTCGGCGGCGCCGGTCAGCACCGCGTACAGCGACCACAGGTAGGCGGCCAGTGTGCCGATCGACACCAGGGTGTCCATCGTCGAGGATCCGTGGCGCGCACTGTTCAACGCGGCCTTGTGGAACGGATAGCCGCCCCAGAACACGATCGGGGTCGTCAGCGCCAGCACCACCCACAGCCATCCCGGGAACTGCCACGGCATCACCATCGACAGCGCCACCACCGGGACCGCCAGCACCGCCGAGCCGATCAGCCGGGGACGCAGCTGTTCACTCGGAATGTCGTGGTTCATGTGGTCGTCACCGTGGCCCGAGTGGTCCACCACCGACGCGTGATAGCCGGTGGATTCCACGGCGTGGATCAGATCGCCCTCGGACACCTGCGGGCCGTGCTCGACGTGTGCGCGCTCGACGGCGAAGTTCACCGTGGCTTGCACACCGTCCAGGTCGTTGAGGCCGCGTTCGATGCGAGCCGCGCACGACGCACAGCTCATGCCGGTCAACTGAAGGTCCGTTGTCGCCATAAACCCGATGATACCCCTAGGGGGTATATTGTCCAGTGCCTACTGAGTCACCACAACAACACGCGGGTCTCGTCCTCGGGCGGTTCGAAATCCTCGTGGTCCGGCGGGTCGGGTTCGTCGTCCGAGCTGTCCGGCGGGGGCGCCGACCACAGGTGCCGAGGCCGTCCGGCCGTCACGATGACCCGCCCATCAACCCCGGACAGCGGCCCCCGCGACGCTCGCGGATCGCGTCGATCAACCCCGACACAGGCACCAAACCACCGACCGCCAACCCGTCAAGACCACCCCGGCCATGCACCTCGGCGGAGAACTCGCCCATCACGGGCAGTTCGGCCATCACCGCAAGCAAGCCGCACGCGACCGGCCGGGGCTCCGCCGGAAGGCCCGCAACCGCGTCCCGCAGCGCGCGGCGGGCCGCGTCGGCCAAGGCGCGGACCCGGCACTGGTCGAACGGCTCGAGGCCCGGGTCCGCGAGACCGGGCTGCCGCCGTCGCGTGCGCAGCCAGCCCTGGTTGACCAGCTGTTCCCGCACCGCGGTGATCGCTTCGTGCTGGTCACCGGCGATCAACTGCGCCCACGTCGCCCGATTGTGAACGCCCACCTGGGCGAATTCGGCGCGCAGAATCGGATCGTCGGGACTGGCCGCCCGGGCCGGGACCGGCGTGCCGGCACGCTCCACCAGGAAACCCCGCAGATACAGATCCGTCAGCATCGCGGCCCGCAACGCATAGCCGAAGAGCTGAGGATCGTAACCGTCGAACCGACCGCTCCGAGGATCGAACGCGAGCAGGAACAGCTGCCCGTGCAGGGTCGAGGGCACGGCGGAGAACTCAGACGTCAGATCGCCGATGCGCCCCATACCGCCTCCTCGCTCCCCGTCTCCAACTCTGGGTACCCGACCGCGCGAGGACATCCGTAGCCGACTACTCAATTTTTGGTCCGCTGTGGATAGCCCGGAGTGAGAGAATGGGCACACCGACGACGAAGAGATGACCCGGATGACACTGACCCATATCGAGGCGCGGTCAGCACCGACCGAACACATCCCCGTGCGGTGCGTGGATTCCGACGTCCACCCGGTACCGCGCCGCGGAGTGCTGATCGACTACATCCCCGAGCCCTGGCGCACCAACTACTTCCTCTCGCACCCCATCGGGGAGCAGATCTACTACGACGCCCCCGACTATGCGCACGCCTATGCGATGCGCACCGATACCTTCCCGCCCGACGGTGAGTTCGCCGGCACCGACCCTGATCTGGCGTTTCGCCAACTCGTCATGGATGCCGGTGCCGACATCTGCATCCTGGAACCGCTGGCTCCCGGGGCGCGGCTGGCCGACGCGGCGCAGGCGTCGGCCATCGCGACCAACCGCTGGCTCGACGAACACTGGCTGGACAGCCGCAACAACTGGCACCAGCGCTGGCGCGGCTCGATCAGCGTGGCTATCGAAGATCCGGCCGGGGCGGCCCGCGAGATCGAGCAGTGGGCCGGCCACCCGTACATGTCGCAGATCCTGATCAAGGCCGAACCCCGGCCGTCATGGGGTGACCCGAAATACGACCCGGTCTGGGCGGCCGCCACCAAACACGACATCACGGTCAGCTGCCACCTCGGTCGGGGGAAGTTCGAGACCCTGCCGATCCCGCCGGTCGGGTTCCCCAGCTACAACCACGACTTCATGGTCAGCTACTCACTGCTGGCCGCCAATCAGGTGATGAGCCTGATCTTCGACGGCGTCTTCGACCGGTACCCCACGTTGCGGATCGTGTTCGTCGAGCACGCATTCAACTGGATCCTGCCGCTGATGTGGCGGATGGACGCCATCTACGACGCGCGTAAATCGTGGGTCGACATCACGCGCAAGCCGAGCGACTACGTCAAGGACCACATCAAGTTCACCACCCAGCCGCTGGACTATCCCGAGGACAAGACCGAACTGTTGCGGGCCTTCGAATGGATGGAATGCGAGAAGATCCTGCTGTTCTCCTCGGACTACCCGCACTGGACATTCGACGACCCGCGCTGGCTGGTCAAGCACCTGCCCGACCATGCGCGTGATGCTGTGATGTGGCGCAACGGCGTCGAGACTTACAAGCTGCCTACGACGGTTCCAGTGCTGGAGGGGCAGACTCGGGTGTTCTGAGCTGTACGGCGGTGCGGGCCCGCCTGGCCCGGATCAGACCGGCCACACCCAGCACCGCGAGCACCCCGGCCAGGGTGACCAGCAACCAGGTCAGCATCATCAGCGGCGGGTTGAAGACCGCCGAGGTCGTCGAGGGCTGACCGTCGGTGACCGGCGCCACGACCGCCACGCTGCGCGCGGCCAAACCGGTCATTACGGCGCCGGCCAACGCCAGGGCCGCCAGGACCAACTGGACGATGTGCCTCACGAGGCGTCCACCGTCTCGCCCTCGACCAGTGCGGTCAGCGCGGCACGCAGAGCGCGATGGTTGCGCGCCCAGGCTTGCGCGGTGCGCTTGCCGGTGAGCTCGACGCCTATGCCGGTCCGGCCGCGGGGCACCCCGGACAACTCTCCCAGCGCCCGCGAAGTCTGCCACTTCTCCAGCGGCTCCCGCGATTTCACCGAATGCTCAGCCGGCGGGAACACCCGCACGATGTGGATCAGCTTGGTGACCTCGGTGCCCTGGCGCAGGGCGTCGCGGGTCAGTTCCACACTGGTGTGAATACGGGCCGCCTTGACCTGGATGTAGAGGAAGCCGGTGACGAGCACCAGGAAGATCAGCGGCACGACCGGCTGGAATCCCACCCCACCCTTGATCTGGATCAGCAGCATCGCGATCGCCGACGCCGGCCCGGCGACCAGCCAGTACCAGCTGGCGCCGGTTTCGAAGAACAGCCGCTCCGGCTGCTCGGTCAGCTGATCGTCAGACATCGGACTCCGGGGTGTACCACTCCTGGGCCGCGGGTCGCATGATCAACACCGCGGGAACGAGCACCAGCACCAGGGCGAACAGCCACACCAGGCCGCCGGTCATCACCGAGAACAGCGCCAGCAGTATCGCCAGCGCGACCGAGAGCGCCACCGCGGCTCGCCGGAAGCGGGTGTCACCGCCACGGGTGCGGCCTGCGATGTAGCTCAACAGCGCGCCGGCCACGATCCACAGCACGCCGGCGCCGCGGAAGAACACCGGAACCGGGCCGGTGGAGAACACCAGCAGTAGTCCGCCCAACATCAGCACGATGGAGCCGGCCAGCCAGCACCAGAACGCGATCGAGACAAGGCGCGGCCGGGGTTGGGTTGCGGTCATGGTCGGGCCAGCCTATCGGGTCACTTGCTGAAGAACCCGTGCGCGTCCGGCCGGTGCAGCAGGTAGGCGCCGCCCATGATCAGAACCGAACCGATGATGCCGGTGACCGCGAAGACGACCGCTTGCACGGTCTCCCGATCGGTGCTGAACAGGCTGGCCGCGGTGTAGATGACGCTGGCCACCCCGCCACCGGTCAGCACCGTTCGGGTCCAGCGATAGCCGGACCGCATCAAGAACAGGAACGTGACGACCACCGCCGACACCGTCACCGCGAACAACACGGTGATCCCGATGACGAAGAACGACGAGTGCTTACTCGCGGTGAAGTACGCGTCGACGAGGTAGCCGATGACCATCAGCGGTAGGGCGATGAGCCACAGCCAGAAGCCGGTATCGACATCGGCGGGACGCGTGGGAGCCGCGGGCGGCTGCTGATGTGTCACGCCAGCCAGCCCGCGACGTCAGCGGCCCAGTAGGTCAGCACGATGTCGGCGCCCGCGCGCCGGATGCTGGTCAACGACTCCAGCGCGGCAGCACGCCCGTCGATCCATCCGTTGGCCGCGGCCGCGCTGATCATCGCGTACTCCCCCGATACCTGATAGGCGGCAACCGGAACCGGCGAGACGTCGGCGGCCGCTCGCACCACGTCCAGATAGGCCATCGCCGGCTTGACCATGATGATGTCGGCCCCCTCGTCGAGGTCGAGAACGATCTCGCGCAACGCTTCCCGCGCGTTGCCGCTGTCCTGCTGATAGGTACGCCGGTCCCCCTGCAGGCTGGACGCCACCGCATCGCGGAACGGTCCGTAGAACGCCGAGGCGAACTTCGCGGCGTAGGCCAGGATCAGCACGTCGGTGAACCCGGCCGAATCGAGACCATCGCGGATGGCCGCCACCTGACCGTCCATCATACCGCTGGGCCCCACCACGTGGGCCCCCGATTCTGCCTGTGCCACAGCAAGTTTGACGTACTGGGAGTTGGTGGCGTCGTTATCGACCCGGCCCCGGGCGTCCAGCACGCCGCAATGCCCGTGGTCAGTGAACTCGTCGAGGCAGGTGTCGGCCATCAGCACGGTATCGGTGCCGAGGTCCTTGGCAAGGTCGCGCAGTGCCACGTTGAGGATGCCGTCGGGGTCCACCCCACACGAACCGAGAGCGTCCTTGTCCGTTTCGCGAGGAACACCGAACAGCATCACGCCGCCGACGCCGGCAGCCACCGCCTGTTCGGCGGCGCGGCGCAGCGAATCGCGGGTGTGTTGATAGACCCCCGGCATCGAGGCAATCTCCCGAGGCTCGTCGATCCCGTCGGCGACGAACATCGGGAGCACCAAATGCCTTGGCTCCACCGTGGTTTCGGCGACCAACCGGCGAACCGCCGGGGTTGAGCGCAATCGGCGCGGGCGCTGCCTCGGGAACGACATGTAACGGCTTCCGGTTAGCGGCGTCGGCTCTTCTTGCGCGGCGGCGGCAACGCTCCCTCGGCACGCAGCCGGGCGGCATGCTCGGCCAGCGCGTCGACCAGCGGACCGACCGCAGCGGTCTCCGGCTGGACGTCGACCCGCAGCCCGAACTCCGCGGCCGTCTCCGCCGTCTTCGGCCCGATGCACGCCACGATGGTGCGGGCGTGCGGCTTTCCGGCGATGCCGACCAGGTTGCGCACCGTCGAGCTCGAGGTGAAGCACACCGCGTCGAACCCGCCGGTCTTGATCATCTCGCGGGTCTCGGCCGGCGGCGGTGCCGCACGCACGGTGCGGTAGGCGGTGACGTCTTCGATCTCCCAGCCACGGTCGCGCAGGCCCTCGGCCAGGGTCTCGGTGGCGATGTCGGCGCGCGGCAGCAGCACCCGGTTCACCGGATCGAAAATGCTGTCGTACTCCGGGAATTCGTCGAGCAGACCGAGTGAGGACTGCTCACCGGCGGGCACCAGCTCAGGGCTGACGCCGAAGGCACGGACCCGGTCGGCGGTCGCTTCGCCCACGCAGGCGATCTTCACGCCGGAGAAAGCCCGCGCGTCCAGACCGAACTCGCCGAACTTCTCCCAGACCGCACGCACCGCGTTGGTGGAGGTGAACACCACCCACTGGTAACGGCCGTCCACCAAACCCTTTACGGCCCTTTCCATTTGGGCCGGGCTGCGCGGCGGCTCGACGGCGATCGTGGGCACCTCGATGGGCAGTGCCCCATGGCCGACCAGCCGGTCGCTCATCTCGCCGGCCTGATCCTTGGTGCGCGGCACCAGCACGGTCCAGCCGTACAGGGCCCGGCTCTCCCACCAGTTCAACTTCGCGCGGTGCGCCACCGTCTTGCCGATGGTGACCACCAGCGTGCCGGTCAGCGGACCTGCCGGATCGCTGTTGCAGGCCAGGGTGGCGCGGTCGGTCAGGCCGTGCAGGGTGGTCTCGACCGAACGCTGGCCACAGGTGGTGCCGTTGGAGGTCACCACACACGGCGTGGCCTCGGCCAGGCCGTACTCGATCAGGGTGCGCGCGGCCTCGGGAAGGTGCGAGGCGCTCGCGGTGAGGATCAGCGGGCCGGGTGCGGCGGCCAGGGCCGCCCAGTCGACCTCGCCGCGCACGTCGGCCACGGTGTGCGCCGATCCCAGCGGCAGACCCGCGTAGGTCGGGACGGCACTGGTGGCGGGCAGGCCGGGAACGATCTCGAACTCGGCGTGAGCCCGCGCGACGGCGTTGACCTCGGTGATGACCGAGTCGATCGACAGCGGATCCCCGGCGACCAGGCGCACCACGTCGAAGCCGGCCTTGGCCTCCTGGACCAGCGTCTTGGCCACCTCGGCCGGGTCACCGAGCGCGGGCCGGATGTCCGGGCCGACGGAGACAACCGGCGGCGCGGTCTCGTCATGACCGTCAGCAGGGGGACCGTCCGGCGCCGGCGCGGGGCCGGACGCCGGTGGCAGGTCGGTGCCGACCGTGCTCAGGACGGCCGGCGGCACGTCGGGATCGGTGAACACCAGCGCGGCGTTGGCCAACACGGTGCGGGCTCGCGTCGTCAACAGGTTGGGGTCACCCGGACCCGAGCCGACGAACGTGATGTGTCCCGGCTTCGCCTTGCGTCCCCGACCGCTCACATGACCAGTCATCGCTTCACTCCCGCCTACCGCTCTACGTGCGGAGTCTGTACCGACATGACCTCACGCGCACCGAGCTCGAACAACTCCGCGGCGACCGAGAGCCCTAGCTCTGCGGACCGGCCGGGGGTGCCGATACCGGACGCACGAATCACGTCGGATCCGTCTGCTGCCGCCACGCATGCGCGCAGTGACAGCTCGTCGAAGACGCGGCCGTCGTCATCGATGGACTCGACCACTTCGGCGATCGCGCCCACCGGTGCGGAACAACCCGCCTCCAGTTCGGCCAGCAGGGTTCGCTCCGCGGTGACCGCGACGCGGGTGTCGGGATCATCGAGTGATCCCAACAGCGCCACCAGCTCGGTGTCGCCTGCGCGGCACTCGACCGCAAGCGCACCTTGGGCCGGCGCTGGCAACATCTGCACCGGCTCCAGCGTCTCGGTGACATCGCCGAGTCGTCCAAGACGGGCCAGGCCCGCCCGGGCAACCACGATGGCGTCGAGATCACCACTGCTTACCCTGTTCAACCTGGTATCTAGGTTGCCTCGTAGGGGGCGGATTTCCAAACCGAGACCCAGTGCTCTAAGCTGCGCGGCCCGTCGCACCGAGCTCGTGCCGATCACCGAACCCGCAGGCAACTCCCCCAAAACCATGCCGTCGCGGGCCACCAAGGCGTCGCGGGCGTCCTCCCGGGGCGGGATCGCGGCGATGGTGAACCGCTCGTCGGATGCTGTCGGCAAATCCTTGTACGAGTGCACCGCCATGTCGACGCGGCCGTCGGCGATGGCTTCCCGCAAGGCGGCGGTGAACACCCCGACCCCGATTTCGGCGATCGGCTTGTCGGAGCGGTCGCCGGCGGTGCTGATGATGATCAGCTCGGCGCGGTGTCCGCGCTCGATCAGTTGGTCTCTGATGGTCCCCGCCTGCGTGGTCGCCAGCAGGCTGCCCCGGGTACCTATCCGGATCACCGCGTCGTTACTGCCGGCCAACCGCGCTACCCGGTGCCGTCGGTTCGGCCCTGATCGAATTCCGGTGCCAGCAGGGGCAATTCACCTGCGGCCACGGCATCGACGGCCTGCGGATCGAGTTCGAAGAGTTCGCGCAACGCCTCGGCGTAGCTGTCGCCGCCGGGCGCGCTGGCCAGCTGCTTGACGCGCACTGTCGGGGCGTGGAGCAGCTTGTCGACCACCCGCCGCACGGTGCGGGCGACCTCGTCGCGCTGGGCGTCATCCAGGCCCGGCAACCGGTTGTCCAGGCGCAGCAGTTCGGATTCGACGACGTCGGCGGCGCGCTGGCGCAGTGCGGTGACGGTGGGCGTGACCTCCGACATCCGCTGGCCGGCCAGGTAGCTGGCAACCTCGGCGGCGACAATCTGCCGGGCCGCTTCGGCGTCGGTGGCAGCGGCCCTGGCCGACGGCTCACGCTGCACGCGGTCCATGTCGATGACCGCCACCCCGGGCAGACCCGCCACCGCGGGGTCGACGTCGCGGGGCATGCCCAGGTCGCAGAGCACCAGCGGAGCTGCGGTCTCATCGCGACGGACGCTGGCCAGCGCGTGGTGCACATCGGCCAGCGAGACCACCGGACGGACCGCGCCGGTGCAGCTGACCACGACGTCGGCGGCGGCCAGCGCGGCAGGCAGCTCCTCAAGGCTCAGCGCCTGCGCTGTGGCGCCCTGCTGGCGGATGCTTTCGGCGAGCCGCTCGGCGCGGGGCAGCGACCGGTTGAGGACATCGATATGAGTGATCCCGGCGCGCAGCAGGTGCGCGACCGACAGCCCGCCCATCGATCCGGCGCCGACGACGGCGGCGGTGCGTCCGGCCAAGCCGTCCGTTCGGCCGGCGGCGATGTCCAGTGCGACCGACACCACACTGGCGCCGGCGGTGTCGATCGCGGTTTCGGAGTGCACCCGCTTGCCCACCGACAGCGCGCGCTGGGACAGGTCGTGCAGGATCCGCCCGACGGTCTTGTTGGCTTCCGCGGTGGCGTAGGCACGTCGGACCTGGCCGAGCACCTGTTGCTCGCCGATCACCGCGCTGTCCAGGCCGCTGGCGACCGCGAACAGATGCTCGACGGCGGCTTCGGCGTAGCGGACGTAGGCGTACTTGGTCAGATCGCCCATCGGCATGCCGGAGTGCTCGGCGAGCACCTGGCCGATCGCCGACAGACCGCCGTGGAAGGCGTCGACCACCGCGTAGACCTCGACGCGGTTGCAGGTGGACAGCACCATCGCCTCGGTCACCAGCGGTGACTGCAGAAGCTGATCGACGATTTTGAGCTGGTCCGACTCGTCGGTGGACAGTTGCTCGAGAACGGAAACCGGAGCGCTGCGATGCGAAACTCCGAACAGCAGGACGCTCACGGCACGATCACCTGGCCCGCTCCCTCGCTGTGACGGAATGCTCCGTTAGTGAAACTTAGTTCCACGGTAAACGCTGCGCAGGCGGCTGGCCAAATTCCGCCGGTGTTCACCGCTGAGACAGGTCGGCGCGGAGCCTGTCGACATCGACATCCCAGTAGCTGTGCTCGCGCCCGTCGAGCAGCACGACGGGCAGCCGGTCGCCGAACTCGGCACGTAAGGCGTTGTCCCCCGCGGCCGCAGCGGCGTCGACGTCGGTGGCCGACAGCTCGAAATCGAGTTCGGCGGCCAGGTCGGTGAGGCGCCCGTAGACCTGCCGGCAGAGGGTGCACCCGGCCCGGGTCAACAGCTCGACGTGTGCGCGGCTCATCTGAGCCAGTGTCGCAGTTAGGGTTGACCCATGGGTTCCGGGGACCACGACGAGGAGCTTGCCGGTGATGCCAGCGCGGAGCTGGCCGTCGACGAACTGGTCGCCGAGCAAGCCAGTGCGGTGGCGCGCGACGCGAGCATCGCCGCGGTTCGCGAGCCGGGGCCGGCGGCCGCCGAGCCGGCCGTGCCGCCGCCTGCCGACCTCACCGCGGCCGCGTTCTTCGACGTGGACAACACGCTGGTGCAGGGCTCGTCGCTGGTGCACTTCGGCCGCGGACTGGCCGCACGCAAGTACTTCACCTACGGCGACATGGCCAAATTCATCTACGCGCAGGCCAAGTTTCAGCTCACCGGCCGGGAGAACAGCGACGATGTCGCCGAGGGCCGGCGCAAGGCGCTGGCGTTCATCGAAGGACGGTCGACGGCCGAACTGATCGCTGTCGGCGAGGAGATCTACGACGAGATCATCGCCGACAAGATCTGGCCGGGCACCCGGGCATTGGCGCAGATGCACCTCGACGCCGGCCAGCAGGTGTGGCTGGTCACCGCGACGCCGTACGAGCTGGCCGACACGATCGCCCGCCGGCTCGGTTTCACCGGCGCGCTGGGGACCGTCGCCGAGTCGGAGAACGGGGTCTTCACCGGCCGGCTGGTGGGCGACATCCTGCATGGGGTGGGCAAGGCACACGCGGTGCGGCAGCTGGCCATTCGCGAAGGGCTGAACCTCAGACGCTGCACGGCGTACTCCGACAGCTACAACGACGTGCCGATGCTGTCGCTGGTGGGCACCGCGGTCGCGATCAACCCCGACGCCGATCTGCGCGAGCTGGCCCGCGAGCGGGGCTGGGAGATCCGCGATTTCCGCACCGCACGCAAAGCGGCGCGCATCGGGGTGCCGTCGGCGCTGGCGCTCGGCGCGGTCGGCGGTGCGCTCGCGGCGGCGGTCTCGCGCCGGCGCTGATTCACAGCGTCCGCCATACCCGCTGATAGGCTCCCCGGGTGTCAATCGCCAGCGACATCATCGGAACCCACTACCGCTACCCGGACTACTACCTCGTCGGTCGCGAGAAAATCCGCGAGTACGCCAAGGCGATCCAGTCCGACGATCCGCTGCACTTCAGCGAGGAGGCGGCCAAGGCCGCCGGTTACCCCGACGTGGTGGCGCCACTGACGTTCATCGCGATCCCGGGCCGCCAGGTGCAGCTCGACATCTTCCGCAACTTCGATGTCGGCATCAATATCGCCCGCGTCATTCACCGCGACCAGAAGATCAAATTCCACCGCCGGATTGTGGCGGGCGACAAATTGTTCTTCGATTCGTGGCTGGACTCGGTTGTCGAATCGCACGGCACGGTGATCAGCGAATTGCGCAGCGAAGTCACCGACGAAGAGGGCAAACCGGTGATGACGACCGTCGTGACAATGATCGGCGAAGCCGGGGGCGACGAGGAAACCAATGCTCAGGTCGCGGCCATCGCCGCGGCAGCAATGGGCAGGCAACCCTAGCGCGCAGCGACCGCGCTCAGCCGAAGAACATGTTGCGACGCTTGGTCAGCAACTGATACAGCGTCTGCTGGATGGTCTCGCGCACCTGATCGGTGAGGTCGAACGTGATCATCGGATCGTCGGCGGCGGCCTCGTCATAGTCGGCCGTCTCGATGGGCTTGCCGAATGCGATGTGCCACTTCGACGGTAGCGGGATCAGCCCAGCCGGGCCGGCCAGTGGGAACAGCGGCGTGATGGGGAAGTAGGGCAGCCCGAGCACCCGCGCCAGGAGCTTGACGTCGGTGATCATCGGATAGATCTCCTCGGACCCGACGATCGAGCACGGGATGATCGGCGCCTTGGTGCGCAACGCCGCCGAGACGAAGCCGCCCCGGCCGAACCGCTGCAACTTGTAGCGGTCCCGGAACGGCTTGCCCAGACCCTTGTAGCCCTCCGGGAAGACGGCGGTGAGTTCCCCGCCGGCGAGCAGACGATGGGCGTCGGTGGTGCACGCCATGGTGTGCCCGGCCTTGCGGGCGATCGGGCCGAGCATCGGCATATCGAAGACCATGTCGGCCGCCAGCAATCGGACGTCCCGATTCGCCGGGTGATGGTCATGGACCGCCACCGACAACATCAACCCGTCCATCGGCAACGTTCCGGCGTGATTGGCGACCACCAGGCCGGCGCCCTTTTTCGGCAGATTCTCGATGCCGCTGACCTCGACCCGGAACCAATTCTGGAAAAGCGGCCGGAGCAACGGCAATACGATCGCATTGTTGAACATCGGGTCGAACCCGAATTCGTCGACCGAATAGTCGCCGGTGAATCGTTTGGTCACATACTCCGCGACGGCCGAAATGCGTTGCGCCAGTTCATTGGGCGCATCTTCGGCAACCCCGTTTCCCCCTGGCCCGCGCCGCGCGTCGATTTCCCGGACGACGGCGGCGATCTCCTCCGCCGAGGCGCGGGTGCCCGGGTCGGACAGCAGCGAGGGATGACGGCGCGCCGCATCGGCACGCTGCGCAGCACGACGGGCCGCCGCGACTCGACTCGTATTCGAGTGCAGCGGAATCACTTTCGCCTTTGATTCACCCGCCACTTCGGTACCCTCTCCCCACCATTGGCCCCTCAGCCGCCCCACCGCTGCGCAACGGCGACCGCGCGACTCTCCACAGATCGTACCCATTTCGGGTCGATGATCGGCGTCAAACCTCGGCCGCGCACATAGTCGTCGAACGCCTCCATCGTCGTCCATTTCGGCGCGAAGCCCAACTCGGAGCGCATTCTGGTGGTGTCCATGACCCGGCCGTAATTCAGCCAATCCATCTGGTCACGGTTGAGGTCGGAAGCCCGGCCCGCTCTTCGCAACGAATACAGTGCCCAAACCGCGGAATTCGGCAATGGAATCGCAACGCGGCCGGACCGCCGAACCGCTTGCGACATCATGATCACGCCGTCGGCGCCGATGTTGAAGGTGCCCGATTTGCCGGCCATCGTCGCCCGCTCCAGCGCCCCGAGTGCGTCCTGCTCGTGCAGCAGCTGCAGCCGCGCATCGTGGCCGAGCATCGTGGTCACCAGCGGGCCGGCCAGGTACCGCGACAGCGCGGTGTCCATGCCCGGGCCGATCATGTTGGCCAGCCGCAGAATCGTGACCGCGATGTCCGGCCTGCGCCTGCCGAGTCCGCGGGCGTAGCCCTCGATGTCGATGCTGTCGCGGGCGAACCCTTCCGCCGGTGGGCGGCGGCTACTGCTGTCCTCGGTGAACGCCACCGGGTCGTGCGGGTGCGAGCCGTAGACCTCGGAGGTCGACTTAAGGATCACCCGCCGCACCGAGGGCGCCTTCTGGCACGCCGCGAACAGCTGCATGGCGCCCATCACGTTGATCTCCTTCAACGTGGCGCGCCCACCCGATCGCGGGGCGTACGAGGCCGCGGCGGCATGCACCACGGTGTCGACTTCGCCGTTGCGGATCACCTTGGCGATGAACGGGTTTCGAATATCGGCGCGCACGAACTCGGCGCGGCCCATCCGGCGCAGCAGATCCTTGCTGGGCGCGACGGCGTCGACGGCGATGACTTTGTTGATCAGCGGGTTCTGCGCCAGACGCGCGGTGAGGTACCCGCCGAGGAAACGGCACGCTCCGGTGACCAGCACGACCTTCGGGTAATGCGGGGCTTCGTTGTCGATACCGCCGGAAGACATCAGGACAGCCTATCGGCCTGCGCGAAACCCGGCACGGCTCGACGAGATGGCCGAGCCAGGCCGGGTGCGACGACTACTTGCCGAGTTTTCTGCGCTGGACCCGGGTACGACGCAGCAGCTTGCGGTGCTTCTTCTTCGACATGCGCTTACGCCGCTTCTTGATGACTGAACCCATGAAAATCCGCTACCTAAATCCTCGCAGTGCCTGCACGAGAGCAGGCTTCTTGTGTCCCGGACACCTTACCTAAGCAGGCATCCGGAACGGAAAACGACCTGGTGCCGACGAGCCGGCAAGCGTGCGATGAACGCCTGCGCGACGAGCTCGCTAGCCCGCGTCGAAGTACGACGTCTCCAGCAGATCGTGAACGGCCTTGGCGTGCACCCGGAACGACCTGCCCACCCGCACCGCTGGCAGCTCGCCGTTGTGCACCAGGCGGTAGACCGTCATCTTGCTGACGCGCATCAGCGCGGCGACCTCGGCGACGGTGAGAAATTGAGCTCGAGCGGCGGGCGGGTTGTCGGCGCCGGCATCACGCGCCGATTTTCCAGCCGAATCCCGCGCTGATGGCCCGTTCATAGACGTCATCGCAACCCAATCCGTCAGGCACGGGCAGTTCCAGCGGCTTCCCCACCGCTGGCACCCAGCCGTGCATACACGAGGAGAATAGCGTGGCGGATGGGGTTACTGCGACGGGTGTGGGTCAATCCATCAGAAATTCTTTGAACTACTCTGATGTAATTCCTAGCTGCTCAGAGCGGGTTTTTGCGGCATCGATGGCAGCTGCGAGGGCCGCCCGCAGCCCACCGTTCTCGAGTTCCCGCAGGCCAGCGGCAGTGGTGCCGCCAGGTGATGTGACCATCGCCCGCAGCCGGGCCGGCGACGTGTCCAGGCCGACGTCTTCGCCAGCAGCGCGCTGACTATCGAGGCGTTCCAGCAGCATCGCCGCGGATCCGGCCATGGTCTGCACGGCGAGGTCCGTCGCGACGGCCCTCCCGAGCCCGTTGGCGACCGCCGCGTCGACCAATGCTTCGACGAACAGGAAGAAGTAGGCCGGCCCCGAACCGGAGACGGCCGTGACGGCGTCCAGTTGGCTCTCCGGGACCGTCAACACGTCGCCGACGCAGCGGAACACCGCCGCGACGTCAGCGAGCTGCTCAGCGGTGGCGAAGCGCCCCGGCGCCATGGCGCTGACGCCCGCACCGACCAGAGCCGGTGCATTGGGCATCACCCGGACGACCGGTGATCCGGCGGGCAGCCGCGATTCGTAGAAGCCGATCGTCACCCCGGCGGCGACGGTCACGAAGACCTGCTCGACGCTGTCGCCCTCGGCCAGGGCGGCGGCCTCCGCGATCTCGGCGACGACGGACTCGGCGTCACCGGGCTTGACCGCCACGATGACGAAGGTCGCGGTCTCCACCGCCTCCGACACCGACGCCAGCTGGATCGAATACTTCTCGCCCAGGTAGTGAGCACGCTCCGGCATGCGTTCGGAGACGACGATGTCCTTCACCTGCCGGCCCGCCCGAAGCAGTCCCGCAAGGATCGCCTCGCCCATACTGCCGCCGCCGATGATCGCGATTCTGGCCATGGGCAGACCCTATCGGCCGACCGATGCGGGCCGCCCGCGGCACGAGGAGGAGGCCGATGAATTCGGCCTGGGTCGGCCGTTCGAGGTCCCCACGATTTCGGCGCGCTTCGCTGGCCCGACGGCGTTGCGCGCCGACGTCACTGGGCGGGCACCAAGGCCAGCTGGCGGGTCTGCACGATGATGCGTCCGGCGCTGTCCACCACGGTGTGGTCCTCGTCGAACCAGTCCTGGCCGATCTGGGTCGTCGTGCACGCCACCCGCAGCCAACCCTGGTCGGGCATGCCGCGCAGGTACGCCGTCATCTGCACCGTCGGCGCCCAGCCGCGGCGGCCCACCGCGTAGCACGCCGGCACCGAGATGTCGCCACACATCAACGCGAACAACACGTCCACCGGCCCGTCCTTGGGCCGCACCCAGATCTTGAACACCGGCGCACCGGACTCGGTGTGGGTCTCGTCCAGCTCGGGGCGGATGTCGCAGCCGCGCGCCAGATTGTTGATCGCCGCCGCCGGATGGCCCGGGCCGATCGGCTCGATGTGCTCCGGCGGCTCGACGCTCATCAGCGGTGTCACCGGATTGGCCGACAGCAGGGGCTCGACGTGATGTTCGGGATCGCCAAGGGTGACGACGCTGCGCACGCAGGTGCGCCCACCCTGGGTGAGGGCGACGTCGACCAAACCGATTCGGCGTCCCCGCTTCTGCACGGTGGTGACCAGGCGAACCGATCCGGGATCCGGCGCCGACAGGAAGTCCGCCGACACCGCGACCGGTTGGAACTGCGGGTCGCCATACGCCGCCCGGGCGGCGTTGGCGCACAGCGCCAGCATCACACCGCCGTGGATCTTGGGCCCAATTGTCCAGTGCTCGTTGAGGTTTGCCTCGAAACCATCCTCGACGGGGTGCAACATCATCGCGTCGGCGAACCGGGGGTGCATCAATGCCTTTCTCACACAACAATTCCGCGCGCCGCGGCACTCACCGCAGCAGGTGGGTGCGCGCAAACTGCAGCGATTCGACCAGCAGCGCCTCGCGCTCGGCCTTGGTGCGCGCACCCGAGGTGGTGACCTCCAGGATCACATGCCCGGTGAAGTCACTCGCGGCCAGCATCTGGCACACCTCGGCGGTCGGCTGGGTTCCCCGGCCGGGCACCAGGTGTTCGTCGGTCGAGGCACCGTTGCCGTCGCACAAGTGCAGGTGCACCAGACCCTCACCCATCCGGTCTGCCATCTCCAGGGCGTCGGTACCCGCCGTCGCGGTATGGGACAGGTCCAACGTGTAGTGCGCATGGTTGCCATCCAGCGGGTCATACGACGGCGCGAACGCCGAAATGCCCACCCCCGGACGGCCGCCGCGCTTGCGCATCCGCTCGATCGACGAGTCACCGGAGCCGAAGAACCTGTCGGCCCGGAACGGGAACATGTTCTCCACCGCCACCAGAACGTCACTGCGGCTTTCCAACTCGGCGACCTGTTCGCTGAACCCGTCGGCGTAGCGGCGCTGCCATCGGAACGGCGGATGCACCACCACGGTCTGCGCGCCGAGCCGCTCGGCGGCCTGCACGCTGCGGGTCAGCTTCGGGATGGGATTGGCACCCCACACCCGCTGGGAGATCAACAGGCACGGCGCGTGCACCGACAACACCGGCATGTTGTACCGCCGGGACAGCTTGGCGATGGCGCCGACGTCCTGGCTCACGGTTTCGGCCCACACCATGAGTTCGACTCCGTCGTAACCCAATTCGGCCGCATACTCGAATGCGGCCTCGGTCCTCAGCGGATAGACCGAGGCAGTCGACAGACCGACCTTGATGGCTGGGCGCACTGAGGGATCAGGTCGATTGCAGCAGCGCCAGCGGGCCGAGCGTCACCAGCGCACCGACCGCCACGGCGATCAGCGTGCTGGCGATGTCCTCGGTCTTACGGACGATTCGGACGGCGATCACCAAACCGAGGATGACCAACACCGACAGCACCAACGCGACGATGTTGTTCCACCGCCACAGCTGGTCGAACGCGATGAACAGCCCGGCACCGAACGCGACGGCCAGGATCGACTGCCCGGCCACCAGCAGCCCGCGCCAGAGCGCGGTGAGCTTGCCTTCGCGCGGATGGTCCGCCTGGGTGTCGAGGTCTGCCGATGCCGCGTCGTCATCGTGCTCGTCGACGGCCACCCCGCGGCGGGCGAGGTCGTCCGCGACGGTCTGGCCGCTGAACAGGGCGCCTGCCGACGACCGCAGATAGGACTGCAGCTCGGCGGCCTCGTCGACCTGTTCGTCGGCGGTCAGGTCGAGCACCGGCGCCGCCTCGTCGACCGGGTCGAACGCCATCTGCTCGGCGTCGGAGTCCGATTCGTCGACGGGGGTGGGTTCGGGCCGGCGCTGCGGGCGCGGGTCATAGGCGCGCTCCGGGCCCGGCTCGCGTCGCGGCAGCGGGCGCTCCGAGCGCGGCGGCGGTCCGTCGAACGGCCGCTCCGGCGCCTCGTCCTCGTGTTCCTCGTGTTCCGCAGTCTCGTCGTCCTCGACCACCGCCGTCGCGGCGGCCGAGCCGTTGGTGACGGCAGACGGCTGGGCAGGCGGCGCAGGCTCGACCGGCTCCTCGGCGACGTGGTCCTCGCGGTCCTCACGCACGACGGGCATCTCGCCGGTCCGGAAGATCGGGATCTCACCGGTCAACTCGGCGACGGTCACGGCGTCACTGTTACCGCGACGACGACGGCGGCGCCCCCCGACCGGCGGTGAGCCGATCGTTCCGTTCTTCGCGAGCAGCTCGGCCACCGAGATGGGCCTGCTGTTCTCGCTGTCATCTGGTGCTGTCATCGTGTGCCTCTCGATCGGGCAGTCGACCGATCAAAATTTTTGCTTCCAGCATCCCCCACGGCGGTTTCCACCAGGGCAGTTCCGTCAGCTTCACTGTCGAGTCGGCGCAGGATGAGACCCTCGCGCAGCGCCCACGGGCAGATGTCCACGGATTCCAATGACAGTGCTCGCATGCTCGCCTCCGCCACCAGAGCACCGGCCACTATCTGTGGCGCCCGCTCGGCACTGACTCCCTCCAACTCGGCACGATCTGTCGTGGTCATCCTAGAGATGAAAGATATGAGCTGCCTCAGGCCGTTGAGGGTCAGCGTTCGTTTAACCCTGGGCCCGGCACCCGACGGGGCGGCGCCGGTGAGCCGCGCCAGCGACCGGAAGGTCTTCGACGTGGCGACCGCGAGGTCCGGGAGGCCGGCATCCAGGACGAAGGAACTGGCCTCGGCCAGCTCGTTGTCCAGCCAGTCGCGCAGCATCGCGACCCGGCGGCGGCCCGGCGGATCGTCCGGGAGCCACTCGCGGGTGAGCCGGCCCGCGCCCAGCGGCAGCGACAGTGCCACCTCGGGCGCTTCGTCGACGCCGTTGGACAGCTCCAACGAGCCGCCGCCGATGTCGAGGTTGATGATGCGACCGGCGCTCCAGCCGTACCACCGGCGCACCGCCAGAAACGTCAGCCGCGACTCGTTCGCACCAGACAGGACCTGCAGGTTCACCCCCGTTTCGGCGAGCACACGCGCCAGGACATCCTCGGAGTTCTTGGCGTCGCGCACCGCGGAGGTGGCGAAGGCCATCAGGTCGGCGCAGCCCGAACTGGCCGCGATCTTGGCGAACTCGTCGATGGTGTCGATCAGCTTGTCGGCACCGCGGCGGGTGAGCTTGCCGGAGTCGTCGATCGCCTCGGCGAGCCGCAGCGCGGCTTTGGTCGAGCTCATCGGAGTCGGATGCCCGCCGCGGTGGGCATCGACCACCAACAGATGAACTGTGTTGCTGCCCACGTCGAGCACGCCTAATCGCACGTGAACAAAACTAGCCTGCGTTCCGCGCGCGGCACCTGCGACATGGGGCAAATGCCAGCGCGAAGGTGGCGCGCAGGTGGACTACGGTTGGGCGCTGTGACAGATGCGCACCCTGGCGAAGTTGACCTGGACTTCCCCCGCGAGTGGGTGGAGTTCTACGACCCGGACAATCCGGAACATCTGATCGCCGCGGATTTGACTTGGCTGCTGTCGAATTGGACGTGCGTGTTCGGTACGCCGGCCTGCAAGGGCACCGTCGAGGGGCGGCCGGATGACGGTTGCTGTTCGCACGGGGCATTCCTGTCCGACGACGACGACCGCGCCAATCTCGACGATGCCGTCAAACACCTGACCGACGAGGATTGGCAGTTCCGGGACAAGGGACTGGGCCGCAAGGGCTACCTCGAGATGGACGAGTTCGACGACAAACCGAGCCTGCGCACCCGTAAGTACAAGGGTGCATGCATCTTCCTCAACCGGCCGGGTTTCCCGACCGGCATCGGCTGCGCGCTGCACACCAAGGCGCTCAAGCTCGGGGTCGAGCCGCTGACCATGAAGCCCGAGGTGTGCTGGCAGCTCCCCATCCGGCGCGTCCAGGAATGGATCACCCGACCGGACGGTTCGGAGATCCTGAAATCCACCATCACCGAATACGACCGGCGCGGCTGGGGTGAAGGCGGGGCCGACCTGCACTGGTACTGCACCGGTGACCCGGCCGCCCACGTCGGTGCCAAGCAGGTGTGGCAGTCCTACGCCCCGGAGCTGACCGAATTGCTCGGCGAGAAGGCGTACTCGGAGTTGGCGGCGATGTGCCGGCGGCGTGGCGGATTTCCGCTGATCGCCATCCACCCCGCCACCCGCGCCGCGCAGTAGCGCACTATCACGCCCGGGCTCTCCAGCCCCACCAGGCGCTGACCGTAATTTGCTAGTTCTGCATCACTCTGTATAAAACTCGTGATCTTCGTCATCCGTCGCTGAGGTTGCCTTGTGACCTAAGTAGGGTTACGGTGCAGTTAATAGCAGTTCGGTGACTATGGGAGCAGATCTTCGCTGTGTTGGCTGAACAGTCTGATAATCAGATCTCAGTCGGTAACAGCCGCCCCAACTATCTTCGCCAAAACTCAACCGAATCGTTATTTGACGAGAGCAGCATCCCCCCGCTCTGGCAACAGGCGCAGGCTTCCCGACGCGAGACCCGGCACGTCCGGCACTCCAGGCGATTGATCTTGACTGATGCCGCCGTTATTTGCCTTGCCTCGGCAGCCACGACGATGGCGTTATTCGCCGGCCACCCCGCTGTCCTGCTGACCTACGCCGTTGGCTCAGCGGCACTGGCCGCCTCGTGGATGGCCGCGCTCGGCCTCACCGGATACCGCGTCCGCCGGGTGGTGGGCCGCGACGTCGGTGAATACATGAGCGTCATCCTCGCCACCCTCCAACTCTTCGGGCTGATCGCGATCGGTGCGCTGCTCCTGCACGTCGACGTGTCGCGAACCTATCTCGCCGTCGTCTTCGCCGTCGGCCTGCTCGGCCTTCTGACCAGCCGACTGTGCTGGCGCCGGGTGGCGGCCGCCGAACTCCGCCGCGACGAACACCAGATCTCGGTGCTCGTCGTGGGCAGCGCCAGGACCGCCGCCGACGTCGCCACCAACTTCGTGCGAGATCCCGGCGCCGGTTACCGCGTCGTGGGGATCTGCACACCCACCGGACCGACCGCACAGCACGACGGCATCGACGTCGACGGACGCCACATCCCGATCGTCGGGATCGACCAGGCGATCGTCGACGCCGTCCGACACACCAACGCCCACACCGTCGCCCTGACCGCTACCGACCATCTGCATCCCACCGAGATCCGCCGGCTGATCTGGGAACTCGATTCGCTGGGCGTGGACCTGATGATCGCTCCCGGCCTGGTCGACATCGCCGAGGATCGGCTGCACAGCCGACCCGTCGCCGGCATGGCGATGTTCGAGGTGACCAAGCCCCAGTACGACGGCGCCAACTCCGTGGCCAAGCGGGTGTTCGACGTCGTGTTCACCCTCGCCGCGATGACGATCATGGCGCCGGTGTTCTTCCTCGCCGCGCTCGCCGTGCGGCTCTCCGGACCCGGGCCGGTGTTCTACGCCTCCGAACGAATCGGGTTCAAGGGCACGACGTTCACGATGCTCAAGTTCCGCAGCATGGTCGACGGCGCCGACGCCGACGCGCAGGCGATGATCGCCGCCAACGGCAGCGATCCGGTGTTCTGGAAAGATAAGGACGACCCGCGGATCACCCACGTGGGCAAGATCATTCGCAAGTACAGCATCGACGAACTGCCGCAGTTCATCAATGTGCTGCGCGGCGACATGAGCGTGGTGGGGCCGCGCCCGCAGGTGCGCCGCGAGGTGGACTCCTACGACGATCTGGTCCGCAGGCGGCTGACGGTGAAGCCCGGACTGACCGGGCTCTGGCAGGTCAGCGGACGGTCAGACCTGCCCCTCGAGGACGCCGTCCGCCTCGACCTCAGCTACATCGAAAACTGGTCGCCCATCCGCGATCTGATGATCATCGCCAAGACCATCAGGACGGTCCTGAGCGGCGACGGCGCCTACTAGGCCCCGCCGCCAGGAACCCCCGGGGCGTCTAGCCCTCCAGCTTGTAGCCCAGACCGCGCACCGTGACCAGATGCACCGGGTTGGCCGGATCGGATTCGATCTTCGAGCGCAGACGCTTGACGTGGACGTCGAGGGTCTTGGTATCCCCCACATAGTCCGCACCCCACACCCGATCGATGAGCTGACCGCGGGTGAGTACCCGTCCACTGTTGCGCATCAAGTACTCCAGCAGGTCGAATTCCTTGAGCGGCAAGGTGATCGGCTCGCTGCCGACGGTCACGACGTGCCGTTCGACATCCATCCGCACCGGGCCGGCCTCCAGGATCGCGTCGCCGATGCCGGAGTCCTCGGTATCGCTGCCGCGACGCAGCACGGCGCGGATGCGGGCGATCAGTTCGCGGGCTGAGTACGGCTTGGTCACGTAGTCGTCGGCGCCGAGTTCCAGACCGACGACCTTGTCGATCTCGCTGTCGCGGGCGGTCACCATGATCACCGGCACGCTGGAGCGGGCCCGCAGCTGCTTACACACGTCGGTGCCGGTCATGCCCGGCAGCATCAGGTCGAGCAGCACGATGTCGGCCCCCGACCGGTCGAATTCAGCCAGCGCCGACGGGCCGTCGCCGACCACGGTGGCCTCGAACCCCTCCTTGCGCAGCAGGAACGCCAGCGGGTCGGCCAGCGACTCTTCGTCTTCCACGATCAACACATTGGTCATTGGCGTAGTGCCTCCTCGTCAATGGCCGAAAGGTCGGCCGGTTCGTCATCGTCGGTATGCGGATAGGCGGGAATGGACAGGGTGAACGTCGAGCCGGTGCCCGGCTGGCTCCACAGCCGGATGCTGCCGTTGTGATTGGCCGCCACATGTTTGACGATGGCCAGCCCCAAGCCGGTGCCGCCGGTGGCCCGCGAGCGCGCCTTGTCGACCCGGAAGAACCGTTCGAACACCCGCTCCTGATCGGCGCGGGCGATCCCGATACCCCGGTCGGTGACGGCGATCTCGATGTTGTCGCCACGACGACGGCGACTGATCGACACCTTCGATCCGTCCGGTGAGTATGCGATCGCGTTGGAGATCAGGTTGGCCAGCGCGGTGACCAACAGCGACTGGTCACCCAACACCCGGAACCCACTCGGCGCGTCGGTGGTCACCGTGATGTCAGCATTGTCGGCAGCCACTTTGTGCCGCGAAATAGCTTCGGTGACAACGGAATCGACGTCGACACTGTCGAGGTCGGGAAGCGGTTCGGCACCCTGCAGGCGGGACAGTTCGATCAGCTCGCGGACCATGTTCGCCAGCCGCTGCGATTCGGTGAGGATCTTCTTGCCGAAGTGGCGCACGGTCTCGGCATCGTCGCCCGACTCCAGCAGCGCCTCGGCCAGCACGCCCATCGCGGCCACCGGGGTCTTGAGTTCGTGGCTGACGTTGGCCACGAAATCGCGCCGGCTGGCCTCCATCCGGGCCTGCTCGGACTGGTCGTCGACGTAGACCACGACGA
The DNA here is from genome assembly GCF_041287105.1 of Mycobacterium sp. SA01. Classification (NCBI taxonomy): domain Bacteria; kingdom Bacillati; phylum Actinomycetota; class Actinomycetes; order Mycobacteriales; family Mycobacteriaceae; genus Mycobacterium; species Mycobacterium sp. SA01. Next base: position 380,363 of record NZ_JBGGNO010000020.1, on the reverse strand, counting down.
AGCGGGGATCCTGCTTGCTCAGCAGCCGCACGTGCCCACGCACCGACAGCCCCGACCGGCCGGCCGCCGCGCGCTGCGGCGCAGACAGGTCGACCTCGACGCCCTCACCGGTGGCGAGCACGCGTTGGGCAGCCGTCCAGGCCCGCTCGTCGAGCTGGCGGTCCCGCACGATGCCGAGTTCGGTGGCGCGGTCGTTGATGAACACCACGTCGCGATGGGAGTCGACGACCACCATCCCGATCGGCGCCAGCGACACCACATGCTGCAGCATCTGCGACACCGTGATGCCGGCTTCGGTGATCGCGCGGCGCTGCCTGCGTTCGAGGATCCGTGGGGTGAGTGCGGCCCCGATTCCGAGTCCGCAAGCAAGCGCTACCAGCGCTGCGGCGGTGGCCAGTAGTACCACCGAGCCAACACTCACAGGAAAAGGGTACGCATCCGGTGAACGTCATCCCAGCAGCGTGCGGCCAAATCGGTACACGTCACACTCTCAGCGCGCATGTATTCCGCCCCCGTTTACCCCGTGTTTGCCAAATCCGAGGTGAGCACCGGAATTACTTGGCGCCCTGGCTGGCGACCGCGGCCGCGCCGGCGGCGGCGGCCTCGGGATCCAGGTAGGTGCCGCCCGGCACCCGTGGCTTCAGATCGGCGTCCAGGTCGTAGCGCAGCGGTATACCGGTCGGGATGTTCAGGCCCACCACGTCGGCATCGGACATGTTGTCCAGATACTTCACCAGGGCTCGCAGCGAGTTGCCGTGCGCGACCATCAGCACCGTCTTGCCCGCCTGCAGGTCCGGGACGATCGTCTCGGTGAAGTACGGGACGAAGCGGGCCACCACGTCGGCAAGGCATTCGGTCAGCGGGCCGCCGTCGATGTCGGCGTAGCGCGGATCGGCGTCCTGGCTGTACTTGCTGCCCTTCTCGATGGGCGGCGGCGGTGTGTCGTAGCTGCGCCGCCACAGCATGAACTGCTCCTCGCCGTACTTTTCCTTGGTCTCGGCCTTGTCGAGGCCCTGCAGGGCGCCGTAGTGCCGCTCGTTGAGCCGCCAGTTGCGCGTCACCGGGATCCACAGCCGGTCGGCCGCGTCCAGCGCCAGGTGGGCGGTGGTGATCGCGCGGCGCAGCAGCGAGGTGTACAGCACGTCGGGCAGCAGTCCCTGCTCGGCCATCAGCGTTCCGCCGCGCACCGCCTCAGCGCGACCCTTGTCGGTGAGGTCGACGTCCACCCAGCCGGTGAACAGGTTCAGCGCGTTCCATTCGCTTTCGCCGTGCCGCAGCAGAATCAGTGTGGAGTCAGCCATGCCGGAATCCTCTCACGACCCCGTTTGGTCGTCCTCGTCTATGAGGTGCTCGAAGGCCGCCAGGTTCTTCAGCGATTCGCCACGCGACACCCGCCACGCCCACTCCTTCTGGATGGACGACTTGAAGCCCAGTTCCAGCAGGGTGTTGAAGTCGGAGTCGACGGCCTCGAGCACCTGGCCGAGCACCCGGTCCAGCTCGTCGGCGGTCACCGCCTCCAGCGCCATCCGCCCGATCAGATAGATGTCGCCGATGTTGTCCAGCGTGTAGGCCACCCCGTACAGCCGGCGGTTGCGCTTGAGCAGGAACCGGTAGACGCCCTGGTGGTTCTCGTCGGGCTGCCGGCAGACGAACGCCTCGACGCGCACCGAATGCTCACCGACGCTCAGCAGGGTGTTGGTCGTCAGCTTGCGCTCCCCCGGCAGCTCGACGATCAGTCCCGGCAACCCGCCGTGGGCGCCTTCGTGGCGGCTGTAGACCAGCCCGTGCTCGTCCAGCGTCTTCTCGATGACCTGATGCACGTCCGCGGCGCCGACGCGCGATCCGCCTTCGGCTTCTCGCTCGCCACTCACAGCCGCACCCCGCGCCGCATCGACCAGCGCCGCCCGTTGCGCTTGGCCAGCGCGTCACCGGCCGCGCGACGGTGTCGGGCGCTGGCATAGTCGTCGATCGCGTGGCCGTAGCTGGTCAGCAGTCCGTCGACGGTGTGCGCCCAGGAGAACCCCTGCGCGTGCTCGACGGCTGCTCTGCTGAGCTCGTCGGGGTCGCGGGCCAGCACAGTGGCGATCGCGTCGGCCCATTGGCCGGGCTCGTGGCCGGCGACCAGCGCACCGCTGACTCCGTCGGATACGGCCACCGGCAGCCCGCCGACCGCGGCGGCGACCACGGGCGTCCCGCACGCCTGCGCCTCCACCGCGACCAGACCGAACGACTCCGAATAGCTGGGCACGGCGACCAGATCGGCGGCGCGATAGACGTTGACGAGTTGCTCGCGCGACTGGGGCGGAAGGAATGTCACCCGGTCTGCAATACCCAGTTCCGCGGCGAGGCCCACCAACGCATCGGGCGCGGCCAGGCCGCTGCCCGACGGGCCACCGGCCACCAGCACCCGCACACCGGGCAGGCGGGCGGCGGCGCGCAACAGCACATCGGGTGCTTTGAGCGGCTGGATACGCCCGACGAAGGCGACCACGCGCTCGCCGTCGGGGAGGCCGAGCGCAGCTCGCGCAGTGCGTCGGTCGCCGGGGGTGAACGTCTCCAGATCGACGCCCGGGTACACCACATCGATCCGCCGCGGGTCCGCGTTGTGCAGCGAAATGAGCTGGTGTGCTTCATCTTCGGTGTTGACGACCAGCCGGTCGGCCTCGTCGACCACCTGCTGTTCGCCCACCGCGCGCAGCGGAGGCTCCGGCGAGTCGCCGTCGGCCAGGGCGGCGTTCTTCACCGCGGCCAGCGTGTGGGCGGTGTGCACCAACGGCACTGCCCACCGGTCGCGGGCCAGCCAGCCGACCTGGCCGGAGAGCCAGTAATGCGAATGCACGATGTCGTAGTAGCCGGGCTCGTGGTTGGCCTCGGCGCGCAGCACTCCGGCGGTGAACGCGCACAGCTGGGTGGGCAGGTCGTACTTGTCGAGTCCCTCGAACGGCCCCGCCACGACATTGCGCACCAGCACCCCGGGGGCCACCCGGACCAGCGGCTGATCCGACGACGACGTCGCCCGGGTGAAGATCTCCACCTCCACCCCGCGCCGGGCCAGGTGCAACGCGGTCTGCAGTACGTAGACGTTCATTCCGCCGGCGTCACCGGTCCCGGGCTGAGCCAGCGGGGAGGTGTGCACCGACAACACCGCGACGCGCCGCGGCATCGCATCGACCGAGCTGTCGCTCAGTTCCCGGGCGTGCCGCACGCCTCCATCTTTACACCCGTCGCGTTCAGGGCTTCGCGACGGTTCTGTGCCCGTCTCAGCGCGCCGATCGGATCGGCGTACAGGCCGCCCAGTGAGACGATCCCGGCGCCGGCCTCCTGCACCCGGTTGCCGAACGCGGTCACCCGGATATCGCGGTGCGGCAGCACCGACCGCTCGGCGAACGCGGCCTCGACCAACTGCATGCCCTCGGGGTATTCGGTGAAGGCCTGGCCGCCGACCACCAGATCGTCGGGGTTGAGCATGTCGCGCAGCAGGGCCACCGCGCCGCCCAGGACGCGGGCCCGCTCGGCAAGCAATTCCCGGGCGCGCGCCGCGGTCGGGATGTCGCCCTGGCGGGCGGTGCGCAGCAGCGTAGTCATCGACGCGCCGGGGCCGGAGCCGGGCACGATGCCACGCTCGCGGGCCGCGGCCAGCACCGCCTCGTCGCTGACTGTCGACTCCAGTTGCCCACTGCCGCCTAGTAATTCGGAGGTCACCGGCAGCGCGGCGATGGTGCCGGGGCCGCTGATCGGGCTGTGCACCCGGCCGCCGATCACCAGCGCGAAGCCGACGGTCTCACGGGCGTAGACGTACAGGCTGCTCGACGCCTGGGCCTGCGGACGACGCAGCCCGAGCAGCAGTTCGGCGCCGGCCATCGCGTCCACGTGGGATGCCACTGACACCGGCAGACCCAACGCCTCGGCCAGCACCGGGCCGACGGGGGCCTGTGTCCACCCCAACCGGCTGTGGTCGACGTGGCCCGTGCCGCTGTCGACCACACCACCGATCGCCACGCCGATCCATAACGGACGGCGGCGATGCCAGCGGCTCAGGTAGCGACGGGCACTGCCGGCCAACGACGCCAGTGCGGCAGCCTGACCACCGCGCGGCGTCGGGGTTTCGACCGCGTCCAGGGTGCGGCCGAGCAGGTCGGTCGCAACGATGTTCGTGGTGCGCGCGCCGATGTGGATGCCGAGAGTCAGGAACGGTTCGTGACGAACCTCGACCGGGACGCGCGGACGGCCGATCGCGCCCGACACGGCCAGATCGGCCCGCTCACGCAGGATCCCGGCATCCAGCAATGCGGCGACCTGCCGGTTGACCGTGGCGATCGACAGGTTGGTGACCTGGGCGATCACATCGCGGCCGATGGCGCCACGCTGGCGGACGGCCGCGAAGACCGATGCGGCAGCCCCATCGGGAACCCGCAGTGACGGGGCCACGACGTGGCGGCGGGTCCGCAGGGGATGTGGGCGGGCGGCGTCATGAACGGCGATGCGGGGCGAAAGAGCGACGGTACGCATGTGGGGTGTCCTTCTCGAGTCTCAGATGGGGGCAGATGCCACACCTGGCGACGTGAGCGGGACGAGAGGAGAAAGTCCGGTCGGGTCAGGCGCAGCAAGTCGCGTGACAACAACACGCGGTGTGCGCGACCAGACAACTGGTCAGACCGATTCGGATCACGTTGGCGAACTTAGCACAGTTACTAGAGTTGGTTCGATGATCACTCCAGACGCCCATTCCCGTGTAGCGGTAGTGACCGGGGCGAGCTCCGGCATCGGCGAGGCGACCTCGAGAGCTCTTGCCGCCCTTGGCTTTCACGTGGTCGCGGTGGCGCGCAGGGCCGATCGCATCGAACGGCTGGCCGACGAGATCAGCGGCACCGCCATTGTGGCCGACGTCACCGACGATGCCGCCGTCGCCGCGCTGGCCCAGCGCGTGCCGCGGGTGGATGTCCTGGTCAACAACGCCGGCGGTGCCAAAGGCCTGGAATCGATCGCCGAGGCGAACATGGACAACTGGCGCTGGATGTGGGAGACCAACGTCCTCGGGACACTGCGGGTGACGCGCGCATTGCTGCCCAAGCTCATCGAATCCGGTGACGGGTTGATCGTCACGGTCACCTCGATCGCCGCGCTCGAGGTCTATGACAACGGGGGCGGGTATACCGCCGCCAAGCACGCCCAGGGCGCTCTGCACCGGACGCTGCGCGGCGAACTCCTCGGAAAACCGGTGCGGCTCACCGAGATTGCGCCCGGGGCGGTGGAGACGGAATTCTCGCTGGTTCGTTTCGGCGGCGACGAACAGCGCGCCGACGCGGTCTACTCGGGAATCACCCCGCTGGTCGCCGCCGACGTCGCCGAGGTGATCGGCTTCGTGGCGTCACGGCCGTCGCACGTCAACCTGGACCAGATCGTGCTGCGGCCCCGCGATCAGGCCAGCGCCAGCCGGTTCAACCGCCGCTCGTAGCCGAATCGGTCGTCGTCGGGGTCGCCGTAGAGGTGGTCGCCGTAGAGGTGGTGGTGGAACTCGTCGTGGACGTCGCCGACGACGAACTCGTCGTTGTCGGGGTCGTCGTCGTGGGTGTGCCAGACAGGGTCGGCGCGTCGCTCGGGGTGGCCGGTGCGCTGCTCGGGATGCTGGTCTCGGGCTGGGTGTCGGACAGCGCCGACATGGCCTTCCATTCGTTCCAGTCCACCGCCCAGTCCCAGATGTCGCCGTCGGCGTAGGACAGCTGGATCGACGTGCCGGTCACCTCGACCGGGTCGCCGTACACGGCGGTGCCGAAGTACTGCTCGGCATCGCCGGTGGACAGGTTGATGCAGCCGTTGGTGACGTTGGTATTGCCCTGCGCACCGGAGCTGGCCGGGTTGGCGTGGATGAACTCGCCGTTGTTGGAGATCCGAACCGCCCAGCGCTCATGGACATTCGAATATCCGGCGGCCTGGTTCGTCATGTAGAAGTCGGCGTACTTCTCGCTGACGACGTGAATGCCGCTGCGGGTCACGTTGCGGGGCTTGTCGGCTTCGCCATAGCTGCACGGGAAGTCCATGATCACGCCCTCGTCGGTGATCACCTGGATGCGGTGCGACGTCGCATCGGCCTTGACCACCTGCCGGCGGCCGATCTCGAAGTCCAGCGTCGAGTCCGTCGCGCCGAAGGAGTCATCGCCGAACTTCACCGCGTAGAGCCGCGCGTCGACGTGGACCTTGGTTCCCGGTTGGTAGTACTCCTTGGTGCGCCAGTGCACCCGCGAGCCGCCCACCTCGTCGGGCAGCCAGGCCCAACTGCCCTCGTTCGGCGGCGTGGTGGTGACGGTCAGCGCCTTTTCGACATCCGGCTTGTGCTCGTCGTCGATCGCGGCGTCGAACTGCAAGATGATCGGCGCGGCCACCCCGACGGTCTGCCCGTCGGACAGCTGGAACTGGCCGTTGACCTGTTTGGTGGGGTTGATCGTGGTGAACGCCGCGGCGATCGGTACCGCCTGCCCGTCGCGTCCGACCGCCGAACCGGTCCAGGTGTAGGACGCGCCGTAGCCCAGCGGTTCGGTGACGGTGAAGGCGGTGCGATCGCGGTTGAGCGTGCCGGCCACGGGGTTGCCGTCGGCATTGGTCAGCGCGACGTGCTGGAGCCAGCCGTCTTTGACCTCGAGGCTCACTGGGTTGGTGGGCAGCACATCCTTGGCGTCGTCGGCCGGGGTGAAGTTCAGCGACGCCTTCGGCGGGGGTCCCTGCTTCTCGGCCTGTTTGCCAGGGCCACTCATGCATGCCGCCAGCGCACTGGGCGCGGCAACGCCGACCGCCAGCGCTGCCAAAGCGCGTCGCCGGTTGATCGGCGGTCGGTCGGCTGGGCTCACGTCAATCCAAGATACGGAACCCAGCCGCCCGGCGGCCAATCGGCGGAGTGTGGGATTCGCCCCACCCCGGCGGGATCAGAGGCCGAAGATCGCCAGGAACGCCGGCGCGGCACCGCCGAACTTCGATCCGGCAAACACGATGTCGCCGGCGCTCAGCGTCACCGTGACGCCGGACTGGTCGGTGCTGTACTCATCCCAGGTCACCCGCAGCGACCGAGCCGGGGAGAAGAACCCGCCGACGGGGATGTGCGCCACGATGGCCGGACCTGTTCCGCCGGTCGGGATCGGCAGGTCGAGCGTGCTGCTGCCGAACAGCAGCGCATTCGTGAACTTCGGTGCGGCCGCGGCCCAGGCGACGAACGCCCCCACCACGTTTCCGCTGCGTGCGGCGGTGACAAAGGTGTTCAGGCTGTCGGCCGCGCTGAGTCCGGCGCCGACGAACGCCCCGGCCGCGCTGGCGGCGAATGCCACCGCCGGCGGCAGTTGCAGGGTCCCGTCGGTCAACGCCGTCGTACTGGTCGGCGTGGGCGTAGCGACGAACGTCGACGTTCCGCCGATCGAGAACTTGGCGCCGCCGAGCGGGGTCTTCGCGGTGACGTCGATCGCCACCGGCCCGCTGTCAGGCGGGGTCGGCGCGGTCACGTTCGCCACGAACGAGATCGGACCGAACGGCGTGTTGATGGTCTGATTGATCGGCGGAAGGCTCGCGTTGGCGGTGGCTGTCTTGACCTTGGCGGCCGGTTTGACGCTGGCTGCGGGCTTGGAGACCGCCGAGCTCGAGGGAACCGTCGTCACCTTGGCGACCGTGCGGGCCGAGGCGGCCACCGTGCGCTTGGGCCCGGCGTCAGACTTGCTGGACGAGCTCGAGGAGGCCGAACCCGACGCCGAATGGCCGCCGGTATCAGCCGACGCGACAGCAGTGGCGCCGGCCAGCGCGGCGCCGACGCCCAGGGTCAGTGCCCCCGCCCCCAGCCATGTCTTGACGCCCAGTGTGCGGTTGCGTCCGCGATTGACAGTTTTGGTGCTGGCAGTAGCCATTTCACATCCCCCGTAGATGATCTAAGCAAACCCGGTGCCGGGCTGACACCCACCATTCTCCGCATTTTTCGTCGCGCGGGTTAATTATCAGAATATTCGCGGCCGGGCACCGGAAGTGCCTACAGCGAACAGCCGACCAGCACCGGTTCCGGCACCAGAGTGATGCCGAAGCTGTCTCGCACACCGTCGCGGACCGTGCGCGCCAGCGCCAGGACATCGGCGGTGGTTGCGCCCCCGCGATTGGTCAACGCCAGCGCGTGCTTGGTCGACAGCCGGCACGGCGCACCGTCCGGGCCGGGGTAACCCTTGCCGAAACCGGCGTTCTCGACCAGCCAGCCGGCCGCCAGCTTGACCCCGTCGTCGCCCGGATAGTGCGGCACCGGGCCGTCCACCCGGCCCTGCAGCTCTTCGAATTGCCCCGCGGGGACAACAGGATTGGTGAAGAACGATCCGACACTCCAGGTGTCATGGTCGTCGGCGTCGAGCACCATGCCTTTGCGGGCGCGCAACGACAACACGGCGCTGCGTACGTCGGCAGGTGCAGCCCGCTCCCCCGTAGGCACGCCGAGCGCACCGGTCAGCTCGGCATACCGCAGCGGAGCCGAGCGACCGTCGGTGTCCAGGCCGAACTCCACCTCCAGCACCACCGCGTCGGACGAGCCCTTCAGATCGCTGTGCCGGTAGCCGAGACCCAGATCCGCGGCGGGCACCCACCGCACCAGCGAGCTGCGCCGGTCGAGCAGCCGGACGCGGGTCAGGCAGTCGGCCACCTCCACGCCGTAGGCGCCCACGTTCTGCACCGGGGTGGCGCCCGCCGACCCCGGGATCCCGGACAGGCACTCCAGTCCGCCGAGCCCCGCCGCGACGGCGGCGACGACCACGTCATCCCAGACCGCGCCTGCCTCGGCGCGAAGCAGCCCGCCCTGGATGCTGATGGTTCGGCTGGCCAGCAGCACGACGGTCAGGTCGGTGAGGTCGTCGGCGATCACCACGTTGGAACCCCCGGCCAGCACCAGAACCGGGCCGTCGGAATCGCCATCGAGGGTGCCCAATGTCGACACGATCTGCTCGGTGGTGGTGCAGGTGATGAGGCGACGCGCGACCGGACCGACCCGCAGGGTGGTCAGCGGAGCCAGCGGCACGTTCTCGGCAACCGCCGCGCCACCGTATGAGTTCCCAGCTGCCACGGCCCGTAACGGTAGCCTCACCAGCTATGCCGCGCTCATTCGACATGGCCACCGCCTACGAGGGCAGCGTCGAACAAGTGCACCGGGCTCTGCGCGACGAGCAGTACTGGCTGGCGCGGTTGGCCGATTCCGGTGCCGACCACGCGTCGCTCGACTCGATTCGGTTGACGGCCGGCGGTGGCGTCGACGTGGCGACCACCCAGGTGCTCAGAGTCGACCGGCTGCCTGCTGTGGTCACCCAGTTCCACCACGGCGATCTCGAAATTCGCCGGGTGGAGAGCTGGACCGGACTGGTCGACGGCACAGCCGAAGCAACTGTCAGCGGCGCCATCCCCGGAGCGCCGGTGTCTTTGACCGGAAGTGCTCACCTGACACCGGCAGAGTTGCAGGCGCACTTGGCTTTTCGCGCCACCGTCGAGGTTCGCATCCCCCTGGTGGGCGGCAAGGTGGAGAATTTCATCGGCCACCAACTCGTCGACCTTCTGATCGCCGAGCAGCAGTTCACCACCAGGTGGATCGCCGAGAACAGCTGACGTCACAGGTACCGTTGGCACATGTCCCGCCGCATGGACTACGTCATCGGGCTCGACAAGCCCGTCGCTGAGCTCTACCAGAGCTTCACCAGTCGCGAGTACTGGGAAGACCTGGTCGCCGAGCATCAGCAGCACACGGATTCCGAGATGACGCATTTCCACTCCGACGTCAACGGCACCGACATCGTGTTCACCCACACCGTGTCGCGCCGCGATATGCCGTCGATGATCGCCGCGGTGGTTCCGTTGCGGCTCACCATCACCCGCGAACAACATTTCGACCCGTTCGACGCCGGGACGAACTCGGCCGACGGGCACTATCGGGCACTGGTGCCCGCCGCCCCGCTGGACTTCGACGGCACCTACGTCCTTCAGCAGACCGGCGCGGGAAGCGAACTGCGCCTGCGCAGCCTCTGCAAGGTCAACGTGCCACTCCTCGGCGGCAAGATCGAACAGTGGGTACTGGACGGTCTGCGCGGATTGTTCGACAACGAACGGGATTTCACCCGCGACTGGATCGCCAGCCATCACTAGACCACCACGGCCGGTGGGTGTCCCCACCCGCGGCACCACCAACGCCAACCGGCTGCGGCGTGCCGATCGCTGGATGGTCAATTCCCCCCGGGTGCGCGCGGCGCTGGAGTCGGCCACCACCCCGGTGATCGTCGACCTCGGGTACGGCCGATTGCCGGTCACCACACTGGAATTGGCCGCGCGGCTTCGCGCGGTCCGGCCCGATGTGCGGGTCGTCGGGCTGGAGATCGACCCGCAGCGGGTGGTGCCCGACGTCGACGGGGTCGAGTTCAGGGTCGGCGGTTTCGAACTCGCGGGCCTGCATCCGGTCCTCGTGCGGGCGTTCAACGTGCTGCGGCAGTACCCCGAGGAGGCGGTGGACCAGGCGTGGGCGCAGATGCGGGCCCAGCTGGCGCCGGGCGGGCTGATCGTCGACGGCACCTGCGACGAGCTCGGGCGGCGCTGCTGCTGGGTGCTGCTGGACCGCGACGGACCGGTGAGCCTGACCCTGGCGTGCGACCCCCGGCATATCGACCGCCCGTCAGACCTGGCCGAGCGGTTGCCGAAAGTGCTTATCCACCATAATGTTCCGGGCCAGCCTATTCACGACCTGTTGTCGTCGGCGGACCGGGCGTGGGCGAGCGCTGCCGGGCATTCGGTGTTCGGTCCGCGTGATCGCTGGCGCGCGATGCTCGCCGAGCTGCGGGCGGCCGGTGCCCCCATCGAGGCACAGCGCCGCACCGTCCGGGATGCGGTGCTCACCGTGCCCTGGTCGACGGTCGCGCCGGACGTAGGCTGAAGCCATGCGGATTGCGCTGGCCCAGCTGCTATCGGACACCGACCCGGCCGTGAACCTGAAGCTGGTCGAGGACTACACCCGTCGCGCCGCCGACGCCGGTGCCCGGCTGGTGGCCTTCCCGGAAGGCACGATGTGCCGCTTCGGTGTGCCGCTGGCCCCGGTGGCCGAACCACTCGACGGCGCCTGGGCTGACGAGGTGCGCCGCATCGGGCAGAGTGCGGGCATCACCGTGCTGGCCGGGATGTTCACTCCCGCCCCCGACGGGCGGGTCACCAACACGATCCTGGCGACGGGACCAGACGTCGACGCGCACTATCACAAGATCCACATGTACGACGCATTCGGATTTGCTGAATCCGATGCGGTGGCCCCCGGCCGGGAACCCGTCGTGATCACCGTCGACGGCGTCGGCGTCGGGATCACGCTGTGTTACGACGTCCGGTTCCCCGCGCTCTACACCGAGCTCGCCGACCGCGGGGCGCAGCTCATCACCGTGCATGCGTCGTGGGGCGCAGGGCCGGGCAAATTGGAGCAGTGGACCCTGCTGGCCCGCGCACGCGCGCTGGACTCGCAGTCTTTCGTCGCAGCCGTCGACCAGGGTTACCCGGGCGACGAGCTGGCGACGTCGACCAAGGCGCCGACCGGTGTCGGCGGCAGTATGGTGGCCTCGCCGCTCGGTGAAGTGGTCGCCGCGGCGGGCGCCGATCCGCAGCTCCTGGTGACCGACATCGACATCGATCGGGTCGCGCCGACCAGGGAAACCCTCGCGGTGCTGCGTAACCGCTCAGAGTTCGCTCAGATTGATAAGGCAGAATCGCCCAGGTGACGAATCCGCCACAGGGCCCCAACCATCCCGTCGGCCCCGGCGACCCGACCACGCCGGCATGGGCCGCCTCCCCGGGTCAAGGCACACCCACCGAGTACATCCCCCGACCGGGCGGCCCCGCTGACGCGCCGACTCAGCACATCCCGCATATGCCCCCGCCGTCGCAGACACCGCCCGGCGAGGAGCCGGACGAGGGTAAGCGGGGCTTCCTGCGCGACCCGCTGTCGATCGTGCTGGTACTGGTCATCGTGCTGGCCGTGGTGATCGCCGGGCTGCTGGGCACCGAACTCTACGTGCGCCACGAGGCCGACACCGTGGTGTCGCGGGCCGTCTCCTGCGTGGTGCAGGACCAGGCCGATGTCTCGTTCGGCGCGCGGCCCTTCCTGCTGCAGCACCTGTCGAAGCACTACAGCGACATCCACGTGCAGACCGCGGGCAATCAGATTCGTGGGGCCAAGGGCATGAAGCTCGACCTGTGGCTCGATGACATCCGGATTGACCAGACCGCGAACTCGGCCGGCACCATGGGTTCGCTGGACGCCACGATCGCCTGGACCAAGGACGGCATCAAGGAGACCGTGCAGAACGCCATCCCGTTCTTCGGCAGCCTGGTCAGCGGCGTCAGCACGAGCCCGTCGGACGGCACGATCGAGCTGAAGAGCGCGATGGGCTCCATCACCACCAAGCCGGCGATCTCCAACGGCGGCCTCACCCTGCAGGTGGTGAATCTGACCGGGCTGGGCTTCACGCTGCCGCGGGAAACCGTGCAGCCGGCGCTGGACGCCTTCATGTCGACGCTGACGAAGAACCTGCCGATGGGCATTCACGCGGACAGCGTCGCGGTCACCGACGAGGGCGTCACGGCCAAGTTCGTCACCCAGAACGCGACCATCCCCAACGGCCAGCAGGATCCCTGCTTCGCCGGGGTCTAGCCCGCCAACCCGTCGAGCACCGCTCGCGTCCCGGACAGGCCCAGCCTGGTCGCGCCCGCGTCGAGCATCGCGATCGCGTGCTCGGCGGTGCGGATACCGCCGCTGGCTTTGACGCCGAGCCGACCACCCACGGTCGCCGCCATGATCTCGATCGCGACCACGGATGCGCCGCCGGCGGGATGGAATCCGGTGGAGGTCTTGACGAAGTCGGCTCCCGATTCCTCGGCGGCCCGGCACACCGCGACCAGGGTGTCCTCGTCGGCCAGGCTCAGCAGGGCGGCCGATTCGACGATGACCTTCAGGACAGCTCCGGGCACCGCGGAACGGACGGTCGCGATGTCGGCCGCCACCTGGGCGATGTCGCCGGCCAGGGCGGCCCCGACGTCGATGACCATGTCGATCTCGGTGGCACCGTCGTCGACCGCCGCGAGAGCCTCCTGCGCCTTGATGACCGGCAGGTGCTTGCCCGACGGGAACCCGGCGACAGCGGCGATGGCCAGGGCCTCCGGATGCGCGCTCGCGGCCTTGACGGCGACGGACACCATCGACGGGGACACACAGACCGCCAGCACGCCGAGGTCCACGGCCTCGTCGACCAGCGCAATCACGTCAGCGTCGGTGGCCTCGGGCTTGAGCAGCGTGTGGTCGACCAGTGCGGCGACCTGAGCGGGGTTCAGCATCAGAACGGCTCCTCGAGGCCACCCGGATTGCAGCCGGCTTCGGTCATAGTCTGGTCGTCGACCACCGGCCGCCACGGCTCCAGATTCCAGCTGGTCTTGCCGGGCTGACCGAACTCCGCGAACCGGAAGTGGCAGACGAACTGGTCCCGCATCCCGGGCAGGTCGGCCTCGGGTGCCAGCGCCAGCACCTCACCCCAGGCTTCGTCGATGTCGGTCTGCGGCTTGAGCAACTGACCGGCCACCGCGCGGCCGGCCGGTGTGGGATAGACCCGCAGGCTTTTCAGATCGCCCCAGGCGGCCCACGTGACGTGGTCGATGTACGGCGGAGCGGGAGGGGGCGCGGCGGCGGCCGGAGCGGCGAGCATCAGCCCGACCGGGCCGGCCAGGAGCACCGCGGCCAGACGGCGTCGAGCGCTCAGCGCGACTTCCCCTGGACCTCGAGCAGCTTGGGCCGCACGTCCACCAGGTACACGCCGGTGGCCACAGCGGCAATAGCCACGCCGGTGACGCCCAGGAACAGCGACAGCAGACCCGCGACACCGAGGATCACCAGCCACACCGGCTTGGTGAGTTTCTCGGCCGCGGTGTAGGCATCCGGTCGCTGCATCGCCGCATTGACGAACGCATAGATGGTCACCGCGGTGACCACCCAGAAGACGACCTGAAGAACAAGACCCGCCACACCTTGCAGCATCACGGCTACAAGCGTAGGCGGGTCTTGTCCTTACGACGAATTGCTTCTGCTTACTTCTGGGTGACCTTCTTGGCCGGCGCCTTCTTGGCAGGAGCCTTCTTGGCCGCAGCCTTGGCCGGGGCGGCCTTCTTGGCCGGTGCCTTCTTGGCCGGGGCGGCCTTCGTGGCGGGGGTGGCCTTGGCGGGCAGTTCGACACCGACCAGCTTGGCGGCGCGCTCACCGACGGCGCGGGTCTGCGACGACACGTTGCCCAGGGCCTCCTGGGTCAGCTCGACGGCCTGGTCGACGTAACCCTCGGCACGAGCGGCGACGTCCTTGAGGTCCGACTGGCTGCGCAGGCGCTCCAGGGCGGCCTCGCCGCGCTCGACGAGGCTGTTGTAGGTCGCGGTGGCCGACTCGACGTAGCCCTCCGCAGCCTTGCGCAGCTCCTCGCTGGACAGCCGGCCGCGCAGCTCCTCGGCGCGCTGCGGCAGGTCTTCCTGCAGCTTGGTCAGCGCGGCGCGACGCTCTTCGACGCGGGTGCTGGCCTCGCTGCGGGCCTCTTCGGCACGGTCACGCAGGGTCGCGAGGATTTCGTTGACGGTGGCCAGGGCCAGATCGGCAGCGCCGACCGCAGCGAGCAGCGGGGCCTTCAGGTCTTCGACATTGGGGTTGTTCTCAGCCATCGTAGTGGCTCCTTTCAGATTGGATGTTGTTGTCCGTTAATGGTTTTCGCGAGTTGCTGGTCTGTTACTCAGGGATGAGCTCCTCACGGGCAGCTTCGTTCTGCTGACAGAACGAGGTGTAGATATCGAGCAGCACCTGCTTCTGACGCTCGGTGATCACGGTGTCCCCGATGATCGCGTCGTGCACCATGCTCGCCTCCCCGGGCTCGAGAATTCCCGCCCGGATGTAGAGCACCTCGGCCGATAGCCGCAGCGCCTTGGCGATCTGGCTCAGCACCTCCGCAGACGGCTTCCGCAGTCCCCGTTCGATCTGACTGAGGTACGGGTTGCTGACACCGGCCTTCTCGGCCAACTGCCGCACCGAAACCTGAGCGGCTTCACGCTGCGCCCTGATGAAGCCGCCGATGTCATGCGCGGCGCTGGTTACCACGGCCTGAAGATCGCCGTCTTGCGCCATGAGTTCCCTCCCGTCGCGATGGGTGTCCGGTGCGTACGAACGCCACCCTACGCGGGGGTGCTAGCTTTTGCAAGCACTCATGCTAGCGCAGGTCAGAACAGTAATTGCGCCACGGTGTAGATGATCAAGCCGGCCAGCGAGCCCACCACGGTGCCGTTGATCCGGATGAATTGCAGGTCGCGTCCGACATGCAACTCGATGCGCCGGCTCGCCTCGTCGGCGTCCCAGCGCTCGATGGTGTCGGTGATGATCGTGGTGATCTCCGCCCCGTACTGGGCGACCAGGTGCTGCGCGCCGCGCACGATCCAGTTGTCCACCTTGTCGCGGAGTTCGGCATCGTCGCGCAGCGACTCCCCGATCCGCATCACCGACTCGGTGACCCGGGTTCGCAGTGTGCTCTGCGGGTCGTCGACGCCCTCGAGTACCAAGCGTTTCAACGTCTTCCACGCCGTCTCGGCCGCCCGTGCGACCTCGTCGCGTTCCATCAGCTGCTCTTTGACCGCTTCGGCGCGCGCAATGGTCGCATCGTCGTTCTGCAGATCGCTGGCGAACTCGAACAGGAATCGGTTGGCCGATTGCCGCAGTTCGTGATTCGGGTCGCGCCGCACTTTGTCGGTGAAATCCATGAGCTCACGGTGAATCCGGTCCCCCACCAGCTGGTCGACGAATTTCGGTGACCAGCTTGGTGAGTCACGGGTGACCACCCGCTCGATCGTGTCGCCGGCATTGAGCGCCCACTGGAACGCGCGGTCGCACAGCAGCTGGATCAGGGCTTCCTGACGGTTCTCCGCCAGAAGTTGCCCGAGCACCCGGCCCACCGGCGGGCCCCACTGCGGTTCGGCGAGACGACGGACGATGGTGCGATCGATAACCTGCTGGATGTCGTCATCGTTGAGCAGTTCCACCACGACCCGCAGCACGGTGCCCGCCTCGGTGGCGACCCGCTCGGCGTGTGACGGCTCGGATAGCCACTTACCAAGGCGCCCAGCGACTTCGGCGTCACGCAGCTTGGTCTCCACCACCGCGGGCGACAGGAAGTTCTCCCGCACGAACGTGCCGAGCCCCTCGCCGAGCTGATCCTTTTTGCGCTTGATGATCGCGGTGTGCGGGATCTTGAGGCCCAGCGGGTGGCGGAACAGCGCGGTGACGGCGAACCAGTCGGCCAGCGCGCCGACCATCCCGGCCTCGGCGGCCGCCCCGACGTACCCGATCCAGGCCGGGCCGCCGTGGGCCTGGCCCCAGCGGCAGGCCAAGAAAATCACCGTGGCACCGAGCAGGAAGCTCAGCGCCACCGCCTTCATCCGGCGCAGGGCACGTGCTCGTTGCGCGTCCGCCTCCGGGTCGGCACCGGCGAACGATTCCGCAAGCGAGGTACCTGTGCGGACTGCCTCCGCGGGCAACCCCGGGAGGCGATGTTTGGCTGCCACTCCACCATCATCCGCTATCCCGCGACCCAGTTAATGTGACGCTGCCCTCGGATCAGACCGTAGAATCGTTGCGAACGAGGGGAACGGACTCCGCGATAGTGGCACAGAACATGAGCCATGGCCTGGACGGCAGCCGGGCCAAGACAGACGGTCGCAAGCGACGCTGGCATCAGCACAAGGTCGAGCGACGCACCGAATTGGTGGACGGCGCGCTCGAGGCCGTCCGCCAGCGCGGCCGTGACGTCAGCATGGACGAGATAGCTGCGGAAATCGGTGTGTCGAAGACCGTGCTGTACCGCTATTTCGTCGACAAGAACGACCTCACCACCGCGGTGATGATGCGCTTCGCGCAAACCACCCTCATCCCCAACATGGCTGCCGCCCTGTCGTCGAACATGGACGGTTTCGACCTCACCCGCGAGATCATCCGGGTCTATGTGGACACCGTCGCTGCCGAGCCCGCAACGTATCAATTCGTGATGGCAAACAGTTCCGCCAGCAAAACCAAAGTCATCGCCGACTCGGAGCAAATCATCGCCAGGATGCTCGCCGTGGTCCTGCGCAGACGCATGAAGCGGGCCGGGATGGACACCGGTGGCGTCGAGCCCTGGGCCTATCTGATCGTCGGCGGCGTGCAGTTGGCGACGCACTCGTGGATGTCGAACCCGCGGATGAGCAGCGACGAGTTGATCGACTACCTGACGATGCTGTGCTGGAACGCCCTGTGCGGCATCGTCGAGGCGGGCGGATCGCTGAAACGGTTCAACTCCGGCCCGCATCCGTCTCCGACGCTGCCGCCGCTCACTTGATGTACGGGCCGAGCAAGGTATCCCACGAACTGCTCAGCTTGGTGTACTCGTCCTCGCAACCATCGGCGCGGTCCTGGGGCAGCGCGCCGCTGCTCACCAGATCGGCGTTGCCCGTGGGATCGGCGCCGTAAACCCAACACTCGAGGTTGTACATCCGAGCCAGATCCAGTGTGTGCACGTCGGCGAGCTGACCTTCGTCGATCTCGCCGCCCCGCTGGTCGCTGTATCCCTTGAACTCCCGGGCGAAGTCCTTGACCGCCTGGACCGATTCCGGGTCGATCTTCCCGTCGGGGCCGGGTGCCAGCAGGATGTAGGCAGCCAGCTGATCGGCGACGTCCTCTTCCCGCCCGGTCGCCGGCAGGTCGTAGATGTCGATCACCATGTGCCCGGTCTCGTGATAGAACGTCGCGATCTCGGAGTTGATCGCCGAGGCCGTCGGGTCGGGGTCACCGGCCTTGGTGTAGATGCTCAGCGCGTCGGCGGCGTCTTCGTAGCAGATGGTGACCGACTTGGCGTCGGGGCTCCAGTACGCGTTGGCCGTGCCGCACTGCTTGCCGATCAGCGGGATGTCGAACGGCAGCTTCAGCGACTCGTTGATGCCGTCGGCCAGATCCTCCAGCAGATGGTCATTCTTGATCAGGTCGCGACCCGTCACCGCCTCCGGTGAGGTGGCGTCCTCATAGGTCGCCGTCATCTTGCCCGGCCAGTCGTTGTCGTCGGCCGAGGAGTCCGGAACGCCGTTCTCGTTCACGTCCGGTTGCCCCGACGGCGTGGCAGATGCCTGAGCTGTCGACGGGGCCACCACCGACTCCGACGTCGATGTGGCTGAGGTGTCGCGTCCACAACCGGCGGCGGCCACCGCGACCGCAAGCACCGCTGCACTGATCGACCAGGTTCGCGCCCGCACCAATCCCCCCGAGGCTCATCCGCACATAAGCCACATGATGTTAACTGCCTGCCGGGGAAAACGGACGCGCACGAGCGCAGGAAACCCAACCTCCCATGAAAGCGCTGCGAATCATGTAGAACAATCCTTCGGGCCTGCCCGTGAGATATGTCCTCGGGCGGAATGGTTTCGCGTCATAAGGGTCTAGGGAGGCCGGGGTGGACAACGACAGCACCGCAAAATTCCGTAAGCCGGCGGCGGTGATCGCCGCCGTCGCGTTATCGACGTCGGCGCTGTTTGCTGGTACCGCGGTCAGTTCAGCGGATCCGTTCGGCGACGACGACGGTGGCGGCAGCAGCTACAGCGGCGACGACGGCGGCAGCGCACCCGAGGCCCCGTCCGGCGGCGGCGTGGAGGAGCCCTCGGACGGCGGGATCCATCAGGAACCGGGCGGCGGCGAACCGCCTGCCGGCGCTCCTCACGACGAACCGGGCGGCATCGACATGCCGGGCGGTGGCATGCACGACGAGCCCGGCGGCACCGAACCGCCCGCCGGCGCCACAACCGACGAACCAGGCGCGCCCGCTGAGCCCGGCGGTGCCGAAGCCCCCGGCGGCAGCGGTACGAACGAGGCGCCCGGCACCCCGGCGCCGGCGCCCGGCGGCGGCACGCAGGAACCCACGAACGCCGACGGGCTGGCCGAACCGGCCGAGCCGCAGGTGTCCCAGGAAGACGTCGCCACGGCGCTCGCCTCAGAGGTCGAGACCACCACGTCCACCGAGGTGACGTCCGAGGAGGTCACCACCTACCAGGAGTCGGTCTCGTCGACCGTGAGCACCTCGACCATGACCACCGGCATGACCCTGAGTAGCCCGGTGACACTGTGGAATTCGAGCTGGATCACCTATGACCGCTTCTACCGTCCGGTGTTCACCAATCCGTACCGCACGCCGCTGAGCGTGCTGTACGACTACGGCGGAGGCACCCAGGTCTTCACGGTGCCCCCGCTGCAGCGCGCCGCGCTGAACGTGCCCAATGCCGGCACCTACAACTTCACCGCGATGACGCGTCCGGCGTCCGGACCGGCTACCAACCTGTCGGTGGGCAGCTTCTCCGGCGGCGGGTACCAGCCGGGTCCGGGCCAGGCGCCGCCGCAGAAGCCGGCGCCGGTGAACACCCAGAAGAACGTGCTGGTTCAGGTCAAGTTCGACCGGGGACAGTCCGAACCGTTCCGGGTGACGTCGCTCACCGACCTGGGCAAGGATCCGGCCGTCAACAACGCCACCAAGGTCCTGCTCGACGAGGAGGTCCCGGCCTGGGGTGAGTGGTCGAAGACCGACAAGGGCGACGCGTTGTTCGTCATCAACCAGACGCAGCTGCTGCCCGGCATCCAGCGTCCGGCCCAGGAGCCGCTGCCCGGCTACAACGTGAAACTGGCCGCCGCGTCCAAATCGACGTCGTGGATCGACAAGAACCGGACCGTCCTGATCAGCGTTGCCGTCGCGGGGGGCGTACTGGCACTGGCCGTGGTCGGGTTCATGATGGTTTCGCGGCGCCGCGGCACAGGCGGGTGATTGAGGGTTAGTCTCGTCCGCTATGAGTGATCTGCCGTCGCAATGGACCCATGAGCCGCGCAAGGTCCTGCGGTTCATTCCCGGTGACAAGGTGGCCGACATCGACACCGATTCCTCCCCGGGTTACTCCGACGGCAAGGACGGGTCGGAGGAGCTGCAGGACGAACGCAACGAGCGGTTCGCCGGTCTGCAGGAGATGCTCTACGCGAACGGCCGCGCCGGCGACAACCGCTCACTGCTGCTCGTCCTGCAGGGCATGGACACCGCCGGCAAGGGCGGCACCGTGAAACACGTTGTCGGAGCGGGCAATCCGCAAGGCATCCATTACACGAGCTTCGGCGTGCCAACCGAGGAGGAGCGTGCCCACCACTACCTGTGGCGCGTTCGCAAGGCGCTGCCCGCGGCAGGCAACATCGGGGTGTTCGACCGGTCCCACTACGAGGACGTGCTGGTCGTGCGGGTGCACGAGCTGGTTCCGCGCGACGTGTGGGAGCCACGCTACGACGAGATCAACGCCTTCGAGAAGGAGCTCGTCGACTCCGGGACCACGATCGTCAAATGCGCGATGTTCGTCTCCCTGGACGAGCAGAAGAGGCGGCTCTCCGAACGCCTCGAACGTCCGGACAAGTACTGGAAGTACAACCCGGGCGATGTCGCCGAGCGCAAGCTGTGGCCGGCGTATCAAGAGGCGTATCAGGCAATGCTGGACCGGACCTCGACCGATTACGCCCCGTGGTTCGTCATCCCCTGTGACAAGAAGTGGTATTCCCGGCTGGCCATCAACGAGCTGTTGATCGAGGCGCTCAAAGGAATGAAGCTGGAGTGGCCGCCCGCCGACTTCGACGTCGAGGCGGAGAAGAAGAAGCTGGCGGAGGCTTAGGCCGGCCTGAGCCTCAGCCCTTGACCAGGGTGAACTGACCGATGTTGGTGATGCCGCGGCGGAAGAAGTCCGCGCAACCGGTCAGGTACTTCATGTAGCGCTCGTAGATTTCCGTCGACGTGATCGCAATGGCCTCGTCCCGGTTGGCGACCAGCTTGGCCGCCCACATGTCCAGCGTGCGGGCATAGTGATGCTGCAGCAGGTGAATGCGCTCGAGGGTGAAGCCGGAGTCGACGGCCAGCTGCTCGATGTCCTCGACGGCAGGCAGCCGGCCGCCCGGGAAGATCTCCTGCTCGATGAACTTCATGAACTTCAGGTCGCTGATCGTGACCTTGATCCCGTTGTCGCGGAAGAACTTCTGGGTGTGCGCCAAAATCGTGTGCAGCAGCATGCGGCCGTCGTCGGGCAGCAGCTGGTAGGCCTTCTCGAAGAACAGTGGGTAACGCTCGACCTTGAACGCCTCGAAGGCGCCGATGCTCACGATGCGGTCGACGGGCTCGTCGAACTCCTCCCAGCCCTGCAGCCGCACCTCGATGGAGCGGTGGGTGTCGAGTTTGGCCAGGCGCTTACGCGCGAACTCCGACTGGTTCTTGCTCAGAGTGATGCCGATGACGTTGACGTCGTACTTCTGGACGGCCATCTCGAGCGCCCCGCCCCAGCCGCAACCGACGTCGAGCAGTGTCATGCCGGGCTGCAGGTTGAGCTTGCCCAACGCGAGGTCGAACTTGGCGGTCTGGGACTCGTCGAGCGTCATGTCGTCGCGCTCGTAGTAGCCGCAGGTGTAGCCCATGGTCGGGCCCAGGAACAGGGCGAAGAAGTCGTCGGAGACGTCGTAGATGGATTGTGATTCCTCGTAGTAGGGAGTCAGATCCGTATCCACATCGACCATCGACAGCTACCTCCAACGCATTGTGTGCACGGCCGGTTGCCGCGAAATGCAATGTTGCTGCGCGGCCCCCCGACCAAATCCAGGAGCCTAGCCAATCAGCGAAGGAAATGCACAAGCGGCGGGTGCGGCGGCGCGCTCAGTAGGTGTAGAACCCCTGGCCGGATTTCTTGCCCAACTGTCCCGCCTCGACCATGCGCAGCAGCAATGGCGGCGGCGCATAGTGCGCGTCCTTGAGTTCGTCGTACATCGAGTCGGCGATGAGCTTCATGGTGTCCAGGCCGATCAGGTCCGAAAGACGTAGCGGGCCCATCGGGTGGGACAGGCCGGCGACGATTGCGGTGTCGACGTCCTCGATGGTGGCCACGCCGGCCTCGACCATGCGGATGGCGGACAACAGGTAAGGCACCAGCAGGGCGTTGACGACGAACCCGGAGCGGTCGCCGCAGCGCACCACCTTCTTGCCGAGCACCTCACCGGCGAACTGCTCCACCCGGGCGATGGCGTCCGCGGAGGTGACCAATGTGTTGACCAGCTCGACGAGCGGCAGCACCGGAACCGGGTTGAAGAAGTGCAGGCCCAGCACCCGGCTCGGATTCTTGGTCGCCGCAGCGATCTTCATGATCGGGATGCTCGAGGTGTTGGACGCGAGCACGGCGTCGGGGTCGGTGATGAGCTCGTCGAGTTGGGCGAAGATCTTGCCTTTGACGGCCTCGTCCTCGACGACGGCCTCGATCACCAGCTGACGATCCGACAGAGCCGCCATATCCGTGGTGAACGTCAGTCGGGCCAGCGTCGCGTCGCGATCGGCTTCCGAGAGCTTGCCCTTGCTCGTCGCGCGTTCGAGCGAGGAGGTGACGCGGTCACGTCCGGCGTTGATCAATGCGTCGGTCGGCTCGTAGACGACGACGTTCGCACCCGCCTTGGCGCACACCTCGACGATGCCCGAGCCCATCTGCCCGGCTCCGACCACACCCACTCGTTCAATACTCACGAGAACTCTTTCTACTAGAGGCGCGAACAGACACAAACTCGCACTCTCGGATGTCCGATCGTGCGAGTTTGCGTCTGCTCGTGCGGTGATTTAGTGGAACTGGCCCTCTTCGGTCGAGCCCGCGAGCGCGGTGGTCGACGAGGTCGGGTCCACCGTGGTGGCGATCCGGTCGAAGTAACCGGCGCCAACCTCACGCTGGTGCTTGGTGGCGGTGTAGCCGCGCTCCTCGGCGTCGAACTCGCGCTCCTGCAGCTCGACGTAGGCGCTCATCTGGTTGCGGGCGTAGCCGTAGGCCAGATCGAACATCGAGTAGTTCAGGGCGTGGAAGCCGGCGAGGGTGATGAACTGGAACTTGAAGCCCATCGCGCCGAGCTCCTTCTGGAACTTCGCGATCGTCGCGTCGTCCAGGTGCTTGCGCCAGTTGAACGACGGCGAGCAGTTGTAGGCCAGCATCTGGTCCGGGAACTCGCTCTTGACGCCCTCGGCGAACTTGGCTGCCAACTCCAGGTCCGGGGTGCCAGTCTCCATCCAGATCAGGTCGGAGTACGGCGCGTAGGCCTTGGCGCGGGCGATACACGGCTCGAGGCCGTTCTTAACCCGGTAGAAGCCTTCGGCGGTGCGCTCACCGGTGACGAACGGCTTGTCGCGGTCGTCCACATCGGAGGTGATGAGCGTGGCGGCCTCGGCGTCGGTACGGGCGATGACGACGGTCGGGACGTCGGCGACGTCGGCCGCCAGGCGGGCCGAGGTCAGGGTGCGGATGTGCTGCTGGGTCGGGATCAGCACCTTGCCACCGAGGTGGCCGCACTTCTTCTCCGAGGCCAGCTGGTCCTCCCAGTGCGAACCGGCGACACCGGCGGCGATCATCGCCTTCTGCAGCTCGTAGACGTTCAGCGCGCCACCGAAGCCCGCTTCGCCGTCGGCGACGATCGGGGCGAGCCAGTTCTCGATCGAGGTGTCACCCTCGACCTTGGCGATCTGGTCGGCACGCATGAGCGCGTTGTTGATCCGGCGCACGACCTGCGGCACCGAGTTGGCCGGGTACAGGCTCTGGTCGGGGTAGGTGTGGCCGGACAGGTTCGCGTCGCCGGCGACCTGCCAACCCGACAGATAGATGGCCTTCAGGCCGGCGCGGACCTGCTGCACGGCCATGTTGCCGGTCAGGGCGCCCAGCGCGTTGACGAACTCCATGTCGTGCAGCTGGTTCCACAGCACCTCGGCGCCGCGGCGGGCCAGGGTGGCCTCCTCGACGACACTGCCCTGCAGCGCGACGACGTCGGCCGGGCTGTAGGTACGGGTGATCCCTTTCCAGCGGGGATTGGTGTCCCAGTCCTTCTGGATTTCTTCTGGGCTCTTCGGCTGGCCAACGTTGGACAGTGTCATGGGCGCCTACGCTCCTTCTTTATCGACTGGCCACCTTGACGGCAAATCAGTTGTTAACGTCAACGCAGCGTGGCTGGTGTGCTGACTCGAGCATGCCTCGCACCATTAGCGCAGTTCAAGCCATTAAGAGTGCCAATTTTCGCCAACCCGACTGGTAACTCTGCAAAGGTTGCGAAGACAGCCAACAGCTGAACCGGTTCAGAAGTTACCGTTCAGTAGCAGATTCTCGCAGGTCAGTACGCCCGTACTGTTAAACCGGCGATCGTCAGACCGCGAAGATCGATGCGACGGCTTTGACCTCTTCGCCGACGACGTATGTGAGCGTTCTAACAGTGCGATCCGCGAGCTCCGGGCCGAACTTGTCGGTGGAGCCGGGCGGATACACGTGCAGCAAGATCTCGAGCCTGTCGCCGAACGCGACCGGCGCATCGTGTTCGATGGTGACCCGCAGCGGCGCTTCGAAGAGCTCCGGCTGCGGCGCCAGGAACTCCTCGACGACCTTCCAGTACACCGAGTTGTTGACATGGTCGAACAGGTCGATGTCGCTGACGCGGATGGGGAAAGCGCGGATCTCGTTGGCGTCATGCCGGGAGCCGGCGGTCAGATAGGCCTTCCACCGCAGCCGTTTCACATCGGTGGTGCGCTGCAGACCCTCCAGGAAGTCGTCGGCGATGCGGGCCGGCCCCTGAGTCTCCCGGTTGATGTTGATCCAGAAGGCCTCGGATTCAATGAGGCCGCCCTTGCGGCCGTCGATCCGGACCCGCATCTCACACCAGCGGTTCGAGGTCCCCGAGCACCAGCGCCGCAGCCGCAGCATCTCCGGGTATTCGATCGGGCGGATCAGATCGACCATGGTGCGCCGGACGATCCACAGCGGATGCGTTTCCTCGTGGCCCATCTCGCGGAGCTGGTCCTGGCCGATGTCCTGGATATGGCGGCAGGCGGCGTCCAGACGCAACCGGCCGACGCGGTCGATATCGCCGACGCGCAGCGGCCATTCGCGGTCGAAAACATCGGGATGTGGATCGGGAACCGGCATCAACACCTTTGCCAAGCCGGTGTCGGTGGTGCTGGTGGTCATCTGGTCTGTCGTCCTCTCCCATCCCGTCCCAGCGCGATCATGCCAAAGGCCCTCCCGGATGCCAACCAGCCTGCGTTGGCAACGCTGCGAAGCAGCCTTCGCAGGCGTGAGTACGCTGGGCGCGTGGCCAAGACGTTCGTCGGCTCCCGGATACGACAGCTCCGCAGCGAACGCGGATTCAGCCAAGCCGCACTGGCCCAGATGCTGGAGATATCACCGAGCTATCTCAACCAGATCGAGCACGACGTCCGGCCGTTGACCGTCGCGGTGCTGCTGCGCATCACCGAGGTGTTCGGGGTTGATGCCACCTTCTTCTCGTCGGAGGACGACACCCGACTGGTGGCCGAACTGCGCGAAGTGACCATGGATCGCGACCTCGACCTCGATGTCGACATGACCGAGGTCGCCGACATCGTCGGCACCCACCCGGCGATCGCCCGCGCGATCGTCAATCTGCATCGCCGCTACCGGATCACCACCGCGCAACTCGCGGCAGCCACCGAGGATCGATTCAACCTCAACACCGGGGGCAGTGGCTCGGCGTCGATCTCCATGCCGCACGAGGAAGTTCGCGACTACTTCTACCAACGGCAGAACTATCTGCACGAACTCGACACCGCCGCCGAGGATCTCACCATCCGGATGCGGATGCACCGTGCCGAGCTGTCCCGGGAGTTGGCCGACCGGCTGACGATGGTGCATGGCGTGCACATCATCCGGCGTGTCGATATGGGCGATACCGTGCTGCACCGATACGACCCGGTGGCGCGCACTCTCGAGATCAGTAACCATCTGTCGTCGGGCCAGCAAGTGTTCAAGATGGCCACGGAGCTGGCGTATCTCGAGTGCGGTGACCTGATCGACAAGTTGGTCGACGAGGGAAAATTCACCAGCGAGGAGTCGCGGAAGCTGGCCCGCCTGGGTCTGGCCAGTTACTTCGCGGCCGCAACGGTGTTGCCCTACGGGCAGTTTCACAATATGGCCGAGAACTTTCGTTACGACATCGAGCGACTCTCGGCCTTCTATCAGGTCAGTTACGAGACGATCTGCCATCGGCTCTCGACGTTGCAGCGGCCGTCCATGCGTGGGGTACCGTTCTCCTTCGTCCGGGTGGATAAGGCCGGGAACATGTCGAAACGCCAGTCCGCCACGGGCTTTCACTTCTCCTCCGCCGGCGGCACCTGCCCACTGTGGAACGTCTACGAGACGTTCTCGAACCCGGGCAAGATCCTGGTCCAGATCGCGCAGATGCCCGACGGGCAGAACTACATGTGGGTGGCGCGCACAGTTGAACGGCGGGCGTCGCGCTACGGCCAGCCGGTCAAGACCTTCGCGATCGGACTGGGCTGCGAGATGCGACATGCCAACCGGTTGGTTTACTCGAAGGGTCTTGATCTGTCATCAGACAGCGCGACACCGATCGGTGCGGGCTGCCGGGTGTGCGAACGGGACAACTGCCCGCAGCGGGCCTTCCCGGCATTGGGACGGGCGCTGGATCTCGATGAGCACCGCAGCACGGTGTCACCCTATTTGGTCAAGGAGTCTTGATGGGTCAACGTATTCCACCCGGGGGCCGACGTGAGCTCGGCCTGGTCAACTGGGGCATCTCCCGGCTGGGTGCACGGTCGATTCGCGCTCCGCACATGCACCTTTTCGAAGTCCTGGGCCGGCACAAGCTGCTGTTCCTGTCATTTCTGCCGTATTCGGGTGTGCTGCTGAATTGGGGCAAGCTACCCAAGCAGGACAAAGAGCTGGTGATCCTGCGCGTCGGTCACCTGCGCGGTTCGGAGTACGAGCTGCAGCAGCACCGCAGGCTGGCCCGCAGCCGTGGCGTCGATGCGGCGTTGCAGGACAGGATCTTTGCCGGCCCGGCGGCCGAGGGACTGACTGACCGGCAGCGCGCGCTGCTGACCGCGGTGGACGAGTTCGTGCTCAATCGCGACCTGTCCGATGACACGTTCGCCACACTGTCGACGCACTTGAGCCGCGAGCAGGTGATCGAATTCTGCGCCCTGGCAGGGCATTACGACGCGATCGCAGGGATTCTGGCCACTCTGCGGGTTCCGATGGACTTCCCCGACTAGGACGGGCTACCCCTTGTAGGGCTGGGCCTTGTGCGTCACGACGGCCTTCTCGGTGTCCAGAACGGTCGGTGGAATCGTTGTGGTCACCGTCTCACCCTGAGTCATGGGGCCAGGCATCACCGGTGCCGCCACCGGCGACGAATCCATCGGCACACCGTCGTCGAACGCGACGGTCAGGCCCCCCATCGCGAGCACTGCGCCGCCCCCGATCACTGCCATCAGAACTTTCGTGCGCCCAGCACGTGCCGACTCGGCCATGTCGCCCCCCGTTCACAGCCGGGACCCTGTCTGGCACCGGCTATTACGGAGTCGACACCCTGTTGCTTGAGGCAGCCTGAAACGCACCTGTCGAACAGCTGGCAGATCCGTCTACAGGTAGGTGACGCCGAGAACGATCAGCGTGAAGATCACCGGCGAGACCGGCACGCAGCCGAGAAAAGCCGCCCACACCATGCTCTTACGCTGATACGCCCGCCATGCCAGATAGCCGACGACCGCGGTGACAACGAGGATCACCGCCGAGAGGATCAGCACCCAGAAGCTGACGTCCTGCCCGCTGGTCGCCAACGAGATACCGATCAGCCACAGGATGTGGCCCAGCACAATGCCGCCGATACCGGCGATCAGCGTCGGTCTCAAAAGTTGATCATGTGGCCGGCGAGACCGTGGAAGCATTCCTGGAGTGCCTCCGACAGCGTCGGGTGGGTGTGCACGTTGCGGGTCAGCTCGTTGACCGTCAGATCCCACTTCTGTGCCAAGGTCAGCTCCGGCAGGAGTTCGGAGACGTCGGGCCCGATCAGGTGGCCGCCGAGGAGCTCGCCGTATTTGGCGTCGGCGATGACCTTGACGAAGCCGGTCGGGTCGCCCAGCCCGTGCGCCTTGCCGTTGGCGGTGAACGGGAACTTGGCCACCTTCACGTCGTAGCCCTCGTCGCGGGCCTGCTGTTCGGTGAGGCCGAAGCTGGCGACCTGCGGCTGGCAGAACGTCGCGCGCGGCAGCATCCGGTAGTCACCCAGGGCCAGCGTTTCGGCACCGGCGATGGTCTCGGCGGCCACCACACCCATCGCCTCGGCGACGTGCGCGAGCTGCAGCTTGGCGGTGACGTCGCCGATGGCGTAAATGTGCGGCACATTGGTGCGCATGTAGTCGTCGATGCCGATGGCCTTGCGGTCGGTCAGCTCGACGCCCGTCTTGTCGAGTCCGAAGCCTTCGACATTCGGGGCAAAGCCGATGGCCTGCAACACCTTCTCGGTTTTGATCTCCTCGGTCTTGCCGTCCTTGCTGACCACGACAACCACGGACCCGTCGGCCTCGTTATCAGTGATGGACTCGACCTTGGTGCCGGTGAGGATCTTCACGCCGAGCTTCTTGTACTGCTTCTCGATCTCCTTGGAGACCTCGGCGTCCTCATTGGGCAGCGCGCGCGGCAGGAACTCGACGATGGTGACGTCGACGCCGTAGTTCTTCATCACGTAGGCGAATTCCATGCCGATCGCGCCGGCGCCGGCGATGACGATCGACTTGGGCAGCTCCCGGGACAGGATCTGCTCCTCGTAGGTGACGACGTTCTTCGACAGCGAGGTGCCCGGAACCAAGCGGGTACTCGAGCCGGTCGCGATGATCGCGTTGTCGAACTCGACCTTCTCGGTACCGCCCTCGTTGAGGTCGACCTCGATGCTGTTCGGGCCGGTGAACTTCCCGTAGCCGTGGATCTCGGTGATCTTGTTCTTCTTCATCAGGAAGTGCACCCCGGCCACACGGCCGTCGGCGACCTTGCGGCTGCGGTCGAAGGCGACTCCGTAATCGAAGGTGGCCTCTCCGCTGATGCCGAACGTCTTGGCGTCCTTGGTGAAGATGTGGGCCAGCTCGGCATTGCGCAGCAACGCCTTCGACGGGATGCAGCCGACATTGAGGCAGACTCCGCCCCAATACTTGGGTTCGATGATTGCGGTGTTCAGTCCGAGCTGTGCCGCGCGGATCGCCGCGACGTATCCGCCGGGACCGGCTCCGACAACGACGACGTCATAGTGAGTCACGACCTCAGCCTATCGTCGGGCGGGCAATCCATTCGAAGTAGTAGGCGCCATGCAGCAGCGCGGCGGTGGCCACCGAGGCCAACGGTGCCGACATCAGCGCGATGGCCAGGGCCGTTACCGATGGCCGGTTCGGCACCATCGAGACCAGCATGCTGGCGACCGAGCAGACGATCAGGTAGATCAGCACGCAGAACACCGCGGGGGTCTTCTGCAGCGAGGTGTACCACCAGAAGTAGAAGCCCAGGCCGGTGGCTGCGGCCAGCACCCATACCGCGGCGACGATGAACACGAAGTGCCACCGCTTCACGTACTGGTAGGTGCCGGCGGCGGCGGTCGACGCGGGCGGCACCACCACCGGCTCCGCGTGTAGCGAACCCTCGACCCGGTGCAGGAACGCATCGGTGTCGAAGTTCTCCAACTCGCTGAAGGCGATGGATTCCTCCGAGACTTCGGCCTCGGGTTCGTCGGTCAGCGACCGGAGTGCGTGGGGATGCGGGCCGGTGTCGAAGATCGGCGCGTGGTGGGGCTCGGTCGACGGCAGGGACGTTTTTTCAGCCATGCGACACCACCTGAACCAGAACCAATGCCCCCAGCCAACCTGGCGCCATCGCCAGAATGAATGCCCCCACTGTCGTCATCCAGCGGCGGCCCGAGAACAGGATCAGCAGCATGCCGATGACGCTCGGAACAGCCACCACCAAGCCGACCACCAGGTCGGGGCGAACCGGCGTCTTGACCACCAGGGTGGCCACGACCGCCGCAATGAGGCCGGTCACGGTGCCCACCAGCAACGCACTTGTGAGCAGCCATGCCCGAGGCAGGGGTATCACGCTTATCAGGGTACGTGCAGTGGCACGGACTATTGCTGAACGACTCCGGCGCGCCGACCAGGGATTGCACACGCGTCTGCCGCCTCGATGACCACAAGATCGGTCCGTTCAACGGGTCGCGCGCCGCGCTCATAATCGGCTCCGGTCAGCGGAGAATCGCTGGCCAGCAACCGGTTTTCCGCATCGGTGAACGCCCGTCCGCGGCTGAGGAAGCGCATCCCCTCGGGGGCCTCGAGGCTGAAGCCGCCGCCGCGACCGGGGACGACGTCGATGACGAGCTGGGTGTGCTTCCACGTCTCGAACTGCGGGCCGGAAATCCAGACCGGGGTGCCTTCGAGAACCCCGAGCAGCACGTCACGGTCGCCGACGATGAAGTCGCCGTCCGGGTAGCACATCGGCGACGACCCGTCGCAGCAGCCGCCGGACTGATGAAACATCAGCGACCCGTGCCGCTGCTGCAAGCGATGCAGCAGCTCAGCGGCCGCCGCGGTGATCAGTGCCCGCGGCGGCGTCTGCTCCTCCACGTCGCCCACTAAAAGAAGCCTTGCGCTTTGTTGCTGTAGGACACCAGCAGGTTCTTGGTCTGCTGGTAATGGTCGAGCATCATCTTGTGGTTTTCGCGGCCGATGCCGGACTGCTTGTACCCGCCGAACGCCGCGTGCGCGGGATAGGCGTGGTAGCAGTTGGTCCAGACCCGGCCGGCTTTGATGTCGCGGCCGGCGCGGTAGGCGGTGTTGCCGTCGCGGCTCCACACTCCGGCGCCCAACCCGTAGAGGGTGTCGTTGGCGATGCGGATGGCGTCGTCGTAATCGGTGAACGAGGTCACCGACACCACCGGGCCGAAGATCTCCTCCTGGAAGACCCGCATCGCGTTGTCACCGGTGAAGATCGTCGGCTGCACGTAATAGCCGCCATTGAGGTCGCCACCGAGATCGGCGCGCTCCCCGCCGGTGACGATCTGGGCGCCCTCACTCTTGCCGATCTCGATGTAGGACAAGATCTTCTCGAGCTGATCGTTGGACGCCTGCGCCCCGATCATCGTCTCGGTGTCCAACGGGTCACCCTGGCGCACCGCCTTGGTCCGGATCGCCGCCATGGCCAGGAACTCGTCGTAGATATCGGACTGGATCAGGCTGCGCGACGGACACGTGCAGACCTCGCCCTGGTTGAGGGCGAACATCGTGAAGCCTTCCAACGCCTTGTCCTGATAATCGTCGTTGGCGGCCATCACATCGGAGAAGAAGATGTTCGGGCTCTTGCCGCCCAACTCCAGGGTGACCGGGATCAGGTTCTGGGAGGCGTATTGCATGATCAACCGGCCCGTGGTGGTCTCCCCGGTGAACGCGATCTTGGCGATCCGGTTGCTCGACGCCAACGGCTTACCCGCCTCGACACCAAAGCCGTTGACCACGTTGAGGACTCCGGCGGGCAACAGGTCGGCGATCAGCGAGATCAGATACAGCACCGAGGACGGGGTCTGCTCGGCGGGCTTGAGCACGATCGCGTTGCCCGCGGCCAGCGCCGGCGCCAACTTCCACACCGCCATCAGGATCGGGAAGTTCCACGGGATGATCTGCCCGACCACGCCGAGCGGCTCGTGGAAGTGGTAGGCGACGGTGTCCTCATCAATCTGGGACAGGGCGCCTTCCTGCGCGCGGATCGCGGCGGCGAAATACCGAAAGTGGTCCACCGCCAACGGAATATCGGCGTTCAGCGTTTCCCGAATCGGCTTACCGTTGTCCCACGACTCGGCCAGCGCGATCGACTCCAGGTTGGCCTCGATGCGGTCAGCGATCTTGTTCAGGATCACCGCCCGCTCCCCCGCCGACGTCTTCCCCCAGCCGGGTGCCGCGGCGTGGGCGGCGTCCAGGGCCAGCTCGATATCGGCATCGGTGGACCGCGCTACCTCGCAGAACACCTCACCGGTCACCGGTGTCGGGTTCTCGAAGTACTGGCCGCCCACCGGCGCCGTCCACTCACCACCGATGAAGTTCTCGTAGCGGGACTGAAAAGACATGGCAGATCCCGACGTTCCGGGGCGGGCGAACACTGGCATAGGTACTCCTCTACGAGACACTTGCATTGATACGAATAGCGCGAACCGCGGGTGCGGTCGACGCGGGCAACACCATCGACAGGTCCGCCGGGTAGCGGACCGTCACCTCGATTCCGCCGGCGAAGCGGTAGGGCTGGGCGGCAAGCAGACCGGCGAACTGCTTGCGCAGCCGGGACAATTCGGCGCGAACCGTGACGACCCGGGAACGATCACCATAAAGGTCGGCAGCCAACTCGGGCGCCGAACGGCCGCGGGGATCACGCGCCAGGATCAGCAAGATCTCGGCGTGCCGCAGCGAGACGTCGTGGCGCCACCGCCCGAACTGTCCAGTCATGTCCAACGCCGGTGCGCCGGCGACGCTCAAGTCCAACGAGGCCTGTGCCAACGCGGGCGCGTCGTCGTCGTCAGCCGGCCGAACCAGCCACCCGCCGGGCAGCACATCGATATCGCAGATTCCGAAGGTGGGGATCCACGAGCGGCCTGCCGCGATGTCCTCCGGTAACAGGATGCGGTGATGCAGCGGCAGCGAGTCGACGGCCGCCACCCAGCCCTCGGCGTCGACCGCCAACGCCGGCTTGCCGATCCGGGCGAGGATCGGGGCCGCGACCATGCGCAGCCGGTTCAAGGTGCGGTCGTGTTGTTCACGCAGGTGCGACTCGGCGAGCCGGGCGACGGCGTCGACCAGCGCGACGGTCGTCGGGTGCACGGTCGCCGCGGGACCGGATACGTCGACCACGCCGATCACCTGCCCGGTTCGCGGATCGCGGATGGGCGCGCCCGCACACGTCCAGGAGTGGTGGGTGCGCAGAAAATGCTCGGCGGAGAACACCTGCACGGCGCGCTTGGACACCAAGGCGGTGCCGATGGCGTTGGTGCCGACTTCCCCTTCCGCCCAGTGCGCACCTTCGATGAAGCCCAGCCGGTCGGCGTTGTTGAGCACCGCGGGCGAGCCGGACCGCCACAGCACCCGGCCTTGCGAGTCGGCGACGACGAGGATGTTGGTGCCGTCGGCGACCAGGGATTCCAACCCGCGGGAGACCTCGTCGAGCACCGCCATCAAGCCGGACGCCCGGCGCAGCGCCTCCAGCCCGCCGGCTTCGACGACGGGCTGGGCGCGGCGGTCCGGGTCGATCCCGGCCGACATCAGCCGGTGCCACGATTCGCCGATGACGTCGCGCGGGCGGGCGGGGGCGCGATGGCCCGCCATCGTCGCGTCGTAGACAGCCGACATCAGCCGCGCATAGTTGCGCGGGTCCTCGCCGAGCGCGACTGCGGGCTCAGGCACGTACACCCCTTGCATTACTGCCGATTGTGCTCCGCATCTCAGCGGTAGACCAGGCCGCCGTCGATCAGACCCGACTGGCCGGTCATGTAGTCGGCGTCCGGGCCGGCCAGATACGAGACGAAGCCCGCCACGTCATCGGGGGTTTCGGCACGTCCCAGGGCGATACCACCGACGAACTTCTCGTAAGTCTCGCCTTCGGCGGC
This sequence comes from Mycobacterium sp. SA01, assembly GCF_041287105.1. Taxonomy (NCBI): domain Bacteria; kingdom Bacillati; phylum Actinomycetota; class Actinomycetes; order Mycobacteriales; family Mycobacteriaceae; genus Mycobacterium; species Mycobacterium sp. SA01. The sequence continues at coordinate 346,783 of NZ_JBGGNO010000020.1, read as the reverse complement.
CCCGGTCAGTTCGGCGAACCGTTTGTCGATCTCCACCCACATGTCGGTGCCCACCACACCCGGGCAGTAGGCGTTGACGGTGATCCCGTCGGCGGCGTGTTCCTTGGCGGCGGCCTGGGTCAGCGCGCGCACGGCGAACTTGGAGGCACTGTACGGGCCGAGCATCGCGAAGCCGTCGTGGCCGGCGATCGACGAAGCATTGATGATCTTTCCCTTGGTGCCGTTGCGTCTGAACATGGCGACGGCGGCCTGGGTGCCCCACAGCACGCCGTTGACGTTGATCGCCCAGAGCTTCTCGATCTGGTCGGGCGTGACGTCGGCGATCGGGCCGACCAGTGCGATACCGGCGTTGTTGACCATGATGTCGAAGCCGCCGAGCGCCGAGGCGGCATGGTCGACGGCGGCGAAGACTTGTAGGCGATCACTGACGTCGGCGACGAATGTGGTTACTTTGCAGCCGATCTCGCTGATCTCGTTGGCGACGGCGTCGATACCTTCCGGTCGCACGTCGACCAGGGCCAGGTCAGCGCCGTCGCGGCCGAGCCGCAGCGCGATGCCGCGTCCGATGCCTCGTGCCGCACCGGTGACCAGCGCGACCTTTCCGTTCAGGCTCATGATTCTCCGTTGGGGTCGACGAGAACTTTCATCTTGGTGCCGGCATGCAACGCCTCGAATCCCTCGTCGACCACATCGTCGATCGGGATGCGGGTCACCCATCCGGTGGTGTCGTACTTGCCGGCGGCCATCAGCGCGATGACCGCCTCGAAGTCGGCGCCGGTGTAGCACAGCGATCCCTGGATCCGGGACTCGTTCATCACCAGGTTGAGAAGTGGTGTCTCCAGTGTTTTTTCGTAGATCGCGACACTGACCATGGGTTTGCGGGAACCCACGCACGCCAGCGCCGTCGCCACTGCGGGGGTGACGCCGGCGGCATCGAACACCGCATCGGCGCCGCGTCCTCCGGTGTGTTCTGCGATGAAGCCGGGGATATCGAGGGCGGCGGGATCCAGGGTCGTCGCGCCGAGCACCTCGATGGCGGCGCGCCGGGTCGGAGAGGGTTCGACGACCAGAACGTCGTCAAGTCCCTTGCCGCGCAACGCGAACCACAGTCCGATGCCGATCGGCCCGGCACCGAACACCATCGCGGTGTCGCCGGGGCGGACATCGCCCAGGGTGGCGGCGTGATAGGCCACCGACATCGGCTCGACGAGTGCCCCGAGTTCCAGCGAGACGTTGTCGGGGAGTTTGTGCAGCATGCTGGTCGGCACCGTCGTGTATTCGGCCATCCCGCCGTCGGACATCAGGCCGTGGAAGCCGATCTGCTGGCAGACGTTGTAGTTGCCCGCCCGGCACGGTGCACAGTGGTCGCACTTGTAGATGGGTTCGACGGCGACGCGGTCGCCTTCCGCCCAGCCCGTGACCCCGCCGCCGACCGCGGTGATGGTGCCCGAGAATTCATGCCCGATGGTCAGTGGCAGCTCCGCGCCGGTCAGGGGATGTGGCTGGGTCGGGATGAAGATCGGCCCGGCGTAGTACTCGTGCAGGTCGGTGCCGCAGATCCCGTTGAAGCCGACCTTGAGTTTGACGGTGCCCGGCTTTGGGTCGGGCTCGGCGACGTCGTCGATCTCGATCTTGTTCGGTCCGTAGTACACAGCTGCCTTCATTCCGCAGTTCTATGTGACGGCGACCACATCCGAAAGAGTTGCAGGGGGTTGCAGCCGGCGCAGTGCAACGGCTCGCAACTCTTGCCAGACCGTGCACCTCGGGTGTGGTGTGGCTCACATGACTTCAACTCTGGACCCTCAGACCACCAGCGACGTGACTGCGCAGCAGCGCGTCGATTCCTGGCTCGCCGACTTCGAAGCCGCGTTGGCCGGCCGCGACGTGGAACGGGTCGCCGGCATGTTCGCCGTCGACAGTTTTTGGCGTGACCTAGTGTCTTTCACCTGGAACATCAAGACGATGGAGGGCCGCGACCGGATCGCCGAGATGCTCGGCGCCCGGCTGGCCGACACCGACCCGTCCGGTTTCCGCACTCGTGAGGAACCCACCGTCGACGGCGATGTCACGTCGGCGTTCATCGAGTTCGAAACCGGCGCCGGACGCGGCATCGGACATCTGCGCCTTCGAAGCGACTCAGAGACTACTGAGGCGTGGACGCTGCTGACCGCACTGCAGGAACTCAAGGGACACGAGGAGCGCAAGGGCGCCTCCCGGGTGCTGGGCGCGGTTCACGGTGACGACCCCGACGCCCGGTCGTGGGCGGAGAAGCGCGCCGAGGAGGAAGCCCAGTTGGGTCGCACGGTGCAGCCCTACACACTGGTTATCGGGGGCGGTCAGGGCGGGATCGCGTTGGGTGCGCGGCTGCGCCAGCTCGGCGTGCCCGCCATCGTCGTCGACCGCCACGAGCGGCCCGGGGATCAGTGGCGCAAGCGGTACAAGTCGCTGTGCCTGCACGACCCGGTCTGGTACGACCACCTTCCGTACCTGCCGTTCCCGCAGAACTGGCCGGTGTTCGCGCCGAAGGACAAGATCGGCGACTGGCTGGAGTTCTACACCCGGGTGATGGAGGTGCCGTACTGGCCGAAAACCACCTGCCTGTCGGCGACTTTCGACGAGGCCGCCCGGCAGTGGACCGTCGAGGTCGACCGCGACGGTGAGCGGCTGACCCTGCATCCCACGCACCTGGTGCTCGCGACGGGCATGTCGGGCAAACCCCACGTGCCGGTGCTGCCGGGTCAGGACATCTTCCGCGGCGATCAGCACCACTCCAGTGCCCACCCCGGCCCTGATCCGTACGTGGGCAAGAAGGCGGTGGTGATCGGCTCGAACAACTCCGCCCACGACATCTGCAAGGCGCTTTACGAGAACGGTGTCGACGTGACCATGGTGCAGCGGTCCTCGACGCACATCGTGAAGTCGGACAGCCTGATGGAGATCGGCCTGGGTGACCTGTATTCCGAACGCGCGCTGGCGGCGGGAATGACCACCGAGAAGGCCGACCTCACGTTCGCGTCGCTGCCGTATCGGATCATGCACGAGTTCCAGATCCCGCTCTATGACCAGATGCGGGAACGCGACAAGGAGTTCTACGCCAGGCTCGAAGCAGCAGGCTTCGAACTGGACTGGGGTGCAGACGGATCCGGACTGTTCATGAAGTACCTGCGCCGCGGCTCCGGCTACTACATCGACGTCGGCGCCTGCGACCTGGTGGCCGACGGCAGGATCAAGCTGGCCCACGGCCAGGTCGATCGGCTCACCGAGAACTCGGTGGTGCTCGCCGACGGCACGGAACTACCGGCCGACGTGGTGGTCTACGCCACCGGATACGGGTCGATGAACGGCTGGGCGGCCGACCTGATGGGCCAGGAGGTGGCCGACAAGGTCGGCAAGGTGTGGGGGTTGGGTTCGGACACCCCGAAGGACCCCGGACCGTGGGAGGGCGAGCAGCGCAACATGTGGAAGCCCACCCAGCAAGAGAACCTCTGGTTCCACGGCGGCAATCTGCACCAGTCTCGGCATTATTCGTTGTATTTGGCGCTGCAGCTCAAGGCTCGCTACGAGGGAATTCCCACTCCGGTGTACGGGCTGCAGGAGGCGCATCACCTCAGCTGAGGCCCCGCCCGCAGAATAGAGGGCATGGCCGAAGACGACCCGTACCTGTGGCTCGAAGAAATCGCCGGTGAAGACCAGCTCGCATGGGTGCGCAAGCACAACGATCCGACTGTCGCCGAATTCAGCGACGAGAGGTTCGAGCAGATGCGCGCCGAGGCACTGGAGGTTCTCGACACCGACGCGCGGATTCCGTACGTGCGCCGGCGCGGTGAGTATCTCTACAACTTCTGGCGCGATGCCGAGAACCCGAGGGGGCTGTGGCAGCGGACCACGCTGGAGAGCTACCTGACCGAGGAGCCGGACTGGGATGTGATCATCGACGTCGACGCACTCGCCGCCGCCGATGGCGAGAAGTGGGTCTGGGCGGGCGCCGACGTCATCGAACCGGATTACACCCGGGCTCTGGTCAGTCTGTCACCGGGCGGCTCGGACGCGGCTATTGTGCGCGAATTCGACATGGTCACAAGAGAATTCGTTGCCGGCGGGTTCGAACTCCCGGAGGCGAAGTCGCAGGTGTCGTGGGAAGACCATGACACGGTGTTGGTGGGAACGGACTTCGGACCCGATTCGATGACGGAGTCCGGCTATCCGCGAGTGGTCAAGCGATGGTTCCGCGGCCAGCCGCTGACCGAGGCGCAGACCGTGTTCACCGGACCGGTCACCGACGTGATCGTCGGGGCATCGGTGGACCGCACGCCCGGCTATGAGCGCACGATGCTGCACCGCGCCATCGACTTCTTCAACGATGAGGTGTACGAGCTTCGGGCCGACGAGCTGATCCGCATCGACGCCCCGACCGACGCCAGCGTGTCGGTCCACCGTGAGTGGCTGCTGATCGAACTGCGTAGCGACTGGGAGACCGGCACCGCGTCATACCGGGCCGGGTCGCTCCTGGCCGCCGACTACGACGAATTCCTTTCGGGGACAGCGCAGTTAGTGGTCGTCTTCGAGCCTGACGAGCATTCCAGTCTGCACCAATACTCCTGGACGCTGGATCGCCTGCTGCTGGTGAGTCTGGTCGACGTCGCCAGCCGGGTCGAGATCGTGACACCGGGATCCTGGACTCGTGAACCCGTCACGGGCGTCGGGGACAACACCGTCATCGTTGCCACCGATCCAGACGGTGACGAGATCTTCTTGGATTCCAGCGATTTCATCACGCCATCACGACTGCTGCACGGCACGGCCGGTGGCGAACTGACCGAGATCAAGCGGGCGCCCTCATTCTTCGACGCCGCCGACCTGGTGGTGTCCCAGCATTTCGCCACCTCGGATGACGGCACAGCCATCCCCTACTTCGTCGTCGGCCACAAGCACAGCGCGGCCCCAGGCCCGACGCTGCTGGGTGGATACGGTGGATTCGAGGTGTCCCGGACCCCGGGGTACGACGGGGTGCTGGGACGACTGTGGTTGTCGCGGGGCGGGACGTACGTGTTGGCCAACATCCGTGGCGGCGGAGAGTACGGCCCGGGCTGGCATACCCAGGCCATGCGGGAGGGGCGGCACAAGGTAGCCGAGGACTTCGCAGCGGTCGCAAGTGATCTCGTTGCCCGCGGGGTGACCACCGTCGAGCAGCTGGGCGCCCAGGGCGGCAGCAACGGTGGGCTGCTGATGGGCATCATGCTGACCAAGTACCCGCAACTGTTCGGTGCTCTGGTGTGCCAGGTGCCGCTGCTGGACATGAAACGGTTCCATCTGCTGCTGGCGGGAGCATCATGGGTGGCTGAATATGGTGACCCGGACGAACCCGAGGACTGGGCGTTCATCTCGGAATATTCTCCGTATCAGAACATTTCGGCCGACAAGCGGTATCCGCCGGTGCTGATCACCACGTCGACGCGTGACGATCGGGTGCACCCGGGTCATGCCCGCAAGATGACGGCCGCGCTGGAGGCCGCCGGGCATCCCGTCTGGTACTACGAGAACATCGAAGGCGGCCATGCGGGGGCGGCCGATAATGCGCAGACGGCGTTCAAGTCCGCCCTGAGCTACTCGTTCCTGCATCGGATGCTGGGCTGATTGGGTTCAGAGCACTTCTTTTCGGTGTCTAGGGTGCGTCCGGTATTCCAGTGATTCCTTGCGTCGCAGTGGCCATCGCCGACCGGCCGCATACGCCGCGAGATAGAGGGCAGTGAAAGTGCCGGCAGACAAGATTCCGGCGAGCGCGAACTGGAAATATTGGCCGCGGGCGACCCGGTAGCTCCAGCTCGCGTCGCCGTAGCCGAGACCCAGCGCATAAACAACGAGCGCACCTGCAGCCGCGTAGGAAATCCAATCGACCCTGGCCGTGAGCACAGACATCACAACGTTGCCGGCGCAGACTAAAACAACGCCGACCATCGCCCACCAGACCTTGACGGCTGTGGCGCCATATCCGTAAGCATCAGGATAGGGGTCTCTCTCAGGATCGCCGCTTGGCCTTCCATCGTCACTGAGGAGTCCAGATTCGGCCGCGCTCTCATCGATATCGAATGCGTGAACATTGCCGCCGACTTTGATGACGGAGGTACCGAAACATGCGGCGACGCACCACCCGACTACAAGAAGCAACAGCAGGCCGATCCCAACCTTCCAATTCAGCAGAGCCGCAATGAACGCGCTAACACCCGACACCAATACGCCACACCAAAAGATCCGTCGCTCAGCCGACAGACCGCGCTTGCTCCATAGGGCGCCCGCCGTCACAACGAGGCCGACAAACGCCAGAGCCATGAAGATCAGCGTGAACGGCTCGCGGACGGTCGGTTGAGATCCACTTCCGGCCGCGAGGATCCCCAGATCACCCACCGCTGCCCCCTAGGTCGAAGTGAATTGACCACCACGCACCACGTAGTACCCTCAAGCTAGCAGCTAACTCGCAAGGGGGCGTGAAGTGCAGGTCGATGTCGAAGAAATGCGCTCCGGCGCGAACCGGTCGTACAACGCCGCATCCTTCGCCATGGAGGGCGCTGACCAGCTAAGTCGGGCAACAGTCGGCGCAGGCATTTTCGGTAGTTTCGCTGCTGCCGAGTCGTTTCACGGCGCACTCTCCGATGCGCACAGCAACCACATCCAGCGGCTGCGCGACCACGAGAACCGGCTGGGGGTCGTCGGCGACAAGGGGCACAAGACGGCGTCGGTGTTCGTCGAGATGGAAGAGCGCAATGCCGAGGCCCTGCGTTCGGTGCTGTGACCGAATACCCGAGCCTCAAGCACATCAGCATCGGCGCCCTCGTCGGTGAGGCCGGCGGTGATCCGTGGAAGGTAGACCAGACGCTGCAGAGCGGGGATCCCGGGGCGATCAACGACCTCGGGCGGGCGTTCTACAGCGCGGGCGCCTGCACGGCCGAGACGTACTCGGAGTTCGAACAGGCGCAGCAGCGGTTCCGCGCGTCTTGGAATCGGGAGAACGGCGAGCACCCGATCAATGACAGCGCTGAAGTTCAACGCGCCACGACCCGGCTGATGGTCCAGCGTGACCAATTGCCGGCGATCGGAGTGGACCTGTCCAACATTGCGGCAACTCTCGCTGAGACACAACGCTTTTCGGGCATGCAGGTGGATAACCTCAACACCCAGTTGCACTACATCGACGCTCTCATCGATCAAGCGCTGGCGCACGACCAGGACACCTCCGCACTCGAGGACAGCGCGATCACTGCCACCTCGGGGGTGCTGCACCAAGTCGAGGCGCTACGCGACGACTACGGCACAAAGTTGAATGCGGCGTTGACCGACCTACGCGCCGAGCACGGCTACGATCCCGCCCCGATCGAGGACGTCGACGGTGACGGTGAGCCCGGCGCCGAACAACGCGGCCGCGAATCCACCGACTACTACGACGCCAACCAGCGCGCCAAAGATGAGGCGCTGGTCAACAGCGGCGGCCCGATGACCCCGGAAAAGGCCGACGCTGCAGCGCGTTTGCGTGACTTCGTCACCGCCACCAATCCCAGTGCGGACGCGGACGCTCGCCGGTTGGCGGGCGAACGGCTCGATGATTTCCGGATGGCTCACTTCGTGGGACCGTTGCCGAAGGATCCTGTTCTCGGTGGCGATGCCCGAACGCAGGCGCAGAAGCGGCTGGACATGCAACGGAAATTGGAGCAGGGGCTCTACGGCCTGCCGCCGATGTCGGCTGACCAAGCAACGCAGGCCTTGGACGAAGGAGACCAGTTCGGGCGCGTCGTCGCTGTCAAGCAGGCGATGAATGCCCTTACCAGTCAGGGCATGTCGGAGGACGGCGCCAAACTGGTTATCAACGATTTACTCAAGAAGGCCGGTGACGTCACCGAGTACACCGGACCGCTTTCCGAGGGGGTCGAGGCCTACGCCAAGCGGATACCAACCGGACAACATGCGAAGTTGGAGGATTTGCTATCTCCGGCTGACGCCGAGAAGTGGGGTCATATCGCCGGGAAGGTCGGAAAGGTCGGAGACCTGATCGAACTGGGGACCGCGCTCAATGATTTCGCCCATGGCGGGAGCGCGCAAGAATTCGGCAGCGCCCTGGGTGGCGTAGCTGGCGGATCCGCCGCAGCGTGGGGTGCAGCAGCGGTAGCCGGGTCTTTCACTGGTCCGTGGACTACGGCGGCAATCGTCGTCGCGGCGAGCGTAGTTGGCGGTCTTGGTGGCGAGAAGTTGGGCGGTGACATTGGGTCGATGTTCGACCCAATCATTAGTTCGGCTGGTGGCGGCGGAAAGAGCTGGTGAAAATGCAAGAGGTTTTTGGCTATTTGACCTTGGCCGCGCTCGGCGCTGCTGCAATCTTCAGTAGTTTCCCGCTGTGGAAATCTGCCAGGCTGTCGCCAGATTCGATTGAACGGCGAGTGTGGTGGACATGCTGCGCAGTCGCAACGGTGTCAGTGTTCTTGTCGCAATGGCCCCAGTGGGGCCGTGCGCTGTTTGGATCGATAATGGTGGCCCTGGCGCTCGTCGCCGTCGCCGGTCGTTGGACCACCTTTATCAAGATCAAGGGCCGGATATACGCGGCCTCTGCCCGGCCCGACCGTCCGCCAGCTTTGGCGAGCGAGGATGAATGAGACTTGGCGCCAGCACATGCAGCCATGACTCTTGAAATCTGGTCAGACTGGCTGTTTATCGCAGGCGCAGCACTGCTCGTCGGCGCCTGGCTCGGCACCGCCTTCGTCAAAGACCGTCAGTACGAGCGCTGGCTGTACTGGTTCGGCTCGCTTCTCGGCGGCGCCTTCATCTCCCTGAGCTTGGCTGGCCGGGGATGGAAGGTTGTTATTGCCGGAGCACTCTGCATCGCGTTTGTCACCGTCTTCCAGGCCTACTTCAAGACCCCCTACATCAGGATCCGGGGACGCAACCACGCATTCTCGATGCAGGACAGCGCTCCTGACCCAACCGACGCCGACGCCGACGAGCCACCGTCGATGCTGCCGCGCGACAGCTATCCCGGCGGGGTCACAGCGTCCAAGACGTGGTGGTTGTTCGTCGCATGCGTCGGGTTGTTCGGCTTCGGTGGCGCACTGACGGAGTGGAACGCAAAGACCCTCCCCGCCGCAGCAATAATTTGTCTGGCAGCCCTCGCCTGCGGGATCGGCGATGCGACACGCAAACTTCCGGTGGCACGTGGGCAAAGAACACAGGCGATCATCGCTGCGGCACTGTCGATTTCAATGTTTTTCCTGCCGCCGATCCTCTATCTCATCGGCTACCGAATCGGCACGATCCGACCGATGGGCTACGGCCTACGGGACCCGGTCGCCCGGCACTACGCCCGTGAAGACGACGAGTCGTCCGCCTAGTTCGTCCTGGCCAGACTCACCAGCAGCGACACGATCACCCCGATGATCACCAGCCCGCCCCCGGCAATCAAAGTGATGTTCAACCATTGATGCATGCTGTCCTGCGCAGTGCCGACCATCACCTCGGCGATCCGCCGGATATCACCAGACGAGTTGTTCAACACCGCATCCAGGCGCCGGCGGCCGAATTCGATTGCCGCCCAACCAGCCGCGCCTACCAGCAGAGCCGACACGCCCAGTCCTATGAGCATCTTGCCCCGGCTGCGTGCCACGAAAAGGGTCAGCAGGGCGAACAGCCCGGCCACTACCGCGGCGCCGACGCTGACCCACGGGCCGAACGTCGCAACCGGACGTAACGCGCCGGGCCGTAACGCCGCAGGCGTGTTCTCGGTCAACGGGATTGGCAGAGACGACGGCAGCGTTACGTTGTAGTCGCTGAGTGTCTCTGTGAACGCGGCGTCTGACAGCATCGGCGCGGCGTCAATCACCCACCGGCCTTGCGAATCGACACTCGACCGGACCCGATCAGTGAACAGCCATCGGTGCGCGAAGCGATTCGCCTGCGCGAACTGTCCTGGGAACGTCGAACTCGCGGTGTATGCGGCCGCGACCAGACTCACCGTCCCGGTGTTCACGCCAGTACCCAATCGGCCCACCTGTGAGGTCAGCTCCGAGGCCATCGCCGACTGCAACCCGGGATCGGCGGCCGCCTTCTGCGCCAGCGCCGCGTAGCCGTCCTCGTCGATCAGGTGCTGCTGCACCCAGACCGCCGGCAAGGCGACCGCCAACAAGAGCGTCGTGACGAGCCACATCAGTAGCGTCGTCGCGAACCGCACGCGTCCTCCTCTGCGGGGACGCGACGCCTCAGTCGGAGTGAGTGGCGCGGCCCACGATCAAGGGGTCGGGCTGGCCGACCACCTCATGGTCTTTGTTGTCGTAGTTGAACTTACTCAGCACGTGGCGCATCGCGTTGATCCGTGCGCGTTTCTTGTCGTTGCTCTTGATGACCGTCCACGGCGCGATCTCGGTGTCGGTCCAGGCGAACATGTCTTCCTTGGCCGAGGTGTAGTCGTGCCATTTGTCCAGCGACGCCAGGTCCGTCGGCGACAGTTTCCACTGCCGGACGGGGTCGACCTGGCGGATGGTGAACCGGGTGCGCTGCTCGCTCGAGGACACCGAGAACCAGAGCTTGGTCAGGCTGATGCCGTCGTTGACCAGCATCTGCTCGAACAACGGCGCCTGCCGGATGAACTCGGCGTGCTGCTTGGGCGTGCAGTACCCCATCACCCGTTCCACCCCGGCGCGGTTGTACCAGGACCGGTCGAACATCACGATCTCGCCTGCCGCAGGCAGGTGGTTGACGTAGCGCTGGAAGTACCACTGAGTGCGTTCCTTCTCGGTGGGTTTCTCCAATGCCACCACCCGAGCGCCCCGCGGGTTGAGGTGCTCCATGAAGCGCTTGATGGTGCCGCCCTTGCCCGCCGCGTCGCGCCCCTCGAACACCAGGACGTGCCGCAGCCCGTTCGTCTGGCTCCACTTCTGCAGCTTCAGCAGCTCGATCTGCAGCAGCCGCTTCTGCTCCTCGTACTCGTTGCGCGACATCCGATGTTCGTACGGGTAGTTCTCCCGCCAGGTGTCGACGGCCAAACCGGCGGCGTCGAGCAGCACCGGGTCGTCATCGTCGTCGTCGAAAACCGTGTAGCCATGGCTGTCTAGTGACACGCGCGGAAATTAGCAGCGTCAAGGAAACCGGGGGTGACGCCGCGGTGAACGACCGGTCCCGCCGACAAGCGCGGCGGCCAGGCAGGCGATCGCGCTGCCCAGCAGAAGCCCGCCGACGGCGTCGGTGAAGTAGTGATAGGTCACCGCCTGCCCCAGCATCCCCAGCAGCGCCCAGACAACGGCGACCACCACGACATACAGCTGCGCCCCCACCACCAGAAGGACCATGCCCAGCACCACCACCATCAGCGTGGTGTGGCCGCTCGGGTAGGCGAGCCCGCCACCCTTATGGCGGCCGAGGACCTCCTTGAAGAAGCGCGAAAGCCAAATAGCGGCAACGGGACTCACTGCGACTGCGGCGACCAAAGGCCAGCGGCGCCGGTATACCGCGATCGCCAGCACAGCGACCACAAGAACCGCCATCGTGCGCTGATCGGTGAAGAACAGCAGTCGTCCCAGCCCGCTGCCGTTGGCGAGCTGGAACCAGTCGTCGACCGCGGTCGAGCCCTTGCCCACAGCCCACCCGAGCAGCGCCATCGCGGCCAGCCCGACCGGCGGCCACCAGCGGACCGCGGAGGTGATCAGCGGGCGATGCCTCGCACGTACGCCGCCTGCCCCAGATGCTGGACACAGTCGTCGATGATGCTGACCAACCGCGCGCTTGCCGTCACCGGCGGATTCCAGTTCTCGTCGACGACGCGGGCGAGTTCCTCGGTGGTGACGCTGGCGATGTACTCCAGGGTGACCTTGTGCACGGCGTGGTAGTAGCCGGCCAGCAAGTCTGCGGGCACCCGAACCTTGCCGACCTCCTCGGGGGTGTGGCCGTAGCCGTGCGCGTCGCGGGGCAGGTCGAGGTCGAAGCGGTCCACCCATCCGCCGCTGAACCACACCTGCTCGGTTCCGGCTATATCGGCGAGCTGCGCATCCTGAATCCGGGCGCTGTGCCACACCAGCCACGCGATGCTGTTGGCCGTGGAGGTCGGCCGGAAGAACGAGAGTTCCTCGGTCAGATCGTCGGTGATGTCCTGGACATGCTCGATGATGCGGGTGAACGAGTCGCGCAGGAGTTCGCGGGCGGCATCTGCATCGGACAGTGAGTCGGCCATAACCGGAACGCTACGCGGAGTTCGTCGGGGTCTGAGCCTCAGGCTGGGCGCCATGGAAGACCGCTTCGACGTTGTTGCCCTCGGGGTCGCGCACGAAAGCGCCGTAGTAGCCCGGATGGTATTCGGGCCACAGCCGCGGCTCGTGCAGTGGCTCGACGCCGAGCGCCAGGGCGGTGTGGAAGAACGCCTGGACCGATTCGGCGTCCTTGGCCGCGAAGGCGATGTGCACCTCCCGGTTGGGTCCGGTGGCGTCACCGGCGGAGGCGTCGGCGATCCAGAACGAGGGCTTGCCGTCGGTGCCGTAACCGATGGCTTCACCGAAGTCCATCACCCGGTGGTAGCCCAAGACATGCAGGACCTTGTCGTAGAACTCCTGGGATTCGGCGTAGTTGTCGCAGTTGATTCCGAAGTGATCGATCACACCTCCATCGTGACAGGAGGTTGCGACGTAATGTCGTCGGTATGAGCTATGACCTGGTCATCCGCAACGGAACGATCGTCGACGGGCTGGGCGGCGAGCCCTACCCCGGTGACGTCGCGGTGTCCGACGGCGTCATCGCCGCGGTGGGCACCGTCACCGAGAAAGGTGAGCGTGAGATCGACGCCGCCGGCCTGCTCGTCACTCCCGGCTTCGTCGACCTGCACACCCATTACGACGGGCAGGCGATCTGGTCGGATCGGATGACGCCGTCGTCGGCTCACGGGGTGACCACCGCAGTCATGGGCAATTGCGGCGTCGGCTTCGCGCCGTGCCGTCCGGAGGACCACGACACGCTCGTCGACGTCATGGCCGGTGTCGAGGACATCCCCGGCGTCGTGATGGTCGACGGTCTGCCGTGGACCTGGGAGACCTTCCCCGAATTCCTCGACGCACTGGATTCGCGACGGCGAGACATCGACGTCGCAGCGTTCCTGCCGCACTCCCCGCTGCGGGTGTACGTGATGGGTGAGCGCGGCGTCAACCGGGAGCTCCCGACTCCCGAGGACCTGGCGATGATGCGCAAGCTGGCGGAGGAGGCGATTCGCGCGGGTGCGCTGGGCTTCGCCTCGTCACGGCTCACCCTGCATAAAACCTCTGGTGGACAACCTATTCCGAGTTACGAGGCGCAGTACGAGGAGATCGAGGCGATCGCTCGAGGTGTCGACGACGCCGGCGGCGGACTGCTGCAGTTCGTGCCGGATCTGATGGCCGGAGACTACGAGGGTGCGCTCAGCGCGGTGTTCGACGTCGCCTCGGACGTGGGATTGCCGGTGACCTTCACGCTCGCGATCGGTAACGCGGGTCCGCCGATCCACCTCGACGCATTGCGTATGGTCGAGAAGGCCAACGCCAACGGCGGCGATGTCACGGGGCAGATCTTCCCGCGGCCGATCGGCCTGGTTCTCGGTCTGGACCTGTCCGGCAACCCGTTCGTCATGTACCCGGCATACCGCGAGATCGCCGATCTGCCGCTGGCCGAGCGCGTCGCCGAGATGCGCAAACCGGAAGTGCGCGAACGCATCCTGAACGACCAGCCGGCCAGCGACGGACATCCGCTGATGTTCGCCGCGCAGGCGTGGAACTACATGTTCCCGCTCGGTGACCCGCCGAATTACGAACCCTCCCCTGAGGATTCGATCGGTGCACGGGCGGCCGCACGGGGCGTCAGCCCCCTGGAGGAGGCGTACGACCGGCTGCTCGACGACGACGGCCACGCCATGCTGCTGGTGACGCTGGCCAACTTCCGGGACAACTCGCTGGACACGGTGGCCGAGCTGATTCAGCGCGACGATGTCGTCCTGGGTCTGGGCGACGGCGGCGCGCATTACGGAATGATCTGCGACGCAAGCTTTCCCACCTACATGCTGACGCACTGGGTGCGAGACAGGCCATCTGGCCGGCTCTCGCTGCAACGGGTGATCCAGGAGCTGACGTCGGTGCCCGCCCGCATCGCCGGCCTGGCCGACCGCGGCCGGCTCGCGGTCGGCTACAAAGCCGACGTCAATGTGATCGACGCCGATGCGCTGCGGCTGCACCAGCCGACCGTCAAGGCCGACCTGCCCGCGGGCGGCCGGCGGCTCGACCAGACCGCCGACGGCTACGTGGCGACGATCGTCGCCGGTGAGGTGATCTCGGAGAACGGGGTGCCGACGTCGGCGCTGCCGGGCAAACTGATCCGCGGACGGCAACCCGTGCCTGCCCGGTGAGCCGCGTCGCGCCGCTCGCTAAGCCGTGGAGTGACGCCGACGCCGCCGACATCGGCAGCTGGGGCCATCCCGATCGCACCTACGAGCCGTTGCTGCTGGTGCGGTGTCTGCAGCGGCACCCCGACATGGCCCGCAAACTGCGCAAGATGGGTGAATCCCTCTACGTCGACACCCGGCTGCCGCCGCGCGTCCGCACGATCGCGATCCTGCGGATCTGCGGGCTGGTGCGTTGCGCCTACGAGTGGGGCGGGCAGGCCGCGTTCTGGGGACCGATCGCCGGGGTGTCCGGTGATGAAGCCGACGCCTTGGCGGTCGGTTCTGCTGACGATGCGCGATGGAGTGCTGCGGAGCGGGTGCTCATCGAGGCCGTCGACGAGTTGGAGCGCACCGGCTCATGGTCGGCGTCCACCTGGGCCGCGCTGGGTGAGAGCTTCGACGACGAGCAGCGGATGGAACTGCTGATCGCCGTCGGCTGGTACCGGACCGTGTGCACGCTGTGCAACGGACTGGACCTGCCGGTCGAGGGCTGGATGCGGGCGTGGCCGTCAGTTGCGTGATGCATCGCGCTTGAGCGCGGGGTGACTCTTGGCCAGCAAGGGCAGCAGCACGCGATGCGGCAAGGTCTGGAAGATGCGGGTGCTGACCACGTTCTGAATACCGGCGATCACGTCGCCGCGGTCGCCGGCCAACGCGTCGACACCGATCTTCGCGACTGTCCGTGACGGCATCCACATGAATTTCGGGAAGGCGGAGGCGAATTCGCGTTCGTCCATCCCGGCGGCGGCGAGGAACTCCGTGCGCACCGGGCCGGGGTGCAGGACCGCCGCGGTGACACCGGTGCCGGCGAGCTCGCCGCGCAGCCCCGCGGTGAAGCTGCGGACGAAGGCTTTGGTGGCGGCGTAGCCGGCCTGGCCGGGGAACGGTTGGAAGCCGGCGGTCGATCCGACGTTGAGGATCGCGCCGCGTCCGCGCGGCACCATCTGCTGCACAGCGCATGAGGTGAGGTCGATGACGGCTTCGACGTTGACACGTACTTGAGCGATTTCGTCGGCGACCGGTGCGGTGGCAACCGAGCCGACCACGCCGATGCCGGCGTTGTTGATCAGGATGTCGACGGTCAGGCCGCGTCGCTCGACCTCGTCGAACAGCGCTGCACGGGCGTCGGCGTCGGCGACATCGCAGGCGATGACCTCGACGCGAACCTTCTCGCCAAGTTCGGCCGCGAGCTCTCGGAGCTTGTCCTCGCGGCGGGCGACGAGGGTGACCCCGTGCCCGCGGGCGGCGAGTTCGCGGGCGATGTCTGCACCGATTCCCGAGGAGGCCCCGGTGACGACGGCAGTGGACGTGGGGGACGGCGTAGGCAGCGGCATGTGGTCCTCAACTCGTGCGGGCAGCGACGGTATTCCCACGCTAGACCGGCGCAGTATCGTCGGCGCATGAGCGTCAAGGTGGATCTCGATCAGCTCGCCGGCACGCTGGCCGACTATCCGTTCGGCTATCTGATCACCGTGAGCGACGAGCACCGCGCGCACACCGTGGCGGTCGACCCTCGGCTCGTCGCGGGTGTGCTCGAGGTCGGATCGGTGGGCAACAGCACGCGGCGCAACGCGCTCGCGCACCCCGACGTGACGATGGTGTGGCCGCCGCGAGAGCCCGGCGGGTACAGCTTGATCGTCGACGGTCGCGGCGAGTTCGCCGACGACCGGCTGCGGGTCATCCCAAAGCGCGCGGTGCTACATCGGTCCGCCGTCCCGGGTGTGGCGACGGCATCGGGCTGCGGCGACGACTGCGTTCCGCTGGCCTGACCGCCGACTGTGCGGTTTCATCCGCGACACGCCGTCGATCGCGGATGTGGACGCACACTCACCACGTCCGCGGGCAGCCTCGCGCCGTGAGCGCTTGCCCGACCCGGCCGAGGATGACCCGCGGATTGTTGTGCAGCATAGAACTTGTCACCCGAACGTCGGTCCATCCGAGCTCTGGCAGTCGCGCGTAGCGTTCGATGTCCTTCGATCGCTGCTGTGGGTCAGTCCAGTGGTGCGCTCCGTCGAAGTCGACGCCGACTCGGTATTCGGGCCATCCCATATCAAGTCGGGCCACCACATATCCGTCGTCGTCGCATACTCGAACCTGCGTCTGCGGCCGCGGAAAGCCATTGCGGACAAGCAGGATTCGGGTGAGCGACTCGTACGGCGATTCAGCCCCGCCGTCGACAAGCTCAAGCAGTGACGTCAACTGCCGTAATCCGCGTACGCCCCCGTGGTGCGCTATGACGGACCAGACGTCGTCGACCTTCACGTCCGTGGCGTTCATGAGGGCGTCGATCCGTTGTATTGCCGTCGTGAAGTCGAGCCGCCGTCCCAGATCGAAGGCCGTTCGAGCCGGCGTGGTGACAGGCAGCCCGCGCGCTTGCCGGATCTCGGCAGGCAACAAGGTGTCCGAATGCACTGAGATCAGTTGTGGTGCGCGCCGATTGGTGTGCACCAGCTCCGCGGGCACGTCCGGATCGATCCATTTCGCGCCCAGCAACGCGGACGCGGACAAACCAGCCAGCACACCTCGGCGCCCCGACCAGAGCCATGCGGCGCGCGCCCGGTCGATGGCCGAGAGTTCGACGCCGCGCGGCGTCCACACACCTGGATAGACCGCTGAATGAAACCGTCTGAGCTCGCGAAAGGTGAGCTCATTGGCGGCCAATGCCTCGGCCGCGAGGAACGGCCAGGCAATGGTCTGCATACGCGAAGACTGCCAATGCGTCGCAGCGTGTGCGTCCTGCTGTCCACAGCGCAGCCGCGAGTGTGCGGATCGATACGCCAACCGCGGCGTGTTGCGGATGAAACCGCACACTCGGCGGAAGGAAGCGGGACGGACAAACGAAAAAGCCCCGGTGCGCGGAGCGCACCGGGGCTTCTTTCGTACAGGGACTTAGAAGTCCATACCGCCCATGCCACCGGTCGGGTCGCCCGCAGGTGCGGCGGCCTTCTCCGGCTTGTCGGCGACGACGGCCTCGGTGGTGAGGAACAGCGCCGCGATGGACGCTGCGTTCTGCAGCGCCGAGCGGGTGACCTTCACCGGGTCGGCAACGCCGGCCTTGAGCAGGTCCTCGTACACACCGGACGCGGCGTTGAGGCCGGTCCCCTGAGCAGAGTTCTGGACCTTCTCGGCGACAACGCCGGGCTCGAGGCCCGCGTTGAAGGCGATCTGCTTCAGCGGAGCCGACAGCGCGACACGCACGATGTTGGCACCGGTCGCCTCGTCACCCTCGAGCTTGAGCTCGTCGAGAGCCGGAGCCGACTGCAGCAGAGCCACGCCACCACCGGCGACGATGCCCTCCTCGACGGCGGCCTTGGCATTGCGCACAGCATCTTCGATGCGGTGCTTGCGCTCCTTGAGCTCCACCTCGGTGGCAGCTCCGGCCTTGATCACCGCAACACCGCCGGCCAGCTTGGCCAGGCGCTCCTGCAGCTTCTCGCGGTCGTAGTCGGAATCGCTGTTCTCGATCTCGGCACGGATCTGAGCCACCCGGCCGGCGATGGCGTCGGAATCACCGGCGCCCTCGACGATGGTGGTCTCGTCCTTGGTGACGACGATCTTGCGGGCCTGACCCAGCAGCGAGACATCGGCGGTCTCGAGCGAGAGGCCGACCTCCTCGCTGACAACCTGGCCGCCGGTCAGGATCGCGATGTCCTGCAGCATGGCCTTGCGGCGGTCACCGAAGCCCGGGGCCTTGACGGCGACGGACTTGAAGGTGCCACGGATCTTGTTGACCACCAGGGTGGACAGGGCTTCGCCCTCGACGTCCTCGGCGATGATCAGCAGCGGCTTGCCCGACTGAATGACCTTCTCCAGCAACGGAAGCAGGTCCTTGACCGTCGAGACCTTCGACGACACCAGCAGGATGTACGGATCCTCGAGGACCGCTTCCTGACGCTCGGCGTCGGTCACGAAGTAACCCGAGATGTAGCCCTTGTCGAAGCGCATACCCTCGGTGAGCTCGAGCTGCAGGCCGAAGGTGTTCGACTCCTCGACGGTGATGACACCCTCGTTGCCGACCTTGTCCATGGCCTCGGCGATCAGGTCACCGATGGTCTGGTCGCCCGCGGAGATCCCGGCGGTGGCCGCGATCTGGTCCTTGGTCTCGACCTCCTTGGCGCTCTTGAGGAGCGTCTCGGTGATCTTCTCGACGGCCTTCTCGATGCCGCGCTTCAGGCCGAGCGGGTTGGCGCCGGCAGCGACGTTGCGCAGGCCTTCGCGAACCAGAGCCTGAGCCAGCACGGTGGCGGTGGTGGTGCCGTCGCCCGCGACGTCGTCAGTCTTCTTGGCGACTTCCTTGACCAGCTCGGCGCCGATCTTCTCGTACGGGTCCTCGAGCTCGATCTCCTTGGCGATGGACACACCATCGTTGGTGATCGTGGGGGCGCCCCACTTCTTCTCCAGGACGACGTTGCGACCCTTGGGGCCCAGCGTCACCTTTACCGCGTCGGCGAGGGCGTTCAAGCCCCGCTCAAGGCCGCGGCGAGCCTCTTCGTCGTAAGCAATGATCTTGGACATTGCGAAGTGAATCCTCCGGTTGGGGGTTACACGTCTCTTGGCCGGACGCAGTGCCCGCGACGGACGACCGTAGGTGTGTACGACTTCGGTCTCACCGTCCCGACCTAGCACTCACTGGTCGTGAGTGCCAACCACCTTTTTAGCACTCGCCCTAGGTGAGTGCAAGAAATCTGCCCACACCGTCGGCCTCCTGCGCTGATTGGTCCGGATCGCCGTACGGTGAGGGCTTAGGGGTCCGGTACGTGACCGTGGCCGGGACATCAGTCCGGGATGCCGACGCTGGGTGTCGCGCCGACCGCCGGCCCTTCGGCGAGGAACATCGTGGCCGACAGGAAGCTGTCCTGATCGGTGATCGCTTCAAGTGCACCTTCAGCGCCAACCCTGAGAACTTTGAGTGCCACTCTTGTGGCCGAGCGCGGATTCCTTGCGAGCGCGATTCCCGTTTCCGGATCGACGATAAGGGGCCCGACTTTGCCCACCACATGAGCAAGATTCGCATTGGTGCTCCGCAGCGTGTCGTAGTAGGCCGTGTATCCGTCCACAAACTCGGTGTATTGCCTGTCCACCTCGGGAACCAGTGCGTCGCTGGGCAATTCGTTGTCGAAGATGAATCCGCCCACATTCGGGTCGCGCTGATAGAACCAGTCTTCGGGGAAGGTGCCGGGCACGACCTCGATGGCTTCGTAGTCGACGAATGCCTCTTTCACCTCACCGGTGTCGCCGACGACCCTGGCGTGATTCAGCATGTCGGATTTGACGTAGATGGTGTTCCCCTTCGCCATCTTGCGATAGCCGATCACATAGCCCTCGTAATACTTCATACCGGGCACATGCAGGAGGCTGACCACATACACCTCGGCGTTGATCGGAGTGCCGTCAGCCTCCTGGGTGAGGTCGGGATGGCCGGTGTAGGAAATCTTCACTTCGGAGTAGTCAAAGTCCGCGTCGCCGAAAGCATTGCATGGATTGCAGTCGACAAGGTCCCGGCCGTCGGTCAGTATTTGGTGGATATCGGTCCATACCAGCGCGGGCTCGCCGAACCAGGAACTGACCACGCCGTCCTGACCGAGCAGGGAGTCAGGGTCATTGCTGAATGTCGTTCCTGCGCCGTTGAACGTGTGTAGCGGGTACAGCTGTGACGTCGACGGGCTCACCGGGTAATTGGTCGGCAGCAGCGGCACGTTGAACGGGATGGTGTAGGACTGACCCGCACTGTTCGTCGCGGTGAACGACCCAATGACGTTGTATACCTTGCCCGATTCCTCGGCATACGCACGCGCAGCGTTGCTGGGGGTGAACGTGAAGGTTCCGTCGGATCCCACCACGAGGCTTCCCAGCGCGGTCGTGGTCGAACCGGACCAGGAGACCGCTTCACCAAGTTGTGAACCCGCGGTCACCTGTCCGGTGACGACACCGGTGGCGTTGTTGACCGTCTTGGTGACGGTGGTCGCCGGCACCAAAGTGTTCGGAACGGCGGGCAGAGATACCAATTGGGTGTTACCGAAGCCGCCCTCAACGCTAATCGACACGGCGAACGCATAGACACCGCGGTCTGTCGCAGCGAGCTGGAGCGCGAATCCGCTGACCGTCGGCCCTGTCGTGGCTCCGGTTGAGGTGACCGTTACGACGGTCGTGCCGAAGCTGCCGTCGCCGCCCTGGGTGATCACCGGTACATAAACGGTGCCGTCAGGGCCGAAGGCAAACCCCACGGGGCTGAGACCATCGACGGGACTACTGATGATGGTGGACCCGTCGGGTGCGTACGCAAGGATCTGCACGGGATGGGAATCACTTGTGGTGCTGGTCGGAACGAAAACGACGGTGCCGTCCGGCCCGATGGCCAGCGTTCCTCCGCTGGGAGTGCTGTCGGACTTGGCCAGTGGGTCGCTGCTCGCGCCGGTTGCCAGGTTCTTGATGACGTAGCCCGAGCCGGTGTCGACCGCCGCGAACGGTGTCCCGTCCGGCCCGAACACCAGCGGCGACGCACCGATTCCACCGAGTTCGATGTCGGAGGTGGTGCCACCGGTGGTTACGACGGTGACGTGGCCGGCGGTGGGTGCGTAGCCCTTTCCGTCTGGCCCTAGCACGAACTGTGTGGCATCGACTGCCACGGTGGTGGCGCCTCCGCCAGGACTGATCGCCAGGACCTGGTCCACCGAGATCATCTGGAAGGCCCCGCCGTCGGGTGCGACCGACAACGGTGTCCCGAGCGGAACGGGGATGTCGATAGTGTTTCCGCCGATTCGGGTGATGTGGCTTGCGATGATCTCGCCATCGGCGGAGGACGACGTAGTGACCAGGTACGCGGCACCGCCGGCACCGACAACGATGGTCGGGAGCTCCTGGACCGGGACCGGCTTGCCCACGATATGGCGGTAGAAGGTCGTGGTCTGACCCGACAACTCCATCACCATCGTCGACCCGTCGTTCTCGAGGAACGGGGCATATGCCGTGCCATCAGGAGTAACCGCCACCGCACCGACGAGAGGGTTGTCGGACACCAGGTCGGACAGGTATGCCGTGCCATGAGCTGGGATGACCATGATTGCCGATGTGTAGCGATAGGCGGTCGCGTTCACTGTGGCTCCTGCGATAGCCACGTATCCATTGCCCTGGGCATCGGTGACCACGTTGCCTGTAGGACGCCCGTAGAACGTGCCACCGGGCACCGCGCCAAGGGTGTGGGTGGTGACCGCCCCACCCGGGTCCACCCGCAGAACGAGGACCGAGTACGCAGTCACATGAGTGCCGTCATCGGCGACGATGCCGGTATCGACCGGCGTCGTCACCATTTGATACGTAATGCCGTTGGCGGCGACGACGGGACTGGCGATAGCCGAACCGACGACATCTGTGGTGGAAATGGTGCCATTGGGCCTGATCACCGATACCTGCGTGAGGTAGGAGCCATCGTCGGTCGGGTCCTCGCCGACTTGGGTCACTGTGGTGACGACGGCGTCTCCGCCGGGCCGGCCCACGAGGCCGATAGCGTGAGCTCCCGGCAGCGTCACCACGGTGGTCGACCCCTGGTTATTGATGATCGCGACGCTGTCCGTCCCGCTGCTGGAGGCGGGGGTGCCGCCGATTTGCGAGAGCAACTGGTACACGGTGCCGTCGAGTGTGGTCACCGGTGCGGTGAGCGGTAGTCCGTCGACCGGGGTGCCGGTCAGCGGCGGTGCGTCGACCGGTGCCACGGTGACACTGACGGTGCCGGTGGCCGTACCGCCATGGCCGTCGCTGACGGTATAGGTGAACCCGTCCGCGCCGTAGTAATCGGTGTTCGGCGTATACGTGATGTCGGTATCGCTATGAGTGACGGTGCCATGCAGCGGAGTTGCCACGCCGGTGACGATCAGCGAGTCACCGTCGGTGTCCGAGTCATTGGCCACGACAGCGATTGACACCGGTACGTTCTCGTTGGTGGTCGCCGAATCGTCAGTGGCCACCGGTGCGTTGTTGACCGGCGCCGACGGCGCCACCGTCACACTGACGTCGGTCGTGGTCGCACCACCGTGCCCGTCAGTGATGGAGACCGTGAACGAGTCGGTCGCCGACCCGCCGCTGGCCGCCGCGTTCCGCGCGTCGCCAGTCGGCTTGTACGTGAAAGCGCCTGTGCTGCTGTCGAAATCGAACTGTTGCGCGTGACCAGGTTGCGTCGACACCGTGTACGTCAGCGTGTCCTGATCGGCATCCGTGGCGTGAACCGCACCGGTTACGACGCCCGTGCCGGCATCGGGGCTGCCGGATTCGACCGAAATCTCGCTTGGCGCGGAATTTTTCGCACTGACAATCACGGACACCGGCACCGTCAGCGTGCCGCCGTTGCCGTCGCTGACGGTCACGGTGAAGCCGTCATGCACCACGCCCGCCCCATTAGCCGACGCATCGTGGCGCGCATCGATTGTCGGTGTGTACGTGAAGCTTCCGTCGTCGTTGACCACCACAGCACCCTTGCTCGGCGGTGTGCTGCGCGAGTATGTGAGGGTGTCGCCGTCCGGGTCCGTGGCCGTGACAGTTCCCGTCACCTTGCCCTCACCATCCGGATCGTGCACGTCGGTAACACCGTTGACTGGTGCGTGATCGACCGGTCCCGCTGGCGCAGCCACCGTGACCTTGACCGTCGCCGTAGCCGGACCGCTCAGGCCGAGCAGCCCCGCCAAGCCATGAGTGGCGCCGTCGTCGATCTTGATCGTGAAGCTGTCCGTGCCGCCGGTGGCGGCGATCTCGTCACCTGGTTTGTACGTGAAGCCGCCATCCGAATCGACCGAGACTTCACCCTCGGTCGGCGGCTTGGACACCGAGTAGGTCAGCGGATCGCCGTCGAAGTCGGTCGCGTTGACGTTGCCGCGGATGGTGCCGTCGGGATCCGGCTCAGACAGGGTGGGGTGAGCAGCGGGTCGCTGGTTGTTAACCGTGCGCTGGAACCCACGCACGGCGAGCCAGAGGCCTTCGAAGAACGGCGGAACCGGCACGTTGGGAACCGGCAGCGAAGGAGCCAGACGGCCCAGTCCGACCCAGGTCAGCGCGTCGGTGACGATGCTCTTGAGCGTGATCGGAGCCGGCACAGGTGCGCTGGGATCACTGGGCCGCGCCGCCGCGGAGACGCTGACTGTCACCGACCGCGACGACCCCTCGACGCCCCCATCGGTGTCGTCAGATACGGCCGGACGAATGTCCTGAACCTGCTTCGGCGATGCGGTCTCGGACTTCGGTGACACGTTGGATGCGGCACGGGGCACGGTGGTGTGACGCTCCGACTGCTGCACTGCGCCGCCAGACTTCGAGGCACCGCGACTCGGCTTGTGAGGGTGCACCCCATGTCGACCACTGTTCCCCGTGCCGCTTCCAGCGCGGCCACTCGATGCTCCCCCGTCGGCGCTCGAGCCCGCGTCAGGCCCCGTGGCGTTGGCGACGCCGCAGGCAAGCGGCGCGCCGAGACCGAAACCGACGCCCAACGCCACGGCCAGTGCACCGATCCGGCCGATCGACTTCTCGAACCGAGGCTGAGCCTCTATCGGCTTCCGCCCCGTTGGATCGTTGAATGACCTCACACCCTGGCCCCCGCCCTGTCAGCACTGCGCGCCCCGCGCACGCAACTTCAGGTATAGGGACTAAGCACCCAGCAGCGATACAGGGATTTCCCTGGTATCTCGCAGACTCACTCCGCGCGTAGGCCGGCCACGATGACGTCGGTGATCCGGTCGGCGACGTCCTCTCCATACGACTGCCCGCTCTTGCAGACCACCATCAGGGCTTTGAGTTCCGCGACGCCGACGTCGGCACGGGCGGTCCCGGCCTTCTGGGCCGCCGCCAGCATCTCGCCAAGAATGCCGAGGAACTCCGCTTCGGCGCCCGGCGCCGCCGTGTCGAGGTCAATTCCGTAGCTGGCCAGCGCCTCGACCATGCCATGGTCGGCCGCGCCCTCGCGCACCATCTCGCGGAGGAATTCATACAGCGCGCCAGACGGATCAGCGGCCAACAACTCGCGTGCTCGCCCCACGACGAACCGCATCCGCTCACCGATAACCGCTTCGAACAAGGCTTCCTTGGTCGGGAAATGCCGATAGACGGTGCCGGCGCCGACGCCTGCCCGCCGGGCGATCTCGTCGATCGGCACGGCGAGCCCCTGCTCGGCGAAGACCTCGTAGGCCACCTGCAGCACCCGGGCACGGTTGCGCGCGGCATCGGCCCGTAGCGGCCGGCAGCTCAGCACCACCTCACACCCCTTCACGCGTTGACAAAGCGGGGCGCGCGTTCCGTATAGTCGGATAAAACCGGGGCGCACGCTCCGGTTAGCCAGTCTAACCGAGGAGAACCGCATGGCACCCTGGACTTCCGCCGACATCCCGGACCAGACCGGGCGGACAGTCGTCATCACAGGCGCCAATACCGGACTGGGCTATGAAACCGCCCGCGCGCTTGCAGCCAAGGGCGCGCACGTGGTTCTCGCGGTCCGCAATCTCGACAAGGGCAAGGCCGCCGCCGACCTCATCGTGCGGCGCTACCCCGGAGCCGACGTGAGCGTGCAAGAACTCGACCTCACCTCGCTGGCGTCAATCCGCGCTGCCGCCGAGGAGCTGCGCGCCCGCCACGACCGCATCGACCTGCTGATCAACAACGCCGGTGTGATGATGACGCCCAAGCAGACCACCCAGGACGGGTTCGAGCTCCAGTTCGGCACCAACCACTTGGGCCATTTCGCGCTCACCGGGTTGGTGCTCGACCGACTCCTCGCCACACCGGGCTCCCGAGTCGTCACCGTCAGCAGCAACGGGCACCGGTTCGGGCGCATTCGCTTCGACGATCTGCAGTCCGAGCGCAGCTACAGCCGCACCGGCGCCTACGGTCAGGCCAAATTGGCCAACCTGTTGTTCACCTACGAACTCCAGAAGCGTCTGGCCGGCACCGACACCATCGCCACCGCAGCCCACCCGGGAAGCTCGGCGACCGAGCTGGGGCGCAACCTGCCCAAGATCGTCGAACGGGGTTTCGGCCTGACCGTGCAGAGCTCCGAGATGGGTGCGCTGCCCACGTTGCGCGCCGCGACCGACCCGACGGTGCACGGCGGCCAGTACTACGGCCCCGGCGGATTGCTGCAGATGCGGGGCTACCCGAAGCTCGTCTCCTCCAATGGGCGGTCGCATGACGTTGCGGCGCAGAAGCGGTTGTGGTCGGTGTCCGAAGAGCTGACGGGCGTGACCTACCCGCTCGGATGACCGGCAGAATGTAGCCATGTCGCTGCACGTGCCGCCCTATCCCCCGCCGCGGTACGACGGGGACGGCGAGGTCAGCGCCACCCTGCGCAAGGCCGATACCCCGGCCGACTTCGAAGTCGGCCCGGTCAAGTACACGTACCTGGCCACCGAGAAATCGACCGGCGGTGACTTCGGCCTGTACAGCGTCGACCTCGGCCCCAGGGCGGGTGGACCCGGGCCGCATTTCCACAAGGCCATGTCGGAGTCCTTCTTCGTGATCTCCGGCCGGATCCAGTTGTTCGACGGCCGCGAGTGGACCGTCGGCGAGCAAGGCGACTACCTCTACGTCCCACCGGGCGGAATCCACGGTTTCGGGAATCAGTCCGACGAGCCCGCCTCGATCTTGATGTTGTTTGCTCCCGGCGCGCCCCGTGAGTTCTATTTCGAGGGGTTGCCCAAGCTCGGTGAGCTGACCGACGACGAACGCCGAGAGTTCTTCATTCGCAACGACAATTTCTTGGTCTGATTACGTCGAGCCTTCAGGTGGGTGCTGATCGCTGAGTCCCGCCAAGCCCAATTGCCGCAACCGGTGAGCGAGTTGGGCGCGCGACCGGATGCCAAGTTTGCGGTAGGCGCTGGAGAGATGCATCTCCACGGTCTTTGGTGACAGGTAGAGCTCGGTCGCGATCTGTTTGTTCGACAGGCCCACAGCAGCCTTCTCGGCAGCTTGCCGTTCGGTGTCGGTCAGCATGCCCCCTGCCGAACGGCTTGATAGCAGGGACAATTCGCGATGCGCACGAGCAGCCCACAGTGAACTCCCCAACCCCTCGAACGTGGCCGCCGCCTCACGCAGGGTGTCGTGAGCGGCGCTCCGGCGGCGCCGCCGACGCTGTAGTTGACCGAGAACCAGCTGGGTTCGAGCGCGTTCGAACGGCATCGGCAGCCGGTCGTGGTGCTCCATTGCCTGCTCGGCGAACTGCGTGGCAGCGTCAAGGTCGCCCGCGGCAGCTGCCAGCAGCGCTCGGCACCGCCCTCCGGTAGCGAGCATCCACGGCCGCTCGAAACGAGATCCGTTGGTTTCCAACGCAGCAACCAACGGCTCGGCCTCCTCGAGCCGGCCCAGGGCGGCGAGCGCTTCCACCGCGTCGGGTAGATAGGCGCCGGTGACGATCTCGGTGTCGTGGCCCGGATC
The DNA here is from genome assembly GCF_041287105.1 of Mycobacterium sp. SA01. NCBI lineage: Bacteria > Bacillati > Actinomycetota > Actinomycetes > Mycobacteriales > Mycobacteriaceae > Mycobacterium > Mycobacterium sp. SA01. The sequence goes on along the minus strand of NZ_JBGGNO010000020.1, from coordinate 319,962 downwards.
GAACGTATCGAGCAGTGGCCCAAGGGTGTTCAACGCTGCCAGGTATTCGCCACCGGACACCTCGACAAACGCCTGGCCCATGATGGGTGCGCGAGCGAGATAGATCAGCTTTGCCGCGGCCGCCGCCTCGATTGCCTTTCGCGCGGCTGTGTAGGTGTCGTTTACGCGGCCTTGATGGGCGGCCACCGCGCACACCGAAGTCCAGGCCCTGATGAGGGGCAATCCGGCACCGAGGCGTCGGGCTTGTTCGAGCGCACCGTCGGCAATCTGTTGTGCCGCTGGGTATCCGCCGAGCCAGATTTCGATTGTGGTGAGTTGTTCTGCGGCCCAGATTGCGTCGGCGTCCGCGGCGCGTTCGTTGCAGCGGCGGGCCACGTCGTTCATTGCGACCCTCGCCTGCTCGAGTCGCCCAGTCCACGCGCAGTTCAAGGCATACACCGCGGATGGCTGCAGCGCAGCGGGCGCTGGACTGTCGGGGTCTTCGAGCTCGAGAGCTGTCCGTAATGCCTCGGTGTCGGTACCGAGTCCGTGCATGAAACTGACCTGCGCCCACAGGGAGAGCGCCTGGCTACGCAGAGACGCGATGCCGCTGCGGTCCGCCTCCTCGCGAGCACGGCGGGCTTGCGCAACACAGGACGGCATATCCCCTCCGAGACCGATGCCAAGTGCCAACCACACCTGCACGAGGATTCCGATCACCGGGTGATGGGAACCTTCGATCGCCGCTTGCTGCAGCACCCCGGCCGCAGCAGTCCACCCCTCGCGTTGACCGCGCACAGCACCGAGCAGCAGCAAGCCTGATCCCCGCGCAAATCCCGCGGGCAAAGCGTCGACGACGGGAGCAACCACGGCCTCGGCTTCATCGAGTGCGCCGGCCCGAAAGTGGTATTCGGCGCCGCGCAGCCGCCGAAGCGGCGTATCTGCGCCCACCCGTATCGCGATGTCGACCAGTTCGGCAGCTTCGGTGAAGACACCGCGGGCAGCGGCACTCTCGGCGGCGCTGTCCAGGGCCGCCCACGTGTCCGGGTCACCGTGAGCGGCGCTCAGGGCCAGGTGCCGGGCACGAATTGCGGGGTCGTCGATGACGTGCGCCAGGCGGCTGTGTGCGCGACGGCGGCTGTCTGGATCGGCGGCGTCGACAATTGCTGCCGCCATCAACGGGTGAGTGAGTCGGACGTGGTTGCCCTCGAAGGCGAGCACCCCACGCGCCTCAAGAGGTTGGAGCAGGTAGACCAGGTCGGTCGGGCTATGTCCGGTCGCTGCGGCGATCAACTCGACGGTCGGTACTACGGCGACGGCAGCTGTGACGACCGCCTCCGTGGTCTCCGGATCGAGGTGGCCGACGCGGTCAGACATTTGTGCGGCCAGTTCCGGCGGCAGCGCCACCGATTCGGCGTCGCCCCCGTTCTGCCAATTCGAGGCGAGGCAGAGCTGCAGTGCGTAGGACGGGTTGCCGGCTGACAAGGTATGGATTCGCCGCAGAGTTGGGTATGGCGTTGTGCCGCCGTGGCGGTCGGCGATGAGGGCCCGCAGGTCGCCCAGGCTCATCGGATTCAGTGTGAGCCGCGTGAGCGCTTGCGGGTCCCGCGGTGCGACCCACGAGTCCTCTCGAACGTCGTGCGTCCCGCTGCGGAAAGTGGCCAGCACCCCGACGGGTCCGGTGAGGCGGCGCATCGCGAATCCCAACGCCAGCTTGGTGGCGCCGTCTAGCCGCTGGGCGTCGTCGATGGCGATGAGCACCGGCTGCCGACGCGAGAACGCGTCGAGCGCGGCCCGCAGCGCGGTCGCCACCAAGCGTTGATCGGCGCCGCCCCGATGACCACCGACGATCACTGACTCCAGTGCCCGCCGTTGGAGTAGCGGCAACGGCGCCAGCACCATCTCATCAATGCCGGCCAGCAGATCGGTCAGTCCGGCCCAAGGGAGGGTCACGTCGGCGGCCGCACCGGTGGCCGTCAACACCACAAAACCGATCGTGCTCGCCCACTGCGTGACCGCGCGCCACAGCGTGGTCTTGCCGATACCGGCCTCGCCGTCGATAACCAACGCTGCCGGCGCTTGTCGGACTTGCTGAATGATGCTCTGAATTGTCTGCAGCTCGTTGACGCGGCCAACCATCGCCCCCACGGTCAGCATCGTCGCAGGAATATGAGCGGTGTGGCGATCTTTTGCCACCGGCGGGACGGCTTTGCTCACCGTTGGGCATTTGCCTCCGCGATATCACTGTGCCCGGGGACCACGATGGTGCGAAGATCAGCAACGTGTGGGAGGGCATGGCCCGCGGCAGCGTCGAGGACCAAGCAGTGGCGGAGCTATTGCATCGGGCACAGGATGGTCCGGCGGTCTTGCTCGTCGAGGGCGAGGCCGGTATCGGCAAAACCACGCTGCTCTTCGATGCAGCCGAACGTGCGAAATCGCTCGGCTTCGCAGTGTTGACAGCGCATGGGTCGCCCGCGGAACTGGGATATGCGTACGCCGCCGTGGCGGACCTGCTCTCCGGCATCGACGACTCAAGCTTGGCTGCGCTTCCGCCGCGACAGCAGTTGGCGTTGGAGCGAGCTCGATGTGGCCAGCACGTCGAGGGTCCGGAAACCGACGAACGCACCACCGCCACCGCATTCGGGCGGGCGCTTGAAGATCTCAGCGTGCGAGAGCCGGTCTTGCTGACCCTCGACGACGCGCAGTGGTTGGATCCTTCGAGCCGCCGGGTTCTCGGGCTGGTTGGCCAGCGCCTGGCAGGTCGCACAGCGCTCCTGGTGACGCTGCGTAGCAACGAAGGTGATCCAGGCGATCCGACGCGAGCGACTCCCTTCGAGCTGCCCGGGGCGTCCCGTGTTCGCATGCGCCCGCTCGATGCGGACGGCATCCACGGCGTTATTGCCGCGCGCTTGGGTCGCACGCTGCCGCGGCCGGTAGTGACCCGGATCCATCGCACATCGGGCGGAAATCCGCTGTTTGCTCTCGAGCTGGCTCGGGCGGAGTTGAACACCGCTACCAGGACCGCGGGCCTGCCGAACGGGTTGGCGGCATTGGTTCGCGACCGCCTGAGAAGAATCGGCAGTGAGGAGCAGCAGGTACTACTGGCCGCGGCGTGCGCTGCCGACCCGACAGTCGAGGTGGTGAGCCACGCCGTTGACCTACCGGCGGATGCTGTCCTGGCTGCTGTCGGCTCGGCCGAGGCGCTCGGCGTCGTTGCCCTGGCGGGAGGACGAATCCGCTTCAGTCATCCGCTATTTTCCACAGGAGTTGCTGCCAACGCGCTGCCTGCTGACCGCCGCGCAGTACACCGAGCCCTGGCAGAAACCGTCAATGAGCCGGAACTACGTGCCCGTCATCTCGCACTCGCCGCAACAACGGGCGACGAGACAACATTGGCCGCTATCGACACCGGAGCGGACGTGCTCGCGGCGCGCGGCGCGTTGGCCGCTGCAGCCGACCTACTCGAACTTGCTCTGACACGCGGAGGTGACACTCCGCCGCGCCGCATCCGCGCGGCCGAGCTGCACTTCCGTTCGGGATCGGTCACGCTGGCGCGGGCGCATCTGCAGTCGACCCTCGACCACCTGCCTCCTGGCGTTATGCGTGGCCTGGCGTTGGCCCATCTCGGCGCGGTGATGGCCTACGACGATGACTTGACCGGCGCCATCGATGCACTTTCCGAGGCCGCCGAGGAGGCCGCCGGCGCCCCGGCGTTGCGCCTGGTCTGTGAATTACGTCTGGCGCTGGCACTTGCGGTCGCCGGCCGAATGGCCGAAGCGGTGGAACGCGCGCTGCGCGCAATCGCACTCGCCGAGGACCTGGAGACACCCGGGTTACGCAGTCAGGCGTTGGCGCTGTGGGTTACTGCAGCCTTCATCCAGGGGCAGGGCGTTCACGAGCACGCACTGCGCGAAGCGGTGCAGCTCGAAGACCCTAATAGCGGTGCGACCACGTTCCTGCGTGCAGGCGCCGTCGAAGCGGTGATATCGGCCTATGTTGGTGATCTTGGTACGGCCGAGGCGCAGTTGCAGGCGGTCAAGCGCAGCATGACCGCCGTCGGCAATGAGATCGACCTGGTATGGGTCGATAACCGCCTCGCAGCGGTCGCGATCTGGTCGGGCCGCTATGACCTTGCAGAGGACTGGGCACGCGCCGCTGTGCAGCGCGCCGAGCAACTCGATGCCCGGCTGTCGTTGGTGACGGCGTGGACCAAGCGTGCCACCGTCGCGGCGTATCGCGGTCGCGACCACGACGCCCGCGCTGACGCGATGGCGGCGATCGACACCGCCCACGCCATCGGAGCACGACGACAGGTCAAGGAACCGACGCGGGTTTTGGCGTTCCTGGAGGTGTCCCACGGGAACTATGAGGACGCACTTGCCGTGCTGACACCGCTGCTCGAGGAATTCGATCCGCCCCACGAACTGGAGATCGAGGGCGGCGAATATCTTCCGGACGCCGTGGAATCACTCATCGCACTGCGACATCTGCAGCGTGCGGAAACGGTAATCGATGCCCTTGAGCAGCATGGCTGCGAGCGAGACCGGCCCTGGATGATGGCCGTCGGGGCACGTGGTCGCGGCGCGCTGCTGGCCGCGCGCGGTGACCTCGTCGCAGCCCACCGGGCACTCGACGACGCGATGGTGCACCACCAGCGATTGGCCATGCCATTCGAGCGAGCACGCACTCAATTGCTGCTGGGGCAGCTACAGCGGCGGCGGCGTCAACGCCGTGATGCGGCCGTTACCCTCAGCTCCGCGCTCGACACGTTCGACGAACTCGGCGCACCCATTTGGGCCGAACGGGCCCGTACCGAATTGAAACGGCTGGACGCCACGCGCAGCCGAGGCCAGCACCTCACTGCAGCCGAACACCGAATCGCCGGGCTGGCAGCCCAGGGGTTGTCCAATCGCGAAATCGCCACCGAGCTGTTTCTTGCCGAAAAAACGATCGACAGCACGCTCTCCAGCGTCTACCGAAAACTCGCCATCCGTTCCCGCGCAGGACTTGCCGTAGCACTGAATAACATTGCTGGACAAGTGGATTTGTAGCCATTCTCTGGTCAGCGTCGCCACGCCTCCGCACGGTAATAGGCAATTCAGTCCGGCAGCGAAAACGACCAATGCGCCCGCTCTGGCCGAGCGGAATGCCATGGAGCCACAATTTCGGGGATCACCCCCTGCCATTCGCATCGAAAATGGTTGGGCGTCGAGTTCGGCCATTGAACATCCCTGGGACCGACACCGGCGAGGTGTTAACCGGGCGCGCGGTCATTACAACCACGTGGGCGAGTACCGCCGCGGGCCCGCTCCCCTCCACCGATGATCTCAGCGACAACACATCCGCACTTGGTCTGACGACACGCCGGATCGAAGTGCGCGGGCGGATCCGCTTGCACTAGAGTCCATCTCGACCGAGAGGAGTCCCAGGGGTGCGGGCAGTTGATGCGCCCAGCACCCAGGCGTTACGGGGCTGGCAGCGACGGGCGTTGGTCAAGTATCTGGCCGCCAAGCCGCGCGATTTTCTCGCTGTCGCGACCCCCGGGGCCGGTAAGACCACCTTCGCCCTGCGGATCGTCGCCGAGCTACTCGCCGAGGGCACCGTCGAAGCGGTCACCATCGTCGTCCCCACCGAGCACCTCAAGATCCAGTGGGCGCAGGCCGCGGCACGACACGGGATCGCCCTCGACCCCAAGTTCTCCAACTCGAATTCGCAGACCTCCGCGGAGTATCACGGCGTCGTGGTCACCTACGCCCAGGTTGCCAGCCACCCAACCCGGCACCGGGTGCGCACCGAGAACCGCAAAACGCTCGTCGTCTTCGATGAGATCCACCACGGCGGTGACGCCAAGACGTGGGGCGACGCCATCCGGGAGGCGTTCGACGACGCGACTCGGCGGCTGGCGCTCACCGGGACGCCGTTCCGCAGCGACGACAGCCCGATCCCGTTCGTCAACTACGAGGTTGGTCCCGACGGCTTCGCCCGCTCGTCCGCCGACCACACCTACGGCTACTCCGACGCACTGGCCGACGGCGTCGTGCGGCCGGTCATGTTCATGGCGTACTCCGGGGAAGCCCGCTGGCGCGACAGTGCCGGCGAGGAGCACGCGGCCCGCCTGGGTGAGCCGCTGACCGCCGAGCAGACCGCGCGGGCATGGAAGACCGCACTCAACCCCGCCGGCGAATGGATGCCCGCGGTGATCGCAGCAGCCGACACCCGGCTGCGCGGACTTCGCGAACACGTCCCCGACGCAGGCGGCATGATCATCGCCTCCGATCAGACCGCCGCCCGCGCCTACGCCGATCTGCTACTCAAGATCACCGGTGAGGCCCCCACCGTCGTCCTCTCCGATGACAAGGGCGCCTCAGATCGCATCTCGCAGTTCTCGGAGAGCACATCGCGCTGGCTGGTCGCGGTGCGAATGGTGTCCGAAGGTGTCGACGTACCGCGTCTGGCGGTCGGCGTGTACGCCACCAGCGCCTCGACGCCGCTGTTCTTCGCCCAGGCGATCGGCCGGTTCGTGCGGTCCCGGCGGCCCGGCGAGACCGCCTGCATCTTCTTGCCGTCGGTGCCCAACCTGCTGCTGCTGGCCAGCGAGATGGAGGCTCAGCGCAATCACGTGCTGGGCAAGCCGCACCGGGAGAACCTCGACGACGATCCGCTCGAGGCGGAGCTGGCCAAGCAGAACCGCGACGAGCCCGACGAGGGCGACAACAAGATCGAGTATCTGGGCGCCGACGCCGAGCTCGATCAGGTCATCTTCGACGGGTCGTCGTTCGGGACCGCGACGCCGGCCGGCAGCGACGAGGAGGCCGACTACCTCGGCATCCCCGGCCTGCTCGACGCCGAGTCGATGCGAGATCTGTTGCGGCGCAGGCAAGAAGAGCAGATCGAGAAGCGGACCGCCAGCGGTGAGGTGCCACGGCTGACCACGCACGGCCAGCTGCGGGATCTGCGCCGCGAACTCAACGCCCTGGTGTCGCTGGCCCACCACCGCACCGGCAAGACGCACGGTCAGATCCACAACGAACTGCGGCGGGTCTGCGGCGGACCACCGGTGGCCGCAGCCACCACCGATCAGCTGAAGGCCCGCATCGAAGCCGTTCGCAGCCTGACCTCGTCGTAAACCAGTTACGCTGCCGCCATGACGCCAGCCGGCCTCTCTGGAATCCCCACGGCGCCAGGGCGTCTGCCGTTGATCGGCCACGCCCACATGGTCACGGGCGATCCCCGCGAGTTGCTGCTGCGCGCTCCCGGCATCGGCCCGATCGTCCGGGTGTATCTGGGCCCGCGGGCCTCCTACCTGCTCACCACCCCGGAGCTGATCCGCGACGTCAGCGTCGGCCGCGCGGGTGCTTTCCACCGCGAGCCGATGCGCGAGGCGATCCACGAATTGGTCAGCGGCGCGACCAATGTCCTCAGCGGGCCCGAACACGACTTGCGGCGCCGACTGATCGCCCCGGTTTTTCGGCAACGCCGTCTCACCGAGTACGGGCTCACGGTCGCGGCGATCGCCGACGACTGGTCGGGCTCACTTGTCAGCGGGACCCAGACCGACTTGCGGGCCAGCGTGCACCAGCTGGTGATGCGCACCATGCTGGCAACGCTGTTCCGCGCCCAATCCGACGCCGAGGAGATCGACGTCATCCGCGAGCGAACCCCTTGGCTGCTCAGCGAAGTCATCATTCGCGGCGCCCTGCCCAAGACCGCGAGACAGTTGCGGCTGCTGGCCAACCGCCGATTCATCTCCGACTCGAGGCGGGTGCGCTCCGCGCTGAGGTCACTCATCGAGCGACGGCGCCACGCACCCGACGAGGGAGACATGCTCTCGGCACTTCTGCATCACGTCGACGAGGAGACCGGGGCGACGCTGTCCGATGACGACCTCGTCGACGAACTGCTGCTGGCACTGGCGGCGAGCATCGGATCTCAATCGTCGATGTTCTCCTGGCTCATCTACGAGACGAGTCGCGCGCCCGACATCACCGCGAGGATTCGATACGAGCTGGACTCCGTAGTCGGTTCTCGCCCTGTGGAAGTGGGCGATGTTCCCGCACTGCGCTACCTGCGCAACGTTCTCACCGAGACGCTACGAATGTGGGCACCGTGGATCAGCATCCTCACCGCCGACGGACCGGTACACATCGGCGGGGTCGAGTTCCCGGACGGCACCAACATCTTGTTCAGCCCGTTGATGATCCATCTGCAGGACCAGTACTTCCCCCATGCCTCGACCTTCGACCCCGACCGCTGGGAATCCGACTCGGTGGACCGCGAGGTCATGATGGCGTTCGGCCTGGGGCAACGACATTGCCCCGGAAGCCAATTCGCGTTGTTGTCCATCACTTTGCAAGCCGCGGCGCTGTTCTCCCGATGGGACATCCGGTTGCCCGCCGGTTTCGAGGTCAAGCCGCAAGCCAAGGACTTCGTCCTGTCGCCGGCCGCCCTGCCGGTGGTGTTCTCGCCTCGACACCCTAGCTAGCGGGCCGCGGTCTTCTCCACGATGTCGCACACTCGCGGTACACCGTCTCCGGTCGCCTGCAGGCGTGCGCCGAACGCTTCGGCCCGGCGGCGCATCTGCGGATCCAAGATGGCATCGATCCCCGCGCCGAGAGTGTCGGCCCGCAACTTGGTGAACGGCACATGCGCGCCGACACCGAGCTTTTCGACCTGGTGGCCCCACACCGGCTGATCGAAGGACACCGAGCACACCAGAGTCGGCAGTCCCGCCCGCAGGCTCTCGAAGAGGGTGCCGATGCCACCGTGGTGGACGGCTGCCTTGCAGTGCGGGAAGACCAGGTCGTGAGCCAGCGCATCGACGACCTTGACGTTGTCGGAGGTGTTCCGCAGTTCAGGGCTCAGGGTGGCGCCGCCGACGCTGACCAGCGCCCGCTCGCCGGTTCGTTCGCAGATGTGCTCGATCATGTCGAGCACCGAACCGAAATCCAGGATGGGCATGCTGCCGAACCCGAAGAAGATCGGCGGTGTGCCGCCGTCCACCCACTGGAGTACCTCGGCGTGGTCTTCGGCCGACTCGCCGATCGCCGCCCGGGCCGACTGCGGCAACCACAGGAAGCCGACCATGGGACGCGACGAGCCCCACTCCTGCGCCAGCCCCGGCACGAACGCGGGGTCGTACATTTGCAGCTCTGGGACATTGCGTTGGGCGAGAATCGATTCCGTGCTGGCCCACGATCGCGGCAAACCGAGCTTGCCGCGAAGGTTGTTGAGGTACTTGCCGAACACCACGGTCCGCAGTCGCTCGATCGCGGACCACGCGACACGGGTGAACACGCCGGGCACCGTCCAGTTCGCCGGCACCGAGCCCGGCGGCGCGTACAAACTGTTCTTGCGGCACGGGTAGGTGTGCAGGGTCACCATCGGAATGCCCAGGGACTCAGCCACGATCGCCGACCGGTCCTCACTGAAGGTGGTGCAGACGATCATCTCCGCCCCGCTGGAGATGTCGATCAGCTCGTCGTCCATCCGGTCGGCGTATTCCGACATCTGCTTCGACACCATCGACATCAGCTTGAACGTGCTGCCCGCCGCCAAGGCCTTCTGACCCTCCGGAGAGGAGTACAAGGCATGGACGTCGGGACCGAATTGGCGCGCGGTCAGACCTGCTTTTGCGACGAAGTCGACGAAATTCGGTGGTGCGCCGATGATCACGTCATGGCCGCGACGCTCGAGTTCCAAACCGAGCGCAACCCCGGGCTGAACGTCCCCGCGACTGCCGACCAGCGGTATGAGGATCCGCACTCTTGGGCCCCTTTCTAGTGGTAGGCCAAACCCTGGCCGACGATGGCGAGGTAGAACACGATCACGAAAAGCGTTGGCAATCCTCGCGGGTGGACCTCGACCCGCCGCACGAAGAAGATCCACGCCGACAGGCACGGCAACGCCACAGTCGCGACGGGCGCCCAGGCAATCGGCGACCAGTGCCCCGCCCAATTCCACGGCGAGGTGACCAGCAGCTCCACCAGCACGGCCGACAACCCGAGAACCAACACCGCGAGTCCGCTTGCGGTGGGCCCGATGACCCGCGAATACGACCGCAGGTCATCGGCTGCTGCCACCCGAGTGGTCTTGCGCGCCAACTCCACATGCAGGAAGGCGGTGGTGAACACCAGCAGGATGGCGGCCCGCTGTCCCCAGGACGCGTCTGCGACACCCGGCAGGCCCGTCATCGCGAAACCCGTTGCCAGGAACTGCGCGGGACATGCCGCCGCCAGGTTCACCAGCGGGTTATCCCGCACCACCGGAACCCGCGATTCCACCCACCACAGGACAAGGCTGTAGCCGAGGATGAACGCCACGAGCAGCGCCGTCCAGACCGAGACCGTCGCGCCCACCAGTACGGCCATCGCGGCAGCCGGGACCATCGCGATCCGCAACTCCCGGGTGCTGATTCGGCCTTGGACCAGAGGCCGGTCCGGGTTGTACACCCGGTCGTACTCCAGATCCTTCTGGTCGTCGACCATGCGCAGGAAGGCACCGGCGGCGTTGAGCGCCACGATCTTCAGCGCGGTATCCCAGGACGGCCGCCACGGCCCGGGCGACTGCCCGACCACCACGACCATGCACTCGACTGCGATCACCCACAGCGCCAGATAGACGGGATAGACCGGCAGGCATCGTTCGACGAGGAACGCGCCGATACCGCCCGTCCTCCGCAGGACCGTCATTCCATGAAGGCCAGTTCGACGGTGGCCCTGGTCTGACCCGACTGCGTGATGTCGCCTCGGAAGGTCAGCGGGTCGGCACCATCGCGTGTCATCGACACCGTGCTCACCGAATCCAGTTCGGCGAACGACCGGAACCCGATCTTCAGCCACGCCGGACCGACCAGGTCCTGCGCACGAGAGTCGGCTATCACCAGGGAAAGCTGTCGAGCGGCCTCGATGATGAGTCCGCCGGGCAGATGGTCGAGGGGATGGTCGAAGAGCGTCGCGTGACTGATGTCCACCACGAGCGGCGCGCTCGCCGCGCCGCCCTCCGCCGCCTGCGCGGGGGCACCGATCACCACGTTCTCCATCCGCGTCCGGCCGACCGACCGAGGATCGGCCGGAGCCGGCTGCGGCCCCGGGTCCCAAGACGCGCCAGCCCGCAGGCGGTCCCACTTCTCCAACGGCATCCAGTTGAACGCGGCCGACAGCTCCATCATCTTCGTGCCGTCATGGGCCACGACGGCACGGACTTCCAGACCATGCACCGCGTCATGGCCGTCATGACGGAATTCCTTCTGCACCGCCATGTTCAGTTCCAGATCCAGCATCTCGGACCCGCACACCAGATGGTCTAAGTCGACCACGGCCAGTTCGTACAGCCGCACGGTGTGCCGGGCGTCCGGCGGTGCGTCATAGAACAGATGGCTGCCCGCGATGCATGCCTGCCGAAACGCCTCCAGGACGAGGAGCGGATCGTAGTACGACCGCTGCCGCCCTAATCCGTCGGAGTGAAAGCTGTGCAGGCGTGGCAGTTGGGCATGCGCTGTCCAGGTGTCCCCTTGGCCGCCCATCGAGGTGACAAGCACCTCGGAGACCGCACGCTTGTGCACCAACTCTCGGCGGATCGTCTGAGAATATTTCTCCCCGTTCATATCCCGTCACTCCCCTGTCGGTGCATCGGAAGATAGGAGGACTCGATCACGATCCGGAACCACGGATCGACGTCGATGCCTCGTTTCTCTGCATCCACCAATGCGGCCAGCCATTCCTCACCGGATCGGGGTCGATCCCACACATCGACCCCACCAAGGCCCTGCCAGACGGCGTCCTGCGCGGCGGTGAGGTCACCGCTTCGCAGGTCAAGGCCGGACTCGATGCCGTCGACGATGCGCACGGCATCTGCTGTTGCGTCGGCGCCGTGGACGCATGCGGAAATCACGGCGCTCAGTTGCGGATCGGGAAAGTAGATGCTCATTTCCCGCAACACATCGTCGGGGTCGTCGGGGGTATGAACTTTGTTCAGCAGATAAGTTCCGGCCGCCAGCGCATGCCGGAGGTGATGAGGCTGCCGCTGCACCGGGTCGGCAGGGCCTTTGTCCGCCGTGAGCCGGACCGACACCGGCTGCTCAGCGTCGGGATGGCTGACGACGAGAACCAACGACGGTGACAGCGCGGCGAGCCGGTCGGCAACCCGGCGGCGCTCGGCGGTGGCGCGGTGCCAGTTGAAATACCACAACGCCCGTAGATGCAGATACGTCAGTTGCACCGGGTACGCCCCCACGATGAGGTAGCCGTGGTCGAGCAGCCAGGTGATGGCCGATCCCATCGCTGCGGTGACGGCCGCATCAGGCTTGAGCAGCATCAGTGCATACTCGTGGGCGAAGGTGACACGGTCGACGTTCATCGAGGCGAGCGCATCGCACGTCTCGATGAAGTAGGTGTCCGAGTCATACCTGCTGCCGGTGCGGATCATGCGGAACTCCTCTTGGCCTGCAACCGGTCCAAGACCTCGGCGACCGATGGCTCGGGCCTTCCCAAATAGCCAGTGCGTAAGCAGGAGTCGAGAAGGCGCCGGAAGTAGCCGGCACCGATGGCGGGCGGGGTCACACCAAGTCGATCGCGGCTGTTGGTGCTGTCGAACTCCAGGCGCCGTCGCAGGTAGCTCGTATAGAGGACCCCGACCTTGTCGAAATAGCGGCGCTCGATGTCGTCGAGGTCAGACTCGCTGAACGTGCTGGGCGGCACGAAATCAGGTATGCAGAAGGACGGATACTCGGCCAGGACGTCGGAGACGGTGCGAAGCGACAGTGCGTTGGCGCCCACCGCATGGAATGTCCGTCCGATATTGTCGTCGAACGTCTCCACGGCGGCCGAGATGACGTCGGCGACATGGCCGATCGGGACCAGTCCCAATGTCGCGGAATAGTTCCCGGGCAGCGTCCGCAGTCTGCCCTCGACGATCACCTTGAGCAGCTGGTAGATGTGCTTGTAGACCTCGGTATTCCCGGTGCGGTATTCGCCGGTCACGATGCCGGGGCGGACGACCACCGACCGGACTCCGGCTGCGGCGACCAGTTTTTCGGCCCGATACTTGCTGTGTTCGTAGGCGTTGCTGAACCGCTGACCGATATCGAGCTGATCCTCGGAGAAGACCCCTTCGGTGTCGCCGCAGACATAGGTGGTGCTCACATAGACCAGGCCGGCATCCGCGCGGCGCGCCAAGGCCAGTGCATTGGCCGTGCCGTCGACGTTGATCTCGGTGTAGCGCTGCTCAGGCAGCCCGAAGTCGGTGACCGCGGCGGAATGCACCACCACGTCAACGTCGTTCGCGAGTTTCGACACGGTCTGGTCGTCGAGGCCGAAGTCTTCGCTACGGACGTCTCCGGTCAGCATTCGTGCACCGGCGACCGGACGATCGTGAATCAGCGCGATCACGGTATACCCGCGCCGGGACAAACGGGCGACGACGCCGGAGCCGACGTGCCCGGCGGCACCCGTGACCAGCACCGTCCTGCTCATGTCGATTCCTTTTGCGCCTGAACGAGATTCACCAGATCACCGACGGTCACGACGCCGGCGAGCATTTCCTGGTCGAGCTGCGGCAGCTCGAAGGCGCGCTCGGCGGCGATCGACAGCTCGAGCAGTCGCAGCGAGGTGTATCCGAGATCGCCGATCAGAGCGCTGCCCAACCCCGGCTCCCCCGCCGTCTCGGGGGCCATCGCCGCGACCAGCGCCAAAACCTCATCACCGATGTCGCTCATGGGGTAGGCCTCGCACAGGGTTGGGCTCCGCCGGTGGTCAGCAGATCGCGGGTCTCGTCGAGTTCGACGTAGGCACCGAAATATCCGCCCATCCGCAGCCAGTGGTATCCGTACCGGATGGTGCGTTGCCACTCCTCCCTCGACGCGAACGACGACGGGAAGTTCTCACCGCAGGTGACCTTGCGCACCTCGGCAACGAACGCATCGAGTTCCTGGTGTACCGATCCTGCGTCGTCCTCATCGGCGATCGAGAGCTCGCTGAGGCCGCGAGCGTTCTGGGCCAACCGTGGATGCTCGGGTACCAGCATGTCCAGCCTGCTCACCAGCACCGGGTCGGCAGGCAGCGGGGTGATTCCCCAGGCGCTGGCCAGGATTCGGACCGCCATGGTCACAATCCGTCGCCCGCACAGTGAAGCGACCCGCCACTGCCCGTCTTTGACAGCTCCGCTGAAATCTTCGCGCGCGTTCTCGAGCACCATGTTGGCCAACAGCAACGCCCCCGCGCACTCGGCGAAAGCCCGTGCACCCAGCGGGGATCGAACGATATCCCGATCGGTGATGGCACCGTCGATCGTGATCGCCGGGCGCTGGTTGGACGGCAGCGGTGTGAGCGGGCGCCCGGGTGCGCACATCGCCGCCACCGGTGTGATCACTGCCCCTCCCCGCCATGCCAGCCCGACGAGGCCGTGGTCGACGAACAGCGCGATGTGATTCACGGCAGCCTGGGTGGTGGCGATCGACTCACCGAAGATCACCTTCCGCCATGATTGGGCGCAGTCGGCGGACAGGACGAACACGTCGGTCTTGTCGCGCACGACATGGGTGGCGGTTCCGATCGGCCAGGTGGTGACTCCGGGCACCCGCCGTAGTACGACGTTCGTGGGATCGAGCGAAATTTTCGGACCGCCCAATCGCGCGGCCAATTCCAGTGCCCGCTCGATGATGTCCCGGCTCGAATCCGTTGACGTGGCTGTCGCGTCGAGGGTTTCGTAGTCATCCAGAAGTGCCGCGAGAGTCACGTCGGCGTCGCGCGAGAGCCGAGCGATCTGTTCCGGCAGCCACTTGATCTCGATGTAACCCTCACCGTGGGCGGCGAGGAACGCTTTCATCTGCTGCGCCATGCCTTCTCGTACCCACCGCACGGCCTCGTAGCCGTCACCGAGCAGGGTCAGCGCGACGGCATGTCGCAGGCATCCGCCGGCCCGCCGGCGCCACCACGAGCTGAGCAAGGTGGTGAGCTCGGCGTAGGAGACGATGTCGAGAAGCTGCTCGTAGTCGGGTCCGACGTACAGCGGGATACCGCGCAGGAACCGCTGAACCCGGTTGAGGAGGTCCTCGGACACCCCGGCCACCGACCCAGTGTCGATCGCCCGCCTGACCTTCAGTAGCCGTTCGCGAATCTGCTCATGCGATTGGGCCCGAATCTCCACTCGGCGGCCGTCGACGAACAGGACCGTGGGCATCACCGCCTGTGTGGCTGTGCCGGGCACCAACAACAGGAAGTCGATGTCCGAGCCTTCGTTGCCGAATCCCTCGGCGAGCGATCCCTCGAAATGCACTGTCGCATCGTCGGGAATCACGGCGAGCTCGCGGGCTTGCTCGAACAGAGCGCGGATCCGCTGGAGCCCCTGCACGTCTCGATTCGGGCCACCGATGGCGAGCAATCGGGACCTGCTGAATCGGCCCGAGCGCCACTGTTGCCACATGTGCGCCCGACGCGGCTTGCCACTCGACGTCCGGGACAGCGTTCCGCGCGGTGTGCTGATCAGCCACAGCGGGGCTTCCTCACCGACGTTCGCCTGCAGGGATCTGAGTGCGGCGGCGATCATCTCGGGGGTCACCTTCATGTGTTCGATGAACACCGCGACACCGGGCCGCTCGGCTTCGTTCACCGCGACGGCGACCACGCGACTCGGGGCGATCCCGAGCGCATCGGCGGTGGTCACGTCCAAGTCTTCGGTGAAGACACTGCGCCCGTTGATCTTCAGGCTCGTCCCCATCCGGCCCAGTACGTGCAATTGGCCGTCGAGCAGGAATCCGGCATCACCGGTGCGCAGTTCGTCGTCGACGAACCGCGTGGTGCTGTCGCAATCCCCGTGGTATCCCTGCCCCACCGACGGCCCGGACAGGACGATCTCGCCCAACATCCCGTCGGGCAGCCGGTCACCGGACTCGTCGGTGATCCAGACCGCATGTCCTGGCGCGGCCTTGCCGACCGACACCACCCAATCGCTGCCGGTGTCGGCGGTGATATCGCCTGTCACGCGCGCGAGCACCCGAACCGGATGGCCATGACGCAACGCGGTCCGGTCCACCCGGACCATCCGGTGCGGCTCACCCAGCCGGTGCGAGGTGGCGAACAAGGTGTGTTCGGCGAGTCCGTACGAGGGCATGAAGGCTTCCGGGGAAAAACCATGGCCCGCAGTGAGTTCGGTGAACGCCCGCAGATGGGCCGGGTTGATCGGCTCCGCCCCGACGACCAGCGTCCGAAGTCCTGACAGATCGATGCCACCGAGATCATCCGGAGTGAGCCTGGTGCTGGTGTACACCAGCCCGAACGACGGGGATGCGGTGTGCTGCGAGGTGGCGGCCGCTTTCAGCCACCGCAGCGGGTCACGGATGAATTGGTCGGGCCGCATCAGTTGCAGAAAGCGCTGCCGCGTCATGGCCTGGAAGAGCACGCCGATCAGCCCCATGTCGTGATACAGCGGAAGCCAGGAGACACCGACCTGGCCGTCGGCCATCCCGCAGAGCTCTTCCATCACATCGAGGTTGGCGGCCAGGCTGTGCCAGCCGATGCTGGCACCGCGAGGTGCGCTCGTCGAACCCGAGGTCATCTGCAGCAGCACGGCGGGGGCGGGCTCGGCGAGCTCGTCCAGTAGGCCGCACTTCGGAACACCATCGATGGCAATGAGTTTGGGCTCGCGAGCAAGACCGGCTATCGCACGGCGCGCCAGCTCGACGAAAGCGGACGACACCACCATCGCGCGGCAGCCCGATGCCCCGAGGATGCCGCGCAGGTGGGTGGTGTACTGATCGGGCGGTTGGAACATCGGCGGCACGATCGGGGTGAGCGTGGCGCCTGCGGCCAGCACCCCGAACATCGTCGACAAGCACAGGTCGGAGGTCGGCATCAGCACGCTGACGACGTCACCCGGCCGCACACCGTCGTCGATCAGCCGGCGCGCGATGCGTCGCGCATTGTCGGCCAGCACGCGGTAGGTGACGTAGTCCCAGCCGTTCTTGTCATTGGCCAGGTGAATCCCGGTGTCGTCCCGTGGCTGCATCAACCAGCCGCGGATGCGGTCGACGTCGCTCATGACCCGGGTTCTTCCACCAAGACCACCCGGCCAGTGGATCCGTCGACCCTCAGCGTCATTCCGGTGCGAACCGCGTCGGTCAGGCCGTCGATCTGCACGACGGTCGGCACTCCGAGTTCGCGGGCGATGATCGCCACATGGGTGAGGGGGGACGCGCGCTCGATGAGGAGCGCGGATGCGAACGGCAGGGCCGACGCCCAGCCCGGGTCGGTCCGGTATGCCACCAGGATGCCGCTGGAGAAGTCCTGCGGCTTCTCCACCACGACCGCGCGGCCGGTGACCACGCCTGGGCTGGACGGCGTCCCGGTCAGCACGGTGCCGGCGGGCGCGTGCGTCGACTCTTCGGCCTGCCGCCAGCCGGCCCGGGCCAACTCGTGCTCTGAGTAGTCGGATCCGGTTGTGGTGAACCGGGCGGGCGCGGCGAATCGTGAGTAGCTGTCCTGCAGCAGTTTTCGGCGACGGATCACCGACTGCGCGGCGGCGGTGGTCATCGCGCCCTCATAGAGATCGAACAGCTCGTCGATACGCAACAGGAAAACATCGGAGCGGTGGTCGATCGTTCCCCGTTGCTCCAATTCCCGACCCATCACCCCCACAAGCGATTTCAGAATGCCGAAGCCCTGAGTGCGGCAGAAACGCAGATGCTCGCGGTGCGTCGCCGCGCGTTGGACCTTTCGCCGCAACGCATCGAACACCGTTCGGCGCCGACCTGGCAGGTGTGCATCGAGGTAGTCCTCGACCGAGCTCCCGGCGTGCTCGCGCCGCCCGGCGGTGTCCATCCGCAGCAGATGAAAGATCCCGGCGGGATCTTGGCGCAGGTCCGGTGTTTCGAGCTTGAGTTCGTCCAGACACCGATACCCGAAGCGATCGATGTACTTCTCGATCCTGGAATGCAGCTCTTGCCATATGGACGCGCCGTCGTCGGCGCGTTCGGCGAGATGCGCGTACGCGACCGAGGGCTCGGCTGACGCGATGAACTCATCGAGTTCGGGGTGCTCCCGGACGAAGGCGGCGATGTCGGCCAGCTCCCTGGCCGGTTCGACGGAGATCACGTCCGGCTCGGGGTTGACGACGGCGAACTGCACCCATTCCGGCGCACCGCGCAGGAACACTTTCGTGAGCACGGCCAGCGAGCCGACCATGGTCAGCAACATGGCGTCGAGCACCATCATCGGGCCCCACAGGTCGGCGACTTCGTCGTAGATCTGGCGGAACATCCGGTATGCCGACGGTCCGTCCATCGCCGATACGTCCATCAGACCGTGGCGGTCGATGAAGTCGACGAACGTCTCGTCGAAGTCGTCGATCATGGCATCGACGGATCTGATGCTGCGCAGGTAGGCGATGGCCGTGCGGCCGCGCGAAACCGCTTTTTGGACCGGATTCGCAAAGGTGAACGGACGCAACCCATTTGCCGTCGCACGGTCGAGTGGTTCGCTGACGCCGAGCGCGACTTCCAGGACCCGTCGGTTCAGCGGATAGCCCGGCGCGATGCCCACCATCCGGTACCAGTGCAGCAGGTTGTAGTAGACGTGGCCGTGGAACTGGCCCAGCATCACCGGCAGCCACGATTCCATCTGTTCGAGCTGGGCGGGTGGGACTTTCAGGCTCCGGGCGTAGGCCCGGTAGACGTCGCCGTACAGTTTGCGGGCCGTGGTGAAGGTCAGTGGCGACGTGACACCGGAGAAGCTCTCGATGATGTTCGAGTTGTCCCAAATGCGGATCCCGTCGGTGAATTCTCCGAAATGCTCAGCTGTGAGGTCGAACTCGCGATGAAGGGTGGTGACCGGTCGGGATTGCAGGATCCAGGTGCTGGTGTCGTCACAGGCCCACTCGACATCCTGCGGGCAGCCGAAATGCTGTTCGAGCCGAATCCCCAAGTCCACCAACGCGGCACGCAGTGCAGGGCCGACGCTGGTTTCCTGCTGACGGTCGACCGGCACGCCGACGGTGGCAACTCCGCCGCCTGCGGCGCTGACCATCATCTCGCTCTTGGCCGAGACCATCTCGTCGAGGATTCGGCCAGTGTCCTTGTCGATGCTCACCGAGTCGGAGTCGACGGAGCCGGAAACCAGACCCTCACCAAGGCCCAGTACGCCGTTGATCACCAGCCGGTCTGGCGCACCCGTAAGCGGGTCGACGGTGAACATCACCCCGCTGCTGTGGGGTGTCAACGATCGCTGGATCACGACCGCGAGGGCGACCTCGCCGAAGTCGAGCCCGCGCACATGGCGGTACCGGGTGGCACGTTGGGAGAAGGCCGACGCCCAGCAACGCCGCACCGCGTCTTCGGTGGCATCGAGCCCGGCCACATTCAAGAATGTGTCGAACAGTCCCGCAAACGAATCGCGCTCACCGTCTTCTTGTCGCCCGGACGAACGGACGGCCACAGTTTCGGCACCGACATAGTCGAGCGCCGCCGCAATGGCGTCCCGAATGTCGGCCGGCATGGTCAATTCGCACAGCGCGGTTTCGGCGGTCGCCGCCTCCGTAAGGCGTTCGGCCAACGAGAGCGGTGCTGGGCTGATGCTCACGCCGGCGGCCGCACAGGCTTTCTCGAAGGCTTCGGTGCCGAGGATGGCCCACCGTGGCACGGGGAAACCGGCGGCCGTCAGGTCGCACAGGGTGCGCGCTTTTCCGCCGGCCAGTAGTCGCAACTGCTCGTCGGATTCTTGCCCCGTGAGGAGGATCGGCACCGCGCGCCCTTCGTGTCGGTTCCGCGATATCTCAAGCGATGAGATCGGGTGCCGACGTTAGGGATCCAGTTCCGCTACCGGTTCCAAGTTTCGAGACTATTGAATTCAGATGTGGCATGACTGTCCCCCCGACAGGTAAAGCCCACGGCCCCTTTCGGCACCACCGATGGCTGAATGCTTACCACACGCAGTGGCACGTCGGCAGGCAGACGCAGCAAATTTACATGCGCGTTGCGCCACGCCCGGTCAGCGCGCGTGCGGGCTGTCCGCGAGCCCCTGTCGAGGCGGACGGCCGCCTTATCCCCGGTCGATGGCCAACTTGCCCAGATTCGCCAGCGAATTATCGAGGTGGGAGACGGGGAACGGCGGGAAGAGGATGTTCTTCCGGATCTCCGGGGTGGCACCCGACCAGTCGTAGGTCAGGGTGACCCGAGTCTGCTCGTCGCCGAGGGGCTCGAGGTCGTAACGCCATGTCCAGCCGCCGAGTTCGATACTGCCGTCCTCAGCCAGGCCGCCCGGCGCCCACCCGATCACCCGGCCCGGTTCGAGCGCGGTGACCTGGTTGGCCATCTCGTAGTGCTTGTCGGGATGGTTGTCGTGGTACATCGCGATCCGGAAGATCTGTCCGGCTTCGGTCAGTTCCCGGCCGTCGTCCAAGGGTTCCCGAACCCAGCCGGTGCCGTCGATGTCCTGGTGAGTGCTCGGATCGGCGAGCACCCCGAATACGGCGGCGGCGGGTGCGTCGATGGTGGTGGTGACAATCAGAATTTCGGTCATAGTCAGACAGACCCGCCCCGGCGGAGAAACTCATCGCCGCCGGGCGTCACACCAGCGTCACGCTCGACGTCGACGGTGACTCTGGAGTGACGTTGGGCGCACGTGGGGAGCCGCGTCCGCCGCTACAACCCGAGCAACTCCGGCAGCACGGCGACCGAGTCGATGACGTGGTTGGGCTGCATCGCAAATTCGTCTGCGGCCCAACGGTCCAGGGTGTCCTGACGGAACTTGCCGGTGCGCACCAGCACACCGGTCATCCCGACCACCTGGGCGGCCAGAACGTCGTTGTTGAGGTCGTCGCCGACCATGTACATCTCATCGGGATCGACGCCGAGGCGGGCCGCGGAGGCCAGAAAGCCTGCGGGCGCTGGCTTGCCGACACCGGTGGCCTTGCGCCCAGAGGTCTCCTCCATGCCGATCAGGTACATGCCGGTGTCGATGCGCAGACCTTCGGTGGTGGTCCACGCGGTACTGCGATGCATGGCCACCACCGGTACGCCCTGGGCCATCCATTCGTACACCCGGCTCAGGGTGCGGTGGCCGTACTCCGGACCGGCGCCGCCGAGCAGGATGACGTCGGGGGCCTCGAGATCGGCGCCGTCGTACGCCTCCGAGTCGACGATGTCGATGCCCGGCATGTCGTCGGTGATCTGGCCGTTGTTGACCAGCAGGCAGCGCGCATCGGGATAGTTGGCCCGCACATAGTCGGCGGTCAGCGCCGCCGCGGTGATCACCTCGTCGGGCCGGACGTCCATTCCGGCGTCGCACAACGCGGCTGCGATCTGCTTGCGGGTGCGGGTGGTGGTGTTGGTCAGGTAGGACCGCGCGATCTGGTGGTCGGCCAGCACCGCCAGCGCCTCGGCGGCACCGGGGATCGGCGTCCACGAGGTCACCAGGACACCATCGATGTCGAACAGCACCCCACCGATAGCCATACCGCGACAGTAAACGGCCACCGATTGTCCGCAACTTGGGCCGTCTATCGTCGTGCCATGAGCGCACAGAAGTGGACCGAAGCGGACGTCCGCGATCAAAGCGGACGCATTGCGATCGTGACCGGCTCCAATACGGGGCTCGGATTCGACACGGCCCGGGTGCTGGCACAGCACGGGGCTCAGGTGGTGATGGCGGTCCGCGACACCGCCAAGGGTGACGCGGCGGCCGCCGAGATCCGGCGAGCCGCACCCGGTGCCGAGGTGACGGTGCACAAGCTGGATCTGGGCTCGCTGGCATCGGTGCGGGAAGCAGCGGCCGAGCTGGGCAGCGCCTACCCGCGGATCGATCTACTCATCAACAACGCCGGGGTGATGTATCCACCGAAGCAGACCACTGCCGACGGTTTCGAATTGCAGTTCGGCACAAATCATCTGGGCCACTTCGCGCTTACCGGGCTGTTGCTGAACAATCTGCTGGGAGTAGACGGATCACGGGTGGTTGTGGTGGCCAGCGTCGCGCACAACATCCGCGCCAAGATCGCGTTCGACGATCTGCAGTGGGAGCGCCGACGCTATGAGCGGGTCGCCTCCTACGGACAGTCGAAGCTGGCCAATCTGATGTTCGCCTACGAGCTGCAGCGCCGCCTCGCCGCGGCCGACGCGAAAACGATTGCCGTAGCGGCACACCCAGGCGTCTCGGACACCGAGCTGATCCGCCACGTCCCGGGCAGCTCGCTGCCCGGGGTCAAGCTCATCAGCGGGCTGCTGTTGAACAGCGCGGAAATGGGCGCGCTGGCCACACTGCGGGCCGCCACCGATCCCTCGGTCACCGGAGGGCAGTACTACGGGCCCGACGGGTTCCGCGAGCTGCGCGGCCACCCCAAGCTGGTGAGCTCCAGCAATCAGTCCCACGATCGGAACGTGCAGCAGCGGCTCTGGGCGGTATCCGAGGAGCTGACCGGCGTGAAATTCCCCGTCTGATGCGCACTGTCGAGGAGCACCAGCGGGTCGTCGCCGATCTGATCACCGCGCGCCCGGCCGCGACGGCGGGGCTGGCCGACGCCGAGGGCCTGATTCTCGCCGCCGACGTGGCGGCCCCGATGTCGCTGCCGGTGTTCGACAACTCGGCGATGGACGGCTACGCGGTTCGCGCCGAGGACGTCGTGGATGCCTCCCAGACCAGTCCGGTCACATTGCCTGTCGCCGAGGACATTCCGGCTGGGCGCGTTGACTCCTTGACATTGGCGCCGGGCACCGCGCACCGGATCATGACGGGTGCACCGCTGCCCGCCGGGGCGACGGCGGTGGTGCCGGTCGAGGCCACCGACGGCGGTATCGACACCGTCGAGATCCGGACCGCGTCCACACCCGGCCAGCACGTGCGGCGCGCCGGTGAGGATGTCACGGCGGGGACGACGGTGCTGCGCGCCGGCCAGCTGGTGACGCCGGCGGCTTTGGGGCTGGCCGCCGCGCTGGGCCTGGGCTCGCTGACGGTGCGGCCGCGGCTGCGGGTCCTGGTGATGTCGACGGGCTCGGAGCTGGTGTCGGCGGGCACCGAGCTGCAGCCCGGCCAGATCTACGAGTCCAACGCGATCATGCTGGCCGCCGCGGTCCGCGAGGCCGGCGCCGACGTGGTCGCGACCCCGACGTCGAGCGATGACGTCAACCAGTTCAGCACCGTGCTGGAGGGCTTCGCCGGGCAGGCCGACCTGATCATCACCACCGGCGGCGTGAGCGCCGGCGCCTACGAGGTGGTCAAGGATGCGTTCGGCGCGGGGGCGGTGGACTTCGTCAAGGTCGCGATGCAGCCCGGTATGCCGCAGGGCGCCGGCAAGGCAAACGGCACGTCGATCATCACGCTGCCGGGCAACCCGGTCAGCGCGCTGGTCTCCTTCGAGGTGTTCGTCCGGCCCGCACTGCGCGCGGCGATGGGCCTGGCCACCCCGAACCGGCCGCGTCGCACCGCCGTGCTGGTCGACGACCTGACATCGCCGAAGGGTAAACGCCAGTTCCGGCGTGGTGTCTACGACCCGGAGGCGGGCACCGTCACGACCTATGGGCCGCCGGCATCGCACCATCTTCGCTGGCTGGCCTCGGCGAACTGTCTTCTGGAGATCGCCGAGGACATCACCGGGGTGGCCGCCGGCGAGCAGGTTCAGCTCTGGGATCTGTCCTAGGTCTGCGCCCGCACAATCACAGCGCGCACGTAGAATCGTCGCCGATGGCCAGACGCCCCCGCACAGCGGAAGACAACATGAAGTCCGGCCCCCAGCGGCTGGTCGCGCTGGTGCGTTCCTCCGTTCCCCCTGTTCACCCCGCCGGCCTGCCGTTCATCGCGGCGGGCCTGGCGGTGGCGGGCGTCGGCCGGAAGAACCGCTGGCTGCGCCGCGCGGGCCTGACCGCGGCCGCCGCGAACGCCGGCTTCTTCCGGCATCCGCCCCGGACTCCCCCGAGCCGTCCCGGCGTGGTGGTCGCCCCGGCCGACGGACTGATCTGTCTGGTCGAAGAGGCCGAACCACCAGCCGAGCTCGGTCTGCCCCCGGGTCCGCGTCCGCGGGTGAGTATCTTCTTGTCTCTGCTCGACGCCCATGTGCAGCGGTCGCCGGTGGGTGGCGAGGTGCGCGCCGTGGAATACCGGCCCGGCCGCTTTCATTCCGCCGAGCTGGCGGCGGCGAGCGAGGACAACGAACGCAACAGCGTGCTGATCCACACACCGGACGGGCACGAGGTGGTGGTCGTGCAGATCGCCGGGTTGATCGCGCGTCGCATCGTCTGCGACCTGCACCCCGGTGACAAGGTCGCGATCGGCGACACCTACGGGCTCATCCGGTTCGGCTCGCGGTTGGACACCTACCTGCCTGCCGGCTCGCAGATCCTGATCGAACCCGGTCAGCGCGCGCTCGCCGGCGAGACTGTGTTGGCGCAGCTGCCGTGATCAAACCCCGCCCGTCCGCCATGCGCATCCTGCCCAGCGCGACGACGGTGCTGGCCATCTGTGCGGGACTGACCTCGATCAAGTTCGCGCTCGACGGCCGCCCGCACATCGCGTTGGCCCTGATCGGCGCCGCGGCGGTGCTCGACGGGATCGACGGCGGCATCGCGCGGGCCCTGGACGCTCAGTCCCGGATGGGCGCCGAGATCGACTCGCTGGCCGACGCGGTGAACTTCGGTGTCGCGCCCGCGCTGGTGGTCTATGTGACGCTGCTGCCCACCTCGCCGGTCGGCTGGATCTTCGCGTTGCTCTACGCAGTGTGCATCGTGCTGCGGCTGGCCCGATTCAACGCACTGCTCGACGACGACACCCGCCCCGCCTACACCCGCGAGTACTTCACCGGGATGCCGGCGCCGTGCGGTGCGGTCGGCGTGATCGGACCGCTCGCGGCGATGCTGCAGTTCGGCCACGGCTGGTGGACCTCGCCGTGGTTTGTCTGCCTATGGTTCGCCGCCAACGCCGCTCTGCTGATCAGCCGGGTGCCCACGCTGGCGCTCAAGGCTGTGAAGATGCCGCCCAATGCCGCGCCGATCCTGCTGATCCTCATCGCTGCCGCCGCGGCGGCGCTGCTGCTGTTCCCGTACATCCTGGTGTTGCTGATCATCGCGGGCTACCTGTGCATGATCCCGTTCACGGTCTACAGCCAGCGCTGGGTGGCCGCGCGACCGGAGGCCTGGAACGACGCGCCCAAGCAGCGGCGAGCTGCGCGACGTGCGAATCGCCGTGGCATGCCGAATCGCCGCTCGACGCGTCTCGGCCTGCGCAAGCCTGGTCGCTGACATGGCGCCGTCCAGCCTGTCGCTGACCGCACGGTTGAACACCTCGGCGCTGGACTCCCGGCGCGGTGTGGTGCGGCTGCATCCGGAGGCTCTCGCCGCGCTCGGCATCCGCGAGTGGGATGCGGTGTCGCTCACCGGCTCCCGGACCACCTCCGCCGTCGCCGGGATGGCGCCTGCGGACGTTCCGGCCGGCACCGCGCTCCTGGACGACGTGACGTTGTCGAACGCCGGCCTGCGTGAGGACACCACCGTGTTGGTCGCCCCGGTTACCGTCTACGGCGCACGGTCGGTCACGTTGCGCGGCTCCACCCTGGCCACTCAGTCGGTCACGTCGGCGACATTGCGCCAGGCCCTGCTCGGCAAGGTGATGACCGTCGGTGACACGGTGTCGCTGCTCCCGCGCGACCTCGGTCCCGGGACGTCCACCACCCAGGCCAGCTCGGCGCTGACCTCATCGGTGGGTATCACGTGGACGTCGGAATTGTTGACCGTGACCGGCACCGATCCGGCGGGACCGGTGAGCGTGCAACCGAATTCGTCGGTCACCTGGGGGGACGGTGTGACCCCCTCGGTCGGCGGGCCCGGGCCCACCGCGGCGGTGAGCCAGCCGATGACGTGGCCGGAGGCCCCGGCGGTCTCGATCGACGACCTCAAGGGCCAGCACGTGCAGGCCGGCCGGCTCACCGAATGGCTCAAACTCGCACTCGATCAGCCGGAGCTGCTGGAGAAGCTCGGCGCCACAGCGAATTTGGGCGTGCTGGTCACCGGTCCGGCGGGCGTAGGCAAGGCGACGTTGGTGCGCGCGGTGTGCGCCGGGCGACGGTTGGTCGAGCTCGACGGGCCTGACACCGGCGCGCTGGCGGCGCAGGATCGACAGCGCGCTGTTGCCGACGCGGTCGCCACCGTCACGAATGGTGGTGGCGTGCTGCTGGTCACCGATATCGACGCGCTGTTGCCCACCCCGGCCGAACCGGTGTCCGCGATGATCCTGACCGAGCTGCGCAAGGCGGTCGTCGCTCCCGGGGTCGCGCTGGTGGCCACCTCTCAACAGCCGGACGCGGCCGATCCGCGGCTGCGCGCACCGGATTTGTGTGACCGCGAGCTGGGCCTGAGCCTGCCCGACGGCGCCACCCGCAAGGCACTGTTGGAGGTGCTGCTGCGCGATGTCCCCGCAGGCGATCTGAAGTTGGACGAAATCGCCGAGCGCACACCGGGATTCGTTCGCGCCGACTTGGTCGCGCTGGTTCGGGAGGCCGCCCTGCGGGCCGCTGCCCGCGCCAGTGAGGACGGCGAGCCGCCTGCGCTCACCCAGGACGATCTCACGGGAGCGCTGAGCGTGATCCGGCCGCTGTCGCGCTCGGCCACCGAGGAGGTGTCCGTCGGGTCGGTGACCCTCGACGACGTCGGCGACATGGTCGAGGTCAAGCAGGCGCTGACCGAGGCGGTGCTGTGGCCGCTGCAGCATCCGGACACCTTCGCCCGTCTCGGCGTCGAGCCACCCAGGGGCGTGCTGCTGTACGGCCCGCCCGGCTGCGGCAAGACCTTCGTGGTGCGCGCACTGGCCAGTTCCGGCCGGCTCAGTGTGCACGCGGTGAAGGGCGCCGAGCTGATGGACAAGTGGGTCGGCTCCTCGGAGAAGGCCGTCCGCGAATTATTCCGCCGGGCAAGGGATTCCGCGCCATCGCTGGTTTTTCTCGATGAAATCGACGCGCTGGCGCCCCGGCGCGGGCAGAGCTTCGATTCCGGTGTCACCGACCGGGTGGTGGCCGCGCTGTTGACCGAGCTCGACGGCATCGAGCCGCTGCGCGACGTCGTGGTGCTCGGCGCCACCAACCGGCCGGATCTGATCGACCCGGCACTGCTGCGCCCGGGCCGGCTGGAGAAGCTGGTGTTCGTCGAGCCGCCCGATGCCGATGCGCGTCGCGAAATACTGCGCACCGCAGGCAAATCCGTGCCGTTGTCGGCGGACGTCGACCTCGATGCGCTGGCCGGCGAACTGGACGGATACAGCGCGGCGGACTGCGTGGCACTGCTGCGCGAGGCGGCGCTGACCGCGATGCGCCGCTCGATCGACGCCGCGGACGTCACCGCCGCCGATGTGGCCAAGGCCCGCGAAACGGTACGGCCGTCGCTGGACGCGGCGCAGGTGGAGTCGCTGAGAGAGTTTGCCGAGCGCCGTTAACCCTGTTCGGCGAGCGCGGCGAGCCGGTCGATCGAGGCCGCCAGTTTGTCCGCGGTGGTGGCTCGCGCCCGGGGCAGACGGTCCGGGTCGGTCAGCTCCGTCCAGTCGTAGGTGTGCGTGACGACGGTGGTGCCGTCGTCGGCGGGGTCGAGCCGCCAGCGCCACAGGTGACCCGGTTGGGCGCCGCCCGGGGGCGCGGGCCGCCACGCGATCAGTCGGCCCTCGTCGAACTCGACGACGTGGTTCTCCCGGTTCGCACCCTGGGTGAGCGTGGTGGTGAAGACATCCCCGACGGCGCGGACCCGCTGACCCCGGGCTGCTTGCGCGAGGTTGTCGTTGCCGTCCCATTCCGGCTGGCGCGCCGGGTCGGCGATCAATTCGAAGATGGTCGTGGCGGGTGCGGAAATCCGTCGGGTAGCGCTGACGATCTTGTCCTGGTCGGCCATGCCCCAATTCAACAACACCCGTTGACAGTCCATTAGTGACATGTCAGAGTTGGACGGTATGACCACCACCGTCGTCCGGGTCGGAGACCGCGACCGGGAAAACACCGCTGACCTGCTCTCCCACGCTCTCGCGCAGGGATACGTCGACCTCGCCGAGTACGAGACCCGTGTCCAGGCCGCCTTCGCCGCGGAGAACACCGAGCAGCTGCGCCGAGTCCTCGTCGACCTTCCGGTCGATCACCTGCGACGCACCGATCCCCGCCGCGTGGCCGCCCGCAAGCGAGCCGCCCGCGCCTCGGTGCGCCTGCATGCGGCCGGCTATCTGGCGATGGTCGCGATCGTCCTGGCGGTGTGGCTGGCGGTGGCCCTCACCACGGGCGAGACAGCGTATTTCTGGCCGGTGTGGCCGATCCTCGGCGGGGCGATCGGGCTGCTGGGGCACGTGCTCCCGGTCCGTACGTACTGCCGGTAGTCCGATTGGGGGACACCGGTTTCCTCCCGCACGCCCCCCGATCGGCCGATGCGCAGTCGTCACCCTCTACGGGATCCTTACTGGCACTTGGCAGTTACCTCGAGCGCAGAAGGACACCCATGAACGCCACCATGACCGCTATGCCGGATC
This sequence comes from Mycobacterium sp. SA01, assembly GCF_041287105.1. Lineage (NCBI taxonomy): Bacteria > Bacillati > Actinomycetota > Actinomycetes > Mycobacteriales > Mycobacteriaceae > Mycobacterium > Mycobacterium sp. SA01. The sequence continues at coordinate 291,523 of NZ_JBGGNO010000020.1, read as the reverse complement.
AACCAGATCTCTGGGGACCGAACTACGACGGGTGGGAGTTCGAGCTGACCAACACGACCGACCACGATCTGGTCTTTGTCGCCGACATCACCGCCAACGTCGCGAGCTATCCGCCCCGGATCGCCGCGGGCGCAACGGTATTCCTCAAAGGAAAAGGCCGTGCCAAGGGCGGTCCGGCGAACTGTAACTTCGCCTACCGGCACCCGGATCACCTGGTCAATGCCGGTGGCATCGCGATCGCCGCGAGCGCCGACGCGCGTCGCGCCCGGATGACCGCCAGCTCAACGGGAACCACCGAAGTCCTCCATACCGCGAACCCGGCCGTCAACAGCGTCCAGACGATCACCTACATGCAGCGTTAGGCCGGTGCGTCCGGCACGGGCGCCGTCAACAGCGCCCGAACCGATGCAGACAGATCGGCCCGCGCCCACGACGGCATGCCCTCGCCGTGGGCATGACGCCGCACCACGGCGTAGGGCAGGTCGACGACCGCCCTGGTGACGGCGTCGACGCTGCGGGCGTCGGAGCGTCCGTACAGCTGGCGAGCCAGCTCAGCCACCCGGTCGGCCAGCGGCGCGTTCATCGCCGTCAGCGTCGCGGTGAATTCCGGGTCCGGCTGAGCGTCGCGTAGATCGCCGGGCCGGATGGCCAACAACACGCGCGCATCCTCGGTGCAGTCCGTCGCGAATTCGAGCGCGGCCAGGGCCATCGCGACCGCAACCTCCAGCGGATCCGAGCCGGCCGCAGCCATCGCCCGGGACTGGAAGCGGGTGAGGGCGCGCAGCCACACCGCCGTCACCACCGCGTCGCGATTACCGAACCGGTGGTAGAGCGTTCCCACCGGGGCGCCGCTGGCTTTGGCGATGGCCGCGACGCTGGCCGCGCGAGGCCCCTCGGCGAGGATCAGGCCGCGCGCCGCATCCAGGATGGCGTCGGTTTCATGCTTCCGCGGGGGTGCCACGATCTAGTACAGTCCTTCTATATGGAGCGTTTGCCCTATATCGATGAGCATGCCATAACGGTCCCCGCGGACCGGGCAGCGACGTGGCGCGCAGTGCTGCGAACGATGTGCAGCAACCCCGACGACCCCGAGACGGTGCCGTTCGGATTCACCCTCGAGGCCGCCGAGCAAAACGAACGCCTCGCCCTCACGGGACGCCACCCGTTCTCGGTCTACCGCTTGATCTTCCTGCTCGACGACGACGCGAACGGCGGCACCCGGGTGGTGGCACAGAGCTGGGCGGCCTTTCCCGGATTCACGGGCAGGATCTACCGCGCCCTGGTGATCGGATCCGGCGGACACCGGGTCGTCGTCCGCAACATGCTGAAACGCATTGCTCGACAAGCACTTTCAGCACCAGCGCCACAACGCTGAGCACCAAGGCAGTCCGACCGGCCATTCTGCGCAGCAGTCAACCACGTAGACTGCACGAAGGACATAGCCGAAAACCTTTGGCTGACACCCCGACCGACCGGTAGATCCCGACACGCTGGCGCGCCCAACAGATCCACGACGCGCAGGCGGGTCCTCAAGATCGGAGTGCCATGCTCGTCATCCTGATCGCGCACGCGATTGCCGCCGCCGTGGCGCCGGCTCTCGTATGGCGATGGGGGCGGCTGGCCTTCTACCCGCTGGCCCTGGTGCCGGCGGGCTCACTGGTCTGGGTGGGGCTGAACTGGCCGCAGCCCGGGCGCCAGGCCCCATCGGTCAATATCCCGTGGGCGCCCGAGCTGTCGATGAACATCACCCTGCGATTCGACACCCTGACCGCGATCATGAGCGTCCTCGTCCTGGGTATCGGGGCACTGGTGCTGTTCTACTGCGCGGAATACTTCCACCACCACGACGGCCACACCGAGAACCGGTTGCCCAGCTTCGCCGCCGAACTCGTCGCATTCTCCGGAGCCATGTTCGGCCTGGTGGCCAGCGACAACATGCTGCTGCTCTACACGTTCTGGGAACTGACCACCGTGTTGTCGTTCCTGCTCGTCGGGCACTACGCGGAGCGAGCCACCAGCCGCCGGGCAGCCATGCAGGCACTGCTGGTGACCACCGCTGGCGGGCTGGCCATGCTGGCCGGCATCGTGATCCTCGGCCACTCCGCCGGCACCTATCTACTCTCGGAACTGGTGGTCACGGCTCCGCACGGCACCGCCGTCGCGGTGGGCGTCGTCCTCGTCCTCGTCGGCGCGTTATCGAAGTCGGCGATCGTGCCGTTCCACTTCTGGCTGCCCGGCGCGATGGCCGCGCCGACCCCGGTGAGCGCGTATCTGCACGCCGCCGCGATGGTCAAAGCGGGCGTCTACCTGATCGCCCGGCTCGCCCCGGGGTTCGCCGACTCACCGGGCTGGCGCCCCACGGTCATCACCCTGGGCGTGCTGACCATGTTGCTGGCCGGCTGGCGCGCGGTTCGCGAGAACGATCTCAAACTGATCCTCGCGTTCGGCACGGTCAGCCAGCTCGGCTTCATCACGGTGATGGTCGGTGGTGGCGGTCAGGATCTGATGCTGGCCGGGCTGGCCATGCTGTGTGCGCACGCACTGTTCAAGGCGACGCTGTTCATGGTCGTCGGTGTCATCGACCATTCCACCGGCACCCGCGACATCCGCAGGCTGGCATGGCTGGGCCACCGGATGCCGGGACTGTTCGTCATCGCGGCGGCAGCGACCGCGAGTATGGCTGCCATCCCGCCGTTCCTCGGATTCGTCGCCAAAGAGGCCGACTTCGAGACCATCGCGCACAGCCAATCGCTCGGCGCCTGGGCACCGATCGTGCTCACCGGCGTGGTGACCGGATCGGTGTTCACCACAATCTACAGTCTGCGATTCCTGTGGGGTGCGTTCGCGCGCAAGGGATCTCACCAACCCACGACGCTGGTGGCCAATCTGCACCGCCCGAAGGCGAGCTTCCTGGTGGCGCCCGCGATCCTGGCCGCGGCCGGATTGTTCTTCGGTCTGGTGCCCAGCCGGCTGGACACCACACTGGACGGCTACGCGGCCACCATGCCGGCCGCCGGCGCCGACGACGGCCACTACACGCTGGAACTGTGGCACGGGGTCGGCCTGCCGCTGCTGCTGTCCGCTCTGGTGCTGGCGATCGGCATCGGGGCGTTCGTCAGTCGTGAGCGACTACGCCTCGCCCAGCTGGGATCCTGGCTGCCGCTGGGCAACGCCGACCGGATCTACGACGCGGTGATCCGCGGCGCCGACGTCGCCTCGGTCCGGTTGACCGCCATCACCCAACGCGGATCGATTCCCGTGACGCAGTCGGTGATCCTGTCGACGCTGGTGTTGTTCCCCGTGGTGGTGCTGGCGTTCGGCCCGCTCGACCGTCCCGAGTTCCGGCTGTGGGATTCCCTGGTCCAGCCGGTGGTGGGCCTGCTCATCCTGGCCGCCGCGGTGGCCGCCACCGTGATGCGCAACCGGTTGGCGGCGGTGCTGCTGGTCGGCATCACCGGCTACGGCTGCGGCGCGATCTTCGCCTTCCACGGCGCCCCCGACCTGGCGCTGACACAGTTCCTGGTGGAGACCTTGACGCTGGTCATCTTCGTCCTGGTGCTGCGCACGCTGCCCGCCGAGGCCGAGGAGTCGCCGCGCTTCCGGCTCCCCCGAATCGCGCTGGCGCTCGCCGTCGGCGCCACCGTCACCACCCTGGCCGCATTCGCGATGGCCGCCCGCACCGGCACGCCGATCGCCGATCTGCTGCCCGACGCGGCCTACTACCGCGGGCACGGCGCCAACACCGTCAACGTGCTGCTGGTCGACATCCGCGCCTGGGACACCCTCGGCGAGATCTCGGTGCTGGTGGTCGCGGCCACCGGCGTCGCATCACTGGTCTTCCGCAACCGCCGGTTCGGCGCCGCGCCGCGAGTCTCCGATGCCGGCCAGCCCGACATCGGGGCGCTACCGGCACCGGCCTACAGCCCGGCGGTCGGTGACACCACCTGGCTGCGCGGCAGCGAATTGCGCGACCCCCGCAACCGCTCCCTGGTGCTCGAGGTGGCGACCCGGCTGATCTTCCCGTTGATCATGGTGCTGTCGGTGTACTTCTTCTTCACCGGGCACAACACTCCCGGCGGCGGGTTCGCCGGCGGGCTGACCGCGGGCCTGGCGCTGGTGCTGCGCTACCTGGCCGGCGGCCGCTACGAACTCGGCGAGACACTGCCGCTGGACGCCGGCAAGATCCTCGGGGCGGGGCTGGCGCTGTCGGGCGGTACCGCCGTCGGCTCGATGCTGCTGGGCGCTCCCGCGTTGTCCTCGGCGGTCATCTCGCTGCATCTGCCGCTGCTGGGCTCGGTGAAGTTCGTGACGGCCCTGTTCTTCGACCTCGGCGTGTATCTGATCGTGCTGGGTCTGGTGCTCGACGTGTTGCGCAGCCTGGGCGCGCGCATCGACGAGGAACTGGCCACCGCCGCCCGCCCCGTGCTGAGAGCGAAAGCGTCATGATCGTCTACCTGGTCCCGTTGATCATCATCGGTGGCCTCACCAGTTGTGGTGTGTACCTATTGCTTTCGCGCAACCTGACCCGGATGCTGCTGGGTCTGCTGCTGGCGGGCAACGCCGTCAACCTGTTGATCCTGACCGTCGGGGGGAAAGCCGGGAACCCGCCCATCCGCGGCCGCACCAGTGGTGCGGAGACGACGACGGCCGACCCGCTGGCCCAGGGCATGATCCTGACCGCGATCGTCATCGCGATGGGGATCGCGGCGTTCGTGCTGGCGTTGACCTATCGGTCGTTCCGGTTAACCACCGAGGAGGACGTCGGCAACGATCCCGAGGACACCCGGGTGTCCAAGTTGTCCGACTCCGAGGCTGCCTCGATCGACGAGGACGCACCCCAGCCTGTGCCGGCGCGCGACACCGACGAGCCCGACGAACTCGATGCGCTGCCCGGCCACGAGGGGTCGCGATGACAGCCACGGGTGTATTGATGCCGCTGCCGGTGCTGATCCCGTTGATCGCGGCCGCACTGACGCTCGTCGCCGGGCGCAGGCCGCGGCTGCAGCGGCTGATCGCCCTGTTCGCGCTGAGCGGCGTGCTGGCGGTCTGCGCGGTGCTGCTCTACTTGACCGACCGCGACGGCACCCAGGCTTTGCATGTCGGCGGCTGGGGCCCTACCGATGCGGGACTCGGGCCGCTGGGCATCACGCTGGTGGCGGACCGTCTTTCGGCGCTGATGCTGGTGGTGTCGGCGATCGTGCTGCTGGCCGTGGTGTTCTACGCCATCGGGCAGGGCATCCGGGACGGCGACGAGCGCCAACCGGTGTCGATCTTCCTACCCACGTATCTGGTGCTGTCGGCCGGCGTGTGCACGGCGTTCCTGGCCGGTGACCTGTTCAACCTGTACGTCGGTTTCGAGGTGCTGCTGTCGGCGAGCTTCGTGCTGCTGACCATCGGAGCGAGCAAGGAACGGGTCCGCGCCGGCATCTCCTACGTGATGGTGTCGATGGTGTCGTCGCTGATCTTCCTGATCGGATTGGCACTGATCTACGCAACGACCGGAACGCTGAACATGGCGGAGCTTTCGCTGCGGCTGCAAGACGTCACCACCGGCACCCGCAGCGCCATCTTCGCGGTACTGCTGGTCGCGTTCGGCATCAAGGCGGCGGTCTTCCCGCTGTCGGCGTGGCTGCCGGATTCCTATCCGACCGCGCCGGCCCCGGTCACCGCGGTGTTCGCCGGCTTGCTGACCAAAGTCGGTGTCTACGCGATCATCCGGGCGCACTCGCTGCTGTTCCCCGCCGGGCGGCTGGACAACGTGCTGCTGGTCGCGGCGCTGCTGACCATGCTCGTCGGCATCCTCGGCGCGATCGCGCAGAGCGACATCAAACGACTGCTGTCGTTCACCCTCATCAGTCACATCGGCTACATGGTGTTCGGCATCGCGCTGTCCAGCAGGCTGGGCCTGTCGGGGGCGATCTACTACGTCGCCCACCACATCATCGTGCAGACCACCCTGTTCCTGGTCGTCGGATTGATCGAGCGGCAGGCCGGGGCGTCGACGTTGCGCCGCCTCGGCGGGCTCGCCGCAGCCAGCCCGCTGCTGGCGTTCGTGTTTGTGGTGCCGGCACTCAACCTCGGTGGTATCCCGCCATTTTCGGGCTTCATCGGCAAGGTTGCGCTGCTCGAGGCCGGTACCGCCAGCGGTTCGGTATTGGCCTGGCTGCTGGTCGCCGGGTCGGTGATGACCAGCCTGCTGACGCTGTACGTGGTGGCCCGGGTATGGACCAAGGCGTTCTGGCGGGCGCGGGTCGACGCACCGGAAGGCGCGCTGGCCGACTCCGCGCCGTCGGTTCTGCTCGACGACTACGCGCAAGACGTCGCGTTCGACGACCGGGGCGACGTCGGCCGGATGCCGGCCGGAATGCTGGTCCCCACAATGGCTTTGATCGCCGTCGGACTGGTGTTGACGGTGGCGGCGGGGCCCATCCTCGGCTACACCGATCGCGCGGCCGACGAGGTACTCGACCGCGGCCAGTACATCACCGCGGTGCTGGGGAGCCACCGATGAGAATCTGGGCGCTTCGGGTCTGGACGCTGGTGTGGCTCATTCTGGTGTGGCTGCTGCTGTGGGGCACCGTGTCGGTGGCCAACGTGCTCTCGGGGCTGGCGGTGGCGCTGCTGATAATCCTGCTGCTGCCGCTGCCGTCGGTGCCGGTGCAGGGCCGGCTGCATCCCGTGTCGCTGCTGCGGCTGGCACTTCATGTCGCGTGGTGGCTGACGCAGTCCTCGGTGCAGGTGGCCTGGCTGGCGATCCGGCCGGGCAAGCCACCGCTGTCCGCGGTGCTGCGCGGCCACCTGGCGCTCAAGTCCGATCTGGTGCTGGCCCTGGCGGTCAATATCGTGAACCTCACGCCGGGGACGATCGTGCTCGAGATCGACCAGGCGCGACGGCTGGTGTACGTCCACGTCTTGGACGTGGGCTCGCCGCGCTCGGTGGAGCGGTTCTACCGGCAACTGACCCAGCTGGAGCGGATGCTGGTCGCGGCGTTTGAGCGGGACTCCGAATGGCGTCCTGCGGCAAGCGAATCCGAGGAGGAGATCCCGTCATGACGATCGTGTGGGTGCTCTCGGGCGTGATGCTGGTCGCGGCGGCCGCGGTGACGATGGTCCGGTTGTTGATGGGGCCCAGCACACTGGATCGGCTGGTCGCGGTCGACACCCTGGTGGCGGTGACGATGTGCGGCGTCGGCACGTGGGCGGCGTTCAGCCTGGACACCACCGTCACCTACAGCCTGGCTGCTCTCGCGCTGATCAGCTTCGTCGGCTCGGTCAGCGTGGCCCGGTTCCGGGTGCCTGACGTGGCGCGGCGGGACGAGTCATGAACTCCCTCAACCTGCTGGCGGGCGTGCTGGTCCTGGCCGGATCCGCACTGGCCCTGACCGCGGCCATTGGTGTGCTGCGCTTTCCGGACACGCTGACCCGCATGCACGCCGCAACCAAACCGCAGGTGCTGGGACTGCTGCTGGTCCTCGCGGGCGCGACGATCCGGCTGCGCGGCAACATCGATGTCGGCATGCTGGTGCTCACCGCCATGTTCACCCTGATCACCGCGCCGGTCATCGCGCAACGGGTCGGGCAGCTGGCCTACCGGGAGCAACGGGTCAGCGACGGGCTGACGGTCGATGAGATGCGTGCGGACAACACCGAAGGAGCGAAGCCGGAGCCGTGAGCCGAACAGACGATGACACCTGGGATATCACCGAAGGGGTCGGCGCCACCGCGCTGAGCGTGGCTCGTGCACGGGCGACGGAGACCGACGCCGAATGTCCGCTGTACCTCGACCCGTATGCCCACTTCTTCGTCGAGGCCGCGGTCGAGGCAGGTTGGCGTTCACCGTTTCTCGACGAAGACCCGGTGCGGGCGCAGGCCATGGCCGCCTACATCGCCTCGCGCACGAAGTTCTTCGATGAGTTCTTCACCACGGCCGGCGCCAACGGATTGGATCAGGCGGTGATCCTGGCTGCCGGCCTCGACACCCGCGCCTGGCGGCTGCCGTGGATCAGCGGCACGACGGTCTACGAGATCGACCAGCCGAAGGTGCTCGAATTCAAGGAGCGGGTGCTGGCCGAGCATCAGGCAAAGCCCGGTGCCGGGTACGCCGCGGTGGCCGTCGACCTGCGTCATGACTGGCCAACGGCACTGCGCGAGAACGGTTTCGACCCATCACGCCCGACAGCATGGTCGGCAGAGGGGCTGCTGCCCTACCTGCCCTCCACCGCGCAGGACGCGCTCTTCAAGCAGATCGACCAGCTCAGCGCAGCCGGCAGCAGACTGTCGGTGGAGGCGTTCGGCGAGACGTTCTACTCCGCCGAACAGCTGGCTCGCCGGCAGGAGCGGATGGCGCAGGCCCGCCGGGCCGCGGCCCAGGTCGGTGGTGCGGGGTCAGCGAGAAGCGAAGCGGGATCGCGCATGTCCCAGCCCGACGTCACCCGGCTCTGGTACATGGAGGCGCGCACCGATGTCGAGAAGTGGCTGACCGAGCGCGGCTGGGAGGTCACCGCGACCTCGGCTGTCGACCTGATGGCGCACTACAAGCGGCCCGCACCAGACGGTCTCGAGGACCCGGTTCCCGATACCGTCCTACTGGACGCCCACAAGCTCTGAGCCTGCGCTCCGGGCACCGATTCTGCGTTCAGCGCTACCGCGCGTTGGTGAATCACGCGCTCACCGCAGACTCGGCGCGGAGAAGTTGGCCAACAGGTTTCAGACCCCGGCCGCCCCGTCGATGCATTCACGGATCAGGTCGGCGTGCCCGCAATGGCGGGCGTACTCGGTGACCATGTGGGTGTAGATCCAGCGCAGACTAACCTCCCCGCCCATGAAGGGGCTGGTGTCATCGAGTGCCCGCGCCGCACAGTTCGCGCGCGCGTGCCTGACCTCGTCCTGCCAGATCCCCATGGCGGCGCGATATGACGACTCCGCCGTCACCGCGAACCCGCCGTCGTGGCCTTCGGGTTGATCGGCTGGACCGAAAATCGGCGGCACGTTCTCGCCGGCGAGGACGCGCCGGAACCAATTCCGCTCCACCTCCGCGGCATGCTGAAGCAAACCCAGCAACGTCAACGGCGACGGCGGCACCGACGCGAGGCGCAACCGGTCGTCCTCAAGGCCTTCGCATTTGGTGGCCAGGGTCACGCGGTAGAAGTCCAGCCAACTCTCCAGTGTGGTGCGCTCATCGGCATTCAGCGGCGGCATCGGCCGTTCCATCGATGTCATGCACCAAGGGTGTCACCCCGCCCCGACAGTCTGGCGGCGGACTCGGTCCGGGAGGAAACCGGGGCGGCTATTCCCCCGTGTCGTCGGAGGCGATCTGGAATTCGACCATGGCAGAGACTGTTTCGATCGCGTCGGCCAGCACGTCGACCCGTTCGGCGAGTGTCGGCGCCGCCAGCACCGCGTACCGGTCGGCCTGCCCCATCGGCACCCGCGAGGCGAGTGCGTAGATGTGCCGGGACGGGTCGTCGGCGACCTCGGGCGCCACCGCGAGCGCATCGGGTCGAAGCCGCGCGCCCCGCGCGCTGACGATCCGTTCGAACAGTGCCAGCATCGCATCGACGATCTCGCCGATGCGTTCGTGCGTCACCGGTGGGCCCGGCTCGTCGGGCCAGGGTTCGATGTCAGCGCGGGGGTAGGGGTCGTCGTCCAGCCACTCGCGTACCCGGATCCGTTCACCGATGACGGTGCCCAATTGGTATTGGCCCATCCCGTGGTCGGCGTATTCGGTGATGCGGGCCAGCGCCCCGACGTCGCCGCGGACATCGCCGCCACCGACCTCGAGGCCGCGGGTGATCAGCACGACCCCGAACGCGGGATCGGTCATCTCCAGGCAGTCCCGCACCAGCTGCGAGTACCGCGGCTCGAAGATCCGCAGCGGCAATGGTTCTCCGGGCAGCAGCGCCGACTGCAGCGGGAACATCGGCTGGGCGGTCATGGCTACCGGATGCCCTGCCCCATGACCACATCCTTGACCGGCGCGGAGGGATCGACGAATCCGCACAGCGCGCTGGCCACGCCCGCCCACAGTTGCGGGTTCATCGAGACCAGTTGATTTCCGCTCTTCCCGATCGCCACGATCACTTCGCGCCGGGTGACGGTGTCCATGGTCAGGAACTCACGGCAGGTCGTGGTGAGCAGATCGGCGGGCACCATCCCCTTGCCGGCCTCACCGGGGGTGGCCACCGGGGTGCCGGTGATCGGTTTGGCGCAACCGCCACCGATCAGGACGACGGCCGTCGCCACCACCGCGAGTCCCAGTCGTCTCATCCTCATGGGCGCCTCCCTCGGGTCCATTGCACCACTCCTCCTCGGGCTTGCGGCCCGCATCGTCGTGACGCGGGCTAGATATCCAGCTCCCCGACCAACGAGTCAACCACCGCGAGCAGATCACCGCCGCTGTCCTCGGCCACCCGGTGCTGGCGCTGATAGGACGCGCCACGCCGGGGGATGTCGGCGACCGCTGCCAATTCGTCTGCGCAGTGCAGTGATTCGGCCACCGGCTGCAGCCGGGTCAGCAGATCGTCGAGGTCCTCGGTGACCAGTCGTTCATTGCTGTCCGCGTCGAGGATGATGATGGCGTCCAGGCCGTACCGGGCGGCGCGCCATTTGTTCTCCTGCACGTGCCACGGCGGCATCACCGGCAGCTGCTCACCGGCTTCCAGTCGACGGTCCAGGTCGACCACCAGGCAGTGCGTCAGCGCCACCAGTGCCGCGAGCTCTCGCAGATTGGACACCCCGTCGAAGACCCGCACCTCGATGGTGCCCAGATGCGGCGACGGCCTGATGTCCCAACGCACTTCGTTGATGTGGTCGATGATGCCGGTCTTCTTCTGGTCGTGCACGAACCGCTCGAACTGCCGCCAGGTCTGGAATTGGAACGGCAGGCCCGCGGTCGGCAACTGCTGGAACATCATCGCCCGGTTGCTGGCGTAACCGGTGTCTTCGCCGGCCCAGAACGGTGAGGAGGCCGACAACGCCAGCAGATGCGGATACTGGTTGAGCAGTGAGGAGATGATCGGCATCACCTTGTGCGCCGACGACACCCCGATGTGAACGTGCACACCCCAGATGAGCATCTGCCGTCCCCACCACTGGGTCCGCTTGATCAGCTCGGCGTAGCGCGGCGCGTCGGTGAGTTTCTGCGTCGACCACGACGCGAACGGATGGGTGCCTGCGCAGAACAGCTCCATGCCGCGTCCGTGCACGATCTCGCGCGCGCTGCGCAGGGTGCCCTTGAGATCGACCATCGCCTCGTCGACGGTGTCACAGACGCCCGTGACGACCTCGATGGTGTTGCGCAGCAACTCTTTATGGACGTGCGGGCTCTCACCGACATCGGCGATTACCTCGGCCGCCTCGTTACTGAGGTCGCGGGTGGCCGCATCGATCAGCGCGAACTCCCACTCGACGCCGAGCGTCGGCCGGGGCGACCCGGCGAAGTCGATGCGGCCGGGCTTCTGCGAAGGTGTTCTAGCCGGTGCCGACGACACCGCACGCCACCCGCTTGCCGGCGTCGCCGGTGGCCATCGTGGCTTCATCCGGGCCGGGCGCGCCACCCTGGATCTGCTGGTAGCGCTCCGGCGGGATGTTGGCGAAGTTGTCGGCGTCGGCGTGGATGATGATCGCGGTCCCGTTGCCGCCCAGCAGATCCTGCTTGGTGAAGGCGTCGGTGGTGGTCACCAGCATTGCCGAACCGTCCTCACGCACCTGCAGCGAGGCGAGATCACCGCTGGCGGGATGCCCGCTGTGGCCGCCGGCCTGGAAGTGGCCACCCGCGGAGAGGAAGTCGCCGGGCGCGCCGCCGGTCGGGGCGACGGAGTTGGCCTCGCACTTGGCGAACGAGTGCAGGTGCAGGCCGTGGAAGCCCGGTGCCAGCTTGCCGGTTCCGGTGGTCTGCACAGTGACCGTCGCGAAGCCGTCCTGGAACTCGAAGGTCGCCGCCGCGACCTGGGTGCCATCGGCAGTCTTGATCTGGGCGGTCAGGGTGTCGGCGCTGGACGCGGACGCCTGCGGAGCGGCGTGGGTGTCCTCACCATGGCTGGTGCCGTGGGTGCCTTCGCCCGCGGCGGCCGGCGCCGGGGATCCGGTCCACACGGGCGGCGTGGTTCCGGGCTGCGAGGCGATCGGCTCGTTCGGGCTGCACGCGCTCAACACGGCGACGGGAGCGACGAACAGGATGGCGGCGGCAGTTCTCAGCGGGCTGACGGTCGTGACCATGAGCCGAAGCCTATCCGGTCACCAAAACGATCACGCCCGGTGGCTGCTCGGCGATTTCCGGGATTCTCGGGGCCACCGGCGCGTTGAGCACCTTGGCCACCGCTTCCGCGGCGTCCTGCTCCCCGTCGGTGGTGCCGTAATACACCGTGGTCGCAGGCAGCGGCGGCACCTGCAGGTTGCTGGTCTCGGTGACATTCCAGCCGGCTTCGCGCAGCCGGTCACCGATCCGGCTGGCGGCGCCTTCGCCTTCACCGACGTTGAAAACCCGCACGTCGGCCTTGGGTGCGGGCGCGGCCGAGGTCGTGGACGTCGTCGTGGTGACCGTCCGCACCGACGTGTCGTCGCTGCTGTCGTCAGTGCCCGAGCCCATGGCCTGGAAGCCGACCAGCAGGAAGATCACCCCGAGGAACAGCAGCACCATCACCATGGCGCGCAGCGGCAGCCCGGCGGAATCAGGTACGCGGTCGTTCATCGCGCCCACTGTAACCAGCGGGTCCGCCACGGGAGAAAAATCAGGTGACCTCGAAGCCGAGTCGGCGCGCCGCGCGCGCCTTCTGCCGGCTCGCCCGAAGCCGTCGCAGCCGCTTGACCAGCATCGGATCGGCGGCAAGCGCCTCGGGGCGGTCGACCAGGGCGTTCAGCACCTGGTAGTAGCGGGTGGCCGACATCGAGAAGAGTTCCTTGATGGCCTCTTCCTTGGCGCCGGCGTACTTCCACCATTGCCGCTCGAAGGCCAGGACGTCGTATTCGCGGCGAGTCAGCCCATCGGGAAGGTCAGCGTCGTCATTGGACCGCTCGGCCCGTGCCATGGCGCCGTCCATTTCGATCTGTAGACCCTTTCGAAGACCTGCAAAAGACTTGCCTATGCTCGGCGCTCATTCAATCACGGTTGTCTCGGTTGGGACGGCAGCCAAGCCCGCGCGTCGGCTGACTTAAGCTTGCCGATCATGGCGGTTAGACCAATCGTGATTCTGGGTGATCCTGTTCTGCATTCGCCGACGCAGCCCGTGCCGGTCGGTGACGACGGTTCGCTGCCCGCGGATCTGGCCGATCTGATCACGGACATGTACGACACGATGGACGCGGCCAACGGAGTCGGGCTGGCGGCCAACCAGATCGGCGTCGGCAAGCGGCTGTTCGTCTACGACTGCGCCGACGAGCGCGGCAAGACGACGCGGCGGCGGGGTGTGGTCATCAATCCCGTGTTGGAGACCTCGGAGATTCCCGAGACCATGCCCGACCCGGACAACGACGACGAGGGCTGCCTGTCGGTTCCCGGCGAATCGTTTCCGTGCGGCCGCGCCAAGTGGGCGCGGGTCACCGGCCTGGACGCCGACGGCAACGCGGTCACCCTGGAAGGCCACGACCTGTTTGCCCGCATGCTGCAGCACGAGACCGGCCACCTCGACGGGTTCCTCTACGTCGACATGCTGATCGGCCGGCACGCGCGGGCGGCGAAGAAGACCGCGAAGAGGAACGGCTGGGGGGTGCCCGGCCTGTCGTGGACACCTGGTGAGGTGCCCGACCCGTTCGGTCACTGACCGATGGTCAGTCTGCCGCCGGTCGGCAGCCGGGTGAGCATCCGCTACCGCCTGCCCGCGGGGACCACACCGCCGATGTCCGACGTGATCGGTGAGCTGCTGGCGCAGGACCCGATGATCGTGGTGCGCACCAAGTCCGACGGCGTGGTGGAGGTCCGCCGAGCTGATGTGGTTGCGGTACGCGAGCTCAGCGTGGTTCCGGTGCGCACCTCCGAGATCCGCAACCTCGAGCACGCGGCCGCACTGGCCTGGCCGGGCACCGAACAGAGCTGGCACGACGGCTGGCTGCTGCGGGCCGCGGGCGGGTACACCAGTCGAGCCAACTCGGCTGTGCCACTCGACTTCTCGTCGAACATCACCGCCCTGCCCGCGATCGTCGACTGGTACGCGCAACGCGACCTGCAGCCGTGGCTGGCGCTGCCGGAGCGACTATTGCCGATTCGCGCCGACGGCATCAAGCACACCCGGGTGATGGTCACCGACGTCACCGCCACCGAGCCGGACGAGGCGGTGACCTTCCTGCCGAGCCCGGATGCGGCCTGGCTGGCGTGCTACCAGCGCGACGTGCCGCCTGAGGTACTGACGGCGGTGGTCGACGGCGAGGTCGTCTTCGCCTCGACGGCCGGCGCCGGGGTCGGGCGCGGGGCGATCACCACCGCACCCGACGGCACCCGCTGGCTGGGCATCTCGGCCGTGCACGTCGACACCGAACACCGCAGGCGCGGGCACGCCCGCCGGCTGTGCCTGGCCCTGCTCGACTGGGGCGCGCACCGCGGCGCCGACCGGGCGTACGTGCAGGTGCTGAACGACAACTCGGGCGCGATCATGCTGTATCACTCGCTGGGTTTTCGGCTGCATCATCACCACCGCTACGTCGATGCCCGGTCGTTGAGCCCCCGTACGCTGTAGGCCATGTCTGCCGACGTCTTGCGCCTGGCCACCTGGAATGTGAATTCGATTCGCGCGAGGGTGGACCGGGTCGTGGACTGGCTCGGCCGCGCCGATGTCGACGTGCTGGCCATGCAGGAAACCAAATGCGCCGACGACCAGTTCCCCACCATGCCGTTCCTGGAGGCCGGCTACGAGGTGGTGCACTGCGGGTTCAACCAGTGGAACGGCGTGGCGATCGCCTCCCGCGTCGGCTTCGACGACGTCGAGGTCGGCTTCGACGGCCAGCCGTCGTGGGGCAAGGACGCCGACGCCAAGGCCGAGGCCCGCGCCCTGGCGGCCACCTGCGGCGGCGTACGGGTGTGGAGCCTGTATGTGCCCAACGGCCGTACGCTGGCCGATCCGCACTATCAGTACAAGCTGGAATGGCTTGCCGCTCTCCGCAATACGGCGGAGTCGTGGCTGCGCGACGATCCGCAGGCGCCGATTGCCCTGGTCGGCGACTGGAACATCGCGCCGATGGACGACGACGTCTGGGACATCTCCGTGTTCGACGGCGCCACCCACGTGTCGGAACCGGAACGCAAGGCGTTCAACGACATCGTCGAGACCAGGTTCACCGACGTGGTGCGCCCGTTCACCCCCGGCCCCGGGGTCTACACCTACTGGGATTACACCCAGCTGGCGTTCCAGAAGCGTCGCGGCATGCGCATCGACTTCATCCTGGGCTCACCGGCATTGGCCGAACGGGTGACGCACGCCGAGATCGTCAAGGACGAACGCCGCCCGGGTAAGAAGGGCGATCCCTCCCCCAGCGACCATGCCCCGGTGCTGGTCGATGTGAGCCGCTAGGCGTCCTCAGACCTTCGCGGGCTCGCTGACCTTCACCAGCATCTTGCCGATGTTGGCACCGGTGAACAGTCCGTTGAGCGCGTCGACGCAGGCTTCCAGACCGTCGAAGACAGTTTCGCGGTGCACCAGCTTGCCCTCGGATTCCCAGCGCCGCAGATCGGCGAACGCCTCATCGAAGCGGCCCCACATGTCCAGGGCGTTGAACCCCTGCATCGAGGCGGTCTTGGCCAGCAGGTTGACGTAGTTGGCCGGCCCGGGATGCTCGCCGGTCAGGTAGCTGGAGATGACCCCGCACAGCACGACCCGCGCCTTGGGTGCCAGCCGACCCAGCACGGCGTTCAGGATCGGACCGCCGACGTTGTCGAAGTAGACGTCAACACCCTTGGGGCAGTGCTGTTTCAGCGAGGCGGCGATGTCGTCGTTCTTGTAGTCGATGCAGGCGTCGAATCCGAAGTCCTCGACCACCGCCCGGCACTTGTCCGGGCCGCCGGCGATGCCGACCACCCGGGCACCGGCGATCTTGGCGATCTGCCCCGCCACCGAACCGGTGGCACCGGCCGCCGCCGACACCACCACCGTCTCGCCCTCTTTCGGACGGCCGATGTCGGTCATCCCGAAGTAGGCGGTGGCGCCGGTCGGTCCGTACACGCTCATGATGGCCAGCTGATCGGTCTCGCCGGGGATCGGGGTGCTGAACATGTCGTCGCGGATGACGGCGTAGTCCTGAAACCCGGTCAGGGTGGTGACGATGTCCCCGACCGCGAACGCGTCGCAGCGCGATTCCACCACCTCACCGATACCGGCGGCGCGGATGACCTCGCCGAGCTGCACCGGCGGCAGGTAACTCGGCTGATCGTCCAGCCAGGTGCGGACCGCGGCATCCAGGCCCACGTAGGTGGTGCGCAGCAGCGCCTCCCCCTCGGCGAGGTCGGGTGCGTGGGTGGTGATCAGCTCGGTGTCGGTGGATTGCACCAGGCCCGAGGGGCGGCGGCGAAGGAGTATCTGGCGGTTCGTCAGCGCGGGCACGGTGTCCGAAGCTACCGAAGGCAGCGCCGATTCGGAGGCCAGTTGGGACAGTCGCGATGCGGCGGCATGACACGCCACCACTGCCCAGCAAACGGCGAAGACGTTCCATCATCGCGGCCAGGATGATTTGATGGCAGTGCCACGGCCGGTCCGTGGTTCCAAGGGGGAGGTCTCGGTGCGCCGCGCAACCGCAATGTTCTGTTACAAGCCTGCAGCTTTCACGGCAGCCGTCGCCGTGTCGATGTCGACGTTGTTCGCCGGAATCCCGGTGAGCTCCGCCGACCCGGACGACGGCGACGGCGGCAGCAGCTACGACGATGGTGGCGGATACGACGACGGCGGCTATGACGACGGCGGTGCCTACGACGAGGGCGGCGTGGATTTCGACGACCCGGGGGACGTCGACGACGGCGGCATGGATGATGCGCCCGAGGTGGACGACCCCGCCGACGAGGACGCGCCGGAGTCGTCGGGAGAGGACCAGCAGGAGCCCGAGCAGGCCCAGCAGCCAACGGGCGAGGAGCCTGGCGCCGAGGATGAGCACCCCGACGGCGAGCACTCGGACGGCGAGCACTCGGACGGCGGCCCCGCGGAGCCGTCCGCCCCGGACACCCACAGCCCCGACGACGAACCGAATCCCACCGCGGACCCGGACGACGAGCCCGACGCCGAGCCCAAGCCGGACACCGCCGAGGTCCCGCGCGACGACGGCACGACCGCTCGGCGCGGCAGGGTCGTCGGCCCGAAGACCACCACCAAGGGTGCCCGTTCCTACGCGAACAAAGTGAAGGCCGCAGTCCCCCGGCCGGCCCGATCCAGGGGTGGGCGGCTGACCAGTCCGGTCAAGAAATGGAACTCCCGCTGGACCTCATACGACCGGTACTACCGGCCGGTCTTCATCAACCCATACCAGGCACCGCTGCGGGTGGTATACGAATCCGGTGGTACACCAAGGACATTCACTGTCCCGCCGATGCAACGGGCGGTGATCGACACCCCAGGACCCGGCGTGTACAGCTTCACCGCGTCGACTGAAACCGGTTCTGCCCCACCGACCAACATCGCGGTCGGCAGCTTCTCCGGCGGCGGCTTCAAACCGGCGCCCGGGCAGGCGCCCCCGCAGAAGCCGGCACCGCTCAACATCATCAAGAACGCCCTTGTCCAAGTGACGTTCGACCAAGGCACCTCCGCGCCGTTCCGGGTGCGCACGCTGACAGATCTGGGCAAGGACCCCGCCGTCGGCGATGCCACGCGGGTTCTCCTCGACGGCGAGATCCCCGCCTGGGGGCAGTGGTCGAAGGACGACCACGGCGAAGCGCTGTTTCAGATCTCCCGGACGCAGCTGCTGCCCGGCGTCGACCCGCCCGCTCAGGACCCGCTGCCCGGCTACGACATCAAACTCGTTGCCGGCCTACAGGCGCCCCCGGCACAGGCTCAGCGACACCAGAACCGCACGCTGTTGATCGGCGGTGGGGTCGCAGCGGTAGTGGTCCTCGCGGGCGTCGCGATCACCGTCGTGGTGGTTCGCCGGCGGCGTTCCAGTGAGCAGCCGGAGAGTGTGGAGATCGCCGACGGCGGCGCGTGAGCCGTCGCCGTGATCCCGCGCCCCAGAGCACGGGCGGGCATTGTCCGTAGTATTTGGCGAATGGCGCAGATCGGCTGGACTCTCGTTGCCGCTCTCGCGCCGGTGATGCTCGCATCGTGCGGCGCCCCCACATCCGCGACACCGTCACCGACCTCGGTGGTCGCGTCGAGCGGCGCGGAGTTGCCGTCGACGATTCCGTCGAGCCCGGGGCAGCCGTGCCACCTGGCGCCGGTGCGTGACCTCATCGAGTGGCACAGATCCAGCCATCCGCCCAGCGTGGACGGTTCGACAGGGCCTGCAGCGTCAGCGGTCAGACTTGGCAACGTGAACCTCGTCGGCTGCAAGAGCGTGCTCGACGGGTGGGTGGAAGATCATTCGGTCAGCGACGCCGAAACCGCAGCAGGGTTTCGCGACTGCTCCGAGATCGCCTGGGCTGATGACAATCCCGGCTATGACGTTCACGCCGTACCGGCACCGCGCCTGAAAAAGGTTCTCCTGCAGGCCGGCAACGACTGCTGATCCGCGCCGGTCGCTCGCCCTGCTGTCCATCGGTCGTTGCGGTCCGCGCCATCGCCGGGTTTCCGGGAGATGAACATTCCGCGATTCGTGTGGCGCGCACGGCTGTCCGCAAGAACCATGGTCGAGATGGGGTCGTTTGTGTCGGTGTACGTCGATTGGGCAGCGACGGTGGAGCACGTTCGTGCGGCCGCCAGGCAACTTCCATTGCCTGTGGGCGTGCAGGGCATCGACGTGGTGGAGGCCGGCGATACGTTCGGCTGCCGGATCGCCGTCGATCTGACCGGTGACTTCGACGAGCAGCGCGACGGGACCCGCATCGCCCGATCCTTCGCCGCCCAGCTCTCCGATGCGCTCGCCGTCCCGGCGTTCGCGCTTCGTGACCTGATCTTGGTCGGCCGTTCGGATTCGTGATCCGTAGCCGTTCTCGGCTGGTCACGGTCTGTTCGAGCGGGCGTGCTGGGCTCTGAGGGTGAGCTCGGACCTCAGCATCCCGATCCCGAAAAGCACTGCGCATCAGGCGTTGACCTGTATCGACGCACTCATCGAAGAATATCGACGGCAGCGTCCGGCCGGCGGTGCCAGGATGGTCGGCGATCTGCTCGAGTTCCGGGAGGCGATCGCGCAGAGCATGCGCGCCTCGCGGGACCGCACCGCCCGGATGGGCGCCCTCACCCTGTCCAGGATCTCCGAGCGCCTGACCGCATGCGCACAAGCCGAGGTCGGGCCGGCCGAACTGCAGGCCGCAATGTGGCGCACCGCGGGACGGTTACATCGCTGGGTCGCCGAGGGCAGCGCCCCGCCGCCGGCTACTCGGTCGTCGTCGCGGGCGCCTGGTCTTCGGTGACCTCCGCGACGCCGTAGCGGCCCGGGTTGAACATCGAGGCGATCGCGCCGATCACCATCATCAGCGCGGCCGCACCGAACACCACCACCAAGCCGGAGTGGAACGGTTCGGTGATCAGATTCGGGAAGAACGTCTGCCCGGTCAGCACGTCGGCGTTGACGCCGGGCTGGTGCAACGCATTGTAGGGCGCCAGGAGCTCGCCGATCGGGTTGTACCCCAGGAACGCCGCGAACAGGCTGCCGACGGGCGGCAGGTTGGCGACGTCATGGGCTACCGAAGCCGAAATACCTTGAGCCTGAAGGCCTGCGCTCATCGCAGCGGGCAGGGTGTGGGCCAGCCCGACGATCATCAGTGAGAAGAAGATCCCGATGGACAGCGAATTGCCCGCGTTGAAGAACGTCGAGCGCACCCCGGAGGCGGCCCCGCGCTGCGACGCGGGGACGCTCGACATGATGGCCGCGGTGTTGGGTGCGGTGAAGATGCCACCGCCGATGCCGTTGAGGAACACCAGAACCGCGAACACCCAGTAGTTGAAGTTCACCGGAATCAACAGCAGGGCAACGAAAGTGACCGCCATCAAAAGCATGCCGCCGACGGTGAACGGCCGCGCGCCGAACCGGTCGGCGAGCGACCCGGCGATCGGTGCTGCGGCCAGGAAACCGAACGTCGCGGGCAACAAGTAGATGCCGGCCCACAGCGGAGTGGATTCGAAGCTGTAGCCGTGCAACGGAAGCCAGATGCCCTGCAACCAGATGATCAACATGAACTGCAGGCCGCCGCGGCCGACGGAGGACATCAGCCCGGCGAGGTTGCCCATGCCGAAGGCCGCCGACCGGAACAGCCGGATGTCGACCATCGGTTGCGACACGCGCAACTCGATGAAACAGAACACCACCAGCAGCGCCAGCCCGCCGATGATCGAGCCCAGCACCATCGGGCTCGTCCAGCCGGTCGTCGAATCGCCGTAGGGCTGGATGCCGTAGGTGATGCCGATGAGCAACACGGTCAGCCCGACACCGAAGGTGATGGTGCCTGCCCAGTCGACGCGGCCCGGGTTTCGCACGCCCAGTTCCTTCAGCGAGCGCACGCTCCAGAGGGTGCCGATCACGCCGATCGGCACACCCACCCAGAAGATCGCTTGCCAGTGCACCTCGGAGAGCACGCCGCCGATCAGCAGGCCCAGGAACGAGCCGGCAACGGCGGCGACCATGTTGACGCCCAGCGCCATGCCACGCTGGTTGGCCGGGAAGGCGTCGGTGAGGATGGCCGACGACGACGACATCAGCATCGCGCCGCCGACGCCCTGGACCACCCGCCAGGCGATCAGCCAGATCGCGCCGCCATCGAGGTGGAACGGATCGAATGACAGCGCGATGGCCGCCAGGGTGAACACAACGAAGCCGATGTTGTAGATCCGCACCCGACCGAACATGTCGCCGAGTCGGCCGAACGGAACCACCAGAACCGCGGTCACCACGAGGTAGCCCATCAGCATCCACAGCAGGTAGCTGACGTTGCCGGGCGCGAGCGGGTTCAGGTCGATACCGCGGAAGATCGCGGGCAGGGAGATCAGGACGATCGAGGCGTTGATCGAGGCCAGCAGGATGCCGAGCGTCGTATTGGACAGGACCACCCACTTGTAGTGCGGGTGGTCGTGGTCCATCCGGCGGCGGCGCCGGTCGGTCTCGGCCAGGGCCGGGTCAAGCTCCGTCGTCACGGGCGAATCTCGTTTCGTGTGCAATCGTCCAGCAAAAAGCAATGGGCGCCGTCCGGCGCAATAACGCATATGTTAGCTATACAAATCATTCGGAGCCAATCGTTGTCCCGGCTCTCGCGGTCCCGCTCACCCATCGAATTTCACGTTTCGCAGCGAAAGGTCGAGTGGGCAGCCGCAAAACGTGAAAATCGGCGAGGCTCGGTCATGGCCTCCAGCCGCGGGACCGCAAGAGCTTGGCGGCGCGCCGGATGATCTCGTCAGCGCCGTCCTCTTTGATCACATGGTCGACCGTCCACCCAAGGCTTTCCACAATTGGGCGCAGCCGCAGATCCTTTACGTACGCGCGGCGATCGGTTCGATGTACGTCGCCGTCGTACTCCGAGCCGACCCGGAATTCCTCCCAGCCGAGATCGAGAATCCGCACCGCCCGCCACCCGTCGAACACCGGGACCTGCGTCGTGGGACGCGGGAGCCCGGCGTCGATGTAGAGCAACCGCAGCCGCGTCTCCTGCGGCGAGGCCGCCCCACCGTCGACCAGGGGCAGCACACCGAACAACTTCCTGAGTCCCCGCGCACCGGGATACCGCTTGGCGAGGATGAGCACGTCCTCAGCGGAGAACACCGAGTTGCGCATGAGCGCATCCATCCTGGCGATGGCATCCCCTCTCGGCAGGTGCCGGCCCAGGTCGAAGGCTGCGCGAGCACGCACCACGACGGGGATGCCTGAAACCTTGGTGACCTCGTCGGGTGCGAGCGACTCCTGACGGACAACCAGACCCGGTTGCGGCCGCGCATGGCGCGGCGATATCAACTCGATGGTCGTGCCTGCGTCGACCCAACTCGCACCGTAGAGACCGGACGCCGCGACGCCGGTGATCACGGCCTGGCGGCCGGTCGCCAACCAGGCCGCCTTCGCCCGGTCCCACAACGTGACTGGTGAATCCTTGGGCATGTACACGCCGCGGAAGAGCGGTTGGTACCAGCGGACCAATTCACTCCTGGTGAGCCGGCCATCGGACAGCGCTTCACGGCCGACGAACACCTCCTGCTTGGCCATGAACGGGAGCATGCCAGCGCCGCCCGACACCGCCGCCGAATTGCACGTGTCGCAGCGAAAGATCGAGTGGGCAGCTGCGAAACGCGAAATTCGCGGCTCGGCTGCTAGCGTGGGCGACGGAACACCAACCACACGGGAGCGCACAACGAGTGCGCTGAGAGGACGGCTGACCGGCCGTCGACCGTAGAACCTGTCCGGGTAATGCCGGCGTAGGGAGTGAACATGACCGATCTCTTTGTCGATCCCACCGTCACCACCGGCCCGATCGCCGGTAGCACGAAGATCTACCGCGACGGCGTTCCGTTTCGCCGGGTGAACCTCTCGAACGACGAACATCTGGACCTCTACGACACCTCGGGCCCCTACACCGACGCCGACGCGGTGATCGACCTGCACGCCGGCTTGCCCGCGCGGCCCGGGATCGTCACCGACCGGGGCACCCAGCTGCAGCGGGCCCGGGCCGGTGAGATCACCGCCGAGATGGCCTTCATCGCCGTGCGGGAGGGCGTCGACGCCGAACTCGTGCGTGACGAGGTGGCGCGCGGCCGGGCGGTGATCCCGGCCAACCATCGCCACCCGGAGAGCGAGCCGATGATCATCGGCAAGGCGTTCGCCGTGAAAGTCAATGCCAATATCGGTAATTCGGCGGTCACCTCGTCAATAGCCGAGGAGGTCGACAAGATGGTGTGGGCCACCCGGTGGGGCGCCGACACCATCATGGACCTGTCCACCGGCGCCGACATCCACACCACCCGGGAGTGGATTCTGCGCAACTCCCCGGTTCCGGTCGGCACGGTGCCGATGTACCAGGCGCTGGAGAAGGTCAAGGGCGACCCGACCCAAATGACGTGGGAGATCTACCGCGACACCGTGATCGAGCAGTGCGAGCAGGGCGTCGACTATATGACCGTGCACGCCGGTGTGCTGTTGCGCCACATCCCGCTGACGGTCAAGCGCGTCACCGGGATCGTCAGTCGCGGCGGAGCGATCATGGCCGCCTGGTGCCTGGCTCATCATCAAGAATCGTTCCTGTACACCAACTTCGAGGAACTGTGCACGATCCTCGCGCGCTATGACGTCACGTTCTCGCTGGGTGACGGCTTGCGCCCGGGTTCGATCGCCGACGCCAACGATGCGGCTCAATTCGCCGAACTGGCCACCCTGGGCGAGCTGACGAAGATCGCGAAAGCCGCTGGGGTGCAGGTGATGATCGAGGGCCCCGGCCATGTGCCGATGCACAAGATCGTCGAGAACGTTCGCCTCGAAGAGGAGCTGTGCGAGGAGGCGCCGTTCTACACGCTGGGGCCGCTCGCGACCGACATCGCACCGGGCTATGACCACATCACCTCGGCGATAGGGGCGGCGATCATCGCCCAGGCCGGCACCGCGATGCTGTGTTACGTCACGCCGAAGGAGCACCTCGGCCTGCCCAACCGCAAGGACGTCAAGGACGGCGTGATCGCTTACAAGATCGCCGCCCATTCCGCCGATCTGGCCAAGGGCCACCCACGTGCGCAGGAACGCGACGACGCGCTCTCGCGGGCCCGGTTCGACTTCCGCTGGCACGACCAGTTCGCGCTGTCCCTGGACCCCGACACCGCCCGGGAGTTCCACGACGAGACCCTGCCCGCCGAGCCCGCCAAAACCGCACACTTCTGCTCGATGTGCGGGCCGAAGTTCTGCTCGATGCGCATCACGCAGGACATTCGCGACGCCATGGACACCAAATCCGAGGAGTTCGCCGCACACGGCAACCGGGTGTACATCCCTCTGGAAAACTCAGTGCCGTGAATCTGCTCCCCCTGACCCCGCCGGGACAGACGCCACTTCGCGTCATGACCATCGCCGGCTCCGATTCCGGTGGCGGCGCGGGCATCCAGGCCGATATGCGCACGTTCGCCCTGCTCGGGGTGCACTCACTGGTCGCTGTGACCGCGGTGACCGTACAGAACTCATTGGGCGTCAAGGGTTTTCACGAAATTCCGACGGACGTGATCGCCGGTCAGATCTCGGCGGTGGTCACCGACATCGGCGTACAGGCCGCCAAGACCGGCATGCTGGCCTCCTCGCAGATCATCGACACGGTGGCGGGCACATGGCGTGACCTCGGCCTGGCGGGCACCACACCGTTCGTCGTCGACCCGGTCTGCGCCTCGATGCACGGCGACCCGCTGCTGCATCCGTCGGCACTGGAGACCCTGCGCAGCCAGCTCTTTCCGCTGGCCAGTCTGGTCACCCCCAATCTCGACGAGGTCCGATTGCTGGTCGGTATCGACGTCGTCGACGAGCAGACCCAGCGCGATGCCGCCAAGGCGCTGCACGCACTCGGCCCGCAGTGGGCGCTGGTCAAGGGCGGCCATCTACGGGGGTCGACGCACAGTCCGGACCTGCTCTACGACGGCACCGACTTCCACGAGTTCGACGCGCCGCGGGTGGACACCGGCCACGACCACGGCGCCGGCGACACGCTGGGGGCGGCCACCGCATGCGCCCTGGCTCACGGGTACTCGATGCCCGACGCGGTGGCGTTCGGCAAGGCGTGGGTCACGGAGTGTCTCCGCGCGGCCTATCCGCTTGGCAGCGGCCACGGCCCGGTGTCGGCGCTGTGGCGGCTGCAGTCATGACCGACCTCGACGAGATCGCCGGCGTCGCACACGAACCGGACGGCACCCCGGCCGGCGTGGTGGTGTTGACCCACGGCGCCGGCGGCAGCCGGGAGTCGCCCCTGCTGATCAGGATCTGCGACGAGTGGGCCGCCCGCGGCTGGCTCGCGATCCGCTACAACCTGCCGTACCGCCGGCGGCGCCCGAAGGGCCCGCCGTCGGGATCGGCGGCCGGCGACCGGGCCGGAGTCGTCGACGCACTCACGCTGGCCCGCTCGCTGGCCGCCGGTCCGCTGCTGGCCGGCGGACATTCCTATGGCGGTCGGCAGACCTCGATGGTCGTCGCCGAGCATCCCGGCCTCGTCGACGTGCTGACCCTGTTCTCCTACCCCCTGCATCCGCCCGGCAAGCCGGACCGGTTGCGCACCGAACACTTCGGCGGCATCACCGTGCCGACGGTGTTCACGCACGGCACCGCCGATCCGTTCGGCACCATCGACGAACTCCGCGAGGCGGCCACGCTCATCCCCGCGCCGGTGTCGATCGTCGACGTCACCGGCGCCCGCCACGACCTCGGCTCCAAGAAGCTCGACGTGCCGGCCCTCGCCGTCGCCGCCGCGCTGTCGGCGTTGCCCTGAGCGCAGCTCGACGCGGTGAACACCGTCGGCCGAGACGACATCAGTCCCCGGAATTGGGGTCTTACGGCGTATCTTACTGACGAGTAAGATACGGTATTCTGTTCGCATGCCAACGCAGTACGACGCGATCATCGTGGGCGCCGGTTTCGGAGGAATCGGTGCGGCGATCCAGCTCAAGCGCCTCGGATTCGACAACTTCGTCATTCTCGACCGCGAGGACGATCTGGGCGGCACCTGGTACGTCAACCACTACCCCGGGCTGACCGTCGACGTCCCCACCACCACGTATTCGTATTTCTTCGAGCCCAACCCGAACTGGGACCGGTTGTTCTCCACCGGTGCCGAGATCAAGCAGTACGCCGACAACGTCGCCGACAAGTACGACGTGCGCCGCCACATCCGGTTCAACACGACCGTCGAAAGCGCGCGCTGGGACGAAGAAGACAAGCTGTGGCGGGTCACGGTCGCCGACGGTGACACCCTCGCGGCGCGGTACCTGATCACCGCGACGGGCTTCTTGTCGCAACCGCGCACGCCGGAGATTCCCGGCATCGACACCTTCGAGGGCACCATCGTCCACACCGCCGCCTGGGACGACACCTACGACGCGACCAACCGCAAGATCGGCATCATCGGCACCGGCGCCACCGCGGTCCAGCTCATCCCCGAATTGGCCCGCGACGCCGCCGATCTCACCGTGTATCAACGCACCGCGATCTACGTGGTGCCCAAGGTGGACATCACGTTCTCCGCCAGGGCCAAGCGACTGTTCGCCCGCGTACCGCTGGCGCAGCGCGTCATCCGCGCGATCACCGACTTCGCCTACGAGGTGCTGGTGGACTGGGGAGTCCTGCACTACAACCGCTTCCCGCTCGGGAATCGCATTGCGGCCTACCTCTCCCAGCTGTGGCGCTTCGCCGTCATCCGGGACAAAGAGCTGCGACGCAAGCTCACCCCGGACTACGACTTCGGCTGCAAACGGCCGACGTTCTCCAACAAGTTCTATCGGGCGTTCACCCGACCGAACGTGCACCTGCAGTCCAGCGGGATCGACCACATCGAGGCCGACGGCATCGTCGCCAACGACGGCACCAAGTCCGTCATCGACACCCTGGTGCTGGCAACAGGTTTCGATCTCTGGGAAGCCAACTTCCCCGCCATCGAGGTGATCGGTCGCGACGGCCGTAATCTCGGGAAGTGGTGGCGCGAAACCCGATTCCAGGCCTATCAAGGCGTATCGGTTCCGTACTTCCCCAACTTCCTCAGCCTGGCCAGTCCGTACGCGTTCCTCGGCTTGAACTTCTTCAATTCGATGGAATATCAGATGCGGCACATGGACCGGCTGTTCGGCGAGCTGAAGCAACGCGGGGCAACCACGTTCGAGATCACCGAAGAAGCCAACACCCGCTATCTGGACGAGATGACCGAGCTGCTCGGCACGTCTTTGTTCACCCTCGGCAATTGCGCGACGGCGCGGTCGTACTATTTCAATCCCAGTGGTGAGGCGACGCTGTTGCGGCCGATGACTACGCATGAGGCACTACGCGAAGCGTCGACGTACCCGCTCTCCGACTACCACATCAGTTGACCTGCGAGAGGACGTCGATGTCTGCAGAGCCGTTGATCAAAGCGACCGGGCTGGTGGTGGCCGCCACCGGGTTGTCGCACTTCGTGCGCCCGGAGCTGTTCGAATCCGCCACCAAGTCGGCGTTTCCGGACAACACGTTGCAGCACACCTACATCGACGGCGGCATCGAGACCGCGATCGGGCTGGCCCTGATCGCACCCAAGACGCGCAAGCTCGCGGTGGCCGGGTTGCTCGCCTACGGCGCCTATCTGGGCGCCAACATCGTCCGCAACCGCTGACTTTCAAGATCACAGTTCCGACAAGTTTTACGGCACCGTCAGATTTTTCGCTTACATTGATCGAGCACGAAAGGTCGGGGGACCGTGCCGGACCGGCTTGGGCGCGGGCAACTGCTCCCAGGTCGGTCCGCATTCATCTTCAGCGCTTAACATCCCGCCGGTGAGCACGCTGCAGCGACGCCTGGGCACCACCGACGCCGTGATCATCGGGCTCGGCTCGATGGTCGGGGCCGGCATCTTCGTCGCGCTGGCGCCCGCCGCGGCGGCGGCCGGATCCTGGTTGCTGGTCGGGTTGGCGGTTGCCGCTGTCGTCGCCTACTGCAATGCCAACTCCTCCGCGCGACTGGCGGCCCGCTACCCGCAGTCCGGCGGCACCTACGTCTACGGGCGGGAACGGCTCGGCGACTTCTGGGGCTACCAGGCCGGCTGGAGCTTCGTCGTCGGCAAGACCGCGTCGTGTGCGGCGATGGCGCTGACCGTCGGCTTCTACGTATGGCCCGCCTACGCCCATGCGGTGGCTGTCGCCGCGGTGATCGCGCTGACAGCGGTGAACTATCGCGGTATCCAGAAATCGGCGCTACTGACCCGCATCATCGTCGCCGTCGTGCTGGCGGTGCTGGCCGCCGTCGTGGTGATCGTGGCCGCCTCGGGACACGGGGACGTCGACCAGTTGCGGCTCGGCCACGGCACGGTGCTCGGTGTGCTGCAGGCGGCGGGTCTGCTGTTCTTCGCGTTCGCCGGCTATGCGCGGATCGCCACCCTCGGTGAGGAGGTGCGCGATCCGGCCCGGACCATCCCGCGGGCCATCCCCCTGGCACTCGGGCTTGCGCTGGTCATCTACGCGGCCGTCGCGGTCACGGTGCTCACGGCTCTGGGGCCGGACCGATTGGCAACCGCCGCAGCACCATTGGCGGACGCGGTGCGGGCTGCCGGGGCGGCCGGCTTCGAGCCGGTGGTGCGGGTCGGCGCGGCGGTGGCGGCGCTGGGCTCCCTGCTGTCGCTGATTCTCGGGGTGTCGAGAACCACCCTGGCGATGGCGCGCGATCACCACCTGCCCGCCGGGCTGGCGACCGTGCATCCGCGCTTCGGCGTTCCGCACCGCGCCGAGGTGGCCGTCGGGGTGGTGGTCGCGGTGCTCGCCGCGGTGGCCGATGTCCGTGCGGTGATCGGGTTTTCGTCGTTCGCGGTGCTGGTGTACTACGCGGTCGCGAACGCCTCGGCGTGGACGTTGGGGCGCCGCAGCATTCCCGGGGTCGGTTTGGTCGGTTGCGTGGTGTTGTCGGTCGCGCTGCCACTTCCGGCCGTGCTGTCCGGGGTGGGGGTGCTCGTCCTTGGCGCCGTCATCTATGCGGTTCGGCGGTTACGGTATGACCGTGATTCCCATGACCTGGACACCGGTGGAAAGCCGGGCTGACCAGAACTTTGTCGTCGCCCCGCATGAGCGGTTGAGCTGGCCGCGCACACTCGGTATCGGCGCCCAGCATGTGGTCGCCATGTTCGGCGCCACATTCCTGGTGCCGGTGCTCACCGGGTTCCCGCCGGCCACCACGCTGCTGTTCTCCGGTATCGGGACACTGCTGTTCCTGGTGATCACCGGCAACCGACTGCCGAGCTATCTCGGCTCCAGCTTCTCGGTGATCGCGCCGGTGACCGCCGCGGTGGCCTCGCATGGAGCCGGCAGTGCGCTGGGCGGGCTGATCGCGGTGGGTGTGCTGCTCATCGTGATCGGCCTGGCCGTGCACCTGGCCGGCACCCGCTGGATCGACATCGCGCTGCCGCCGGTCGTCACCGGCGCGATCGTCGCGCTGATCGGGTTCAACCTGGCACCGGCCGCCAAGACGAACTTCGAGAAGGGCCCGCTGGTCGGCATCGTCACGCTGGTGCTACTGGTCGCGGCGCTGGCGTTCTTCCGCGGCATCATCGGACGGCTGGCGATCTTCCTGGCCGTGGTCGCCGGTTATCTGTTGGCGCTGACACTCGGCCAGGTGGACACCGCGGGGATCGCAGCTGCCGGGTGGATCGGACTCCCGGAGTTCCAGACGCCGACGCTGAACCTCTCGGTCCTGCCGATGTTCCTGCCCGCGGTGATCGCGCTGATCGCCGAGAACATCGGGCACGTGAAATCGGTGGGTCAGATGACCGGGGTCGACACCGACCCGCTGACCGGCCGTGCGCTGGCGGCGGACGGTGTCGCGACCGTGCTGGCCGGTTTCGGTGGCGGCTCGGCCACCACCACCTATGCCGAGAACATCGGCGTGATGGCTGCCACCCGGGTGTACTCCACCGCCGCCTATTGGGTGGCCGGTGTGACCGCGATCCTGTTGGCGTTGTGCCCCAAGGTCGGAGCGACGATCTCGGCGATCCCACCCGGTGTGCTCGGCGGTGCGACGATCGTGCTCTACGGCCTGGTCGGCGTGCTGGGTGTGCGGATCTGGCTGACCAATCGGGTGGACTTCAGCCTGCCGATCAACCAGATGACCGCCGCGATCGCACTGATCATCGGCATCGCCGACTTCACGTGGAAGATCGGCAATCTCACGTTCACCGGCATTGCGCTCGGTTCGATCGCCGCGCTCGTCATCTACCACGGCATGCGGGCGTTGGGGGTGCTGCGCGGCGCACCGTCATAACGCGCATCGAATCTGCGCTCACGGCATCGAGATTGCGCTAGGACACCGTACCCGCGTGCCGAGTGCGGTCATCCCGAATCGGAATGCCGTTGCGGCCCTCGATGTCCTGGGCGTAGAGCCCGACCGAGAACGCGACTCCCCCGCCGAGGATGCCCAGCGCGGCCTTGTCGATGTGATCGATGGTGTCGGTTGCCTTGTGATAGTTCGGATCGAACGGCGCGTCGGCGGTTCCACCCCACAGCTTCTGCTGATCGGCGGTCTTGTTCTCCTCGGCCCCGGAAAACAGGCCCCCGGAGGGAATCCCGGCCTTGGTGAACGCGTCGTAATCCGACCGGCCGTCGAAAGACGTGTCCTGGGCCGTCTTTCCGGCCGACTTCAGATAGGCGACCAAGGTCCGCTCGATACCCGCGGATCCTTCCGGCACGCGCGGAGCCCGCTCCCCGCGCCCCGGGGCGGTGGACTGGTCACCGTCGTAGGTGAAGTAGCCGGGATTGGGTGAGCCGATCATGTCGTAGTTCAGATACAGCGCAATGTCCTTGAGCTGGTCGACATTCAGCGACTCGATGTACTTGTTGGATCCGATGGTCCCGAGCTCCTCGGCACCCCAGAACGCGAATCGCACAGCGTTTTTCACGTCGGGATTGGCGCCGAGCTGCACCGCGGTCTCCAGCACAGCGGCCACCCCGGAGCCGTCGTCGTTGATGCCGGGCCCCTCGGGAACGCTGTCCAGGTGGGCGCCGGTCATGATCACGTCGGTGGTCGACCCGGTCTTGGTCTGCGCGATGACGTTGCGCGCGTTGACCAATTGCGTGCTGGCCTCGAGCTTGAGCATCGTCGGGCCGGGATTGGCACGCAGCCGCGCGCCGTCGGCCTTGCTCACACCGACCACCGGGATCTTCACGTCGGTCGTCTCGCCGAGGGTGGCGCCCATCGCCGGCTCGTCGACGTTGTCGGCGACCACCATCGCGATCGCACCGAGCTTGGCCGCGATGGCCTGCTTATCGGAGAAGGGGCAACTGCCCCGGTCGACGAGTACCACCGCGCCCTGGACGGCGAGGCCGTCGTAGTCGGCCGGCGCGCAGCCCGGCGTGTCGTCCGCAGGGGCGGCGACCAACGGCCCGGTGACGCCCTGCGGCGGGGTGGACAGGCTGAACTCCGCGGCCTGCGCGGTGACGGTGTCGCCACCGACCCGCAACTCCGGCTTACCGGCTTTGAACACCTTGGCCTGGAACTCCGGGGTCTGGACGTCGAACCCCTTCGAGCGCAGCACGCCGGCCACATAGTCGACGCTGGCATCGAAGCCGGGGGTGCCCACCGCCCTGGTGCCGTTGTTGGCGTTGGCAATGTCCTGAAGCTTCTGCAGGTGCGCCACCATGGCGTCGGTGGTGACCCGCTGGCGGAGCTCGTCGGCGAACTGCGCAGCGGCCTTGGCCGGGGCTGCCGGTTGGCCGGAGTCGGCCGGCCGGTTGCATCCCGCCACCGCCACGACCGCGACGGACAGCGCGACGGCCAGGTGTCTGTACTTCATCGCGCCCAGGGTACGTATCGGCGAGTGCGCAGGTTCGGGTGGCACCATGTGCCCGATGACCGTCACGTCCCCGCGCCGGCGCCTGGTGACCTCCACCGAGGTGCTGGTGGCCGCATTGGTGGTGTGCGCGCTCGCGGGAACCTGGATGCGCGACGGGGTCGCGGGCGATCCGCGGCTGTCCACCGCCGGGACCGTGTTCGCCGGGGTGTTTTTGCAGGCTGTGCCGTTTCTGGTGCTCGGCGTGATGATCAGCGGGCTGATCGCCGCCTTTGTGTCCCCACAGCGGCTGGCTCGGTGGCTGCCCCGCCGCGCGCCTGCGGCGGTACTGGCCGCAGGTGTGGCCGGCGCGGCGTTGCCGGGGTGCGAGTGCGGCTCGGTTCCGGTGGCCCGGCGCCTGTTCGGCGACGGAGCGACCGGCGCAGCAGCGCTGACGTTCATGCTCAGTGCCCCCGCGATCAATCCGGTGGTGCTGGTAGCCACCGCGGTGGCTTTCCCCGGTCAACCCGAGATGGTGGCCGCCCGCTGCGCCGCATCGTTGGCGACCGCGGTGGTGATGGGAATGTTGTGGTCGAGGTGGGGCAGGCCGGGCTGGGTCACCCGCAGGCTGCCCCGCTCCGACGACGCGGATCAATCCCGCTGGGTCGCGTTCAGCGAGGCCGCCCGGCACGACTTCCTGCAGGCCGGCTCCTATCTGGTGATCGGCGCCGCAGCTGCCGCCACGTTGCGCGTCGTGGTACCGCCGTGGATGTTCGAGCATGTGGCCGGCCACCTGGTGATCGGCGTGATCACCATGGCGCTGCTGGCGTTCGTGCTGGCGCTGTGCTCGGAGGCCGACGCCTTCGTGGCGGCCAGCCTGACCATGGTGCCGCTGGTGCCGCGGCTGGTGTTCCTGGTGGTCGGGCCGGCCGTCGACGTGAAACTCGTTGCCATGCAAGCCGGTTTGTTCGGCCGGAGTTTCGCGCTGCGCTTCGCCCCGGTCACCCTCGTGGTGGCGACGGTGGTGGCGACGGCAGTCGGGCTGGTGCTGTTGTGAGGCGCGAAACCGAGAACACGCTGCTTCTGATCGTCGGGATCGCCCTGGTGATGGTCACAGTCACCGGGGCCTACACCCGATACGTCAAACCGGGAATGCTGCCGTGGCTGGCGATCTCGGCCGTCGTGCTGCTCGGGCTGGCGTTGACCGCGATCGTGCGCGACGTCCGGCGCGGCGGCCCCCACCACGAGCACGCCGGTCACCATCACCGCAACGGCATCGTCTGGTTGTTGGTGCTGCCGGTGATCCTGCTGATCTTCGTGGTGCCACCGGCGTTGAGCGCCCGGGCCGCCGCTCCCGCGACGGTGTCGATCGCGCGATCGTTCCCGCCGCTGCCGCCCGGGCCTGCGCCGTCGTTGTCATTGCCCGAGGTGTTGATGCGGGTGGCGGTCGGAAAGGTTGGCGGCCTGGATGGCCACCCGATCACCACGACCGGTTTCACGATGCGCGACGGCGATCGCGTCGACTTGGCCAAGATCGTGATCGTCTGTTGTGCCGCCGACGCCCAACTGGCCCGCCTCCACCTGTCCGGTCCGGCGGCGCAGGCGGCGGCGACGATGCCGGAGAACACCTGGCTTCGGGTGGTGGGCACGGCCCCACCGGGCCAAACCTATTCCGGCACAGGGTCGATACCCACCCTCGAGGTGACCAGCGTGGCGCGGATCGACCCACCCGCGAACACCTACGGCTGACCCACCCTCGCGACGATCAGGTCGGCGACCGCGCGCATGCCGGCCGCATTGGGGTGCCACGGTTTCGGCCGCCACGGCAGCACAGACCCGGCGCCGACCGTCCACGGTTCGGCCGACCAGGGGTGGTGGTCGCGGCTCATTTCCGCGGCATGGATCACCTCGCAGCCCGTGGCCGTCGCGGCTTCGAAGGTCTGATCGGCCAAGCGAGTTGCGACGTGACGACCCAGATCGGCGACCTCGTCCGGCAGTGGCGGCGCCGGCGTTCCCGCGGGAGGCAGCAGGGTCAGGTAGTCCACGAACATGATCCGCGCCCGCGGCGATCGCTCCCGCAGTACCCGACCCACTTCACGCAGTGACGCACCCACCTGGTTCAGCGCCGCGCCCCGGGCGGCGGGGTCCAGGAGCTCGTGCAGTCGCGCACCGAGCACCGGAAGCTTGTGCAGGACAGGCGGGAGCGTCGCGGCGAACAGCAATGGGACGTAGCCGACGTCGTTACCACCGATCGTGACGGTGACCAGTTCCTCTGTGCCGTCGAGGGCATCGATCTGCGGTGGCGCACCGTGCTGGCGATCGCGCAGCACGTGCGCGGTGGTGGCGCCGGAGTAGGTGACGTCAACCAGGTCGAGGCCCAGACGTTCAGCCGTCAGGTGTGGGTAGTTGCGGGCCGATCGGCCGGCCGGGATCGGAGAACCAGCCGCCCTGGGCTTGATTCCCGGGCCTGCTGCCATCGAACTACCCAGCGCGACGTAGCGGCTCACGCATCCTGCCAGGACACGCTCGGACTCGACGCCTGTGCCCAGAACCGCTTGGGGATACGCCCGGCGTGCCGGGCCAGCAGGCCCGCGGTCACGGCCGCCGACATCGCTGCGGCCATCGCCGGCGGATCAGCGGCCCGCGTCACCGCGCTGGCCAAAAGGACTGCATCACAACCCAATTCCATGGCGAGTGCGGCATCACTGGCGGTGCCGATTCCGGCGTCGAGGATAACCGGCACACCGGCGGCCTCGACGATCATCTCGATGTTGTGCGGATTGGAGATACCCAGCCCGGTGCCGATCGGCGAACCCAGCGGCATCACCGCCGCGCAACCGGTGTCCTCGAGGCGGCGGGCCAACACCGGATCGTCGTTGGTGTACGGCAACACCACGAATCCGTCGTCCACCAATTGCTCTGCCGCGCGTACCAATTCGACAGCATCGGGCAACAGGGTGCGCTCGTCGGCGATCACCTCGAGTTTGATCCAGTTGGTGCCCAGCGCCTCGCGGGCCAGCTGTGCGGTGAGCACCGCCTCGGCCGCCCCGCGACAGCCCGCCGTGTTGGGCAGTGGGGTGATCTCCAGGCGGGCAAGCAGATCCAGCACACCGGTGCCGCCCTCGGCGTCCACCCGGCGCATCGCGACGGTGGTAAGTTCGGTGCCCGAGGCCACCAACGCCTCTTCCAGCACGGTCAGGTTCGGCGCACCGCCGGTGCCCAGGATCAGCCGCGAGCCGAACGTGCGTCCCGCGATCGTGAGTTGTTCAACCACCTTGCACCGCCGTCACCACCTCGACCCGGGCCCCCTCGGGCACCGTCGAATCCCATTGTGAACGAGGCAGAACCGACCAGTTGACGGCGACCGCAATGCCGCGGTCGGGAAACCCGAGCGTGTCCAGCAGTCCCGAGACGGTGGTGCCGTCGTCGACTTCCAGTTCTTCGTCGTTGACCATCAGCTTCACGCGTGGGCTCCCATCAACTCTGCGGCGATGCGCTGCGCGGTCCAGGGCGCCAACAGGAAGCCGGACCGGCCGTGTCCGGTGGCCACCAGGGTGCGCTCATCGAGGCGGCCGACGATCGGCATGTTGTCGGGGGTCATCGGCCGCAAACCCGCCGCGCACTCGGCCAGCTCGTATTCACCCAGCGCCGGCATCACCTCGCAGGCGTCGTCGAGCAGCTCGCGCACCCCCGCCACCGACGGCGCGGTGTCGCGGCCGTGTTCGTACTGGGTCGCACCGACCACCACCCCGTCGGCGCGGGGCACCAGGTAGACCGAGCGGCCGTGCACCCGGGCCCGAACCACGCGCTGCGGCACCGGCATACAGCCGCGCCGCCAGCGCAGCCGCAGCACTTCGCCCTTCACCGGCCGCACCGGCAGGCCCGGCCACAGTGCGGGCGCGTCGATGCCGTTTGCGATGACCACCGTGTCGACCCCGTCGCGGGCGTCGTCGAGGCGCTCCACCGGTGCCGCCCACTGCACCCCGAGCTGCTCACAGTGCGCCTCCAGGGCGGCCACCAGTTTGCGATTGTCCACCGCCAGCTCGTCGGATGAGAGGAAACCGTGGCGAATGCCTTGGGCCAGAAGCGGTTCGATGTCACGGGCGGTGGTCGTCACGGTGACCGGATGCCCCTGGGCCGACAGCCAGTCCGCGACGGTCCGCAGATCGGCCGCATCGGCCCGGTCCACACCGACAACCAGCGACTCGCGCGCGGTGACGACATCGGCGGGTAGGCCGTCGAGGAAGCCGTCGTGCCACAGCCGCAGCGACTCCAAACCCAGCGCCAGCAGTTGCTCCTCGCCCGGCCAGCCTTCGCTGTGCGGGGTCAGCATCCCGCCGGCCACCCACGAGGCCCCCAGCGCAGGATATTTCCCCGGGTCGCTTCGCTCCTGCCCGCCGGGGGGTGTCCTATGCACCCGCACCGAGAGCCCGTCGAGCAGGGCGCGCCGTGCCACCGCGAGTCCGATGACACCGCCCCCGATGACGGCCAGAGAATCCTTCGACATATCCCTTTCGCTTCCTTCGCCGGCATGACCCGGATCAGGTGGTGACGGTCTGGAGCGTTGCGCTCCACTCTCAGCCCCGCCCCGGGGCTCCCGTGCCGATCCTCCACGCTAGCCGCTACCGTCGCGGTGTGCACGAACCTCACTCCAGGCTGGCGACGGCACGGCTGTACCTGTGCACCGATGCCCGCCGCGAACGCGGTGACCTGGCCGAGTTCGCCGAGGCGGCGCTGGCCGGCGGCGTCGACATCATCCAGCTTCGCGACAAGGGTTCCCCCGGCGAGCAACAGTTCGGGCCGCTGGAGGCCCGCGACGAGCTGGCCGCACTGGACATCCTGACCGAGGCCGCGCACCGGCACAGCGCGCTGGTGGCGGTCAATGACCGCGCCGACATCGCCCGCGCGGCGCACGCCGACATCCTGCACCTGGGTCAGGACGACCTGCCGCTGGCCGTGGCCCGCGACGTCGCCCCGCAGGCTCTGATCGGCCGTTCCACCCATCAGATCGGCGAGGCCGCCGGCGCGCTCACCGAGGACGTCGACTATTTCTGCGTCGGGCCGTGCTGGCCGACGCCGACCAAACCGGGCCGGCCCGCACCCGGCCTGGATCTGGTACGCGACGTCGCCGCCATGGGGTCGGCCAAGCCGTGGTTCGCAATCGGCGGGATCGACGAGGCGCGTCTGCCGGAGGTGCTCGAGGCCGGCGCGACCCGAATTGTGGTGGTGCGGGCTATCACCGGGGCCGACGACCCGAAGGCCGCCGCCGAGCGACTGCGGGCGGCGCTTAGCTGACCTCGGCGGCCGCCGAGGTGCACCAACCGAACACCCCGGCCCGGATCTCCACGGTGTGCGGCACCGGCTGCAGGCATTCCTCGTGCTCGTGGGCGCTCAGCATGGTCGTGATGCGTAACCGTTCCCAGCTGGCGGCGAACCCGGGGTGCAGCGGCAGCTCGATCACCTCGTCCTCGGCCACCCAGCGCAATTCGGAGCTCTCCCGGTTCGCGACTGTGCTGAGCAGTTCGGGGGCGTCGGCGACGACGGTGGTGTAACTCCACTGCGCGCCCCCGGCACCGACGACCTCCGCCGTCACCACGGTCGCTCGGACCTGGACGTGCTCGGCGAGCAGGCCGGCTTCCTCGTGGGCCTCCCGCACCGCGGCCTGCTCGGGGGTCTCGTGGCTGTCGCGGGCGCCGCCGGGCAGCGCCCAGGTGCCGCCCTGGTGACTCCACGGGGCCCGATGCTGAAGCAGCACGGCGGGGGTACCGTCGGCGCGAGGCGCCCGCAGCAACAACCCCGCGGCGCCGTGCCGTCCCCAATAGGGCGTGCCGGTATCCGACACCACCCAACCGTCGCCATCCCCGCGCACGCGTTCAGGATAAGCACGCCACGCCGGACTTAGGTCGGTCGATCCCGCCCCATCCGTCACAGCACCTCTTAGGATTGTCTCAGAAAGCGTGCCGGGCCCCCCGGCAAAGGGCAGCAGTGGATCCGGACAACACGGAATGAGGTCCGCAAACGTGACCGTTGAGCTGGCGCACCCGTCGACCGAGCCGTTGGGTCAGCGGTCGACGGTGCCGCCCGCTCACCCCCGGTGGTGGTTCGTCCGCACCACGCCCGGGCGCATCCTGACCCTCGGCGTCATCCTCGCCACGCTCGGGATCCTCAGCGCGTTCGCCACCTCGACGACGATCACCGACCGGCAAACGCAGCTGACCGCCGTCCTCAACCACACCGAGCCGCTGTCCTTCGCCGCCGGCCAGCTCTACACCACGCTCTCGGTGGCCGACGCCGCCGCGGCGACCGCGTTCATCGCCGGCTCCGAGCCGCGCGCCGTGCGGCAGCGCTACGAGCAGGCCATCACCGATGCCGCTGTGGCGGTGACCCGCGCGTCGAGCGGCCTCACCGACGAGCCCCTGGTGCAGCTGCTCGGCCGGATCAACGCCCAGCTGGCTGTGTACACCGGCCTGATCGAAACCGCCCGGACCAACAACCGGATGGGCAATCCGGTCGGCTCGTCCTATCTCTCGGAGGCCTCGGCCCTGATGCAGCAGCAGATCCTGCCGGACGCGCAGCGGCTGTACGAGCAGACCTCGGCGCGGGTCGACGCCGAAACCACGGCCTCCACCCGCGTCCCAGCGCCGGTGATCATGGTGGTCGCGGTGACGCTGTTGTTCGGGGCGTTCGGTCACCGGTGGCTAGCCGATCGCACCAAACGTCGGGTGAACGTCGGCCTGATCGCAGGTGGTCTGGCGATCGTGGTGATGATCATCTGGGTGGGCTCGGCGCTGCTCATCTCCACCGCAGGCAGCCGGGCTGCGAAGAACACCGCGGCCGAGTCGCTGAAAACTGTGACTAGCCTGGCGATCACCGCCCAGCAGGCTCGCGCCGACGAGACGCTGTCGCTGATCCGGCGGGGAGACGAAGACGTCCGCAAGCGCTCCTACTACCAACGCGTCGAAGCCATGCACACACAGCTCACCGAATACCTCGCCCGCAAGGACGCCATCGCCAAGGACGACCTGGCCGATGCCGACGGCTTGCTGACCAAGTGGCGGCAGGCCGACGAGCGGATCAACGCCTACATCTCGGTCGGCAACTACCAGGCGGCGACACAGGTGGCGCTGGGCACCGGTGAGGACGACTCGACACCGGCATTCGACAAGCTGGACGCGGCGCTGTCGAGCGGTATCCGGCAGAGCCGCAACCAACTGCGCAACGACATCCTGTCGGCTCGCCGGGTGCTGTCGGGCACTACCGTCGGCGGAGTGGTGCTCTCGGTCGGCGCGGCGGTGTCGGTGGCGCTCGGCCTGTGGCCTCGGCTCAGCGAGTACCGGTGATGAGCGCCCGCGCGAAGAACAGACGGCCGCTGATGAGCGCCCGCGCGAAGAACAAACGGCCGACGATGCGGATGCGCCGGTTGCTCTGCGTAGCGATCGCCGCGGCGACCGTGCTCAGCGGCTGCGGCAAAACGGAGTACATCGGGGCGCCGCCGGTGCCGACGCTGGCCCCGCCGACGCCGGCGGGGATGCAGGAGCTCGCACCGGAACCGCCGCTGCGTCCCGACCCGTCGGAGAACTCCTGTGACCGCACCGCCAGTCTGCGGCCCTTCCCCACCAAGGCCGAGGCCAACGCGGCGGTCGCCGGCATTCGTGCCCGCGGCCGGCTGATCGTCGGGCTCGACGTCGGCAGCAACCTGTTCTCCTTCCGCGATCCGATCACCGGCGAGATCACCGGGTTCGACGTCGACATCGCCGGCGAGGTCGCCCGTGACATCTTCGGCACACCGTCGGCCGTGGAGTACCGCATCCTGTCGTCGGCCGACCGGATCACGGCGCTGCAGAACAACACCGTCGACATCGTGGTCAAGACCATGACGATCACCTGCGAGCGCCGCAAGCAGGTGAACTTCTCGACCGCGTATTTCATGGCCTACCAACGCATTCTGGCTCCACGCGAGTCGGCCATCTCGCAGGCCTCCGACCTGTCCGGACGGCGGGTGTGCGTCGCCAGCGGCACCACGTCGCTGGACCGGGTGCGTCAGATCGCGCCGCCGCCGATCATCGTGACCGTGGTGAGCTGGGCGGATTGCCTGGTCGCGTTGCAGCAGCGCGAGGTCGACGCGATCAGCACCGATGACTCCATCCTGGCGGGCCTGGTGGCCCAGGATCCGTATCTGCACATCATCGGACCGAATATGGCCCAGGAGCCGTACGGCATCGGGATCAACCTGGCCAACACCGGGCTGGTGCGATTCGTCAACGGGACCTTGGAGCGGATCCGCCGCGACGGAACGTGGAACACGCTGTACCGCAAGTGGTTGACGGTACTGGGACCCGCGCCCGCTCCCCCGACGCCGAGGTACCTGGACTGATGGCCGCCGCCTCCGATCAGCCAGACGTCGACGTCGGAACACAGCCCGCGTCGTTCGACGACTTCGCCATGGATTCGGCCTCGACGGTGCGGCCGATGGCCACCCAGGCGATCTATCGGCCGCAGTTCGAGGACGACGACGACTCGATGGGCAGCGTGGGCACCGAACCGGAGGCCATGCATCACCCCACCGTGGCTCGCAAGCTGTCGCCGACCCGGCGTCTCGGCGGCGGTCTGGTGGAGATTCCCCGGTATCCCGAGATCGACCCGCTCAAGGCGTTGATGGTCAATCCCGTTGTCGCCGAGGCGAAGCGGTTCTGCTGGAACTGCGGGCGTCCGGTGGGCCGCTCGACCGAGGACAGTGAGGCGCCGTCGGAGGGTTGGTGTCCGCACTGCAACAGCCCGTATTCATTTGTGCCGCAGCTTGTCCCCGGGGACATGGTCGCCGACCAGTACGAAATCAAGGGATGTGTGGCGCACGGCGGCCTGGGTTGGGTTTATCTGGCCGTCGACCACAACGTGAACGAGCGGCCGGTGGTGCTCAAGGGCCTCGTGCATTCCGGAGACGCCGAGGCGCAGGCGATCGCGATGGCCGAGCGCCAATTCCTGGCCGAGGTGGTCCACCCGTCGATCGTCAAGATCTTCAACTTCGTCGAGCACCCCGACTCTCACGGCGAACCCGTCGGCTACATCGTGATGGAGTACGTCGGCGGAAAGTCGCTCAAAGTGCCCAAGGGCGAGAAGCTTCCGGTGTCCGAAGCCATCGCCTACGTGCTGGAGATCCTGCCGGCGCTCGGCTATCTGCATTCGATCGGCTTGTGCTACAACGACCTCAAGCCGGAGAACGTGATGGTGACCGAGGAGCAGCTCAAGCTGATCGACCTCGGCGCGGTGTCGCGGATCAACTCGTTCGGGTACCTCTACGGCACGCCCGGCTATCAGGCACCCGAGATCGTCCGGACCGGGCCGACCGTCGCCAGCGACATCTACACGGTGGGCCGCACCCTGGCGGCATTGACGCTGAACCTGCGAACCCGCAAGGGCCGCTATGTCGATGGGCTGCCCGAAGACGACCCGGTGCTCAAGAAGTACGACTCGTTCGCGCGGCTGTTGCGCCGGGCGATCGACCCGGATCCGCGCCGCCGGTTCGCCAGCGCCGAGGAGATGTCGTCACAGCTGCTGGGTGTTCTGCGTGAGGTGGTCGCCGAGGACACCGGTGTGCCAAGGCCGGGCTTGTCGAACGTCTTCACCCGAACCCGAGCGGCGTTCGGGGTGGAACTTCTGGTGGCGCACACCGACGTGTACCTCGACGGTCTGGCCCACGCCGAGAAGCTGACGGCCGCCGAGATCGTCACCGCCCTGCCGGTTCCCCTGGTGGATCCCACCGACATCGCCGCGACGGTGCTGTCCGCGACGGTGCTGTCGCAGCCGGTTCAGACGCTGGACTCCCTGCGCGCGGCCCGGCACGGCGTTCTCGACTCCGAAGGGATCGACCTCACGGAGTCGATCGAATTGCCGCTGATGGAGGTCCGCGCACTGCTCGACCTGGGCGACGTCGCGAAGGCCAACCGCAAGCTCGACGACCTGGCCGAGCGGGTGGGCTGGCGCTGGCGGCTGATCTGGTTCAAGGCCGTCTCCGAGCTACTCACCGGCGACTACGACTCGGCGACAAAGCATTTCACCGAGGTACTGGACATCTTCCCGGGCGAACTCGCGCCCAAGCTGGCTTTGGCGGCAACGGCCGAGTTGGCCGCCACCTCCGACGAGCTGCCGTTCTACCGAACTGTCTGGCACACCGACAACAACTCCATCTCGGCCGCGTTCGGCCTGGCGCGAGCCCTCTCGGTGGAGGGCGATCGCGAAGCCGCTGTCCGAACACTCGACGAAGTCCCCGCTGCATCACGGCATTTCACCACAGCCCGGTTGACCAGCGCGGTGACGCTGCTGTCGGGTCGGTCAGCTCATGAGCTGTCCGAGGAGCAAATTCGCGATGCCGCGCACCGGGTCGAGGCACTGCCCGATTCCGAACCGCGCGTGCTGCAGATCCGCGCACTGGTGTTGGGCACGGCGATGGACTGGATGAGCGGGAACACCGCCAGCACCAACCACATTCTCGGTTTTCCGTTCACCGAGCACGGTTTGCGTCTTGGCGTGGAGGCGTCACTGCGCAGCCTGGCGCGGGTGGCGACCAGTCAGGCGCACCGCTACGCGCTGGTCGACATGGCCAACAACGTCAGGCCCACCAGCACGTTCTAGCGCGAGAAGCGATCGCGCAGCGCAGGGTCGTTCTCCCACCACAGCGTCGACGGCCCGTCCGCGGCCGCCTCGTCGAGTTCGGCGTCCGCCCGCTTGGCCTTCCGGCGCTCGTCGGTACCGAGCTGACGCATCAGCGCGACCACGAACGGAATGCTCAGCACATCACCGACGATCCATAGGATGCCCGCGCCGATGGACTGGTCGGTCCGTAGGCTCGGTCCCCAATCACGCTGCAGCGCAGCGTAGTAGTCGACGGCGATGAGCGGCCCGAGCCAGAGCACGATGCCGAGCAGACCATCGGCCAAGGACTCCACGACACTGATGGCGATGGACAGCAGCGGGGAGAACCGTCGCGGTACCGGATCGATCTGCAAGCGGGTGTAGAAGTACCCGAATCCGACGAGCACCAGCAGCACTCGAGTTATCGCCGCCAGCGGTCCGGTCATCGAGGCGACATACCAGGGGGTCAGGTACAGCAGCCACGGTGTGGCCAGCATGGCGGCTGACGTCGTCAACGGCGACAGCGCCACCCGCATGACTCTCGAACTCAGCACTCGGTCCACGACCCGCCCCGTAGGCGCCGAGAGCGCGCACAACCATGCGATCGGGCGCGCTGATGCCAGCAGGAACGGTGCGACGAACAACAGCAGCAGTACCTGCAACGCGCGTACCCAGAACAGCAGCGGCGCGTACTGACCGATGGGGCTGAACGTGGCCAACGCCCACACGGTTATGCCCAGCACCAAACATGACCAGCGAACCACAGCTGCTGACGCTAAACCGGTCAGCTGGGGATCGACTGTGCGCTCAGCGCGGCGAAGCGAGCCTGGCCGCGAGCTGGGCGAAGGTGTCGATCCAACCGCTGTGGAACGAGTCGAATTCGCTTGCCGGCAGCAGCGAGTGCTCGATCGACATCAACGTCTCGTCCGCGCCGACCGGCTCGAACGTCACGTCGACGATGCTCACCTGAGAGGGATCCTCCCAATTCGAGTTGCTCCAGGTGAACCTCAGCAGACGCGGGCGGTCGATGGTCAGGAACTGTCCGCTGATGAGCACCCGGGTGCCGGAATCGTCGACATCGAAGCGCACCGTTCCGCCGACGCGAGGGTTTACGGTGACCTCGACCACGCGCACCGGGTTCGGGCACATCCATTCCTGCAGCGCTTCCGGATCGAGCCACTCGTCGAACACCTCCGCGGGCAGGGCGGGCATGACGCGCGAGACGACGACGGTCACGGTCTCACTCATCGCTCATCGGCCTTCTTGCGGCGCAGCCGTGCGGCCAGCGCATCAGCACGGGTCGACCAGAACCGGGTCTGTTCATCGATCCAATGTTGGGCAGCCGTGAGCCCTTCCGGACGCAACGAGACCCAGTGTTCGCGGCCGCGGACCTCCCGCTGGATCAGGCCGGCCGCTTCCAGCACCCCGACATGGCGCGACACTCCGGCGAACGTCATCGGCAGTGGGGCGGCAAGGTCGGTGATCCGCGCATCGCCTTGCCGCAACACCTCGATCAGGTGGCGGCGCGTCGGATCGGCCAGGGCGGCGTAGGCCCGGTCCAAGACCTGATCTTCAACCATCTTGTTGACTATAGCCGCTCCCCGTGGTTCCCTGAAGGCAGATACTCAACTACTTTGTTGAATGATTCGCAAGGAGCAACTGTGCAGATACCTGACATCGTGTCGGCACCCGAGTGGGACGCCGCCCGCAACCAAATGCTGGAAAAGGAAAAGGAATTGACGCGCGCCCGCGACGCGCTGGCCGCACTGCGCAGGCGCATGCCGTGGACACCGGTCGAGAAGAACTATGCGTTCGACGGGCCGGACGGCACGATCAGCCTGCTCGACCTGTTCGACGGCAGAAAGCAGCTGATCGTCTACCGCGCCTTCCTCGATCCGGGTGTCCACGGTTGGCCCGACCACGGGTGCGTCGGATGCTCGTTGATGGCTGACCACATCGGTAACCTCGCGCATCTCAACGCGCGGGACACCACGCTGGTCTACGCATCACGGGGCACACAAGCCGATATCACGCGGATCAAGGCCCGGATGGGCTGGGACATCCCGTGGTACACGATGCTGCCCGGCCGGGACAACGCCTTCGACGTCGACTTCGGAGTCGATCAATGGCACGGCACCAATGCATTCATCCGCGACGGCGACCAGATCTACCGGACGTACTTCATCGACAGCCGAGGCGACGAGATCTTCGTCAACACCTGGCATTTCCTCGACATGACCGCGCTGGGCCGCCAGGAGACCTGGGAAGACTCGCCCTCCGGGTATCCGCAGACCAAGCCCTACGAATGGTGGAGCTGGCACGACAGCTACCCCGATCACACGCCGTCGCGCTGGTTTGGCGACCCCGACCCGGACGACCCGAGAGACCCCCGGCCCGCCCGTTAGAACGCCTGCCGATTCGGTCGGTTACGGAAGTCTCACCCAAGGCACCCACTACCATCCAGCTCTGTGCGACGAATACCAGCCGCGAAGACACTGTCGATACTGATGATCGCCGCTCTTCTCGGCGCGGGATGTGGTGGCCGGCCCCCGCAGCCCACGTCTACGACGCCTCCCCCGTCGGAGACTTACGGCGATGTCATCTCTAGCGAAGGGGCAACGGATCTCGATCCGTCACTGCAATCGGTCGTCGGCTGGGCACAGCGTTTCGTGTACATGTCTCGATCGGGGATCAACGACAA
The DNA here is from genome assembly GCF_041287105.1 of Mycobacterium sp. SA01. Taxonomy (NCBI): domain Bacteria; kingdom Bacillati; phylum Actinomycetota; class Actinomycetes; order Mycobacteriales; family Mycobacteriaceae; genus Mycobacterium; species Mycobacterium sp. SA01. The sequence goes on along the minus strand of NZ_JBGGNO010000020.1, from coordinate 246,707 downwards.
CGGATCCCACGTCACTGCAATCTTGCTAGCCCCCAAGGTGGCTCCGCCAGAAGGAGGGTGGCGGATCGTCGCGTTCGGCCATCCCGCGAGCGGGACGCAGCCTGGCTGTGGACCGTCCACCTCGCCGACCCTGGGCAACTCGTCGGCCGTGGTGACGCAGCTGCTGCAAGCCGGCTACCCGGTGGTGGTGTCGGACTACCAGGGACTCGGTAGCCTCGACAAGATTCGGGATCGGAAGGATTTCGACTCCTACCATCCCTTCCTCGATTCGACGACCGTCGGCTACAACCTGATCGATTCGGTGCGCGCTGCACGCAAGCTGATGGAACAGGCCAAGAGTCCTGCTTCGACGTCCTGGCTCACCCTCGGAATCGGCCAAGGCGGGCAGGCAGCATGGGCCGCCAATGAACTCGCTGCGAACCAGGGCTGGAGCATGACATTGCTCGGCGCGGTCGCCATCTCCCCGGCAGCCGACATCACCGGCCTGGCCGACGCGGCCGAAGCGGGCACACTCAACAGCCAGCAACAACTCGACCTCCAAGCATTTCTCGCCGGTGTGAAGAATTCGTATTTCAACGATTTCAATCTCGACGACTACCGCAGCGGCATTGTCGCGCAGAAGTGGGACGCACTGCTGGCGTGTGATCCCGCAGGCCTTGCCGAGCGCGCCACGATTGCGAGTCAGATCACTCCCGACGACCTGAAACCGCACTCCCCCGCTGCCGCGACCACCCTCCAAGGCTTTCTGAAGAAGAGCAGCCTGCCCCAGGGTCCGACCCAGGCGCCGATGCTGGTGATCTACGGCGACCAGGATCCGGCGACACCAGCGGCGTGGACTGACGGCGCGCTAGATCGTGCCTGCAAAATGGGCGACATCATCACCATTCGTCGCCTACCCGGCGACGCCCCCGACCAGCTCGACATGGCGGAGGCGTTGGACTGGATGAACCAGCGAGTCAATTCCGTTCCGGCACCCAATGATTGCGAAGGCCGCACGTCGTGAGCTTGCTAACTGGTTGGGTGGTGATCGCCGCTCAAGTTGTCGCCGCAGCCGTGCTGTTGGCGGCGATCGGGCGCAGATCGCCACGGTGGCTTCGACTCTGGCTTCCCGTCGCGCTGATCGTGGGCGGCATCTGCGCCGGACTGACGTTCTGGTTCATCCACAACCAAGGTTTGTCCGAAGATCCCGCGCCCGCCACGTTCTGGGTGTGGATCGTCGGGCTTGGCACAGCCATCGTCGTGTTGATCTTCGGCTGGCGCGGCGCGGGGTGGCCGCGCAGGAGTGCGGCGATCGTGGCCGTTCCGCTCTGTCTGCTCTGCGTGGCGCTGGGGCTCAACACCTGGACCGGTTACTTCCCGACCGTGCAATCCGCCTGGGATCGGCTCACCGGAACCGAATCGCCGCGCTTCATCGACCAGGCGACCCTGGCCGACATGCAGCGCCAGGGGGCCCGGCCTACCCAGGGTGTCGTCGTCAAAGTGACGACTCCCGATACGGCGTCGGGCTTCCAACACCGTCAGGAGTACGTCTACCTTCCGCCGGCCTGGTTCGCGACCTCGCCCCCGCCCCAGCTCCCTGCGGTGATGATGTTCGGCGGGCAGTTCGGCCGGCCCGACGACTGGCTGCGGTCGGCCGATGCGCTCAAGACACTCGACGAGTTCACGGCACGGCACCACGGCAACGCGCCGGTGATGGTCTTTCCCGACGTGGGCGGGACGTTCAGCACCGACACCGAATGCGTCAACGGCCCCCGCGGCAACGCCGCCGATCACCTCATCAAAGATGTGGTTCCGTATGTGATTTCGACTTTCGGTGTGAGCCCCAAGGCGGAAAACTGGGGAGTCGCCGGATGGTCGTCGGGCGGCACCTGCGCCGTGATGCTCGCGGTCCTGCACCCGGATGTGTTCAGCGCGGTTGTGAGTGTGGACGGGCAACTGGGACCCAACGCCGGAACCCGTGAGCAGACCATCGCCCGGCTGTTCGGCGGCGACGAATCGGCTTGGGAGCAATTCGACCCAAGATCGGCCATCATCCGGCACGGTCCCTACACCGGGATGTCGGCATGGTTCTCGGTGTCGTCCGATACCAAACCGGAGTACCGGCCAGGCGAGCACTCCGACACCCCGCCCGCGACGCCTGCCGAATGGGATACCAACTCCGAAAACCACGCCGACATCGCACACGCCATGTGTTCGCTGATGAGCAGCTACGGCATCGAGTGCGCGGTGGTCGCCCACAAATCGTCCCATGATTTCCAGGGAGCGGGTCACGCCTTCGCCGACGTGCTGCCCTGGCTGGCAGGCAAGATCGGGACCCCCGGCGTCAAGCCGATCCCGATGCCCGGCGCCAGCTAGCTCGACGTTCAGACCACCGAAAGGCAGCCTTGGGCGATCGCCAGCTCCTCGTTGGTCGGAATCACCAGCACGGTCGTCGGTGACTTGTCGGCCGAGATCCGTCGCGCACCCCGGGCGGGGCTGTCGTTGAGGTGCTCGTCGAGTTCGATGCCGAGCGGCGCCAGCCCGGTCAACGCATCGCGCCGCACCTGTGCGTCGTTTTCACCCACACCAGCGGTGAACGTCACCACATCGGTGTGCCCCAGGACGGCCAGGTAGGCGCCGATGTACTTACGCAACCGGTGGATGTAGACCTCGTAGGCCAATTGCGCTGCCTCGTCGCCGGATTCGATCCGCTGATGCACCACCCGGAAGTCGATCTCACCGCCGAGGCCATACATTCCAGAGTGCCGATTGAGCATGGTCTCGATCTCTTCGACGCTCATACCCGCCGTCCGCCAGAGATAGATGAGAACGCCGGGGTCGATGTCGCCCGAGCGGGTCCCCATCACCAGCCCCTCCATCGGCGTGAGTCCCATCGAGGTGTCGACCGGCCGGCCGCCGGCAATGGCCGACGCCGACGCGCCGTTACCCAGGTGCAGCACGATCTGGTTGAGAGATTCGATCGGTGCGTCGAGGAACTGTGCGGCCTGTTGGCTGACGTACTGATGCGACGTCCCGTGAAAGCCGTAGCGGCGAATATCCCAGCGTTGCGCCAATTCCCGGTCCATCGCGTATGTGGCCGCAGCGGATGGCAGATCATGGAAGAACGCGGTGTCGAAGACCGCGATGTGTGGCAGGTCGGGCAACACTCGGCGGGCGACCTCGATACCGAGGACGGCCGGCGGGTTGTGCAGAGGAGCCAGCGCTGCGAGCTCCTTCAGCTTGGTGATCACCGCATCGTCGACGAGGGTGGGACGGTACAGCTCCTGGCCGCCGTGGACGACCCGATGCCCGACGGCGATGAGCCCCAGATCGTCCAAGTGCCGGCCGGATTCGGCGAACAGGTCGAACGTGGTGCGCAGCGCCGCCTCGTGATCGGCGATCCGGCCGTCACGGCGGGTCTCTTCACTGCCCCACTTCAATGTCGCGGTCGACGTCTCCTCACCGATCCGCTCGACGAGCCCAGATGCCAGCGATGTGCCGGTATCCGGTTGCACCAACTGGTATTTCAATGATGACGACCCGGAGTTGAGCACCAGAACGGTATCGGCCATCACAGCCCCTGCGCCTGGATCGCGGTGATCGCCACGGTGTTGACAATATCCTCGACGAGCGCGCCGCGGGACAAGTCGTTGACGGGTTTGTTGAGCCCTTGCAGCACCGGGCCGATCGCGATGGCACCGGCGCTGCGCTGGACCGCTTTATAGGTGTTGTTGCCGGTGTTGAGGTCGGGGAAGATCAGTACGGTCGCACTCCCGGCCACCTCGGAGCCGGGCATCTTGGCCGCGGCAACGGTCGGGTCGACGGCAGCGTCGTATTGAATCGGCCCCTCCACCAACAGCTCTGGCGCCCGCGATCGGACCAGCTCGGTGGCGGCCCTGACCTTCTCCACACCGCTGCCGCTGCCCGAGTCTCCGGTGGAGTACGACAGCATGGCCACTCGAGGATCGATACCGAACTGCGCGGCCGTGCGCGCCGAACTGATCGCGATGTCGGCGAGTTCCTCCGCGGTCGGATCCGGCACGATCGCGCAGTCGCCGTAGGCCAGCACCCGGTCGGACAGGCACATCAAGAAGATGCTCGAGACCGTCGAGACATCCGGTTGGGTTTTGATGATCTCGAAGGCCGGCCGAACAGTGTGCGCGGTGGTGTGCGCCGCGCCGGAAACCATCCCGTCGACGATTCCGTTGTGCACCAGCATTGTTCCGAAGTACGACACGTCGTGCATGATCTCGCGCGCTTGCTCCAGCGTGACGCCTTTCTTCTTGCGGAGCTCGGCGTACTGTTCGGCGAACTCGTCACACAGCTCACTGGTGCGCGGATCCATGACAATCGCTGCCGTCAGATCGACACCCAATTCTGCTGCGCGGGAACGCACTTGAGCCTCTTCGCCGAGGATGGTCAGATCGGCGACACCGCGCAGTAACAACCGTCCGGCCGCCCGCAGGATGCGGTCGTCGTCCCCCTCGGGCAGCACGATGCGCTTACGGTCAGCTCTGGCCCGCTCCATCAGCTGATAGGTGAACATCTGCGGGGTGGTCACCGTCGGGATGGGCAGGCTGAGCCGGTTCTGTAGCTCGTCGATGTCGACGAAGCGCTCCATCAGCGTGATCGCGGTGTCGATCTTGCGCTGCGATGTGGCGGTGACCCGCCCGCGCGTTCCTGCCACCGCGCTGGCCGTCTCGAAGGTGCCGAGCTCGGTGGCGATGATCGGTAACCGCAGACCGAGCCCGGTCACCAGTTCGGCGATCGAACGGTGCAGCGCCAGCCCGCCGTTGAGAATGACCGCCGACAGCGACGGGAACCCCTCGGCCGCATGCGCACTGGTGACGGCCAGGACCACGTCGGATCGATCGCCCGGCGTGATGACGGCCACGCCCTCGGTGAGGCGCTCCAGGCAGTGCTCAGCGGTCATGCCCGCCACCAGCACACCCATCACCTCGCGACCGAGCAGCGACCCGTCACCGTGCACCAGAATGCCGTCCACGGCGTGGCTCAGATCCGCGACGGTGGGCGCTACCAGAAGCGGCTCCTCCGGGATGACGTACACGCGTGGGCCCAGGTTCGCGCATGCGTCGGCCACCGCGCGGAGTCTGGCCGGGTCGGCGCGGTTGGCCACCACCGCGGCGGTGTGTGCGTGCTGCGCAGCCAGCTCGGCCAGGCACAGCGTGATGACCTCGGCGACCTCCGCCGGGGAGCGATCCCGGGCGCGCACCGACAGCAGCACCGGGGCTCCGAGGTTGGCCGCTATCCGCGCGTTGACACTCAGCTCGGTCGGGGTCGCCACGTCGGTGTAGTCAGATCCGACAATCACCACCGCATCGCAGCGGGCCGCCACCTCGTGATACCGGTCGACGATGTCCGCGATCGCGCCGTCCGGATCCGCGTGCAACCGCTGGTAGGTCACCCCGACGCATTCGTCGTATGTCAGGCCGGCGTTGCTGTGCGCCAGCAACAACTCCAGGATGTAGTCGCGGTTCTCCCGCCGGGTGATCGGACGGAACACTCCGGCCCTCGGCACCATCGCCGTCAACCGGTGCAGGATGCCGAGTGCGACGGTGGATTTCCCGGTGTCGCCTTCGGGGGAGGCTATGTAGATCGACGTGGTGGTGCGCGCGGCGGTCACGGTCTTCAGCATTGCGCATCCACTGCGGCTTCGTACCCGCCGCACCCTCCGCGCACAGCCCAAACGTGAGTTACACCACACTGGCCTGGGTTTATCAGCGATGTATCGAATGTTTGCTGTAATTGTTGACGACGTAACTTTTTCCTAGTTGTGCCCATGATTCATCAACTGCCCACATCTGCCGTAAGCGATCATGCAAACGCAAGTTAGCTGCTGCAACATCATTTGGACACCGGATGGATAGATGCCAAACATCGATGTGACGGCCACCGTCGGGCCGCGGCCAGTCACCGACACCGAACTGCCAGACGATATTTCGACTGACGCCCCGGACCGGCCAACCGGTCTCGGCGTGTTGACTCGTGGCACAGCGGTGGCACTGCTCTGCCTGGTCGCGTACGCATCCAGCTACGCACACAACTTCGCCGATGCGCTCGCCGGCTCGCGCGCCGCGTATCTGGTCGTGCTGCCTGTCCTGGCTCTTCTGATCGCCGCCGGGTACCGCAGCACCTCACCCGGGGTCGGCGACGGTGAATCGGACTGGATCGTGGCCACGTTGATCGGCATTCTCGGGCTGGCGGCCATCTATCTGTTGATCGGCCGGATGCCGACACTGTCGGCGTGGTGGCGCCTGGAGTCCCTGACGGTCCTGGTGTGGGCCGTGTGCTGTGTCGTCATCTTGTTCGGAATGCGTCATGCGCTGACGATGTGGTCGCTGTGGCTCTTCCTGGCTTGCGTCGCCACACCGGTGCCCTACCTGACAGCGACGGCCGCCTTGGGCGGGACCCCCACGGCCGGCGCCGTTGTCGCCGCCGCGATCGGTGCCGTCGCGGTTTACCTCGCCACCCGGACCCTGCCCACGCATCGTCGGGGAGCCGCCACAGCCATCAGCCTCGCGGCAAGCTCTCCCCTCGTATTCGGCTGCGCCTCCTGGTTTCTGCCAACGATCATCGTCGTCGCCGGAGTCATTCCCGCCCTGTCGGTGACGGGTGCACGGCTGGCGCCGAGCCGCCGATCCGCAGATCCCACCGAACACCCGATCAGCGCGGGGATGCCCCACCGTTCCGCGCGAACGGTGGGCTTGCTCGCCGTCGGCACGGCGATACTGGCCGTCGCGGGGTTGCACCCGCACGAGGCGGCAGCCCTGCGGACGGTCCCGACGGACTGGGCGGCACGAAGCGGGCTGTCCCCCGTGTCGTCCTATGACTTCGTCACCAAGTTCGCCGGGCCCGACTCCACACTGGTCCGGTATGCCGTGCCGGCAGCAAAAGGCATGCCGACCGCCGCGGTGGACGTGCTGTCAGCACCCAGCGAGGCCGTTCTGGACGACCTCGCCGATGTCATCTGGTATCCGACCACCCGGCCCGTGAGCTACCGGCCGGTGGCCGCCGCCAAGGGAATTCCGGCCGGCACCCGATCGCTGCATAGTGACGCCGACGCCGCAGCGGATGCCCGCGGCGTGGACTGGTATGCGTTGACCTGGACCGAACGCGCCGGCTCACGCTTCCAGCGGGTGACCGTGATCGTCAGCCAGTCACTGTCGGGTGATCAGGCACCGCCCGCACCTCAGCCGCCCGACGCGCTCGACGCGTCCGTGGGTTCGTGGCTGTGGCTGACGCGTCAGCGGCCGCAGGGCCTCGATCACGTCGATCCGCTGGTGAGTCAGCGCGCCGCCACGCTGGTGGCTGCGATCACCGGAGTTTCCGACACTGCCTACCCCGGAGGCCCCCGCAGACGTGACTGAAACCCTGCAACCCGCGAAACTGCATCCGCGGTTCTCGGCCCACAATCTCCTCGGTGCACGCACCCTGACCGCATGCGGTGTTGTGATCGCCGCCCTGATCACCGGCGGCGTCATGTTTCCTTACGCTGTCGCACCAACCTTGACCGCGCTGATCGCGGCGTTCTATCTGATGTCAAGCATCGACCGGAATTATCTTCTGCTGCGCGGGATTCGCTCATCGGCACTCATCCGGATCCCTGACGAAGAGGCGCGGGCCCTCACCGATGACGAGTTGCCGGTCTACACCGTCCTGCTGCCCGTCTATGACGAGCCCACCATCGTCGCCAATCTTCTGAACGGGGTGGGCCGCCTCGACTACCCCAGGGACAAGCTGGAAATCCTGCTGTTGGTCGAGGAAGACGATCTGCCGACCCAGATGGCCTTGCTCGACGCGAATCTCACGTCGATCAGGGTCATCATCGTTCCGCACAGCATGCCGAAGACGAAGCCGAAGGCCTGCAACTACGGCATGGCGACGCCTGGGCTTCACGGTGAACTGATGACCATCTACGACGCCGAGGACATCCCCGACCCACTACAGCTTCGTCGGGCCGTCGCCGCGTTTCGGCAGACCCCCGCCGAAGTCGGATGCTTGCAGGCCCGACTCGGCTATTTCAACGAGCGGCAGAATCTGCTGACCCGATTCTTCTCGTTGGAGTACGACCAATGGTTCGGCGTCGTGCTGCCCGCGGTGGAACGGGCCCGCTGCGTCGTGCCACTCGGCGGCACCTCCAATCACATGCGCGCCGACGTATGGCGCGAGATCGGTGGGTGGGACGAGTACAACGTGACCGAAGACGCCGATCTCGGTGTTCGGCTGGCCCGCTGCGGCTACCGAACCCGGATCCTGGACTCGGTGACGTTGGAAGAAGCGAATTCCGATGTGGTGAACTGGATTCGGCAACGCTCGCGCTGGTACAAGGGCTACTTGCAGACCATGCTCGTTCATCTGCGTAATCCCGCGGCACTGCGCAGAGAGATCGGGTTGAAGGGCACCTGGCGCCTCATCAACATGACCGGCGGTGTGCCGCTGACCGCCGCGTGCAATCTGCTGTTCTGGTTCATTCTGGCGACGTGGATGTTGGGCCGGCCCCACGCAGTCGAGGTCGTGTTCCCACCGATGACCTATTACGTGTGTCTGATTCTCCTCCTCATCGGCGCGCCGATGTCGATCTTCGTCGGCCTCATCGTCGCGCAGGCCTTGGGCAAACCGCACCTGTGGTGGGCGGCTGCGCTGGTCCCGCTCTACTGGTTCCTGCAATCGATCGCGGCGGTGAAGGCGCTCTACCAGCTGGTGACCAAACCGTGTTTCTGGGAGAAGACCGTCCACGGGCTGTCCCACACGCACACTGTTCCTGAGTCGACGGGAAACCTTTCGTGAGAGCATTTTTCGCCCGACTCGGCACCGTGGGTATGGTGTCGGTTCTGCTTGCCGCACCGATGCTGGGCAGCGCGCGCGCGCCGGCATCGGCAGACCCGGACGGTGACGTGGTCGAGGTGATCGCCACCGAACCCGCACCCGATCCCCCGCGGTTGATCGGGTGGCCCCAGCTGGGGTTGCCGGACAGGATCGATCTACTGGGAGCCAATCAACCCAGCGAGACCGCGATCCCGGTACCGGCCGGCACGGTGCCGACGACGCTCAGTGGCATCATCGGCGCGGTCGTCAACGTGGTCAGCGGACGGGTCGACGTTCTCGACGACCGCGGGATGGTGCTCGGCACCATCCCGGTGCCGGCCGACGCGACGACCGTACCGTTCGAAATCGACATCAGCCCAGCTCTCGTCGCCAACGGCATGGCCAAGCTGAGCTTCGTCATCCGTGACAACAACCAAAACGTCAACAATTGCACTCAGATACCGGCACTTTCGATCAGCCAGCTCGCCAGTTCGTTCGCCGGCCCGCCGACCGACCCGGCATCGGTGGCCGACTACCTGCCGAGCTTTCTGGACAAGATCCTGATCAATGTGGGCCCGAACCCGACCTACGTTCAGCAGCAGGCGGCACTGGACTTGGTGGCACGGCTGACCAAGAAGTACCGTCCGATGCCGGTCCGTATCGACGTCACCACCCTGGATATCGCACCCGCGCCGGAGCCCACCGTGCGGGTGATCGACATCCGTGACAACAGCCAGCCAGGGGTGATCGTCGAGAACGCCGGCACCCCGGCAGCCACGCTGGTGATCAGCGGCACCGGGCAGACCCTGGCTCGACAGGTGCAGCTATTCGTCGACCAGAGAACGAATTTGGCCCAGGCCCCGGCAGCCGTTGTGTTGTCGTCGAGGGATGACACCACGCTGTCGAGCAACACCAAGACCTTTGACCAGCTCGGCGTCAACGGCCAGGCGTCGGTCCTCGGGGTCACGACCATTTATGCCGGTTTCGACGTCAGCGCCTTTGGCGCGGGTCCGATCAGCAGCGCCAGCGTCCACCTGATGGCCAAGTACACCCCGGTCGGCAGCGGCCAGGCGTCGGTGTTGATCCGTTCGGGATCAACGGTTTTGGCCACCCACAGACTGGACAATTCGGGCACATTGGACATCACCGGCGTGATCCCTCCGGAGGAGATCGCGTCGAACGTCGGACTCGCGTTGGAGCTTCGCTACATTCCGCAGCAGGAGTGCGCTCCCCTCAATGACCGCATGACGTTCGCGTTGGACGGGCAGTCGACCGTCGCTGTCACGCCGGGTACCAATAACCGGGGCGGATTCCCGGTGCTGCCCATGGCATTCACCCCTGACTTCAACGTGGCACTCGACAGCCCCGAATACATCAGGTACGCCGCGCAGGCCATCAATCTGATGGCGCAGCAGACGTCGGTGACCTTGCGTCCGAAGGTGACGACCTTCGGACAAGCGGCCAGTTCCGGCACCGGATTGCTGGCTGTCACCAGCGGCGCCGCGATGTCCAAAGCAGGGATGAAGGCACCACTGGTTCCCAACGGAGCAAGCGACGTCGGCGTCAACGGCGACCCCACCACGGATCTCAACATCAACGGCCAGGTCGGCGCCATTCAGGCGTTCACCTCCAACAACCGTACGGTGCTGGCCATCTCGGCTACCGGCGACTGGTCGCTGGTCGACGCGTCGTTCGACTACATCCGCGGCCTGCCGAGTCGTTGGGCCTCAGTGGTCGGTGATGTGGTCGCGACCGGACCGCAGGGCCGCACGGTGAACATGTCCATCAACGAGGGCGGCCCGATGGCTCGCCAGCCCCATCCCAGCCCGGCCTGGAAATGGTGGGCGTGGCTCAGTCTCGGCATCGGCGTCGCCGCGATCGTCATCGCCGCGACAGTTCTGGTGATCCGGCTACGCAGGCGCACCCCCACCAGCCCTGAGCTGTGACCACAGTTGTAGTCGCGCCGATCCAGGCCGACCCCGACCAGTCCGCGCCGAGGAGGCCGCGCTGGCCGGGGTTGCTGCTCTTCACCGCTCTCACGGCGCTCTACTGTGTGATCGGCACCGTTCTGGTGCTGCGGTACAACATCTTCGAACCGGATGCGCCCAACCGGGTGGCCAACGCCGGCTTTGCAATCTATGCACGCGATCCACACCTGTCGGCCATCGGGTTCGTCTGGAATCCGCTGCCCAGCATGGTCGACATACCCTTCGTTGCACTGAGCCACTGGTGGCCCGCGCTGAAGTACTACGGAATCGCCGGAGTCATCCAGAGTTCGCTATTCATGGCCGGTGCCGCCCTGATGGTCCGGGGTATCGCGCTCGACCGCGGGCTCCCGACGGGGTGGCGGTGGGTCGCGGTCGGCGCTGTGGCCCTGCACCCGATGATCATCCTGTACGGCGGCTCTGGTCTGAGCGAGGCCGCTGAAATGTTCTGCCTGGTGTGGGCTGTACGTCACCTGATGCGGTGGTGCGACGGCGAGCGGGTCGGCGACCTGGCCTGGGCCGGCATCGCCTTGGGCTGTGGATATCTCACCCGCTACGAGGTGGTCCCGGCAGCCGCCGGTGCCGCACTGTTGGTGGGTGTGGTCACCTGGCACCGCTCACGCGATTCCGACCGCCTCCAGTCCACGGTCCTCAACCTGGGCATCATCGGATTCCCGATCGCCGTTACCATCATCATCTGGGCAGTCACCGGCTGGATCATCAACGGGGAACTGTTCGCCACCTTCTCCTCGCAGTACGGCAACAGCAGCCAGGTGGCCCAGCGGTTGGCGCATGTCGGGCGCGGTGACCCCGGTTCCGGATGGCTGGTCGTCGCCTCACGCCTCTTCGGCATGCAACCTCTGACCGGGATCGCCGTTGCGATGGCGGTGCTGGTCGCAGTGTTCCGCAGACAGGTCAGCGCCGTCGTCCCGGTGGCAGTCCTAGGCGCCACCCTGACCTTCGCCGCAGTGGCACAACACCTTTCGATGACTTTCGGCTGGTTCCGCTTTTATCTGCTGGCTATCCCGATGGTGGTCTGCATCGCCGTTGCCTGTTGGGCGTCGGCACGGCCGGGAGCTGCCCGCAGCACGGCGGACATGCGTTCCACCCAAGCCGCTGCCGCCTTGCTCACCGCGTCGGTGGTGGTGGCGATCCCGGTGACGACGCCGCTGGTCGTCAACGAGGACATCGCATACGGGCAGCTGGAATCCAGCTTCATCTCTCTCGTCGATCCGGTCGGCCATCCGCCGGAGAAGCAGTCCGCACGCAGGCGCCTGGTCAGTGAGCGACAACTGGCCGCCTGGCTCGACGCGAAAAAGCTTCCGGACGGCGCGGTGTTGATGGACACCTTTTTGGCATGGGGGGTCTGGCTGTCCTCGGACCACCCGAAACAGTTCGTCATCACCAGTGACTACGATTTCTCAGCCGCCTTGAATCGCCCGTGGGACATGGGAATCCGCTACATCGTGGCGACCAATCCCCGGCTCAACATCCCCGACGCGATCAACCGCCGATACCCGGACCTGTGGTCTACCGGTGCGGGTATCGCCAGACTGATCTATTCGGCGGACGGCGTGACCAGCGACGAGATGTTCCGCGTCTACGAGGTGATCGGCAAGCCCATCGATCCGGTCAGCACGCCCGGAGCACCCCTACCGGTCTCCGCCGTCGAGCCCGTCAAACCACCGCGCTGAGACACACCTCACTGCGGCAAACCACCGCCGCAGTCTCGGCGCCAATCCGCGAAAGCGTCGTGAAGTGAATACTGAGCGGTGAATCCGATATCGGCGAGACGCTCCGAGCTGATGTTGGTGTCGAACTGCAATTTCTGAATACGCCTGGGATGCAGGCCGAAACGCGCCCCCGTCGGATCGACCACCGCGAACGGTGAGGCGGCCGCCAGGGCGAAACGATACGGAACAGTTCGCGGGTGGCGGTCCCATCCCCAGGCCGCATTGATGGCGTCGACGTGATCGTGGATCGTGGTCGGCTGCGGATAGACGGCGTGGTAGGTATCGTGCGGCCCGTCGTCTTCGGTGAGCAGGACGAGCAGCCGAACCATATCCTTCAGGTAGATACAGCTTTTCACCGTGTCATCGCGACCGATGTACGCGAAGCGCCCTTTACTCAGGCCGCGGATCAGCCGCCGCATATTGCCTGTGTCGCCAGGGCCGAACACCACACCTGGACGCACGATGCGCAGGCGCCGTCCTGGTTTCGCGGCCTGCCACGTCCGCAAGATCTCCTCTGCCTGCAGCTTGCTGGCGCCATAAGCGGTGTTGGCGTCGCCGAAATCACTCTCGCTTCGACGCCAGGGACCGGCAGCGAAGGCCATCATCGAACTGGTGAAAACGATGTTCTGCACGCCCGCTTCATCGGCGGCCCGGCACAGCCGGCGCGTCGCCTCGGCGTTGTTGGCGAAGTAGTCCCGCCACGGAAATCCGGGTTCCTTGGACAGCGCGGCAAGGTGCACGATCGTCGGTGGGCATGGCCGAGGTAGGTCAGCTGCGGTGATGGTGGTCAGGTCCAGACGCAACGAGTCGGCGCCCGGCTCGGCGGCACGGTCGATCCCGATGACGGGGCGGCCCATCTCCCGCAGGCGCGACACCAGCGCACTGCCGATGAAACCCGCACTGCCCGTGACTATTACCGCATTGTCAGCCGTCATCGTAGAACCGATCCGAACAGTGTGGTCATGCATCGACCTTTGGTCACCAGCATGGAATCATTCGCCTTCGCATCGCTTGACAACTCAACTTTCAGGATCCGACTTCAACGTTAGGACGGCTAACCCGGCCCTTCCGGCCAGATATCGAAAGCGCTCGCTGGCTTCACTTTTCACGCGAAGAAGGCCATTCAGGCATACCGCATTGCGGGCCGAGTCGTCGCCCACGAAGGGACTCCAAGTGATCGCCCAACGCTCACCCCCAAGACTGGCCCCAGTGCGAAGCGGAGCATATCACCGGCCCATCGCCGCGAGCACCGAAAGCACCCGATACGAACCGCGCACAGACAGCGCCGGCGTCGCTGCATGATGACCTCGTTCAGTGCAGACGGTGGTGGACGATTGGTTCTCCACACCTTCGTGACGGCTCTACGCGCTGGAAGCATTTGGGCACCAGGATATTTCACAGTGCCAACCCGCCGGATAAGCCTGCCGCCGACGCTTGGCGAAGAACGACCACCCGCAAATTCCTTAGCCGCGCAAACCAGGACCAAAACGCGCCGAGCGCTGGACCGAACTGGCCAGCCAGAAGCCGTGCCGCGACCCTCACCACTGCTGAACCGCAGACCGTTCGTAGCAACCCTGACGGCGGCACACCGGACAAAAGATTGCGCCAGACCCGGCTGTGCTCATAGCCTACGGAGATGTATCCGCGGTGGCGACGGGGCGTTTCGCCGGACATACGGGGGCTGGGTGTTAGGGCGGATTGAACTCCCAGGATCGCAGCTGGCCGTGAGCGTGGTCGGCTTCGGATGCGGTGGATTGATGCAATCGCCCTCCCACAAGGAGCGGATGGCCGTTCTGGGCAGCGCAGTCGACAGCGGGATGACCCATTTCGACACCGCGCGTATGTACGGACTAGGGATGGCGGAAGCTGAGCTCGGCGCGTTCTTGCGCACCATCGACCGAGATAGCGTCACCATCGGCACCAAGTTCGGCATTGAGATCGGCGGCATGTCCAGCCGGCTCGCCCGGTTTCAGGCTCCGGCACGAGCGCTTCTACGAAAAGCGCCCGCTCTGCGGGCGGCCGTCAAGAGCCGCCAGGCGCCGGCCCCGATCCCTCGCGCGTATGACGCGACCGTGGCCGCCCGCAGCCTCGACCAAAGCCTCGCAGCGCTGGGCGTCGATTACGTGGACATTCTGTTCGTGCACGGCCCGCGGCAGATGGACGCCGTCGCCACCGATGAGCTCCGCGAGTTCTTCGAGGCCGCTCGTCAGCAGGGCAAGATCCGTGCCTGGGGGGTGTCTCAGGACGAGGACCTCGACGTCGATTTCGCCGGGCCGTTCGGGCCCGAAGCGGTGAACCAGCTTCGCAGCGACGTCCTGCATCCCGCGCCGCGCCCGGCGGATATCGCGTTCGGTGTTTTGAACCGGCCGCTGGCGATGATTTCCGCCTCGTTGCGGGCCGATACCCGGATGGCGGACCACTGGCGCGACGCCCTGCAGGTCGATCCGCTCGCTCCCGGGGTGCTGGCGAAGCTCATCCTCGGATCGGCCACCAGCGCAACGGATTCCCGCGCGATTCTCTACAGCACCACAGATCCTGCGCGCGTCACCGAAGCGGCTAACGCCGTCGCCTCACCGTACGACGCCGAGACGTTGGCCCGGTTTCTCGAACTCGCCGAGGAGTTCCGGCAAAGCGGCCGGATGGTTCGCAGGACCGAGGATTTCACTGCGGGCACGACGATCAAGACGGACGTCGTTGTCGTCGGCGCCGGCCCGATCGGTATCTCGACCGCGCTGGAGCTCGCGAAATCGGGTGTCGAGGTGGCACTCATCGAAAGCGGCCTGGAACGCACCGATGACACCGCCCAGAAGTTGGCGTCGTTCGACTCGCGTCAAGACGACGTCTTCCATGCCCGTAGCGATTTGACCGTCCGCCGTGCGCTGGGCGGTGCGTCCGCTTTATGGGGCGGCCGGTGCGTTGCGTTCGACCCGATCGACTTCGAGGACAGGCCGCTGACCGCGATGGCGCCGTGGCCGATCACCTCTGCCGACGTCGAGCCCTATATGCAACGCGCCTGTGACTGGGCGCAATGCGGCCAGGCCGCCTTCAACGCGCGCGACGTTCCCGAACTCGCCCACCGCGACTTGGTCGCCGGGCTTCCTGACGGTGACGTACGTACGACCGACCTCGAAAGGTGGGCGTTGCCCACACGCTTCGGGCGTGAGTACCGGGATGCCCTGCACGACGCTCCCTCACTGACCCTGTGGACCGGGTTGACATGCACCGAGATCGTGACCGCAGAGACCGGCGACGTCGTCGACCACCTCGTCGTCAAGACACTCGACGGCAAGGCGGGCAAGGTCGTCGCGAACGACTACGTGATCGCGACCGGCGGCGTGGAGGCGACCCGGCTGCTGCTGGCATCAGACCGGCATCATCCGGCAGGCCTGGGCAACGCAGGTGGGCACCTCGGACGTTGGTACATGGCACATGTCGAGGGCCGATTCGCGCGCGTGAAATTCAACACCGACGACGTCATCTACGAGCACGAGCGCGACCGCGACGGTGTCTATGTCCGTCGACGGTTCACGGTCAGCCCCCAGCTGCAGCGCGAGCTTGGAATACCCAATGCCGCAACCTGGTTGGTCAACCCACCGATCAGCGACCCGGGCCACGGCAGTGGGATTCTTTCAGGGGTCTACCTGACCCTGATCTCCCCGGTCGGCCGTTTCCTGCTCGCGGAGGCGATTCGGGAGGCGCACACCAAGACAGAGGGCCGACCGCAGATCCTCGCACACGCGCGCAACATCGTTCGGGACCTGATTCCGTCGATTCGGTTCGCCGTGACGTTCTCCTACGCCCGTCTGATCCGCAAGGGCCGCAAGGCCCCGGGCTTCTTCATCAAGAGCGCCGATAACCGGTACCTGCTTCACTACCACGGCGAACATCTCCCACATTGGGAAAGCCGGGTCGAACTCACCGATGAGCGCGACGCGCTCGGGATGCGGAAGGTCCGGACGCATATGCACTTCTCGGACGCCGACTACGAGAGTGCGCATAAAGCAATCGATCTCATCGATGCCCACTTGCGCGCCAGCGGCGCGGGAAATGTGGAGTGGCTCACCGACAATCCCGAGGCTTCGGTTCGAGAGTTCATGCACGGGTTCGCCGGTTACCACCAAGCGGGGACCACGCGGATGTCGGAGACTCCTGAGGGTGGCGTCGTGGACTCCGACCTTCAAGTCCACGGGGTTCGCGGGCTTTACGTCGCCAGCACTTCCGTGCTTCCCACTTCGAGTCAGGCCAACCCGACACTGGTCGGGATTGCGCTCGGAGTCCGGTTGGCTGACCATCTCGCCGATGCTCGGGCCGTCGGCGGAAGCTAGCTGATCACCAGCTTCCCCGACCGACTATTCGTCGACGTCAACAGGTTTGGGCCGACGTAGACCCAGGATCACGGCCAAGATCGCGATGACCGCGAGCACGCCGCCACCGATAAGGCCGTATTTGAGCCACGAACCAGAACTACCGCTGGACTGTGCCTGCTCGACCTGGTCGCCGGTTGCCCGGATCGCAACATTGGTCGGCGTGCCCGCCGCCCCGGCGGCAAACACATCCCCGGTCAGCCCCACCCAGTTGCGGTCCGATCCGTCTATATAGCTGAACAGCGGGCCCAACAGGCTCCAGCTGCCAGTCGTCGTGACGAGGATGACGGAACGGTCACGTTGCGGATCGGCGAAAGCCTGAATGGATCCAAGGCCACCGTCCATGTTGACGTGCAACTCGGTCGGCAGCCCGAAAGTCACCCTCGGACCCTCACCGCTGATCGGCGGGTTCAGTGCGGACTGTTTGATGGCGTTGGAACTGGCCACAATCAGTGCTCCCGCGCTGCCGTCGACGGCGGCCTGGAGACTGACAATCTGTGGCGTTAGGGCGGCCTTTGTAAGGCGCGAAACCACAGCCACGATGCTGGCGGCGTAGCTCAGCTGACCAGGATCACTTCCATCAAGCGCCACCATGAATTTGGGGCTGAACTCCGACGGAAATGCGGTGAAGCCGCCAAGCGGGGCGCCACCCCTGTGCATGGTTAGGGTGGATCGTGGATCGATCTGAAATGTCATGGGCGCCACCAGTGGTGAACAGTCCTGCGCCGGAGTATCAGTGAGCGTGAACTGAAGATTGATATACCGCTGGTCGAGAATCCGACTATCAAGGTTGAACGTCGTGTCCAGGCGTCCGGTGCCGTCGAGCGTGCCCCGATAGACGATGACGTTGTTGGAACGGATCATCACCGTTGATGCGTCACCTTGGTGGACAGGCGTGTAATCCGCGAGCAAATGGACCTGAACCCCGTCGAATCTGGGGCCCAACGATGCGCGGTCAGAACCGACCTCGAAAGTGCTCGTCTCAAAAAAAGTGGCTTGCCCGTTGATGTTCAAATCCTTGAACGTGAGCGTGTCTCCGCGCTTAACCGTGTCGGACCCGGCTTGGGTGACGGTGGCCGCCGGCACCTGCGCCAGTGGTTGCAGCTCGGTGGTAAGCAACGACACTTGTGCCGAGAGTTGGTCGCCGTCACCGGAAATCCGAAGATAAGCGCTTGGCGCCCCGGGATTTTCGACGCTCAAACCGGGTTGGCCAGTCTCTACGACAACCGCACGATCCATGCCGAGGGCCGGCGGCGGTTGCGCGCCACGCGGTTGGCTGACGACCGTAATCGCCAGCGGCCGGGGCGCGTAAATTCGCGCCAAGGTCGACACCAGCGTCAACACCGCCTGCTGCTCGGCGGAGTTGGCATCGGTTGCCGCATAGATTGTCACCCGTCCGAGCACTGAGGGGAAAAAGCTCGCGATCGTGTCGACTGGAGGGTTCGTCCCAGTGAATTCTGTTGTCAGATCACTGATCGTCAATCTCTGGAGGGGGGCACACGCGCGGTCAATGGTGTCGCGTACGCGAATTACGAACGACAGGTCGATCGACGAACCTTGCACACGGGCCGCCGAAATGTCGACATCGAAAGGTGTCGCGGCTTGAGCAGTAGCCGCAGCCGACAAATCGACTGAGGCCAGAAATTTGCCGTCGCCGTCATCGATCTCGAGGTAACCGGCAGTGACATTCTCCGGCATGCCAATCATTCCCCTCAGCCGCGAGGCAGTCATCCCTGCGGGCAGCGGAACGGTCACGGGTGTCCTGGCCCGCCCGTACAGCTCTACCGTTGATTGCAATCCGAGGGCCGGCCAAGACAACACATTGGCTTCGACCGCAGCCGGCGCGTCGGCCGTGTCGCCAGGCGCCGCATAGGCCGAGCCGGCGGATGGCCCGAATAGCGTTGCCGACAGAACCAGCACAATCGCCCAGGCCAGCGCGCGCTTCGCGGCGAAGCGGTTCATCAGACAGCCTTGATGGGGGGATCTACATGCACGAAAGTGCCCTGCCTCCGTGGCTGCTGCGGAACCGGGAACCAGACTGAACCGATCGAATGCACGCTGTTCTACTTTCGAGTCTGAAATTGAGGTAATTCCCAACAGCTGAGAGGGACAGGCCTCAGCAGGGTTAGGATCATATCCCGTTTGCCACATGTCAAGGTGCGCGCGAAACACCCGCTGAATCGAACTGTTCAGCAGTCGGCGCAGACGCCGCGATACCTCCGACGCTTTATTGCCGGGCCGATTGGACCCGCCACTGCTGCAAGGACTACCGGAAGCGGCCACAATATTTGGCGTGATGGGTAAGTCCAGGCACCCCATCGTGATGCTCCGCGCTATTCTCAGCGAGGAGCAGGCACGTCTAACGGGCTGGCTCGCCCCTTAAGTGCCGACAAGTTTGGTGGAATGTGGACCTTCGTAGCTACTGCCGTGTGTTAGTGCGACGCTGGCCGGTACTCGTGTCCGTGTTCTTCTTGGTCGGTGCGGCGGTGGCGGGGGTGGGATTCCTCGTGCCGGAGACCTACACCGCCAACGCTCGAATAGTGTTCGCGCCCAACTTATCCGTGGACACGGAGATGCAGACCCGCCAAGTTGCCGAGTTGTATCTGGCCGACCGTATGAAGACGTACGCACAGGTCGTAACCACCAACCAGGTTCTTCAGCCGGTCATCGACTCGCTCAACCTGGGTGTCACTGTGCCCGACCTGGTCAAACGGACAGAGGTCACGATCCCGGCCGGCACGCAAGTGATCGACGTGGCGGTGACGGCGCCGACGGGTGAGGAAGCCGCCGCCACAGCTAACCGCATCGCAAATGCAGTGCCGTTCGCCATAGCCGGCCTCGAAGGCGCGGCTTCGGTCGCTGCGTCGCCGATCCAAGTCTCCATGCTGCAGCCCGCCCACATACCTACGTTCCACACGACCCCGAACATCACGTTGAACCTCATCGTCGCGGTTGGGTTGGGGTTGCTCGCCGCGATACTCGCTGCGGTCCTCGTGGACAACTTCGACACCAGGGTGCGAAGGCGCCGTGACGTCACCGCGTTGGGCGCCGCCTACCTTGGCGGGATTCCGGCGGGACGCCGCGCCAAAGCCAAAGATTCATCGCAGTACTCGGCGGAAACTCCCGACCGCCAGGCGACATTCCGTCGGATCGCCATCGACGTTCTACATGCCGTAGACGGGCCGCCCACCCGTCTGATGTTCACCTCTCCGCGGGTGGGTGAAGACAAGACGATGGTGGCAGCCAACATCGCCGGCGCGCTTGCCGAGGCAGGCAATCATGTCGCCTTCATTGACGCGGACGTGCGGGGCCGTCGTCTGGCTGCTCAGGTCGGCATCAGGCAGTCGCCGGGAATCACCGACCTGGTCTCCGGCCGCAATGAGCTGGACGAATCGTTGTTCGAATCGACGTGGCGGGGGTTCACCGTCATCCCCTGCGGCGGCAGCGCCATCGATGCCGGCGAGATGCTCGCCAGCGAGAAATTTGGCGACGTGATGAGAGATCTCGCCGGCTATTTCGATGTGGTCATCGTCGACGCCCCGCCGATCACGAATTTGAGCGAGGCATCCCTCTTCACTGCGAACATCAAGGACGTCGTCGTCGTCGCCGAGGCGGTGAATACGCGGCGTGCAGAGTTCCTGCTTGCCACCAACTCCCTGCGACAGGCCGGTGCGAAAATCCTGGGTGTTGTGTTGTCGCGAGTTCGCAAGGATGAGCAGTCGGCGCCCGCTGAAGAGAAGGACCGAAACGATGAGGCGACATCCGATCGAGGATGACTGGCAGATGAGTTCGGCGGGCAGCGGGCGAGCGGGACACTGGCCATCCGCGATATCGCGGCCACAGGCATTGACGGCGGAATGAGCGGCGATGCCGCGACCGATAGTCACCCGCTATGCACGCTTCACCATTTCAGAAATAAGCGAGCCAGAGGTCATCCAGGCGATCTTGACGCGTAGTGCCCCTCTAACTGCGGGAGCGCCCCACCTGGTTGTGACACCCAACATGAATCACGTTGCGCGGCTTCAATCCTCAGCCGAGTTGGGATCGATCTACGAACGCGCCGAGCTCATTCTGGCCGACGGCTGGCCGGTAGTGCGGCTCGCGAGAAGCCTCGGTGCGGGGATTTCGGGCCGCTCCACCGGAAGTGGCATCACAAACACCTTGGCGCACACCTACGGCGGGGGCCATCGCGTTTTCCTCGTCGGCGGCTCGACGCCGGCGTCGCTCGACGCGGCGTCGGCGGTCTTCCGTGAAAACGGTTGGCTCGTCGAGTCGGAACAAGCCCCTATGGGTTGGCTTGGCTTGGCCGACAATGTGCGTGAGCTTGCCGCGCGGGTCGCCGCCTTCGACGCCGATCTCGTGCTGATCGGCGTCGGCTCTCCGCTACAGGAGCGGGTTGCCGTCAGTCTGCTGGGCGCGGACGGGGTGACCGCGGTGCTGATGGGTGTCGGCGCTTCCATCGACTTCATCGCCGGCGAGACGGCCCGCCGCGCGCCGAAATGGATGCAGCGCCTCGGGATCGAATGGTTCCACCGGATTCTGACCGATCCCGGCCGACTCCTGAAGCGTTATGTCGGTGACGTGGTTCCGTTTCTGCGGGTTGTCCGGCAATCTCATGCCAGCACAGAAAAACGGGGGGAATATCTATGACTCTGTTGATCGTCACACCGATGTACAACGAGGTCGACAACGTGGCGGGCCTCCTCGAGTGCCTCAAGGCGCAGCGATTCCGGGACTTCGATTGGGTAGTGGTCGATGACGGCAGCACCGATGGCACCGCCGACCGTCTTGCGCAACTCGATACCGACAAGTTCGCCACAATCCTGTCGAAGAAGAACGACGGCGGACTGATCTCAGGGTCGGAGTTCAGGTCGTGGCGCTTCGGCGTCGAAAGGGCGCTACCCCAGAAACCCTATTCGCACGTGATGAAGCTGGACGCCGACGCGCGACTGGCCCCGGATTACCTCGAACGGATCGTGCCGCTTGCGAGCGGTCGTGTCGGCATAGCAGGCGGCGTCATTGCGACGAGGGGTATGGCCGAGCAGAAGTTCCACGTGCCGGGCGCGGTCAAGCTGTACACGATCGAGGCCTATCGGGCGACCGAGTCGCTGGCCACGGCACATGGCTTCGATGCGATCGACGAGATCGCGGTCAGCTACCACACGGGTTTGGAAACCCGCGTGGACACCGGAGCTCATTTCGAGCTGACGCGCGCTATCGGCGCGAGCGCAGGAGAGATCCAGGGGCGGTACCGCAATGGCCGGACGAGTCGGTGGATCGGCTACGACTTCACGTATTTCCTCGTGCATTGCGCCCGCTACATTGCGCGACGTCCCTACGTGATCGGCGCGCTCGCGCTGCTGTGGGGCTACCTCACTGCGGGCCCGGGGCCGTTCGCGCCGGAATTGAAGAAGGCGCACGCCCGGATGCAGCGCGAGAAGCTCGGGCGAGCAATCCGCAACCCGCTGGGCTTCTGGCGCGAGGCCTACAAGGTCTGAACCGGGCCATCGCGGGCCGAGCTTTCCTAGTGCTGCGAGTCCTGCTCCGCGGCGCGCTCGGTGACGCGCTCGAGGATACGTCTGCGCCCCTCGCTGTCTATCGAATTCGTCGACTGAATAGCGCAGGCGATGGGGTCGGGCAACAGGCTATCGACGAAAGCCGCTTCGTCGTCCGGCCCGGTGAAGTCGCCAGTCCACCGCGAATGGCACAGCGAGACGGATTGATTCGATAATCCCGCGGCCTCTATGCCGAGGACATGGTCGACAAAAACGCCGTAGAGAACGTATTCGGCGAGATGGGGTGTCCTGGCGAGGGACTTCGCCCAACTCTCTCCCGTCGTTTCTTCTATTCGCGCCGTCATAGCCTCCACTACCGTGCGGCGCCAGACCACGATCTGATCGATGTATTCGTTGGTGTAGTAATCGGCTTCCGGAAGGCCGAGCAACCGCGCCGCTGCCGCGTACCAGGGTATGTGAGCTTCAAGTCGTAGCGATTCTTCGCTCTTGTGAAAACGGGTCTTGCCATCGATCAAGAACGACGAGGCGGTGAAAGGACGGATAAAGGCGCTATCGCTGTCCACATGGACAATGATGTCGGCGTCGCTGCGCAGGGTCGCGGCGATTTTCATCATCTGCTGAGCAATCCAGCCACGAACGGGCAATGTGAACGGCGTCAAATACACGTTCCGCCGCGGAAGCCGAAGCCTCGCACGCCATTTCGGCCCGGGCAGCGGCACCTTCCACAACCACTTCGGCAGCAAGTCCTCTTGCGCACCGAGAATTCGTCTCGACGTCGCGAGATCAGCAAATAGTGGAAGATCCCGCCTGGGCACGTAAAGCCGATGGGTGACGTCTTCTGGTGCGAATCGATCAACGCTCGCGCACAGCATTCGGCAGACCTCAAGGTCGCCACTGTAGGAGCAAGTAATGAGCTGGACCGCGTTTCCGCTCATTGGCTCCGCTTCTGACCGATCCGGGATCCCAACCGGCGTGTTGGGAACGTCCATAGTGTACAGGGCACCGCATTTGCCACAGCCCGCTGTTTTAGCGACGTTCGCGAAATTGTTCCTGCGAAATCTCAACCGGGGCATTAAAGGCCGAGTGCGCGGCAAATCCAGGCTCGGCTTCGAGAAGCGCCTGGACGACCATCTCCGGGGGACGCCGATCATGCGCCATTGCGGCGAGACCGCGGTAACAAGCCATATGCAGAGCGATCCCCGTCGACCAATCCCAACGGGACAGGTCCGGCAATCCGGTGGGCGGAGTCCGATTGAGCGCGTCTTCCAAAATCTGCGCTGTCAACGGGCCGTCGTACAGCATCACCCATTCCTCACCCACTTCGTGAGCGATGACCTCGTTGAACGGACTGCGTCGGGCAAGAACCGGACGCCCAACGCTGAGCGCGTAGACCAGCGCCCCCGAGTTGTGCATATGCGTGTACGGAAGGCACACGATTCGGTGATTGAAAATCTCGGCGGTGAGTTCGTCATCCTCGAGGTGCCTGATGTCGAGCACCGCGGAAGGAACGTTTGCCACCAGCGCGCGCAGTTCACGTTCGTAGGGCTCGTCGATCGTCCGCCCGGCGATCGTCAGCGTTGCATCCGCATCGCGTGCCGCGGTGATGAGGGTTTCGATCCCTTTGTATCGGCGCAGCAATCCGAACAAGATGACGTCTCGTTGGGGCTCCCGTGGCGCGAGGTCGACGCCCTGCTTTTGCAGCCAGCCACGGTAGTCACCGTGGAGAATGACCACGCCGCGTGCGGGGTCATTCTGCTCCGACTCGTTGAGGTAAATGCGGAGGGTGAACATTCGCTCCAGAGCGCGCGACAGCAACCGCTCGAAGCCGCGATCTTTGTCGTGGGGCGCGAGGTCGTGCACCGTCAAGATGACGGGCACTCGGCGCACGCGCAACCGGAGAAGCAGAATCGCCACCAAGACTCGTTTGACCATTGTCTTCGCTCGCCCGTTGGCGCGATACAGCTGCTCAGGCCAGTGCACGTGGAAGACGTCCGGACGAAAGAAGAGGGCGGTGCGCCACGATAGTGGCTGCACGTCGACCTGATCACTCAGGTCGGTGACCAGCTGCTGCAGGTATGGGTTGTCATGGTGCTTGAGCGGTCCCGTCGACATCAAGACCTTCAGCCGTGGTGCACTCATCGGCTTCCCCTCCCGCGCTGCGCACTTCGGACAGCAACCAACGAAAACGACCGCCCCGTGACGGTAGCTTGGAAGCGTCGCGGCGGCCAAGCAAAGCCCGGTGAAGCCGGGAGCGCGTTGCCGTTAGTGATGCTCACCAGCCGGTAACATCCACACTTCCCGTGCGTGCACCATCGCGATGGCATGGTCCGGGCAGTGCGAGCGGAGGGACCGATGCACCGGAGAGGCCGGCTGTACATCACGTGTGATGCCGCAGCGGTGTTGCTCATCGTCATTCTGTGGGTCCGGGCAATCGGCTCGCTCATCGCCCTGTCGATCACTGCAGAAAAGGTCTTCGTCCCGATCGGGGCAGATCCGATTTGGCCGCCCGCCGCCAACGCCGTCTCCAAACTGTTCTACCTACTTGCGGTGGGTATGTGCGTCGGCATCATCATCTTCCGCATCAACGACGTCACTCGGCCGGGCCTGTGGCGACTCGCTGTCCTACTGGCGCCCTGGTTGTACATCATCATTCGTAACCTGTACTCCGGCAGCTGGCCAACCCCCGAGGGTGTCCTCTACGTGGTGCTGGTGTTGGCGCTGGCAGCGTTGCGTCCCCGCCCTCGTGTACTCATCGCGCTCGGGGTACTCGTGGTGCTTACGGCGGCCGTCGCGATTGCCTTCGGAGTCTTGATGCCGGATGCCGGCCGAGCGCACCTTGCCGAAGGGGTTTTGAGCGTCCGCCCGGACAAGGAGGTATTCCCCTCCCTGGGATTGCTGCAGGGAATGTTCACCCAAGAGAACAGCCTGGGTGTCTATCTCTCCATCGGGATCGCAGCCGTGGTCCTGCTGCCGCGTTGGTGGCTGAGGTTTCCAGGGCTGGCGATCGTGGCATTCGCCATCGCTTGGTCCTCGGCTCGCAACTCCATGTTCGCGGCGGCGTGCTCCCTCCTGTTGGGTGCGGGTATCTGGGTTGTTGCCGAGTTCGGGTGGCGCCGTGTGGCGTCAACGGTGGCCCGTCTGGCAACCGGCGCGTTACTTGTGGTCATGTGCGTGGTGCCGTTGACGGGATGGCTGTCGCCCGGCAGATGGGATCCCGACGCCTACACCGGCCGTGGCGTCATCTGGAATGGGTCGCTGACGCATTGGGTCGACCGGGCGTTTTTGTTTGGTGGCGGCCGAGATTGGTACTCGCGAATCACGAAGAGCGACACAACCACTCTGATCTCGGGGGCCTACTCAGGCCACAATCAGTTCGTACAGTTCGTCGCCACCGGCGGGGCTGTACTCGCCGTCCTCGCTCTCGGATCGCTCCTTGTACAGACCTATGTCATCACGGCGCCGAGGAACCGCTATCTGGTAATCGGCGCTATGACTGTTGCGGCGATTGCCATCAGTGGTTGGCTCGAGGTGCCGCTGGGTTATGTCGATTGGTCGACGAACTGGACCGTGACAATCGTTCCACTTGCCATCTTGTTCTTGGCCCGGCCTGAAGAAATACCGCACGGGAGCGGTGGTCCGTGAGCCGCCTGATTTCGTCATGGTGGCGCCGCGTCAAGCGAGGCGAAAAGCGGGCCCTTCTCGCGTCGGGCGCGGCGGCGGTCGTCGCGACTCTGCTGGCGATCCTCGCGGTCGGCTGTTCGGGGCATCGGCACGATGGCCCCGATTCGGGCGCGATAGAGGGAAGCACCCCGGTCAACACCACGTTGTACCGCGATCCACAGATGCATGCGATCGCTGCCGCGCGCGAGGACTCCCGTTTCGATCCGATTGCGGAGACGCCACAAGCCAAGTGGTTCTCCGATTGGTCCACGACAGCGAGTGTGCGTCATGACATCCGCGACTATCTCTGGGGCGCGGCGCTGGCGCACGCAATCCCGACGATCGTTCTCTACCGGATCCCCCATCTCGACTGCGGCGGGCCCGTACCCGGTCAACAGGTGTACACGGGCGCGCGCGACGAGCGGGAGTACAAGGACTGGGTGGACGGCGCTGCCGCGGCGTTGATGGGGCATAACGAGGCGATCGTGATCCTCGAACCCGACGCACTTCCGCAGCTGGGGGATTGTGATCAGGGCGACCGCGTGGGCATGCTGCGGCATGCGGTCGACAAACTGTCAGCCACGGGCGCGCGGGTGTATATCGACGCAGGACATGAGAACTGGTTGAGCGCAGCGGAAGCCGCGGACCGGTTGAACAAACTGGGCGTCGACAAGGTCGCGGGGTTCAGCCTCAACGTCTCGAACTTCAACCCGACAAAAGGCGAGGTCCAGTATGCCGAGAGCGTGCGGATAGAACTGAGCAAGCTCGGCGTCACCGACGCGCACTACGTGATCGACATCGGCCGAAACGGCGCGGGCACCCAAGACAGCACCTGCAATCCGCCGGAGGCGCGGTTGGGACATGCACCTGCGCTGTACTACGGTGGCGCCCTCGATGGCCTTCTCTGGGTGAAGAATCCAGGCGAGACCGACGGATCGGCATGCCGGGGCGGGCCGGAAGTCGGCTTCTGGCCAGCTGCCGCGCTGGGCCTCCTCGGGTTGGACGGAACCCACCCGCCGGGAACCCGGAGTGCTACCGGCTGGATCATCCTGTCGGTCACCGGCGTTGCAGCGCTAGCAGCGATTCTGGGGTTTGCCGTCGGCAAAAAGCGCCGAAACGGTAGGTAAACCCGGAGACTACATGCCGATCTCTCCTTCTCCGATCCATCGAAATGACACCATGACTCTTGTGCACCACCTGGGGTACGACCGATCCGGTTGTAAGGAATAAGGGTTGGCGCCGCCGAATTTTGCCCGCAACACACTTCTCGGCTTCATCTCCGGCGCCGCCGTCACCCTCTCCGGCTTCGTCGGTAGCGCGATTGCCGCCCGAATACTCGGGCCTGACGATCTTGGCGTCGTCGCCTACATCATCTGGTGCGTGACCATCACTGCCGCGGTCTCGACCGTCGGCAGCGACGTCGTGCAACAGCGATTTATCCCCAGCCTCCGTGCCATGGGCAGAAACGACGAGGTAGCCGGCCTGGTCGGCGCAATCCTGCGGCTGGCCGTGGTTGTCGCGTTCGTGGCCGCCGTGCTGTTGTTCGTCTATCTCGACGGGCCAGGCCGAGGTGCGCTGATGGGGCTTTCCCACCAGTCGCAGATCGTCGTTATCGCAGTCGCTCTGACGTGGTTCATCTGCTGGAGATTGTCTGATCTGTATCTGTACAACCTCAGAGGCGAGCAGCGATTCGACAAGCTCGCTCGCATCTCGTCGGTCTCGGCTCTGATGAGGGTTACGACGACGGTGCTCGGCGCCTGGTTGTTCGGGGTTCCCGGTGCTCTCGCCGGCAATGTCGCCGCCACCATTCTCCCAGCACGTCGGGTACTGCCGCTGCTACGCAACAAGCCTCGTGTCGGTCCGGAGCTCAGACACGAAGTCGTCAGATTCACGCTGGTGAGTTGGATGATCGCCCTGACCGGCAATCTGTTGTTCGGCCGAACGCAGATCATCTTCCTCGAGCGTTACACCACTATCGGCGCTGTCGGCTTGTTCGCGGCCGCACTGACAGTGGCCGAGATGGCGTCGCAACTGCCGCAGCTCTTCATGTCGGCTCTGCTCCCCCGTTTCAGCGAGCAGAGCGGTCAAGGCGCACGCGAGCACATGATGCGCCTCTACCGCACGATGACCGCCCTGATGGCGCTGGTGATGTTTCCGCTCTGCCTCGGCCTTGCCGCGATCACGCCGGTGTTGGTCCCGCTGATCTTCGGTGATGAATTCACCGAAGCGGCCTCGGTTGCCTCGATACTGCTGATAGTCGTGGGGATCTGCAGTGTTGGCGGTACCAACAACAACCTCATGCTGAGCCTGAGTAAGACCAGGATTCTCGTGGTGTCCAACGCTGTTGGCCTTGCGGGTCTACTGCTGCTGAGCTTCCTGGTCATACCCCGATACGGGCTGATGGGAGCAGCCTGGTCCCGCGGAATCGTGCAAATACTGGTGATTGCGATCGAAATCATTTGCACGGCAATACAAACCGGGTTTCATCCACCATACCGCGCACTGGGAGCGATAACGCTTGCCGCTGTGGCACAAGGCGCGGTGGCTTATGTGGTGGTCCTAAACATAGGTGGCCCAAGGTCGTTGGTGGTCGCCCTACCCGCTGCGATCATCACCTACCTCATCGGTCTCCGCTTGTTTGCGGTATTGCCGATGGTCGACCCGACGCTGCCGAGTCGACTCATCTCGCACACCCCTGCGCGGCTGAAACCGCTGGTTTCCCGGGTCCTGCGGCTACTGGCGCCGCCCAGCGCGGGGCGCGCAGAACAGGATTAGACCTATCTGCCCGTTCCAGGGGTACTAGGCTTCACTCGAGAATGGACCGGTAGGGGCGGGAGAGGCTGTCGATGATCCGTATCCTCGTGATCGGCGCAGGAGCCGTGGTTGAGGAGCTCTACCAATTCCCTCTGCAGCGACTGGAAAAGGCGAAGGCCGTCGAGGTCTTGGGCGTCATTGACCCCAACGAATCACGAGGACGCCAGATCGCGGCGAAATTCAGGCGGGCGCGTCCCTACCCTGACTGCGAGGCAGCGTTTCGGGACGGCTCATACGATCTCGCGATCGTCGCCTCACCGCCCGCTTTGCATGCCGAGCATGCGTGTGTGGCATTCGAACACGGTTGCCATGTGCTGTGCGAAAAGCCCATGACGACAACAGTGGCCGATGCGGATCGCATGAACGCGGCGGCAGCGAGAGCCGACCGGACGCTGGGGGTGGCGTACCCCCGGCGGTTCTATTCGAATTTCGCCGACGTCGCACGGCTCGTCGCGAACGGCGAGCTCGGGGATGACCTCGAGTTCACCTACCGCGAAGGGGGCACCTACGGCTGGAAGGCGGCCACCGACGCCGCATTCCGACGCGAACGTTCGGGCGGCGGCGTGCTGCTGGACATCGGCGTGCACATGCTGGACCAGTTGGCCTGGATTTTCGGCGATCCGACGGTAACTCGCTCTTTCGACGACAGCTTCGAAGGTGGAGTCGAGACGAATTCGCTGCTGTCGCTGACATTTCCGCGTGGGCACGGCACCATGCAGGTCAGCTGGGAGTACCCGCTGAACAATGGTCTGCGAATCCGGGGCTCCTCAGGCGAAGTAGTTCTGGATAATGCCGACATTCGCACCTATCGCCGCAAGACCCCCCGGGGATGGTCGCTCGTGCCGACCGAGACGTCCTGGCCCGCGGACCTTGCGCCGGCAGGCGGCAAGCGGACCCGGCCCGCGGGTTACGGCCCGTGTTTCGAGGCCGAGTTGATCGCCATGCTCAGATGCATTCGCTATGGCGAAGTGTTTCCCGTGACCGGAGTCCAGGCCGCAAGTGTGCAAGCCGCCATTGACCAGGCCTACGAGATAGCCGAGCCGCTGGAGTGTCCCTGGCTGCCGGAAGCCGAACAGGCAGCCGCGCGAGCCAAGCACTGGAAGGCCGGTCAGCCGCAATGAAGCCCATCGCCATCATCGGGGCGGGGGGCTTCGTCGGCGCCCGTCTCGTAGAACGAGCCGAACTTCGCGGCGACATACCCCTTGTGCCCATCGTGCGATCCCCGCGCAGTCAGGGTCGGCTGGCACGATTCGGCATTCGCACGGTGCACGGTGATGCTTCCGATCCGGCGTCTCTGGTTCCGCTGTTGAAGGGGTGCGGAACAGTGGTGAACCTGACCATGGGAGACGACAAGCGCACGGTCGGCGACGCCCAGTCCATTCACGCCGCATGCCAGAGGGCGGACGTTCCCCTGTTCGTGCACATGAGTTCCGCCGAGGTATTCGGACGGGCAGAGAGTCGCGATCTGACCGATGATTCGGTACCGGATGGAAAGCACTGGATGGAGTACGCCCTGGCGAAATCCGCCGCCGAAGCGTGGCTGCGCTCCCAGTCCGCCGGGCCGGTGCAGACAGTCATCCTGCGACCGGGACTGATCTGGGGACCAGGGTCGGGATGGCTGGTGGAGCCGGCCAAGGCATTGATCGACGGCACTGCCTACCTGCTGAACAGCGGGCGCGGAATCTGCAATCTGATCCACGTGGACAACCTCATCGAGCACCTTGTTCAGCTGGCGAAGTCCCCTTCGCCCCGCTCCGATGTCTTCAACATCGCCGACAACGAGACGCTCTCCTGGGCCGATTACTATCGCGCCGTTGCACGGGAAGTGGGCGTTGATCCATCGACAATACGTCTGCTTGGCGATGCCAAGTACTCCGAGAGCAGTTTCCAGAAAATCCAGCAGATCCTCAACATCGCGCCGGCCCGCGCCCTCAAACGTCGACTCAGCGCAGGCACCAAAGGCAGGCTGAAACAGCAGTTACAGGACCGGATCTCACCACCGATTACCGAACCTCAACCCATCTATCCCGAACCTACTGTCACCAAACAACTTTGGTGGCTTCAGGGCACCGCAAAGAAACTGCCGTCGACGAAGTTCGCCCAGCAGTACCCCGACCTCCAGCTCAAGCCGTTTGATGAACTGATGACCGCAGCCGGAAAGTGGCTGCGTTTTGCCGGTTTCGAGAATCCGGACCGCACCTAGCCAAGCTTGCGCAACCGCGGCTCCAGATCCCTCTGGAACAAGTCGAGGAACCGGCGCTGGTCATGGCCCGGGGCGTGGAACACCAGGTGGTTGAGACCGTATTTGACGTAGTCGCCGACCTTTTCGACCGCTTCATCGGGATCGGAAGCCACGATCCACCGCTTGGCGACCTGCTCGATGGGCAGTTCGTCGGCCGCCTTCTCCATCTCCAGCGGATCGTGGATGTTCGTCTTCTGCTCGGCCGTCAGGGACAGGGGAGCCCAGAACCGCGTATTCTCCAGCGCCAGTTCGGGATCGGTGTCATAAGAGATCTTGATTTCGATCATCCGGTCGATGTCGTCGGGGTTCTTGCCCGCTGCTTCGGCACCCTCTTTCATCGCCGGGATCAGCTTGTCCTTGTAGAGCTCTTCGCCCTTGCCGGACGTGCAGATGAACCCGTCACCCGCGCGGCCGGCGTACTTGGCCACCTGCGGGCCACCCGCGGCGATGTAGATCGGGATGCCACCATCAGGCACGTCGTAGATCGAGGCGCCCTTGGTCTTGTAGTACTCACCCTCGAAATCAACCCGATCGCCCAGCCACAGCTCACGCATCAGCCGCACCGACTCGCGCAGCCGGGCGTAACGCTCTTTGAACTCCGGCCACTCCCCCTCGTAGCCGGTGGCGATCTCGTTGAGCGACTCACCGGTGCCGACGCCGAGGAAGATGCGATCCGGGTACAGGCACCCCATCGTGGCGAACGCCTGTGCAATCACGGCGGGGTTGTACCGGAAGGTGGGGGTCAGCACCGACGTTCCGAGGACCAGCCGCTTGGTGCGCTCACCCACCGCCGTCATCCATGCCAGTGAGAAGGGGGCGTGCCCACCCTCGTGACGCCACGGCTGGAAGTGGTCGCTGACCGTCGCGCTGTCCATCCCGTGCGCCTCGGCCAGCACCGCCAGCTCGACCAACTCGCGCGGCGCGAACTGCTCCGCCGACGCCTTGTATCCCAGTTTCAGTTCAGCCACGCTCTCGTTTCTACTCCCCTTTGGTGCACAGCGAGCGGCCGAGTCCTAGTCGAGGGCGCGGGCCTACACTCGCGGCATGGCCGTGGCCCTGACCGCTATCACCGACCGCGTGCACATGGCGCAGACGCCGCTGGTCAATTGGACGGTCGTCACCGACGACGCAGGCGTGATGTTGATCGATGCCGGATTCCCCGGCAGCCGCGATGACGTCCTGACGTCGTTGCGGGAACTCGGGTTCGGCCCGACGGATGTGACGGCGATCCTGCTGACCCACGCGCACGTTGATCACCTCGGCACCGCGATCTGGTTCGCCAACACCCACGACACCCCGGTCTACTGCCACGCCGACGAGGTCGGCCACGCCAAGCGCGAGTACCTGCAGCAGGCTTCGCCGGTCGATCTGGTTCGGCACGCCTGGCAGCCCCGCTGGGTGAAGTGGTCGCTGGACATTGTGCGCAAGGGCGCGCTGATTCACGACGGCATTCCGACAGCGGGTGTCCTCACGCCGGCCGTCGCCGAGACGCTGCCCGGTCGGCCGCTGGCCGTTCCGACGCCCGGCCACACCGGCGGGCATTGCTCATACGTCGTCGACAACGTTTTGGTCAGTGGCGATGCTCTGGTGACGGGGCATCCGTTGTCCCCGACCAAGGGTCCGCAGTTGCTGCACCGGGTGTTCAACCACGACGAGGCGGGTTGTGTGCGCAGCCTGTCCGCGCTGGCGTTGCTGGACATCGATGTGCTGATCCCCGGGCACGGCGCCCTGTGGCGCGGTCCGGTTCGGGACGCGGCCCGTCAGGCCACACCAACCTGACGCGCGAACGTTCCTGCCTTCACAGCGATTTCACGAAGGCGATCGGATATTGCTCGACGTCACTGGGCAGCGGCTGCTCCAGACGGGTGTAGCCGACGCTGTCGTACAACGCCTCGGCCTCGGGCTGCCGGTTGCCGGTGGTGAGGTAGATGCGGCGATAACCGCGCCGGGCGATCTCGGCTTCCAGGGCGGCGAGCAGGGCGGCGGCATGGCCCTGGCGACGATGCCGGTTGTCGGTCCAGATCCGTTTGAGTTCGGCGGTGTCGTCGTCGAAGCGACAGAACGCCCCGCCGGTCACCGGCTGATCGCCGAGCAGCCCGATGAGCATGCCGCCGTCCGGCGGGTGGAACTGGTCGGCCGGATGGTCGCGCAGCCACCGCGCCACCGCCGCTTCGGGAGCCTCGTAGCGGGTGGCGTACTCGACGGCGAGCTCGGCCAGTAGCGGCGCGGCGAGCGCGTCGTCCTCGTCGACAGGGACGAAGCGCAGACCGTTCACGCGACCATTCTGCCCCTTTCGCCCAAAAGTTGACACCTGTAAAGTTTCGGTTCATGGACAACATCCGGGGCAAGACCATCGCGATCACCGGCGCCGCCCGGGGCATCGGTTTCGCGACCGCACGGGCCCTCTTGCAGCGCGGCGCGCGCGTGGTCATCGGCGACCGGGACGTGACGCTCGAGGAGTCGGCCGTCGCGCAGCTCAGCAAGCTCGGGCCGGTCTCGGGGTATCCGCTCGACGTCAGTGATCCCGAATCGTTCGCGACGTTCCTGGACAAGGCCCGCGCCGACGGCGGCGGACACATCGACGTGCTGATCAACAACGCCGGGGTCATGCCGGTCGGGCCGTTCCTCGACCACTCCGATCAAGCAGTACGCACCGCCGTGGAGGTCAACTTCTATGGCGTGCTGACCGGCTGCCGCCTGGTGCTGCCGGAGATGGTCCGGCGCCGCAGCGGTCACATCGTGAACATCGCCTCGATGGCCGGCATGCTCGCCGTGCCCGGCCAGGCCCTCTATGCCGGAACCAAATTCGCCGTGGTCGGGCTCTCCACCGGGCTGGCGGACGAGTACGCACCCCAGGGCGTTCAGATCAGTTGTGTCATGCCGACATTCACCAATACCGAACTGATCTCGGGCACCCACACCACCGCGGCCACCAAGCCGGTGCAGCCCGAGGACATCGCTGCGGCTGTGGTCAAGGCTTTGGACAATCCGACGACGTCGATCTCCGTTCCGGGTTACTCGCGCTTCCTGGCCACCGCCGTGATGTTCCTGCCGCCCCGCGGCCGGCGTTGGCTGTCCAAGAAGATGGGCACCGATCGGGTGTTCCTCGACTTCGACACGACGGCCCGCGCCGCCTACGAGAAGCGGGCGCAGAGCGCCACCGGCGTGGTGGAGGACCCGCAGCAGAGCTAGTGTCTCGGCCCGGCGGTGAACTCGTCGACCAGTAGGCGAACCCGGTCCTGGTCGTAGCCGGCACGGAGTCGGCCGGCGCGGGACAGCGTGACCAGTCCGTGCACTGCTGCCCAGAACACTTCGGTGAGCGTGTCGGCGTCCCGATCACCGGCGACCGCAGCCACCGCGCGCCGCACCTCACCGAAGGCCGCCTCGAGTTCGGGCGGGGTGTCGTCGGCCGCGAATCGCAGACCGGTCGCACGGGTGAACATCGCGTCATAGAGCGCTGGGTTGTCCCGGGCGAAGTCAAGATAGGCGTGCGCGACCCGGGCCAGTGAAGCGCCCGCATCGTCGGAGGCGGAGTGGCTGGCCCGGATCGCCCGCGCCAGCTCGCCGAAGCCGTCGACCGCGACCGCATCCGCGATCTGGTCCATTCCGCTGAAGTGCTTGTACAACACCGGCTGGCTGTACTCGATCTCCGTCGACAACCGCCGGGTGGTGACGGCATCCCAGCCCTCGGCCTCGGCGATGCTGCGCGCGGTGCTGACGATCAGCCGGCGGCGGGCAGCTCGTTCACGCTCGCGACGGTCGTCGATGGCCATATCGCACGGTAGCACGGCTAGAAACAATAGCACCGCTATTGCGCGAGCTGGACCCAAGAGTTAGCGTTGCTAGCGGCCGGCGTCGACAGGAGCTTTCGATGGATCTGGATGTCCTCACCCGAATCGCGGCGGCAGTCGCCGTGTTGGGTACCGCGGTGGTCTACGGCACCGACATGTTCTGCGCGATCGTACTGAGGCCGGCGCTGGCGGCGGTCGACGACGATGTGCTGGTCACGGTCACCGGCCTGACCCACAAATACGGTGACCGGCGGATGCCGGTCCCCGGCATGCTCGGTGTTCTCGCCGGCGCGGCATGCGCGGTACTGGCAGCACTCAACGGGCGCGCAGCGCAGGCGAGTTCGGCGGGCATCGCAGTGCTTCTGCTGCTGGCCTGGCTCACGATCTACACCCAGGTGAGCGCACCGATCAACCGCCATCTGACCGCGGCCGCGATCTCCGGCGAACACCTATCGAATGGGCGTGCCCTACAAGCGAACTGGGACCGCGTCATCAACGCTCGCGCGGCTCTGCAGGGACTCGCCGTGGCCGCTCTCTGCGTGGCACTGGCCATCTGACGATGCTGCTCGACCCATTTCACCGACACCCGAAAGGTTTTCATCATGATCACGACAGTCGGCTATACACTCTCGGGTCTCATCGCCGCGGGCATCATCGTCATCGGCGCGCGGTTCATCGTCGCCCCGCGCGTCGCTGCAGCCGGATACGGCGTGCCCGCCGACCCAGACCAACGAGCCATAGGCGCCTATCTGAGCGTCAAGGGCGTGCGCGACATCGCATCGGGGCTCGTCGTCATCGTCCTGCTAGTCGCCGGCGCAGCCCACCTACTGGGCTGGATGCTGTTGGCCGCCACGGTGATTCCTGTCGCCGACGCGGTCATCGTGCATCGCAACGGCGGGCCCACGTCCATCAGCCTTGGCATCCATGGCGCCACCGCCGCGGTTATGCTCGTCACCGCTGCGCTGCTGCTGTTGTCCTAGGCCTCGCCGAGTACGGGCACGGCATCACCGGGCCGGTAGGCCTCGATCGAATCGATGTGGGCGAGAAGCACTTCCGGCTCGACGGTGTAGAGAGCACCCGCGTCTTCGCCGGTGCCGACCAGCACCGCCTTGACCCGCTCCGGGAAGTCGTCGTCCTCGCCGGACGCCGTGATCCAGATCCGCGTGACCGGCTCGTACCCGTCGTCGGCCACCGCGGCGGCCGACGGCTCGAAAAACCAGCTGATCAGAGTATCGGTGGAGAAGTCGGCGTCGAACGCCCACCCGCGCGATGTCAGCCACTCGTCGAATGTCTCGACCGCCTGGGCCAATTCGACGTCGACGTCGTCCAAAGCCCCCTTCACGTCACCGGGCAACCAGCGTTCGTCACGGCTCGCCTGCCGCTTCTTTCGGCGGGCCTTCTTGGCGTCGGATTTACGGGACACCGCTAGCCCAGCGCGCGATCCAGGTCGGCGATCAGATCCTCGGTGCCTTCCAGCCCCACCGAGATCCGCACCACCCCGTCACCGAGCCCGATCGAGGCACGACCCTCCGGCCCCATCGCACGGTGCGTGGTGGTCGCCGGATGAGTGATCAGCGTCTTGGCATCGCCGAGGTTGTTCGAGATGTCGATGACCTGAAGCTTGTCGAGCACCTCGAAGGCGCGGGCCTTGCCGCCGTCCAGTTCGAACGTCACCACCGTGCCGCCGCCGCGCATCTGCCGCTTCGCCAGGTCGAATTGCGGATGTGATTCCAGGAAGGGGTATTTCACCCAGTTGACGCCGGGTTGGGCTTCCAGGAATTCGGCGACGCGTTGCGCGGAGCGATTCGAGTAGTCCACCCGCACCGCCATGGTTTCCAGGCCCTTCAGCAGCACCCAGGCGTTGAACGCGGACAGCGCCGGGCCGGTGTGGCGCATCAGCTTCTGCACCGGACCGTCGATGTAGTCCTTGTCACCGAGGATCGCACCGCCGAGCACCCGGCCCTGACCGTCGATGTGCTTGGTGCCCGAATACACCACCACGTCCACGCCCAGCGGGATGCCCTGCTGCAGCAGCGGGGTGGCAAACACGTTGTCCAGCACAACCTTTGCCCCCGCAGCGTGCGCCATCTCGGAGACCGCCGCGATGTCGACCAGCGACTGCATCGGATTGGAGGGGGTTTCGAAGAAGACGGCCTGCGTCGGCACCGACAGGGCCTCTTCCCATTGCGACAGGTCGTCGCCGTCGACGAAGACGGTCTCCACACCCCAGCGCGGCAGAATCTCGTTGCACACCACGAAGCAGGAGCCGAAAAGGCTGCGCGCGGCCACCAATCGATCGCCGGCACCCAGTAGCGCGCCCAGCGAGGTGAACACCGCGGCCATCCCCGATGCGGTGGCGAATGCCGCAGGCGCACCTTCGATCAGCCGCAGGCGTTCCTCGAACATCGAGATCGTCGGGTTGCCGTAGCGGGAGTAGACGTACCGGTCGATCTCGCCGGTGAACGCCTTCTCAGCCTCGGCGGCTGAGGAGTACACATACCCCGAGGTGAGGTACAGCCCCTCGGCAGTCTCCTCGAACCCCGAGCGCAGCAGACCGCCGCGAACCCCGATGGTCGCCTGGCTGACCCCATCGGGCAGCGGCGCGGGAATCCGGACCGAGGGCACCGGATCAGTCGACTCGGTCATGACTGCTTCCAGGGCAGACCCAGGGCGCGCCAGCCGGTGCTGCCGCGGTGGCCGTCAGCATCCAGCTGGCCCTCGAACCCGTCAAGCATGTTGTAGGAGGGCGCGATTCCCGCGGCGGTCGCCGTCTCGGCTGCGGGGATGGAGCGATTCCCGGAGCGACAGATGAACACCACCGGACGCTCGCCGGCCGTGACGCCGGCAGCGTTCAATTCGGCGACGAAGTCCTCGTTGCGCTGACCGTTGCTGCGGTTCCACTCCACGAACACCACATTGCGGCCCAGGCTGGACAGATCGGGCACACCGACCCAGCGCCATTCGGCGTCGGTACGGCAGTCCACCAGCACCGCCTCAGGGTTCTCGCTGAGCAGCTTCCAGCTCTGCTCAGGGGTGATATCTCCTGCGTAACTCACCCGTCCGATCCTTCCACACCGTTCGAGACGGCCCTCAGACCGGACCGGGCGAGCAGACGGTCCACTCCCCGTTTTCCCGGACGAAGGTCATCGGGGTCTTGAGCTTGGTGTCCGCGGCCTTCTCGAAGTGGTAGACGACGGTGGCGGTGGCCCTATCACCGTCGATCTTCACGTCGGTGACATCGTCGACGTACCGAGCGCCGCGAGCGGCCTTCGACTTCTTTTGGCCGCCAAGAACATCCGCCTCGGCGCCCTGCTGCGCGGCGCAGGTGTACTTGCGAAAGTCCGGGTAGTTGTCGCGCTGCAGCGCGTCGTTCTGCCCGACCGCGGCGCGGCCGACCAGCACGTCCTCACTCATCGGCTTCTTGTCGTCGACCAGCCAGGCGATCCCCACCGCGGCGAGGATCAGTACCGCGACACCCAGCGCGATCAGGATGGGCATCGGGCTGGCGCCGTCGTCCTCGGGTTCGGTCACGGCTGCCACACGCGGTGCAAGGCGGTCGACACCTGGCGAACCCTATCGCGGGCGGCGGTGACATCGGATGCGGTGGCCAAGGCGACTCCCAACCGCAATCGCGCGGCACCCTCGTGCCGGCCCAGCAGGCGCACATCGCTCTCGGGCACGGCCATGGCCTCGGCCAGCACCACCGGGTTGATGTCGGTGCGACCTGCGGTCTCCTCGGCACCGCCGTAGGTGACCTCCGCGGCGCCCGGCGAGATCATGATGGTGTCCACCGGCAGCCCCAGAACCGCTCGGGCATGCAGCTCGAACTCCGACAACCGCTGAGTGCGCAGTGTGACCAGCCCGCTGTCGTAGGGACGCACGCTGACGTCGGAGAAATACACTTCGTCCCCGCGCACCAGCAGCTCCACCCCGAACACGCCGCGGCCGCCGAGCGCCCGCACGATCCGTGCGGCCACCGACTTCGCCGCCCCGAGCGCCGCCAGCGTCATCTGCTGGGGCTGCCAGGACTCCAGCACACCGCCGTCGACCTGGCGATGTCCGATTGGTTCGCAGAAATGCAGGGCCGGACCGGCAGGCCCGTCGGTCCGCACGGTCAGCAAGGTGACGGCGTAGTCGATCTCGACGACGGTCTCGGCCAGCACCCGGTTGTGCGGGACCCGGCCACCCGCTGCGACGGCCCGCTGCCACGCGGGCTCGACGTCGTCGGGGCGCAGCAGCACTGACTGGCCCTGACCCGGCACCCCGATCACCGGCTTGACCACCAGCGGGAAGCCGGCATGGTCGGCGACGGCGGTCAGCTCCGCGACCGACCCGGCGAACCAGAACGGCGCGGTCGGCAAGCCCAACTCGTCGGCCGCGAGCCGGCGCATGCCCTCGCGGTCCAGGCTCAGCTGGGTGGCATACACACCGGGCACCACCTGCGTGGCACCACTGTCGGCGGCCGCCCGGAGCGCGTCGATGGCCACGGCATTGGTGTCGACGACGACGTACTCCGGTTCGACCCGGGCGATGGCGGCGGTCAGCTCGTCGGGATCGGTGATCTTGACGACCAGCGCGTCGTCGGCGACGTCGTGCGCCGGTGCGTCGGCGTAGCGGTCGACGGCGACCACCTCGGCTCCGAGTCGCTGGAACGCCAGCACCAACTCCCGACTCAGCTCACCCGATCCGACCAGCATCACACGCATGATGCCCAAGGATAGGTGGGTTCATCCCCGTGCAGGCCAGTGCCAGGACGGCTCGTCCAGTAGGCCCTGGCCGACGATCGCGGTCTGGCCCTCCTGTTTGGTGAGCTCGATCGCGTTCACGTCGCGCCGACGCCTGCGCAGTGCCTCCACCAACGGGGCGGAGTGGGTGACGACCACGAGCTGCGATCGTTCCGAGGACCGCGCGATGAGTGCGGCCAGCGCGGGCAACAGGTCGGGGTGCAGGCTGGACTCCGGTTCGTTGAGCACGGTCAGCTCGGCCGGTCGCGGCGTCAGCAGCGCGGCAGCCCACAGCAGGTAGCGCAGCGTGCCGTCGGACAGCTCGGCCGCGGTGAGGGCACGCAGCATGCCGGGCTGGCGCAGCGTCACCTCGAACCGGCCTTCGGTGCGGATCTGCACCCTGCTGCCGGGGAACGCGTTATCCACAGCCTCGGCCAGCGCGCCTGCGTCACCGATCTCGGCGATGGTCTGCAGTGCCGCGGCAAGGTCTGCCCCGTCATGGCTCAAAACCATTGTGCGGGTGCCGATCTGGGGCTGGCGCGCGGGTGCGTCAGTATCGGTGCGGACGTGGTCGTAGAACCGCCACGAGCGAACCCGCTCGCGCAATGCCAGCAGTTCGGGCGCCGCCTGCGGGTCGGCGACTTCACTGAGCATGCTGTCGAACGGCCGCAGTGTGGCAGCGGGGTGCCAGCTGTCGTCGGCATCGCGGAGCAGAACGGTGCGCACCGATCGCTGCGCCAGCAGTGCCGAGGGCCGCAGTGTCGCACCGGCCCAGACGGCTTCCGACTTGATCTCGGGGTCGAGGTTGAACGCTGTTTCGGTCTCTTGGGGCAGGCCGAAGTCCACGGCGTAACCGAAGTCCTCGCCGGCGAAGCCGAGCTTCAGGCTCACCGGGCCCGTCTTGCCGGGACCGGCCCACATCGTCGAGCTCAGCCCGCCCTCCCGGGCCAGCGCACTGACCGCGCCGTTGCGCGCAGAGTCGGCCAGCAGCCGCAGCGCGCGGTACAGGCTGGACTTCCCGGCGCCATTCGCACCGGTGACGACATTGAGCCCGCGCAGCGGCACGATCAACCGGCGCAGCGACCGGTAGTTCTCCACGGCGACGGTGTCGAGCACGCCCCCACCTAACCAGGCGGGGACGACAACCGGCTTGGGCAGGAGCGCAGCGACCCGGGAAAGTGGCCTGCGTCAGACCGCGATCGCGACAGGCGTCGGCACGGTGGCCGTCGGCGGCGCCGGCGGCAACGGCTGAACACCGGGCACCGGCGTGTACGGCCACAGGTCCGGCGGGATGATCTGGTTGCCGGTCACCCCGGTCAACCGGGCGATGATCTGCGCCGGAATGTTGACCAGCTGGTAGAGCACCGCACCAACGAATTGGATCGGCAGCTTGAACGGTCCGGTCATGTCCGCGGTGAGTCCGTTGAAGAGCGAGTACACGAAATAGGGAACGAATCCCGCGACGGTCCGCAGGTCCAGGGCGATGTTGGTCGCCACGTCGGGATAGCCGTACATAGCGATCGCGTCGGTCAGCGCCTGGTTGATCCCGTCGAAGCCGGGGACCAGGGGCTTGTAATCACTTCCGGAAAGGTCCATCAGAGGGGAACCGGCCGAATACGACGGCGGCGTCAGTCCGAACAGTGCATCCACGGTGGGGGTGATGTCGATGTTCGAATAGGTGTTGTTGATCGCCCCCGCGGTGAAACCGGCGCCGTTTGCGATCACGAACGTGGTTGTTTCCCATGGCGTTTGGAAGCCGTGTGCCCGCATGTCCGAGCCGAGCCGGATCGTCGGCCACGGCACCTGGCCGTGGTCGGTGGTCACCAGCACGGTCCACTTCTCATCAGGATGCTCAGCGTTCCAGTCGGTGACCGCTTGCATGATCTCGCCGACGTTGTCGTCGACGTTCTTCAGTGCATCCTTGTATTGCTGCGACCCGGCGTCGTACTCGTGCCCGGTGTTGTCGACACCGACGAAGTACGTGAAGTTGAAGCTCGAGACGCCCGCGGTGGTGCCGTTGATCGCGTCGACGGACGCCTGGCCCACCAGGTCGTCGGTGTCCAGCCAGCTGTTGTTGTACTTCGGGAAGAACTTGATCACGTCGGCGGGAATCGAACCGGCCCCGGCGATCTGGGCGATGTTCTCCCAGTCCGCGATCGCGGTGGTCTGGATCGTGGGGTCGGCGGCCTCGAGCTGATTGAAGACCGTCGGCCACTTGTCGTAGGTCCACGGCGTGAAGACATTGTTGAACAGACCCGCCTTCTCACTCCACACGCCGGTCAAGATGCTCGTCCACGACGGGTTGGAGATCGTGGTGTGCCCGACCATGGTCGACGCTGCGGTGGTGCCGGTGGTCATCAGGGCCTGCAGGTTGACGTTGTCGGGGTTGGACAGGATGGCGCTGAGATTCGTTCCGTCGATCCCGATCACCAGCACGTGGGTGGGTGTACCGGCAGCCAGAGTGCTCACCGATCCGCCGTTGCTCGCCGCGGTCGCGGACGCGGTTGCCGTCATCACCAGGCCGCGACGGCTGCGGCCGACCGCGGGCGAGACCGTCGACGAGGCCCCGCCGCCGCCGGAGACCACCGGCGTGATGCCCAGAGTGGACAGGGCCACCGAAAGAGCCTCTGCCGCTGGGCTCGCCGACTTGCGAACCCCCGCTGCGGGCTTACGAACCGCCGACGACTTCACGGGTTGACTCACCGCACCCGCGGTAGCCGAACGATGGCGGGCCTTCGGCCCCGCGCTGGGTGTGCTTGCCTTCGACGAGCCGGCCGACGGGCCCGCCGAGGAATCCGGCGAATCGGCGTAGGCGACCGCGGTCGCGACCGTTGACCCCAGACCGAAGATTCCTGCCGCCGCGACGCCGACGCAGAGTTGTTTGGTTCGCTTCATCGCGCAATCACTCGATTCCCCAAGACCCGTTAGACGCCAATAGCTTTGCCTACTTCACCATGGGCCGCAGCAAAGTCGGCAAAAATGACGCGGCCGCCAGGTGGACCGGCTATGAATTCAGATCTGCGCGGAAGTCCGACATCGCCGCCAGTACCGCGGTGAACACTCGATGGGCCGCTTCGAGATCAGAGTCGGGTATCTCGTCCAGGGCGCGGTGGGTGTGGGTGGCCAGCGGCGTGAAGAACGCCCGGCCCACCTCGATGCCGTGGTCGGCGTAGCGAAGAAGCACCTTGCGCCGGTCCGTCGGGTCGGAGTCGCGCCGAAGGTGCCCGGACTCGATCATCCGCTCGACCAGGTAGGTGATCGCCGCACCCGAGAGTCCCATCCGGGCGCGCAACTCCCCCGCGGTCAGTGGCGTGCCGGCGTTCTCGGCCACCATCACATGCACCAATGCGCGGAAATCGTTGGCGGACAACTGGTGGGTACCGGCGAATGCCCGGCCGATCTGATCCGATTCGGCCGACAGCGCCTGGACGTCGGCGACCACGGCG
The DNA here is from genome assembly GCF_041287105.1 of Mycobacterium sp. SA01. NCBI lineage: Bacteria > Bacillati > Actinomycetota > Actinomycetes > Mycobacteriales > Mycobacteriaceae > Mycobacterium > Mycobacterium sp. SA01. The sequence goes on along the minus strand of NZ_JBGGNO010000020.1, from coordinate 203,627 downwards.
GCCTCCAGGGCGGGCCGGCCGGAGGGATCCATGCCACCAGAGTATCTGTTAAGTAGATGAAATGTTAAGAAAATGAAGCTATGTTGGTGTCATGCACCGAGGACTCGAGGGCCGGCGACCCGTCTGGGACCGCGTCGGCGAGCTTGTCAGCAAGCGATTTTCCTGGCTGTTGGCGCTGATCATCGCGGTGATCGGCGGCGGACTGATGGGCGTCCTCGGGCAAGGCTCGTCGGCCGATCAGTCACCGGTGGCCCTTCCTCCCAGCGCGGAATCCGCCAAGGCCGCTGCCTTGCTCACGGAGTTCCCCGGGGGTGGGGCGGCGCCGGTGATCCTCGTCGTCACGCGCACCGACGGCGAGGCGCTCACCCCTGCCGACCTGGCCGCCGCTGACGCGGCCCGCGGACGGATGGTCGCCGCAACCGGCACGGGCGGTCCCCCGATTCCGGTCACCGCATCCGAGGACGGCAAGGCCGCCCTCGCGCCGGTGCCGATTGACTCCACGCTGTCCGGCTTCGCGCTCAACGACGAAGTCAAATCGCTGCGAGAGGCGGCCAAGTCGGGGCTGCCCGGCGACCTGACGACCAACGTCACCGGCGGACCGGCATTCGGCGCCGACATCGCGAATGCGTTCTCCGGCGCGAACATCACCCTGCTGGCCGTCACCGGTGCGGTGGTCGCGCTGCTGCTGATCATCACCTACCGATCGCCGGTGCTGTGGCTGGTGCCTCTTCTCGTCATCGCGTTCGCCGACCGGGTGGCCGCGGTGCTGGGGTCGGCGATCGCCGAAGGCACCGGGATGACCGCCGACGGGTCGACCTCGGGCATCACCAGCGTGTTGGTGTTCGGTGCCGGGACGAACTATGCGCTGCTGTTGATTTCGCGCTATCGGGAGGAATTGCGTTCGACGGAGGACCATCGGGCGGCGCTGCGCACCGCGGTCCGGTTCGCCGGGCCCGCGATCGCGGCCAGCAATGCCACGGTGGTGCTGGCCCTGCTGACCCTGTTGTTCGCGTCGTCACCGAGCACCCGCAGCCTCGGAGTGCAGGCCGCCTCCGGTCTGGTGGTCGCAGCCGTGTTCGTGCTGCTGATGCTGCCGCCGTTGCTGGCGCTGTGCGGCCCGAAGCTGTTCTGGCCGTTCATCCCTCGCACCGGCGGCGAACAGATCACCGCCACCGGCGCCTGGCACCGGGTCGCGGACTGGGTGTCCAACCATGCCGGTCGGGTCACCGTCGCCTCCACGGCTGTGCTGATCGTGCTGGCGACCGGCTTGCTGGCCACCCCGGTGGGCCTCAACCAGATCGACCAGTTCCGGGTCAGCGCCGACTCGGTGGCCGGATACCGGACACTGTCGGCGCACTTCCCCAGCGGCTTGACCGACCCGACGCGGATTATCGGTCACAGCGACGCGGGCGCCGCGCTGGAGGAGGCCATCCGGAGCACACCGGGCGTCATCTCGGTCAATCCGGCAGGCAACTCAGCCAGCGGCCTCAGTCAATGGCAGGTCGTGCTCGCGGCCGAGCCTGCCTCCGATGCATCATTCGATACCATTGCTGCCCTTCGTAATTCAGTCCACCGAGCTGACCCCGGGGCGCTGGTGGGTGGATCGGATGCGCAGGCATTGGACGCCAAGAACGCGGCGGTCCACGACCGGTGGGTGGTGATCCCGGCGATCCTGATCGTCGTTCTCGCGGTGCTGTACATCCTGCTACGAGCGGCACTGGCGCCGCTGATTCTGGTCGCCGCCACCGTGCTGTCCACCATGGCCGCGCTCGGTCTTGGCGGCTGGGTCAGCGTGCACCTGCTCGGCTTTCCCGCGCTGGACAACACCACCCCCCTGTTCGCGTTCCTGTTCTTGGTCGCCCTCGGCGTGGACTACACGATCTTCCTGGTCACCCGTGCCCGCGAGGAAACCCCGCAGCACGGCACCCGCGGTGGGATCGTGCGGGCGGTCTCGGCGACGGGCGCGGTCATCACCAGCGCCGGCATCGTGCTGGCGGCGGTGTTCACCGTGCTGGGCGTGCTGCCGCTGATCGTGCTCACGCAGCTGGGGATCATCGTCGGCCTTGGCATCCTGCTGGACACCTTCGTGGTTCGTACGGTGGTGATCCCGGCGCTGTTCACCCTGATCGGCCCGGCGATCTGGTGGCCGGCGTTCTCTCGCGCGGAGATCGAACCCGCCGAACGCGCGTAACGTCGTGGCATGACATCTGCCGCCGCACTGCCACCACTGCATATGCGGCGCAACGGGTTCGATCCCACCCCGGAATTGCGCGATATCCGTGACGGCAGCGGAGTGGTCACCGCCGTCAACGCGTTCGGCATGCAGGTGTACCTGATCACCCGCTATGACGACGTCCGGGCGGTGCTGTCCGATCACGAGCGCTTCGCCAACGGACGGCCGCCCGGCTTCGTGTTGCCCGGTGCACCGCAGCTGCCCGAGGATGAGCAGGCCAACGCCCGCGCCGGCAACCTGCTCGGCCTCGACCCACCCGAGCACACCCGGCTGCGTCGGATGCTGACCGGCGAGTTCACCGTGCGCCGGATGAAAGCGCTCGAACCGCGCATCGTCGAGATCGTCGAATCACGACTGGATGCGCTCGAGACTGCCGGTGCGCCAGCCGATCTGGTGGCCGAGTTCGCGCTGCCGATCCCGTCGCTGGTCATCTGCGAGCTGCTCGGCGTGCCGTATGGCGACCGGGACGATTTCCAGCGGCGCAGCGCCCGCCAGCTTGACTTGTCCCTTCCGATTCCCGAACGCCTGGAGCTGGCGCGCCAAGGTCGCGAGTACATGGGCACGCTGGTGGCCGCGGCCCGGCGCACACCCCGCGACGACATGCTCGGCATGCTGGTGCGCGACCACGGCGCCGAGCTCAGCGACAACGAGCTGATCGGCATCGCCGGCCTGCTGCTGCTCGCCGGCCACGAGACCACGTCGAACATGCTGGGATTGGGCACCCTGGCGCTGTTGCGCCACCCCGATCAGCTCGCCGCCGTCCGGGACAATCCGCATGCGGTCGCCCCCGCCGTCGAGGAGCTACTGCGCTGGCTGTCGATCGTGCACAGCAGCATCCCCCGCCTGGCCACCACTGACACCGAGGTCGCCGGCGTTGCGATCCCGGCCGGCAGCCTGGTGCTGGCGTCATTGGCGTCCGGCAACCGGGACGCAGCCTTCGTCGACGATCCAGACGTATTGGACATCAGACGAGACATCGTGAGCCACTTGGCATTCGGTCATGGGGTGCACCATTGTCTCGGCGCGCCGCTGGCTCGGATGGAGATGCGCATCGCGTTCCCGGCGCTGCTGCGCCGCTTCCCGGCACTGGCATGCGCCGAGCCGTTCGACGACGTCGAGTTCAGGCCGTTCCACTTCATCTACGGATTGCGGTCGTTGGCAGTCGCCTGGTGATCCTCGAACACGCCCGCGCGAGCGAGCAACAGAAGACTCACCACCAGCACCCAGATCGGGAAGCTCAGCGTGAGCCACATACTGACGTCACTGGCGATCAACAGGGCCACCGCGAGCAGATAGCTGACATACACCAGCCAGCGCGGCATCAGGTGGGTGCGCAGCCAGATCGTGGCCAGCGAAATCATGAAGACCGCAGCCATTCGCAACGCATAGGTCTTCGACAAGGTCAGCACCACCATCTGCCCGAACAACGCCACTTCGCTCGTGCCCATCAGCTCGTGCCCCAACGCGCTGTTACCGGCGGCCAGACCCGCTCCGATCGCGCTCGTCACGAACATCATGGCCAGGAACAGCAGCCCACTGCCGAGGAACACCGTGGCGAAGAACCGGTCTTCGAGCCGGCCAAGGCCGTCGCGCACGACGCCGATGAACCACAGGAAGCTGATCCCTGCGAACGGCATCAACACCGCCGCGATCTTCATCTTGCCGCCGGCGGCGTCCAGCCACTGCGAACCGGGCTGCGCCCCCTCGGGCAGCGACGAGCGGATCAGGATCAGATTGGCGCCGAACAACAACGCGAACGCGACCCCGGCTGCCGCGGCAGCCCGCGGCGTGGTCAGGCTTTTCAGGGTTGACGAGCGCTTGGTGCCGATGTCGGAGCGATCCACGCCGTCATCGTGACAGACGTCAGGGCTGCCCGGGCAGTAGACGCACCATCAATCCGTGCGCTTCCGCGCAGAGCGTGCCGTCCGGATCTCGCATCTCGGCGTTGACGAAGGCCTTGCGACCCTCGGCTTCCCGGAGCCAGCCGCGCACCGTGAGCTCGGTGTCGATCGGGGTGACGCTGCGGTAGTCGACGTGCAGGAACGCGGTGCGGCTGATCGGGCGCCCGGTCGCGTGAATGACCATCCCGAACACCGAGTCGAACGTCAATGGCAGCACGCCGCCGTGCACGGCGTAGTTGCCACCGACGTGAAACCGGCTGAATCGAACCGTCAATTCGACTGCCTCGGAATCGAATTGGGTGACCCGGTAGGGCGGCATCAGCAGGCTGCCCGCACCGGGCAGGCTGGGCACCCGGTTGGCCGGCCCGACCCCTTCAGCGGCTTCGAATGGCCCGAGTAGCGCGACCAGTTGATCGGCGAGGTCGGCAGCCGCGGTCCAGGTGTCCGGATCCGGGTCGGCCGAGACCGCAAGGTCCTGCGCCCGTCGCATCGCGGTCAGGAACCGGCCGAAACCTTCACCGGGCCGGGCGACTTCGAATTTCGGGAAGCCGCCGTGCTTGTAGTAATCGGGGTCGAGTTCGTATTCGTCTCGATCGGTCATCGGGGGGCCAGCACGTCGCGGCGCACGATCGTCTGGTCCCGTCCCGGTCCGACCCCGATGCACGAAACATAGGCTCCGGCAAGCTCTTCCAGCCGCAACACGTAGTCCTGCGCCTTGGCGGGCAAATCCTCGAATTCGCGGGCGCCGGAGATGTCCTCCCACCAGCCGGGCAGTTCCTCGTAGACCGGTTCGGCGCGGGCGATGTCACTCTGGGTCATCGGCATCTCGTCGGTGCGCTTGCCGTCGACCGTGTAGCCCACGCAGATCGGCACCGTCTCCAGGCTGGACAGCACGTCGAGCTTGGTCAGGAAGTAGTCGGTGATGCCGTTGACCCGGGTCGCGTAGCGGGCGATCACCGCGTCGAACCAGCCGCAGCGGCGCGCCCGGCCCGTGGTGACGCCGACCTCGCCGCCGGTCTTGGACAGGTATGCGCCGTTCTCGTCGAACAGCTCGGTGGGGAACGGCCCCGATCCGACCCGGGTGGTGTAGGCCTTCAGGATCCCGAGCACGGTGGTGATCCGGGTGGGGCCGATGCCGGAGCCGACCGCGGCGCCGCCGGCGGTGGGGTTCGACGACGTGACGTACGGGTACGTGCCGTGATCGACGTCGAGCAGCGTGCCCTGAGAGCCCTCCAGCAGCACCGTCTCGCCGGACTCCAGCGCGGTGTTGAGCTGCAGACGGGTGTCGGCGATGCGGTGCTTGAAGCCGTCGGCCTGGGCCAGCAGCGTCTCGAGCACCTCCTCGGCGTCGAGCGCCTTGCGGTTGTAAATCTTGACCAGCACCTGGTTCTTGAGCTCGAGGGAGGCCTCGATCTTGGCGGCCAGCAGGTCGCGGTCCAGGACGTCGGCGACGCGGATCCCCATCCGGGCGATCTTGTCCTGATAGCAGGGCCCGATGCCTCGGCCCGTGGTGCCGATCTTCTTGCTGCCCATGTAGCGCTCGGTGACCTTGTCGATCGCCACGTGATACGGCATCAGCAGATGCGCGTCCGCCGAGATCAGCAGGCCTGAGGTGTCGACGCCACGATCCTCGAGCCCGGCGAGCTCGCCCAGCAGCACGCCCGGGTCGACGACCACACCGTTGCCGATGACGTTGGTGACGCCGGGGGTGAGGATGCCCGACGGGATGAGGTGCAAGGCGAAGTTTTCGCCTGTCGGCAGTACGACGGTGTGGCCGGCGTTGTTACCGCCTTGGTAGCGCACCACCCACTGCACGCGTCCACCGAGCAGATCGGTGGCTTTTCCTTTGCCCTCGTCACCCCACTGGGCGCCGATGAGGACGATTGCCGGCATGGTATTTCTCCTGCTTATTGTGGTGCAGCCGGTGACCTACCCTATCGGAGCGCAGCACGAGGAGTGTCGTTGACCAACACCACGATCACCGTGTTGCGTTTCGGGGGCCGCCGGCTGCCCCGCGCGCTGGCGTCCCTGAACCACCATGACGGCGACGATCCGGCCGGAATCGACGCCGCCGTCGCGGGGGCGTCGAGGGTGATCGTGGTGGGCTCGACGGCCGACCTGGCGGCGGTGCTGACCCGGCTGATGCGCCTCGACCGCCTCGACGTGGAGGTCGCCACGGTGTCGCGGTGGCGCGGCACCCGGCGCGCATTGACCGGTGTCGCACAACGCATTCCGCTGATCCGTGACGAGACCGGCACAGCGTTGACGGACGCCGCGTACTGGCTGCCGCCCGGCGAGGGGCAGGTGATCCGGGGCGAAGCCGTCGTCGATGACCAGGTGCTCTTCGACGGCGAGGTGACCGCGGTGCGGGTTGAGCCGATGGCCGTGATGCCCGGGCTGCGGGCGGCGGTGCTGACCGGCCGGATGCGTCCGCGGCGCTGGCTGACCGGACGCGCCGTCCAACTCGGCACCACCGGCGCCCGGGTGGTTCGCGACGGGTCGTTGATGCCGAGAGAGGTGAAGCGCTCGGCCTTCTACCGGCACACCACGGGGTGGCTGCGCGTCTCGTGAGGACCAGGTCGCGGCGGTGTCTCCGGTAGTTTCGTGAGGTGAGCGTTCGCCCGCTGCGCCAATCGGTGCGGCCCAGCCCCGTCTTCCTGGTGATCGTCGCGATCACGGTTGCCGGCGGGGTGCTGGCCTGGCTGGCCGCCGAAACCGTGCGGCCGCTGGCCTACGTCGGGGTGTTCATCTTCGTCATCGCCGGCTGGGTGGTGTCGCTGTGCCTGCATGAATTCGGCCACGCCTACACGGCCTGGCGCTTCGGCGACCATGACGTCGCGATCCGCGGCTACCTCACCCTCAACCCGTTGAAGTACACCAGCCCGCTGCTGTCGCTGGCTCTTCCGCTGCTGTTCATCGCGCTCGGCGGCATCGGACTGCCGGGCGGCGCGGTCTACGTCCGCACCTTCTTCATGACGCCACGGCAGCGCACCCTGGTCAGCCTGGCCGGACCCGCAGCCAATCTGCTGCTGGCCGTCGTGCTGCTGGCGGCCACCCGAATGTTCTACGACCCGGCCCACGGCGTGTTCTGGTCGGCGGTGGCGTTTCTGGGCTTCCTGCAGATCACCGCATTGTTGTTGAACCTGCTGCCGATCCCGGGCCTGGACGGTTACGGCGCGCTCGAGCCGCACCTGAGCCCCGAAACGCAACGCGCGGTGGCCCCGGCCAAGCAGTTCGGGTTCTTGTTCCTGCTGGTTCTCCTGCTGGCCCCGGCCGCGAATCGATGGTTCTTCTCGGTGGTGTTCTGGTTCTTCGACCTGTCCGGAGTGCCCGGCGGTCTGGCGGCTATCGGGTCACAGCTGACCCGGTTCTGGTCTGCCTGGGTCTGATCTCAGGCACCAAGACGGGGGGCAGCGATCCCCTCCGTCGTTGCCCCCCGGCTCGGTCCATCCCCCGGATTGGCACCCTCAATTTATCCAGGGAAACGACCGCTCGGCAGCGACTTGGCAAGAAATTTCCCGGAGCGTCAGTTTCGCGACATCCGGCTGATCCGCGAGTCGTAGAACCGGCGGACCTCCCCGTCCCCGTCGAGCATCCGGTGGTCTGCACCGAGCATGCTCATCGCCGCGGCACGGGCCCGGGCCGGCAGCAGACCGTACATCGCCGTCAGGGGTCCGAGCCTGCGCGGGACGTACACCGACCGCCTGCGGTGGCGCACCGCGTCCACAATCGCGTCGGCGACGACGTCGGGCCCGCACGTCCGCATCAGCCAGTGGTCAGAGAGCCCCGCGGACAGCTCGGTCCTGACCATTCCCGGGTAGATCGTGGTGAACGTGATCCCGGTTGCGGCCGCTTCGAGCGCGACCGCCTCGGTGAAGCCGGCGACCGCGAATTTCGTCGCGGTGTACGTCGACACTCCTCCGAAGCCCATGCGGCCCGCCGCGGACGCGACATTGACGATCTGACCAGACCGACGCGGGCCCATCCGCTCCATCGCCAGCTGCGTCCCGTAGATGACCCCGGCGACGTTGATGGCCAATTGCCGCTGGATGGACTCCGCAGTCTCGTCGACCACGGGTGTCACCGGCATGATCCCGGCATTGTTGACCACGACGTCGATGGGGCCGAGAGCGGCGGTCAGGGAGTCCAGGAATCCGGCGAAGCTGGCCCGGTCGGTGACGTCGACCTCGCCCCACCAGCATCCGATCGCGGCTGCCGTCAGCTCCGACTGTTGGACATCGACATCGCCGATGGCCACCTTCGCCCCGGCCTTGACGAAGGCTGACGCCGTCGCCGCTCCGATTCCGCGGGCGCCGCCGGTCACCACCACCACGCGGTCCCTCAGGTTTGTCGGTGCCATGTGTCGTCCCTCATCTCCATCCCAATCGGCGCCGCACACCGCGTGCTCCGATCAATCGCGAAACCCGACGCATGATCGCTCGGCGCAACGGCGTGTACGGGTACCAGGTGAGTTCGCGGGTGAACCCCACCCGGGCGGCGACGATCGCCTGCGGCCTGCAGAATTTCGACACGGCGTCACTGCCTCCGCGCGCTCCGAGGCCGGATTCTTTCCATCCGGCTTGCGGCAACGCCAGCGTGAACAAGTTGGCGAAGACGTCGTTGATGTTGACGGCGCCTGCGTCAATCCGCCGGGCGATGCGTTCCGCGCGACTCCGGTCACCGCTGAACACCACCGCCGACAGGCCGTACCGAGAATCGTTGGCCAGCCGGACGGCTTCGTCCTCGTCGGTGACGCGCACGACGGGTAACAACGGGCCGAAGGTTTCCTCCGTCATGCACAACATGTCGTGGTCGGTACCGGTGAGCACAGTGGGTCCTTCGCAGTCATCTCCGCCCACCAGCAGGGTTGCCCCGCCGGCGAGTGCGTCGCCGACGTGGCGCCGAACCACGCGGGCCTGAGCTGGGTTGGTGAACCGGCCGATATCGATTCCGGCGCGAAGTTCGGCCACCTTGGCCCCCACCTGTGCGACGAACTCGTCGTAAACCGCCGATTCGACGTAGACCCGTTCGACGGACACACACATCTGGCCGTAGTTGGCCATCGCTCCCCACACCGCGGCGTTGGCCGCCCGCGTCACGTCCGCGTCGTCGAGCACGATCATCGCGTCTTTACCGCCGAGCTCCAGCGCGCAGGGCACCATACGCTCCGCTGCCAGTTTCGCGATCGTGCGACCGGTTGGCGCGGACCCAGTGAATTGGATGAAGTCGGCGGTCGCCGCGACCGCGCTACCCTCCTGGGCGCCGCCGCACACCACATCGAGAACCTGCGGTGCACCGATCTCCACCCAGCCGGCTATCGCCGCCGACACCGCTGACGGGGTCAGCTCCGAAGGCTTGACCACGACCGCGCACCCGGCCAGAAGTGCCGGTACCGCGTCAAGCAGGGATAGGCCGAGCGGAAAGTTCCATGGCGTGATGACACCGACCACCGAATACGGCCTTTGAACAATCAACTGCCGCTTGGTTATTGCCAGCATCCCATGAGGTCGCGGCCGACGGTCGGCCAGTAGCCGCGGTGCACGCCTGCTGTGGTAGTTGATCGCCTCGATGACGTACGGGATCTCGAGGCCGGCCTCGGTGGCGGGCTTGCCGGTCTCCTGGATGAGCAGATCTTCGAGATGGGCCTGGTTGTCCCACAACCAATCACGATACTGAGACAGCCATTGCACCCGGCTCGATACGGGTAGCTCTGCCCAGGCAGGTTGCCGGGCCCGCAACTCCGATACGACGTCACCCACCGAGTTGAGGGCGTCGGTCACTCGACGGCCCTGCCAATCAAGTCTTTCTTGAGCACTTTGCCCGTCTCATTGCGCGGCAACGCATCGACGAAGATGACGTCTCGCGGTACCTTGTGGCGCGCCAGCCGATTTCGCACGTAGGTCCGAAGTGCATCGGCCTCAACGGGCGCACTACCACGCAGGACGACAAAAGCACATAGGCGCTGGCCGAAATCAGCGTCCGGCATCCCGACGACCGCGGCCTCCGCAACGGACGGATGCTCGCCCAGCAGATTCTCCACCTCGATGGGATAGACGTTCTCTCCCCCGGACACGATCATGTCGTCGTCGCGACCATCGACGAACCACAGGCCGCGATCATCGAAATGCCCGGTGTCGCCGGAGGACATCATGCCGTCGAGTACCCGCTTGCTGCCGCCGTCCGTATAGCCCGAAAAGCTCAGCCCGCTCGACACATACAACGTTCCGGTCCGACCCGGCTCACTGATTCTCCGATCGTCGGCATCGTAGGCAGCGATCCGGCAGCCGACCGGTGGACGCCCCACCGTACCCGGTGCGACCCGCAGTTCGGCCGGGGTCGCGACAGCGGCGGTGGCCACCTCGGTAGAGCCGTACAGGTTGTAGAGCACGTCGCCGAACGTGTCCGTGGTCCGGCGGCACAACTCCGGCGACAGGGCGGATCCGGCGGCGAAGATGACCCGTAGCGTCGACGTGTCGTAGCGGCCGAGTACGTCACCCCCCAGGTCGAGGATCCGGTTGAGCATGGTGGGAACCAGCACCAGGGCGTCGATGCGATGGCGTTGGATCAAGGTGAGTGCAGACAACGGGTCAAACCGACTCGCCAAGACAATGCGACTACCCAAGGCCAATCCGACTGTTGCCGTGGCCAGTCCGGTCGCGTGAAACAGTGGCGCCGCCACCAGATAGCACCCGTTGGCAGGCCACGGCACCCGGTCGAGCAGCTGCGCGGACTGCAGCGGACTGATCCGATCTCGCGGCGCACCCTTGGGAACACCGGTCGTCCCGCTGGTGAGCAACACCAGACCGCCCGGACGGTCAGGAGGCGGCAACGGGTCACTGGATTCACCCGTGGCCAGATCATCGAGTGTCGGCCGATCCTGCTGCCCCTCGGCCCAATTGATCACCACGTCGATGTCATCGGGCAGGGCACCGAGCGTCTCGGTGAACTCCTGATCCGCGAGCACAACCCGGACATGCTCGCGACGGCACACGTCGCGCAGTTGCGGGCCGGCGAACCCTGTATTCAGCAACACCGTTCGGACGCCGGCCTTTCCGGCCGCCGCCAGGGCCACCAGAAGGCCGCGATGTCCGCGGTTGAGCAGGCCGATCACTGGATCGCCGCCGGCCAGTCGGTGCAACAGCGATCGTGCGACAGCGTTCGACAGCTCGTCGAGTTCCCGAAACGTCAGCGTTCCATGCTCATCGGTGAGCGCGGGCGAGTCGGCGTAACGAGCCGCCGTGTAGGTGACCAGACCTCCAAAAGACCCGTAGCGCCGAAGTGCACGTGCGGCAGTCAGCATGCCTGCCGGATCGGCCAGATCGATCATTCCCCGGCGCTGCAGCACTGCGACCCCGCGAAGCACATTCACCAGTGGAATGTTCACATCAGCCTCATGATCAGTCGGACGACTTCGCGCGGGTTGTCCAGCTGTGGGCAGTGGCCGGATCGCGGGAGGACCACCAATGAGCTTCCGGGGATCTGCTGGTGCAGAATCTGACTGGCCTGCAGCGGAATGATGCGGTCTTTGGCCCCGTGCGCAACGACAGCCGGGCACGCGAGACGCAGATCACCGTGCCCGGCGGCGGTCTCGTGCGCGTACTGGAACGCGTAGCGCCCCAGACTTGCCAGTGCCGCAGGCCCCCCTACGGTGCGCCGCCACCGCGCGACGACGGCCGGGTCAGCCGCGGCGCCCGGACCGTACAGCACGTGCCGAACTGCCTTGCCCGTCGCCCACCGAAGCACTCCATCGGGGATCGGCAGCATTGCTGCGGTGCGCCAGACCTGAACGGGCAGCTGCCTGCGGCGAGCGAGCCGGGCCGGTAGATGGCGCGCGTTGAGGGGATCGTTGAGGGAAAGAACCGCCCGCACCGCCTCAGGTTTGCGGGCGGCCGCCCGGATCGCGGTCGCGGCTCCCAATGAGTTGCCAACAAGGACTGCCGGTCCTCGGTCGTCGAGTAACGCATCGACGAACGCGTCGAATTGTGGCAGCAGCGGGCCGCGCCGGCGGCGGTCCGCCCACCCGAACCCGGGCAGATCGACCGCCGCGGCGCGCCGGCCGACTCCTTCGAGCTGATCGAGTACCGCACGCCAGGTGTCGGCGGAATCGGCGTAGCCGTGTAGCAGCAGAATCGGCGGGCCGTCACCGTCTACCGATAGGACCCGGGTACGCACGCCGTCGTAGCAACCCGTGCCTGTGGTGATCATGCCGAAAGCAGTCCCTTGGCGATGTGGGTGACCTGGACCTCGTTGCTCCCCGCGTAGATCATCAACGACTTCGCATCACGGGCAAGCCTTTCCACGTGATATTCGGCCATGTATCCGTTGCCGCCGAAAAGCTGAACAGCCTCCATCGCCACCTCGGTGGCCGCCTGCGAGGAGTACAGCTTGATCGCCGATGCTTCTGCCAGCGATGGCAGCCGACCGTGACCGATCGACTCCAGAGTCTGGAACACCATGTTCTGCACGTTGATTCGGGCGACCTCCATCTGCGCCAGCTTCAACTGGATCAGCTGGAACTGGCCGATGTTCTTCCCCCACAGGGTGCGGGTCTTCGCATAGTCGACGCACAATCGGTGGCACTCGTTGATGATGCCCAACGACATCAACGCGATTCCGATCCGTTCACCCGCGAAATTGGCCCGGGCACTGTCCCGTCCGTCGCCTGCACTGTGTTGCTCGGTCTCGCCGAGCAACCGGTCCCGGCCGATACGAACGTTGTCGAAGAACAACTCCCCGGTAGGCGAGGACATCATGCCCATCTTCTTGAACGGCCTGCCCTGGGTGAGGCCCGGCATGCCGGCGTCGAGTACGAAGGTGAGCACGGGCCGGTCCCGCTTGTCGACTCCGGAGTCCGCACCCTCGTCCAACTTCGCGTACACCACGATCACGTCGGCATCCGGCCCGTTGGTGATGAACGTCTTCTGACCGTTGAGGATGTAGTCCGAACCATCCCGGCGCACATACGTTTTCATACCGCCGAAGGCATCCGAGCCGGCGTCGGGTTCGGTGATCGCCCATGCAGCGATCTTCTCGAGCGTCATCAATTCGGGCAGCCAACGCTCTTTCTGCGCCAGCGTGCCACGCGACATGATCGTCGAGGCGCCAAGGCCCAGACTGACCCCGATGGTGGACAGCAGACCGATGCTCACCGATGCCAGTTCGGTGACCAGCACGGCGGCCATCGACGCCTGGGTTCCCAGCTCACCCAGCCCTCCACCCTTGGCGGAGGTCGGTGCTGCATCACGGGACTCCGCCTTCGCCCGTTCCCGATCGAGCATCGTCTTCACCGCTTCGGCGGCCAGCACGTCGAGTCCGAACTCGCTGAACAGCTTTCGCGCGATCGGATATGGCGACCGGCTTCCGCTCTCCAGCTCCTCGACATGCGGCCGGATTTCCTTGGCGATGAAATCCCGCACGGTGTCGCGCATGATGATGTCAGTGTCCGACCATTCGATCATGATCAGACTCCCGGCAGACGTGCGGCGATATCGTCGATCTCCCAGACCTTCTCGGTCTCGATGGTCTCGACGTCGTGCCATCCCTTCAACTGCGAGATGGCCCCGCCTTGCACCGCGTATACCTGACCGGTGAGCGGGCACTTCTCGCTGGCGAGATAGGCAACCAGCGGCGAAATATTGGCCGGCGCGAACAGGTCCAGTCCGCCGTCCTCCGGCTCGGCCATGAGCGCACCCATCCCGGGCGTTGCGAGCGTGAGACGCGTGCGGGCGATGGGGGCGATCGCGTTCACCCGCACGCCGTAGCGCTCCAACTCCTCGGCCGCGATCAGGGTCAGCGCCGCGATGCCCGCCTTGGCCGCACCGTAGTTGGCCTGGCCCGCATTGGGGATGGTGAGCCCCGATCCCGACGCAGTGTTGATCACGGCCGCGACCGGCTGATCTCCGGCCTTGGACTGAGCCTTCCAGTACTCCGAAGCGTGATGCAACATCGCGAAATGGCCCTTGAGGTGCACGGTGACCACGGCATCCCACTGCGCCTCGTCCATCCCTGCGATGAACGCATCGCGCAGAATGCCGGCGTTGTTCACCAGCACATCGAGGCGGCCGAACTCGTCGATCGCCTGCTGCACGAGATTCTTCGCACCGGCCCAGCTCGAGATGTTGTCGCCGTTGGCAACCGCCCGCCCGCCCGCGGCGGTGATCTCTGCGACCACCTCGTGCGCCGGCCCGGTATCGGCGCCCTCCCCGGTGTTCGAGCCACCCAGGTCGTTGACCACCACGGCGGCACCCTCGCGCGCGAACAGCAGCGCGTGCTCTCGGCCGATTCCGCGGCCTGCGCCGGTGATGACGGCAACGCGCCCGTCCAGAATTCCCATTTCCCTACTCCTGTGGTTTGTTTCAGCTCTAGTCGGCGATGACGGCAAGGCCGTCGGTGATCGCCATTTCACCGGCTGCGGACCGGCTGGTCTCGAAGGCATACGTCGTCACACCGTCGCCGTCGGATTGTTTCCAGATCTGCGTCTCCAGGTCGTCGCCGGGGAGAACCATCTTGGAAAACCGCACGGCAAGCCTCTTCAGGCGGGTGACGTCCGAACCGGCCACCTCGGTGAGCACGGCCCACGAGGTGAACGCCATGGTGCACAGACCGTGCGCGATGATGCCCGGCAGGCCGGCATCGCGGGCCACCTCCTCGTCGAGGTGGATCGGCATCGGGTCACCCGAGGCGGGCGAGTACCGGAAGGTCTGGTCGAGATCGACGTGCTGGTTCACCTTCGCGAGCGGCGCAACCGCACGCAACGCCTCGTCGAACTTGTGGGACGGGGTCAGCTGTCCGATCTTCTTGCCGGCGTTGAAGCCTCGTACGAAGCACGTCACGTACTGCTCGTTGACGAGTTCGCCGTCCTCGGTGCGACATTCGACCAGAATGGCTGCGCGAGTGCCATTGTCGAGGCCCTCGTAGCCGATCATCTTGCCTCGTGAGACGAGCTTGTCGCCGGGACGGATCGGCCGGTGGAAGAAGAAGTCCTGTTCGCCGTGCACCACTCGGGGAACCAGTTCGACCGGGAGCACGTCCACGGTCGGCATCATCATCGCCTCGAAGACCGGAACGATCGCGAATACCGGAGGTGCGATGTCACCGGCCCGATGTGCGGCGATCGGGTCGTTGGTGGCCGCGGCATACTCCGCGATCCGTTCCCGGGTCACCTCGAAGCGGTCGTCCTCGGTCCAGGTATCCAGCCCTGAGTCGTCGAATTCCAACGTGTCGGACATGTCAGACGGCTGCCGATGCCAACTCGTCGAGCTTGGCCAGCGTCTTGTCCAGTTGCTTGGCACCGTCCTTTTCGACGGCCTTGGCGAGCGCGCCCTTCACCAGGGCACCCTCGAAGTCTCCGGCGACGGTGAAGCGCGACCCGGCGCCGACGGGCTCGATGGTGAACCTGAAATCCGCCTTCACGCCGGCCATTCCGGTGCCCCCGAGCGCCAAACTCGCGGGTGCGTCGACCGACTTCACCGACCATTCGATCTTGTTCGCCATGTTGAGCATGACGATCTTCGCGATCAGACGACTGCCCGGGGTCAGTGTGGCCGGCGGCTCCTCGAGCCACTTGTCGTGGACGGTGAACCACTGATCCCAGGTGTTCGGGTTGGAGATGATGTCCCACAGCGCTTCCGGGCTGGCGGCCAGGTCGCGGGTCGCTTCGATGTGTCCCATTACAGATGTTTCCTTTCGTCGAGGGGTTCAGCGCTCGGCGCGCTGATAGGCGGTCACGACTGCTGCGCCGCCGAGGCCGATGTTGTGTTGAAGTGCGGCAGTTACACCCGACACCTGTCGCTTGTCGGCAGTGCCGCGCAATTGCCAGGTCAATTCGGCGCATTGCGCCAGTCCGGTGGCTCCCAGCGGATGCCCTTTGGAGATCAGGCCACCGGATGGGTTGACCACCCATCGGCCGCCATAGGTGGTGTCACCGGCGTCGATGAGCTTGTGCGCTTCCCCTTCACCGCACAGCCCGAGAGCTTCGTAGAGCAACAGCTCATTCGCGCTGAAGCAGTCGTGCAGTTCGATGACCTGGAAGTCGTCTGGACCCAGACCGCTTTGGTCGTACACCCGCTGTGCGGCAGCAACATTCATGTGGTAGCCGATGAGCGCCTTACAGGTTCCGTCGAAGGAGTTGGTGAAGTCGGTGGTCATCGCCTGACCGACTATCTCGACGGCCTGACCGGCGAGGCCATGTCGTTCGACGAACGCCTCGGAGGCCAAGATCGCCGCGCCGGATCCGTCCGATGTCGGTGAACACTGCAGCTTGGTCAACGGGTCGTAGATCATCGGCGCCGCGAGAATGTCCTCGAGGGAATACTCCTCCTGGAACTGCGCGTAGGGATTGTTCACCGAATGCTTGTGATTCTTGTAGCCGATTTTGGCGAAATGTTCTGCGGTGGAGCCATGTTCCTTCATGTGCTCGCGGCCGGCAGCACCGAACATCCAGGGTGCGGGTGGAAAGAGAACCTCGGATATCTCGGCCAGCGCCAGAAAGTGGTTCTCCATCGGCTGGGCCCGGTCGTTGAACGTCGAGCCCAGCGATCCAGGTTGCATCTTCTCGAAACCCAGTGCCAGCGTGCACTCGGCCAGACCGCCGCGAATCGCCTGGGCGGCAAGGTACAGCGCCGTGGATCCGGTCGAGCAGTTGTTGTTGACGTTGACAATGGGAATTCCCGTCATCCCCAACTCGTAGAGCGCCCGTTGCCCCGAGGTCGACTCGCCGTAGACGTACCCGACGAAAGCCTGATCGATGTGGTCGTAGTTGATTCCGGCATCGTCGATCGCCTTGCTGCCGGCCTCCTGCGCCATTTCCGGGTAGTCCCACCCCTCCCGGCGGCCAGGCTTCTCGAACTTGGTCATCCCTACGCCGATCACGAACACTCTGTTCGCCATCACCACTCCCTTGTCCCGGCATCGCTCTCATCGCTGCGACGCGATTCGAGAAACATACCGACCAGAACGTATCTTTGCAAGCCCTCGGCGGAGGGTTCAGCCCCGGTGCAATGCTCGCGAGATCTGGGGGCGCAGATAGACGGCGGCCCGTTCCCAGCGCCGCCGTGCGCGAAGCTGATCGCGATCGGCCATGCTTGCCAACAGAATCCCGCGCAGCACATCCATGGCGGTGTAGATCGCATTACGCAGATCCCTGGTCGCCACCCCGCTGGGCATCAGCTCGGCGATCCCTTCGACGAGAACCCGATTGACCCGCCGTTCGACACGGTCGATGTGCATGGCCAAGGTGTCGTCTGTCCACGAGGCCGCCCAAAGTTCCATCGTGGCAACAAACATCGCACCCTGATGCGAATCCCAGAGGAGTTCCAAAACGCTGGTCGCAATGTCCGAACCATCCCGGAGTCGGCCGTGTCGGCGGGTCACCGCCTGGATCCTCTGCTCGGCGAGATGCTCGACTGCGGTGACCACGAGGAGCTCCTTGGACCTGAAGTGATGCACCTGGGCCCCGCGGGTCACGCCGGCGATCGCAGCGATGCGATACGTCGATGTGCCCGAGTATCCGTATGAGACAAGGCATTCCACCGTAGCTTCGAGCAAGCGTGATCTCATCGCGGCAGTTCGCTGCAACTGCGTCCTGCGTCCGTGGGTCATGTCGGCATCGGCCACCGCATCCTCCGATCACCGGTGATGCGGAGGGATACTACATGCGTACAGATAGGTATGTAAGGACTAGCAGGCGATCACTTATGGCCGGCCGGCGTGAGCGCTCTATTCAGAATCGCTGGCGGCCAGCGCCTCTGAGAGCATGCCCGCCAGATAGACGCATGCGCGGTCCCACCGCCGCCGAGCCTGGTTCGGGTCCCGGTCGACGAAGCCGACCACCAGAACGCCGCGCAGCGCATCCATCGCGGTGTACAGCACGTTCCGGACCTGTTTGCGCGCAGCATGATCCGGCAAGAGTTGGGCGATCGCCGTGATCAGCGTCGTGTTCACCATCGGCTCGACCCGCGCCACCTCGCGTGCCAGCACGTCATCGGTCCTGGCGGCAACCCATAGTTCGATGGTGGCGACGAACATGTCGCCCTGGTGGGAATTCCAGAGGAACTCCAGCACGCCTGCTACTGGATCCGGTCCCTGCCAGATGCCGGCGTCCCGCCGCATCGCCTTCTGGATCCTTTGCTCGGCCAGATACTCGACCGCTGCGACGACCAGATCTTCTTTCGAGCGAAAGTGATGCACCTGGGCCCCACGAGTCACCCCTGCGATCTCGGCGATCCGAGGCGTTGTCGTACCTGCGTAGCCGTAGGTGACCAGGCATTCAATGGTCGCATTCAGCAACCGGGTTCGCATCGCGGCGGTGCGCTCTGCCTGAGTTCGGCGTTCACCAACGCTCACCACAACCATTGCCGCCTTATGACATCCCGACCCTCATGAGAATCGATGTTTGACGGACATCGTAGCGATTGGCATACAAAAGCGTGCCCGCGCCGTGCCGAGTCACCTCAGGAACGCGCCGTCACGCCACCGGTGTGCCCATCACGAGGTGGTTCCCGTTCATCGACGATTCGATGGCAAGGCTCAGCGTCCGTTGAGCTGGCAGAGGATTAGTTGCGCGGCTTCGAATGTGCCATCGCACCCGCCGGACGGCGGGGTGTCGAGGCAGCGGGGTGAGCAGGTGAGGAGCCCAGACCGGACCTCGGCGCCGTGCGCCCGGGCCGTTCACCCTCATATCCGGTGTTGATGATCTTGCGCAGCGGCTTGTCGAGGGCATCCACAACCCGGTTCGGAACGCCGATCGCGCGCAGTGGCCGGGTCAGTGGAAGCTCGTCGGTGGGCACCAGGATGTGGGTAGTGGTGCCACCGAGGGGGTTCGTCCTGCTGGTCACCACATTGTCCGGATCGTCGAGGTCGACGCCCGTCTTGTTCGGATGCAGATAGATCACTCCGGCGAGTGCATTCAGATCAGCGAGCAGATTGAGCGGATTGTCCGGGAAGTCCGAGTACCCGTCGTACTCGTGGACGATTTCGATTGTGTCGTAAGGAGTGTCAACGGGCGCTTGGGGAATGGTGGCATCAAGGATCGGAATGTGGACGTGCGGCAGTTTGGCCAGCAGGCCACCGTCGCTGTTGGTGGGGTCTCCGATGGTGACGAATGTGATGTCCGTTGGCCGGTCCGACTGAGCCATCAACGCCTGCTTTTCATAGTTGACCACGACCGCGCCCTGGCTCAGCCCGACAACCGTGACCGGTCCGTCGGCGTCCGCCAGTGCGCTGTCGAGATTCGCGACGCCGACCGCCAGCGACTCGTCAAGCGTGAGCTTGCCTCGAATCGGCCACAACTGGGCGGGGTACGCCACGCCCACCGGGTCCGGGTTGGTGAATATCCCTTGCTCGTAGAGAGCGTGCATCATCCGCGGGGACGGCAAACTGTTGCCGGTGCCGCCGACCACCAGGACTTCGGCGAAGGCCGGCTCGGCCGGCGTATCCGCCAGTGCGACACCGGGGCTCATCAGCGGGCCAACCACGGTCGCTATCGCGAAACCACCAGCCGCCGCAGCGCGAACACAGTTGCCGACGGGACTCGACATCCAGACTCCTCGCATCGTGACTTAACAAACAATCGTGAATGTATGTGATTCCCACCATAGCATCCGGCCACTTCGATATATGCGCCGTTACACGGCTAGGACACTTGCAACATATGCACTTCTATGCATAGATTTCTGGCATGGGAGCCGGACACGACCACAGCCACGGCGGTGACGCGCGCGTGAGCCGGATGCTGATCGCTGCGGGCATCCTGACCGTGTTCTTCGCGATCGAGCTGACCACCGCGTTGATGATCAATTCGATCGCGCTGCTGGCCGACGCCGGACACATGCTGACCGACCTGGTCGCCATGTTCATGGGATTGACCGCCGTGCTGCTGGCGCGGCACGGACCGGCCTCGGCGGCCCGCACCTACGGCTGGCACCGGGCCGAGGTGTTCACCGCCGTCGCCAACGCCGTGCTGCTGCTCGGTGTCGCGGCATTCATCCTCTACGAGGCGATCGACCGGCTGGGCAACGCACCCGAGATCCCCGGCGTCCCGATGATCGTGGTGGCCATCGCCGGTCTGGTCGCCAACCTGGCCGTCGTGCTGCTGCTGCGCTCGCAATCCCAGGAGAGTCTGGCCGTCAAGGGCGCCTACATGGAGGTGGTGGCCGACACCGTCGGCAGCATCGGCGTGCTGATCGCCGGCATCGTGAACGTGACGACGCACTGGCCCTACGCCGACGTGGTGGTCGCAGTGTTCGTCGCGATCTGGGTGCTACCCAGGGCGATCGGACTGGCCCGGGCCGCATTGCGGATCCTGTCCGAATCGTCGCCCGCCCACATCGACGTCGACGAACTGCGCGCCGCACTGGCCGCCGTCGACGGCGTCACCGAGGTGCACGATCTGCACGTGTGGACCCTGGTGCCGGGCAAGGACATGGTGACCGCGCACCTGACCAGCACCGGAGATTCCGACCGCGTGCTCGACGACGCCAGGGCGGTGCTCTCCGCCCGCGGCCTCGAACACGCGACGGTGCAGGTGGAGCCACCCGGATGCGCCGACGACTGCCCCGGCCAGACCGACTGGTGAGTTAGTTGAACACCCCGCCGCGCTGGCCCATCGGGCTGCGCGCGGCGATCAGCACCGCCATTCCCGTCACCGCGGGATGGGCCGCCGGGGTCATGGGCTCCGGACTGATCGCCACCCTCGGCGCGTTCACGTCCCGATTCGGCGGCGACCGGCCCTACGCCAACCGCGGTATCGAGCTGGCGTCGGTCGCGGTGTCGCTGGCCGTGGCCGTTGCCCTGGGCGGGTGGTCCGCGCAGGTGCCCTGGCTCGGGGTGCTGATGGTGTCGCTGGTCGCCGTTGCGGCGGTGTGGTTGTGCAATGCACTGGCCGTCGGACCTCCCGGTGCGTACATCTTCGTCGTCGCCTGCGCCGCCGGAATCGGCGCCTCCGCAGCCCATTTGGCGCCCTGGACGCTGGGGTTGCTGGTGCTCGCCGGGGGCGCGGTGGCGTGGCTGGTTCAGATGGCCGGGGCGCTCGGTCATTTCCGCAAGCCGGAGCGTGCCGCGGTCGCAGCCGCCGCCGAGGCCGTCGCCGACTACATCGAGGCCGCGAACTCGCCCAGGGAACGCGCCGCCCGCCACCGTGCGGCCGCCGCACTCCACCGCTCGTGGAGCGTGCTGGTGAATTACCAACCGCTGCAAGCCAGCCCGAGCAGCGTCCTGCACCGGCTGCGCGCCGCCAACCACTCGGTGCATGTGTTGTTCACGGCGGCCGTCACCGCCGCCGCGCAGGGCGCCGCCCCAGATCCGGAGACCGCCGCGCTGGCCCGCCGACTCGGCACGCTGCAGTCGCCGCCGGAGGACGTCGCCACCCGCGACGCCGGCCGGATACCGCTGGGCAGTCCGCCCGTGCTCACCGTGCTCCGTCGCGCGATCAGCCCGGGATCGCCGGTCCGCCACATCATGCAGCGCGTCGCAGTCGGCGCTCTGCTGTCCGGTGCGGCGGCGATGGCCCTCGGTGTCGATCACGCCTACTGGGCGATGGCCGCCGCGGTGCTGGTGCTGCACCAGGGCACCGATCGCAGCCGCACGCTGCGCCGCGGTGGCGAGCGGCTGCTGGGCACCTGGGTTGGCCTCGCGCTGGCCGCGTTGATCCTGTCACTACACCCGCACGATCTGTGGCTGGTGCTACTGCTGGCGCTGCTGAACTTCGTCATCGAGGTTCTGGTGGTCCGAAATTACGCGCTGGCAACGGTTTTCATCACCACTGCAGCGCTGACCATCTCGTCGGGCACGCATACGGTCGACGTCGGGCACCTTCTGCTGGCGCGCGGCGTCGACACGCTGATCGGCTGCGCGATCGGACTGGCCGTCTACCTGGTGGCTGTCCGCTGGCAGGAGTCCACCCGGCTGACCGACGCGATAGCGCGCACCCTCGACGCAGCCGCGCAGGTGCTCCCCTACGTCGCCGCCGGGGACACCGTCGGGCTGGCGGCACGGGCGGCTCGACGGGACCTGCAGATCGCTGCGATCACGCTGATGGAATCCGACGAGGCCGCGATGGCCGGATCGGTACGGCAGCGGGAAGCCGCCGAGCAGTTGTTGCCTGCGGTGACCGCGACCGAGCAGCTGGCCTACCGCACGATCGCGGCCTGCTGGACCATCGAGCACCGCGCTGACGGCGTCGAGTTCGGCCGCGCGCTGTTCGGCGGCCGATCAGCCCAGCCGCACGTCGAGGCGCTGACGGCGCTCGCAACCGCGGTGCGCACCGGTGCTGCGGCGCCCGAGCGCGGCGACCCGCTGCCGTTCCTGGCCGACGAGGTCACCGAACTGCGCAGGTCGCTGGCCCACAACTAGGCCAGGCCCAGTTCGACGCGGGCCACGGGATCGCAGTCGTCGAGCAGGTCCAGGCACCGGGCGAACTCGTCGGTCTCCCCGATGGCGTCGGCGGCCCGGGCCAGCGCCGCAACACAGCGCAGAAAGCCGCGGTTCGGCTCGTGGCGATACGGGACGGGACCGAAACCCTTCCAGCCGTTGCGGCGCAACTGGTCCAGCCCACGGTGGTAGCCCGTCCTGGCGTAGGCGTAGGCGGTGACCGCCTTGTCATCGGCCAGCGCTTCCTCGGCCAGGGTCGCCCACGCCACCGACGCGGTCGGATGCGCCGCGGCGACAATGGCCGCCTTCTCCCCGGCCAGCAGTTCCGCTTCGGCCTCGATATCCCCAGGCAGCAGCACGGGCTCGGGGCCCAGAAGGTCACCAAACGATGTCATTGCCCTATTGTGCCGGTGCCGCCGCCCGCCGATGGCCGGACCCAACGGTTAGGGTCAGAAGCACCAGTACTTCAGGAGGACGGCAGCACCCCATGTCGAACCCATCTGGGCCCGACCACGACGAGGTCACCGGACCCGTCGCGCCCGCCGGCGACGAGCAGGCTGCTCAGGAGACCGACCCGGCCACCGAGGTGTTCGGCGCCACCGAGCCACCGGCCGAACGCCGTTTCACCGCACCGGGATTCGATGCGGGGTCGACGCAGATCATCCATCGCGAGCCCGACCCGGAAACCGAGATCTTCTCCACACCGACCGAGGTCTTCCCGGCGTCGGGACCGCCCCGGACGGGCCCGCAGGCCATCCCGCCGCGCCCGCCGGCTACCCGCAGGCGCAGCTGGGCTTTCGTGATCGCGGTGATCGCGGTGATCGCCGCGCTGGCCGCGATCGCCGTGCTCGTCACCGTCCTGCTCACCCGCAACGACTCGGCGAAGGCGTCGCAAGAGGACATGGTCCGCGCGACCATCCAGAATTTCGACACCGCCGTGCAGAATGGCGACCTGGTCGCCCTGCGCGGTATCACCTGCGGCCAGACCAGGGACAGCTACGTCAAGTACGACGACGCAGCCTGGTCGGACACCCACGCGCGGGTGGCCGCGGCCCGGCAATACCCGGTGGTGGCCAGCATCGACGAGATCGTCGTCAACGGCGACCACGCCGAGGCCAACGTGACGTCGTTCATGGCGTTCGACCCGTCGATGCGATCGACCCGCAGTTTCGACCTGCAGTTCCGCGACAACCAGTGGAAGATCTGCCAGGCCTCCTGAGCCCGACTGCCCTCGAGATCGACACCAGGGTCGGGAATCGGACTGATCCACAACCCTGACGTCGATCTCGCGGGCAGCTCGGTACAGCTAGCCGGCCGAGACGGAGCGGCCTGCGCTGTGCAGGTCGTTGCACGCTTCGACAACGCGCTCGGCCATCGAGGCCTCGGCCTTCTTGAGGTAGCTGCGCGGGTCGTAGACCTTCTTATTGCCCACCTCGCCGTCGATCTTGAGCACCCCGTCGTAGTTGGTGAACATGTGCGCGGCCAGCGGGCGGGTGAAGGCGTACTGGGTGTCGGTGTCGACGTTCATCTTCACCACGCCGTACTTCAGCGAATCCTCGATCTCGGACTTCAACGAACCCGAACCGCCGTGGAAGACGAAGTCGAACGGCTTGGACCCCTCGGGCAGGCCGAGCTTGGCCGATGCCACCCGCTGGCCCTCGGCCAACACCTCGGGCTTGAGCACCACATTGCCCGGCTTGTACACGCCGTGGACATTGCCGAACGTCGCGGCCAGCAGGTACTTGCCCAGTTCACCGGCGCCGAGCGCATCGATGGTCTTCTCGAAGTCCTCCGGCGAGGTGTACAGCTTCTCGTTGATCTCCGCCTCGACGCCGTCCTCTTCACCGCCGACCACACCGATCTCGATCTCGAGGATGATCTTGGCGGCGGCGGCCTGCTTGAGCAGTTCCTGCGCGATCGACAGGTTCTCGTCGATCGGGACCGCCGAGCCGTCCCACATGTGCGACTGGAACAGCGGGTTCTGCCCCTTGCTGACCCGCTCTGCGGAGATCGCGAGCAGCGGACGGACCAGGCCGTCGAGCTTGTCCTTGGGACAGTGGTCGGTGTGCAACGCGACCGTGATCGGGTACTTCGCGGCGACGACGTGGGCGAACTCAGCGAGGGCAACCGCACCGGTGACCATGTCCTTGACACCGAGACCGGATCCGAATTCAGCTCCGCCGGTGGAGAATTGGATGATCCCGTCACTGCCGGCGTCGGCGAAGCCCTTGATGGCCGCGTTGATGCTCTCCGAACCCACGCAGTTGATTGCCGGGAACGCGAACGAGTGCTCCTTGGCGCGGCCCAGCATCTCGGCATAGACCTCGGGCGTGGCGATGGGCATGGCACTTCCTTCCGACTGTCCGGCTGACGAGGTCAGTATGACAAGAAGCCGATCGACTGGCACAGGTCGCTGACAGTGACGTCTCGACGGCCACCGGTACCCTTAGGCCTCGTGACCACCACCACCCTGGCGCTCATGCCCGACTTCCTCGACCCGCTGAAGCTGATCGAGCAGTTCGGCACCTGGGCTCTGGTCGGCATCCTGGTCGTCGTCTTCATCGAGTCCGGCGTGCTCTTCCCCGTGCTGCCCGGCGACACCCTGCTGTTCGTGGCGGGCATGCTCGCCGCCGGAACCGCCGCACAGGGCGCCGACGTCGACGCCAACTTCCAGCTGTGGCAGCTGCTGGTGTTCATCCCAATCGCCGCCGTACTCGGCGGCCAGGTCGGTTACGTCGTCGGCCGCTTCTTGGGCACCGCCATGTTCAAACCGAACGCGCGCATCCTCAAGCAGCGCTACCTCGACGAAGCGCACCTCTTCTTCGAGCAGCGCGGACCGTTCGCGATCGTGCTGGCTCGCTTCGTCCCGATCGTGCGCACCCTGGCCCCGATCACCGCAGGCGCGGCGAAGATGAAGTACACGGTCTTCACGCTCTACAACGTCATCGGCGCGGTGCTCTGGGGTGTCGGCCTCACGCTGCTGGGCTACGGGCTTGGGCAGTTCGAGATCATCCAGAAGCTGCTGGAACCGATCTTCATCCTCATCGCGGTCGCGTCGATCACCCCGATGATCTGGGAGTGGTACAAGCGCCGCAAAGCCTCCAGGGATGCTGCCGATCCCGTTTCCGGGGCGTAAAAGGTTGCCCGCTGCTTTGCATGCGGGACCGTTCTGACCGGCACACCCGCAGGTGACCCAGCCGTTTGGCAGCTAGCGCACAGCGATCCTCACAGCATCGGCGGCTAGTTTGCGCTGATCGCGTGAAAGGTCACAGCAAATGGTCAAGATCATCCTCAGTGGACTCCTAGCTTCGGCGGGCATCGGCTTTGCCGCACTCTTCGGCGGGATCGGCGTCGCGTCGGCCGGCAGCCCCACCACAACGTTTGCCGTACAGGACGGCGACAGCGGTGCCGGCGGCGCCGCGATCGACTCCGACGGGACTCAGGGCGACTTCAAGTCGGCCGTCGACGGGTCGATGAGCGGCCCGCTCATGGTCGCCGCACCACAGGACAAAGCCGTCCCGTAACCCCTGATCAGGCGGACGGCACCTGCTGGCTGGCCGACAGGAAGCCGCCCGCACTGACCGTGATGGTGTCCCCTGGGACGAACGCAATCTGGGCGAACCCGCGCTCGTCGGTGGTCACCGTCGTGGAACCGACCGTGACGGTGGCGCCGCGGACGGCTCGCGAGTAGCCGTCCTCGGCCACCCCGGCGGTCACCCTGACTCTGTTGTCGAAGGACGAGATCGCGAGCTGGGGCGGGTTGATCACCGGAAAGTCGGTCTGGATGGGGACGCCGCTGTAGGTGACACCGTTGATCTCGGACGAGACCGTGCCCGAGAACGCATTGGCCTTGCCGGCTTTGATGCTGCCCTTCAGGTAGCCGGTCCGCTCACCGGTGCTCGTCAGATCGGCAGTCCAGGTGGCATTGCCGATCGGGTTGACGACGGTGACCTTCTCGGTGCCGTTGATGAAGGTCTTCCCGTCGTCGGAGTAGTTCTCGTAGGTCACCGAGTACGTACCCGAGGCGAAGGTACCGCTGTAGTTCAGGGTGGCGGTACCGGAGTTCGCGCCCTTGAGAACTCGCGACGGAACCTGGCGCCCCATCATCGGGTTGTACTCCTCGACCGGGATCGACCACGTGGCGATTGCGTCCGGATCCTGGTGCACCGGTGCCAGCGGGGTCGTCGGCTCTCTGTCCGGGAAGCTGATGATGCTGAACCGCCACGGGGTGTCGGGTGCTCCGGGAGTCACCGTATCCGGGCGCTGTTGTTCGTTGATCAGCGCCCGGGTGGAATCGGGAAACCAGCTCCAGCCACGAATGGTCCAGTCGGGGTCGATGATGATCGGCTGACCGGAGTATGCGCCCAATTGCTGACCGTCTTCGAGGTTCATCACCCAGGGCTCGTTCATCGCACGGCGGTTGTTCCACAGACTCACCCGGGCCATCTGGGGGAATGCCGCGACGTCGAGGAGCGACGGGCGCTGCAGGGCGGTGAAGACGTCCATCCGGTCAGCCCCACGCGCTGAACTGAAGTAGACCGAGCGGCCGTCCGGCGCGACATCACCGGACTCGTTGTAGTCCAGATCGGTGGTGAGTTGGCGCCGTTCCCCGGTGAGCGTGTCCAGTAGATAGATGTCGTAGTTCAACCCGGTGGTGGTGGTCTGGTACTTCAGATACCGGCCGCCGGCATGCCAGCTGCCGCCCTCGTAAAAACGCGTGGCATTCGCGAAATCTTGTGCATATTCGGTGTTTTCGTCCCATTGCGGGGCGAAGATCCGTTGATCGACGAGCTTGTATCCGGTATCGGTGGCAACCAGTCTCGCGATACTCATCCGCGGGCCGGTGATCGGCGTGTTCTCGGTCCAGGTCACGTATTCGCCGAACGGGTCCGGCTTGGCCTCCCGATTCTGCGTGGACGCGGCCAGCGGCCCCCGATCTGACGGGAACTCCACATTCTTGACGGTGGGGTTCGCGCACGAGGAGATAGAACCTTCGCACTCAAGAATCGCGTAGCTGATCAGCCCCGCCCCTCCAAGCGGATCGTCGGCGGATTGCTGTCCGGACGTGCTGGCGAACCAGATCTTCTGATTACCCTCCAGCGCAATGGCTTTGGCGGCATTGGCGACCAGACCGCAGGAAACGCATTGATAGTCCCCACCGTCCAAGTTGCTGACCGCGATCTGAGTCTTGCCGGCGATGCTCACCGACAGCAGCAGATGCTCACCGTCGGGAGTCAGGTCCGCGCCGTTGACCACCACACCGTCCGGGACGTCGAACTCGATCACCTTCTCGACCTTGAACGGCTCAAGTGGCGACGACGGTGAAGCGTCGGGCAGCGACTTTACGACAACGGCGAGTCGCGGCGTCGGAGTACCGCGATCAGGCGAGAACAGCAGAGAGAGCGGATGAAATCGGCCGTCACTGACCTTCACCGTGAACGAGTCGGCACCCCCGAACTCGGCGAAGAGCGCGGTCGGGGTGAAGGTGAAATTGCCGGTGAGCGGATCGACATCCAGAGTCCCGTACTTGGGGTTCCCAATCACCGTGTAGGTCAGGCGATCTCGGTCCGGATCCACCGCGCCGATGTTGCCGGTGATCACACCGTTGCTCATGTCCTGAGAGTTGAGGCTGGCCCGGTAGTGAACCACCGGCGCTCGGTTCAACAAGTTCCGCTGAATCCAGTTCAGTGGAGACCAATGCGGTCCAACCCGACTCGGCAGCGTCGGTGCCGACACCGCGAACGGGCCCGGCCCGAGGCCGGCAACGTTAGTCGCGGTCGTAAGGGGAGCGCGGGTCGCATAAGTGCTCGCACGTAATTGCCTGTCGGCCGACGAGACCCGGAAGCCCCCAGTCCTCTTCGAGGATTTCGACGACGGAGCACCGGACGACTCGGCGGCAGCGGGTCGCCGCGCGGAGTTGTGCGAGCCGGCACGCGGCCCGACCCGGTTCGCACTCGCCGAATGCGTGTCGTGCTGGCTCGTCGACGTGACGGAACTGCCCGTCTCGTCCCCCGCCTCAGCTGATGCGACTCCAAGGCCGGACGTCACGGCTGTGATGACATAGGCCGCCACCGCGAGTCCGGCAACCTGAGCTGCGCGCACGCCAAGGGATGCCAGATCCAACCCATGGGGTCCGGTGGTTCCGCTCGCCGCCGTCGCGGCGGGACGTGAGGCATCGAGGCTCGCACCAGGCCTATAACGGACGGGAGCACTTGTCGCGGTGGGCTCTGGGGAGTCGGCCATTGACGGAGTCCAATCTCGGAGGGCGTCGTCGCCCGGTGGTATGGCGTACGTCACAGGAACGAGTCGGGTGTGACGGACATCGCAGAAACATACCGGCATGATTGTATCTAGTCAACGGCGAACATGGACCTGTCGCGCAGCAAAGTCAGCGTGGCCGGCAACACCCCGACGTCAGGGCCAAGCCGGAGGTGTCTCCACCGGCCTTAGCCGGCCGCAGCAAAGCCGGTCAGATCACCCGCGGCGTCGGCTGACGACCGCGATCAGGATCAGCAGCACCAGCGCGGCGACGCCGGCTGCCACGTACTTCGTCATCGACGTGCCGCCGGCCAGCGCCAGCAGATCGATCGGTTCCGGTTCCCGAGCGGGGGTGGCCGCGGGCGCGACCCGCGGCGCGGCCGTTGCCGCCGCGGTGCCCAGCCCTGCGGCACCGGGCGTGGCCGGGGTGTCCAGGGCGGCTTCGACAGCGCTCTCGGGGATCTCCGGTACATCCGCGCCCTCGGCCAGCTTGGCTTCCAGCGAGTCGACGAACTGTCCGAGCAGCTTCTCGGACACCTGCTGCAGCATGCTGCTGCCGAACTGGGCCAGCTTGCCGACGATCTTCAGGTCGGTCTCGACGCTGACCCGGGTGTGATCGCCGGCCTCGTGCAGCTGCAGGACGACGACCGCCGCCGCGTTGCCGGTGCCGCGAGCCTCCTTGCCGCGCCCGTCGACGACGGCGCGATGCTGGGACTCGTCGCGCTCCACGAAGTGCGCCTTGCCGCTGAACTCACTGGTGACCGGTCCGACCTTCACCTTGACCTTGCCCAGGTAGTCGTCGCCCTCCTGGCCGGTGAGCTGCGCACCCGGCATCAACGGGACCACCTGCGCCATGTCGCTGAGGACTGCCCAAGCCTGCGCGATCGGGACGCTGACGGTGAACTCGTTGTCGATCTTCATGGGCTCTCCTCATCCGGTGGCGAGTGCGGTACGGAACTCGTTGTGCACCAGCCTGCCAGCCCCTGAAGGTGGGCCGCTGCACCGACCCCTGATGTGATAGAGCAGCGCCGCCAGCGACTCAGATATTGCTCAATTCTGCTGCCACCGAGGCACTGTCGCGCTCGTCGTCGTGATGAATCCGGCCGTCGGTCTCCGACAGCGGACGCCCCCCGCCACCCCATCGGCGAGCGATGATCTCGGCGGCGATCGACACCGCGGTCTCCTCCGGAGTGCGGGCGCCGAGGTCCAGTCCGATCGGGCTGGCAAGCCTGCTCAGCTCCGCATCGGTCAGGCCCGCCTCGCGCAGCCGGGCCAGCCGGTCCTCGTGCGTGCGCCGCGATCCCATCGCGCCGACGTAGCCGACGTCGAGCCGCAGGGCCACCTCGAGCAGCGGCACGTCGAACTTGGCGTCATGGGTGAGCACACAGATCACCGTGCGGGAGTCGATCGCCCCGGCCTCCGCCTGGGCGGCCAGATATCGGTGCGGCCAATCGACGACCACCTCGTGCGCGGTATGGAACCGGGCAGGCGTGGCGAATACCCCGCGGGCATCGCAGACTGTCACCCGATAGCCGAGGAATGCGCCCTGCTGGGCCACGGCGGCGGCGAAGTCGATGGCGCCGAACACCAACAGCCGGGGGCGCGGGGCGTGGCAGGCGACGAACACCTCCATGCCCTCGCCCCGGCGCTGGCCGTCCGGACCGTAGCCGAGCACCTCGCTGCGGCCGGCGGCCAGCAGTCCGCGGGCGTCGTCGGTCACGGCGGCGTCGGCGCGCGCCGAACCCACAGTGCCAGCGGCACTGTCCGGTTCGACGACAAGCCGCCGCCCCAGCCACTCACGGTCCGGGTGGGCGATCACGGTGGCGACCGCCACCGGTCGATGCTCGGCGATGGCGTCGAGCACGCGGTCCAGATGCGGAAAAGTGCTGCGCGAGACGGGCTCGATGAAGACGTCGAGCGTGCCGCCGCAGGTCAGGCCGATCGCAAAAGCGTCGTCGTCACTGACCCCGTACCGCTCCAATCGGGGCGCTCCGCTGGCGAGGGCGTCGGTGGCCGATTCGTAGACCGCGCCTTCGACACACCCGCCCGACACCGAACCGCTGACGGCTCCGTCGGGGGCCACCACCATCGCCGCACCGGGCGCTCGAGGCGCCGAAGAGAACGTGCGCACGACGGTGGCCAGCCCGGCGGTCTCGCCGGTCCGCCAGATCGCCGCAAGCTCGGCAAGAACGTCCTGCACGAGATCAAACGTAAGCCGAATCGCGGTCACCGGCACACATTCACGACAAGCAATGGCGTAGCGGGCGTTTGCCCCTCACTTATCCGCTAGCGGGGGAAGTTGACGTCCTTGGTGACCGCTTCCCACTGATCGATCGATGCCGACAGAGCAGCGATCTTGTCCCGCATCGCCTTGAGGACATCTCGTCCGAGCAGCAGTCGCAGCGGCGGCTCGTCCAGCTTGGTCACCATCAAAACGGCTTCGGCGACCTTGCGCGGATCGCCGGGCAGATGGTCGGCGAATTGCTTGATCAGATCCTTGCGCGCGGCCACGTCGGCGTATTCGGTGATCGGCGCGCCGGATTCCTTCATCGAGCGCGATGCCCAATCGGTCCGGAACGCCCCCGGCTCGATCAGTGTCACCTTGATGCCCAGGGGCGCCACCTCGGCGGACAGCGCCTCGCTGACGGCCTCGAGTGCGAACTTGGTGGACGAGTAGTACGCATTGGGCGGGTTGGCCACCAAACCGGTCATCGAGGAGATGTTCACGATGTGCCCCGAACCGCGGGCCCGCATGGCGGGAAGCACCGCTTTCATCATGTCGACGGATCCGAAGTAGTTGACGTCGAACAACTTTCGGACCTCGGCGTCTTCGCCTTCCTCGACCGCCGACAGGTAGCCGTGTCCGGCGTTGTTGACCAGAACGTCGACGCCACCGAAGGCATCGTCGGCGGCGCATACCGCGGCCGCGATCTGATCGGCGTCGGTCACGTCGAGCGCGGCGGCCATCGCGAGGTCAGGAAACTCGTCCACCAGATCGGTGACGGCGTCCGCGCGGCGGGCGGTGACGAGCACCTGGTGGCCGTCTTGCAGTGCGGCACGGGCGATTTCGCGTCCGAAACCAGTGGAGCAGCCGGTGACCAGCCAGCGAGCCATCAGTTGGTCCTCTCGTTGGGCGTGCCTTCGGGTAGCCGGCGCAGATAGGCCTGCCGCCGCGACGCCAATTGTTCGGCCCGCTGCTCGGCGGTGACGCGGGCAAGGCCGGGGACCTCGTCGTCGAGCCGGTCGAGCGGGACGATGCGACCGGTGGCACCGAGATCGGGTGTCGGCCCGCCCTCGGCGAACTCCGCCATCCGCAGCGTGAGGACACCTTCCCGCAGGCCGTCGGAGTCGATCCAGTTGGCCACGCCGGGATCGACCGGGGAGATCACGTAGGTGTAGCTGCCGTCGGCGTCGGGCACCGACTGCGCCTTGTTCAGGCTGCCGGTGGCGTCGACGATGTTGAGCGTGGTGCCCCAGATGTTGCTCAACGGAACCGTGAAGTACTCGGCGCCACCGTCGTTGACGTTGACCACGAAGGTCTCCTCGGGACCGAGGTCGAACCGGCCCATCACATACACCTGGTTCTTCATCGCGCCCACTTTGTCCGCCGACCAGGCCAGGTTGAAGTGGTTGGCCGGCATCTTGTAGATGCCGTGGCTGAGCTTGCCGGTGAAGTTCGCGAAATACGCCATCATCGCCGCGGTCGCCTCGGCTTGTTCGTCGACGGTGCGGGCCGGTGTGCGGGGCGCGCCACCGAGACGTTCGACGGTGATGTGGTTGGGATCGTCACTGGCCCAGTCCAAAAGCACATCGCGGATGTAGAACTCGTGCGCTTCGGACGTGGTCTGTACGTGGTTGCGCCGACCGTTGGCCGGCTCGGAGTCCACGGTGATCGTGTAGCTGCCGTCGCTGTCGACGTCCATGGTCTTGCCGTTGAGCACAGCCACGGTGCCCATGTTGGCGTCCCACAGCGTGAAGTAATTCTCGGTCATCCGGTGTTCGCCGACGCGTCCGCGGATCTCGTAGCGCTCATCCCCCGAGATCGGGATGACCCGGTACACGGTGTCCGGATTGTCGATGCCCCAACGTGATCCGGGGATCTGCCGATCGCCCACCGGGTGCGCCAGCCGGGTGATGCAGCTGACCTTCGGCCGCAGCTTGTCCTGGTTGGACGACCACACCGCCGCCGAGAACATCACCTCGGCGAAGGCTGCGTCGAACCGCTCCCGCATGGCGTCGGAGGCTTTCGCGCGGCTCAGCCAGTTCTCCGCGACCGTCCGGTAGGCCTCTTTGACGGTCGGGTGTTCGGTCAGCTCGAGCGCGGCCAGCTCCTGCTCGTGCTGGGAGGGTGTCGCGACCGGGTCGTCGGCACTCATTGGTCGTCCTTTCGAAAACGCTTGTTGTACAACGAGAAACGTTCATCAACCTGCCCGCCACTGAGGCCGTAGGCACCAAGGTCGTACGGTGGGCGCGGAACCTCGCGCGGCCGGTTGGCCAGCCAGTCGGACATCGCGGTGGCCGCGGTGTCGGTCAGCTCCAGCCCGACGGCGTCGTAGACTCGGCGCACCTCACCGATCGGGTCGGCGACCGCATCTTCGTACTGGATGTCGGTGACCCGCACCGACTCGTCGGACCAACTGTTCCGCACGGCCATTGCGCGGTCGTTGGTCCAGCCCATCCGCTCCAGCCACTGCGCACCCACCCGCCGCGGGTCGACGTCGTCGGCGTGCATGGCGTGCAGGGTCGCGTTGAGACTGGCGCCGGAGGCGACAGTGGTACGCGGATCGCGATGCATGTGGACGATGTGGACGCCCGGGAATTCGTCGCGCAGCGCGTCGAGGTAGCCCAGATGGGCAGGTGATTTCAGCACCCAGCGACCGGCGGTGATCCCGCGGCGGCGCTGCTGCCACTGCAGGAATCGCAACATACGGTGCAGATAGCGGTAGGCCGGCGCGAAATCCTGGGTGTTGAGCCAGGATCGGTAGGTGGGCAGGTTGGCGCCGGACTCCGGAACATGCGACAGGAACGCATCGGCCAGGAAGACGATCTCCTCCTCGGCCTCCCTGGCATACATCGGATGGATGGCGAACAGTTCGGGCGCCAGCTCGCGGGACTTGGTCTCCCGCACCTCACTGATCGCGATGCGCGGGTCGGTACCGGCGAAATCGTGGTCGAGTTTCGGCGCGGCCTCGACCACCTCCCAGCCGCGGGCACAGTGCAGCCGGGTGTCGGCGGCGAGCAGACGCTGCAGCAGCGTGGTCCCGCTGCGCATCATCCCGACGACGACGATCGGCGCCTCGATCTGTTCGTCGAGGATCTCAGGATGCCGCTCGATCCACGCCTGGGTCCGCAGCCGCATGCGGAGGCTGTGCACGATGCCGGATCGCAGAATGTGCTCACCGATCGCATTGAGCCCCGCGCCGGGGTAGTCGTCGAGCAGGACGCCCAGAGGTTCCTCGAAGTCCCCGGGCCCCCAGTCGCTGCGCCCTTCCTTGCGCTGCGCGTCGGCCAGGACGGCCGCCATCGCAAAGGTGCCGGCCACCGGCTCAGAACTTCAGGTGCTGGCTCACGTCGCCGACTTGGTCGACGAACATGGTGCGCGAGTCGAACCACCACTGGCCGTCGATGCGGTGGAAGGTGTCGTGATAGTGCCCCGTGACGATGACCTGCAATTGCAGCTCCGGCGTGGCCTGGGTGACGCAGTAATAGGACCTGCTGCGGGCGGTGCCGGCCTCGTCGTCGATGTACAGCTGCACATTGCTGGTGTTGTGCTTGGTCTTCGGGGTCCCGTCCTCGTAGAGGCGGGTGGCCATCTCGTACATGCCGCGCACCCGGTCCCGGCCCTCGAAGACCGTCTCGGGTGGCCCGTTCTCCACACCGCAGATGCGTCCGTGCGCGAACAGGTCGGCGACGCCGTCGAGGTTGCCGGCGTCGATCAGTTCGGCATAGACGTAGATGAGGTTGGTGATCGCTTGCGCACTGTCACTCATGTCCAGCCGATGATCGCAGAGCAATTGCTTAGATGGGCTTGTTTGTCCAGAATTGCCGCTATGCTCGCCCGCGTGACTCAGTGGTCGCCGGCCCGGCTCGGCAATCTCACCGGTAAGCGGATCATCGTGACAGGCGCGACCAACGGCGTTGGCCTGGGCACCACGCGAGCCCTGGCCCGCGCGGGTGCCCACGTGATCATGGCTGTCCGCAACACCGCCCTCGGCGAGCAGCGCGCCGCCGAGATCACCGGGTCCACGGAGGTGATCGAGCTGAACCTGGCCGATCTCGGATCGGTCCGGGGCTTCAGCGACCGCCTCGACGGCGACGTCGACATCCTCATCAACAACGCCGGCGCATTGACCGACAAGCGCCACGAAACCGTCGACGGTTTCGAGACCACCTTGGGCACCAACGTGCTCGGCCCATTCGCGCTGACGAACCTGCTGTTCGCCAGGGTGCGGTCGCAGATCATCAACGTCTCCTCCGACGGTCACCGCCAGGCGACGCTCCGCCTCGACGACATGCATCTGCGCCACACCAAGTGGACGTCGATGAGCGCCTACACCCATTCCAAGCTGGTCATGATGTTGTGGGGCCTGGAACTCGACCGGCGGCTGCGCGCCGCCAACTCCGGCGTCGTCACCCAACTGGTGCATCCCGGCTGGGTGGCCTCCAACCTGACGCAGACGTCCGATTCGCCGTTGATGTCGTTGGCGCACACGGTGGCCAAAGGGGTGGCCGACCGGTTCGGCAACGACATCGACCAGGGCGCGGCACCGACCCTGTACTGCATCAGCGAGCCGATCCCCCCGGGCAGCTACGTCGGGGCCAGCGCCCGGCTGGGATTGCGCGGCGAGCCGGCGCTGATCGGCCGCTCCCCCAAGGCGTGTGACTACGACGCGGCGGCCCGAGTGGTGCAGTTCGCCGAAAAGGAAACCGGCACAACGATTCCGGTCTAGAGATCAGGTCGTTCAGCTCGGCCGCCCGGCCTCCAACGCGCGGATCAGGCTGGCCGCATCCCATGGGCCCTTGTGCCGAACGCCGTTGACGAAGAACGTCGGTGTCGCGTTGAGGTCCATCAGCTCGGCGTCCTGAGCGTCGTCGTCGACCCGGTGCAGCACCCGTGATGAATGCAGATCATCATCGAATTGTTCGATGTCACAACCGACTTGGTCGGCGTAGCGGTAGATGTGCTGCCATTCCAGGTAGTCCTGAAACTCGAACATCTGTGCCGCCAAGTCGAAGAACTTGCCCTGCAGGGCTGCGGCCTCGCTGGCCCGGGCGGCGTCGATGGCGCGCGGATGCACCCGCTCCAGTGGCAGGTGTCGCCACACGTAACGCAATCGGTCGCCGAAGTACTCGCGGACTTCGTCGATCGATCCGGTGGCACGGCTGCAGAACGGGCACTCGAAATCGCCATATTCCACCAGGGTCAGCGGCGCGTCGACCCGCCCGCGGATGTGGTCGCGTTCCGGGTCGACGTCGCGGACCAGCTTGTGGCCGACCGGGACCGGCGGGCTGAGCTTGTCGGTGAGCCGGAAGACGGCCCACCCCAACGTGAATGCGATCACCGATGCCGCCAGTACACCGACGCGGGCCAGGTCTGCCGAACGCGGATCGGGGATCGCCAGGTCGACGATGAACAGCGAGATGGTGAAGCCGATACCGGACAGTGCCGCACCGCCGGCGACGCGCCGCAACGTCAAGCCCGGCGACAGCCTGCCCATCCCGGTGCGCTGCACGATCCAGGTCGCGCCGGTGATGCCGATCAGCTTGCCGAGCACCAGGCCGGCCACCACACCCCAGGTCAGTGGTGAGCGGACGGCCGCCAGCACGGTGTCGGTGTCCAGCCGCACGCCGGCGTTGGCCAACGCGAACAACGGCAGCACCCCGAACGAGACGTAGGGCCCGAACCCCGTCACCAGCCGCTCGTTGATCGAGATCGAGTCGCGCAGGCTCCGGGTGGCGGCGCGCGCGTACTCCGAGTTCGGTGACTGGCGGAACGCCCGGATCACGTCGACGGCCGCCTCCACTCGTTGGCGCTCGGGTGTGAACACCGGGATCACCAAGGCCACCAGCACACCGGCGAGGGTGGGGTGCACTCCGCCGGCGAAGAGTGCCAGCCAGAGGGCAACGGCGAGAATCGAATACGACACCCCGCGCAGAGCGGCCGGCAGGTAGCGCACGCCGATCAGCGCACCGACGAGCACCACGGCGACCACCAGCGGACCGACGCGGATCTGTTCGGAATAGAACAGCGCGATGGCGGCCAGTGCACCCACGTCATCGACGACGGCCAACGTCAGCAGGAACGTCCGCAGCCGCGCCGGATACTGGGGCGCGATAATGGCCAGCGCCCCGACCAGGAACGCGGTGTCGGTGGAGATGACCACACCCCAGGCGCTGGCGTCCTGACCGGAGGGGTTGAACAGCAGGAAGATCACCGCGGGCATCGTCAGCCCGGCGATCGCGGCGACCACGGGTACCAGGGCGCGGGAACGCTCGGTCAGTTCGCCGATGGTGAACTGGGCCTTGACCTCCAGTCCGACGATGAAGAAGAAGAACGCCATCAATGCGTCGTTGACGAGTTCCTTGACCGTCAACTCACCATGCATGTTTCCGAAGCTCAGGCCGACATGCGTTTCCCAGAACTCGGAATAGGTGTGCGCCCAGGGCGAATTCGCCCACAGGATGGCCGCAAGGGTGAATGTCAGCAGTAGGGCCGCGGCGGCGTTCTCGCCAAAGCGCTTCGCTGTCGGGTCGCGACCCAACCGGCTCCCTCTCACGCTGTCACCGTATGCGCCGCCTCCATCAACATCCAACCCGACAGCTGCACCGACAGATCACGTTCGGGTGTCTGCGACGAGTTCACCGCGCCCTCGACGAACTGTGCCTGTCCGCCACCGGCGGTGGGGATCTCGGCGATGCTGCCCCAGGAGGGGCCGAACAACGGCAACCCGTCGACGTTTTGGCGGTTGTCCCACGCCGCCTGCGCCGACGCCAGCACGACAGCGCGAGCGCTCTCGCGGGTGTCCGCCGCCGCGTCGCCGGGCAGGATCGTCGCGGTGAGCGCAAGGTAGCGGGCGGTGATCCCGGCGAACAGGCCCCCGTCGCCGCCGCCGGCCCCATTCAGGATGCCGTCGGGCGCCATGTGTTCACCGATCGCCGCGACCAGTCGCCGCACCCGATCCGCGTGCCGGTCGTCGTGCGTGCGCGCGGCGAGCTCGGCCTCCAAACCCAGCACCACGCCCTGGCAGTAGGTGTACTGGGCGCGGACCAGCGACCCGGCCTTGATGCCGTCGAACACCAGGTGGGTCTCGGGGTCGATCAAGGTCTCGTCGATCCAGTCGGCCATCTGCTGGGCCCGGCGCAGCCGGTCGTCATAGCGACTCAGGAAGATCCCGGCCGGGCCGTTGGCGGGAGCGTTGAAGAACTGATCCTGCTTGCGCCAAGGGATTCCGCCGCCGTCTTCAGGTACCCAGGAGCTGATGAACTGGTCGCATAACGTTTTCAGCGCCCGTGGCCGTCCTATGCCGGCCACCCGGTCGGCGCGTTCGAGCGCCAATGCCAGCCAGGCCATGTCGTCGTAGTAACTGTTGGTCCAACGTCCGTTGTTGCGCAGCCGGTGCCCGCGGATCTGCCGCTTGATCTCGCCGAGCCGGTGCGGCTGCGGGTCACGCAACTGCGCATCGACAAGGCAGTCGAGCAGGTGCGCCTGCCACCAGTAATGCCATGTCCCGAACAGCCGGTCCCGGCGGGCGGACGGCCACGCCACGACGCCGAGTTGCGTTCCGGGCAGCCCCCAGAGCCGGCGCAGGTGCCGCGTCGCGACGGCTGTTTCGGCGCTGGCAGCGCGGTTCGCCCACAGCTGGTCCATGCCGTCAATCCTGCCCTACCAGGCCTGCGAAAGGTCGGCCCATTGCCTGATCCAGGCGTGCATCGCGATGCCGGCGGCGACGGCGGCGTTGACGCTGCGTGTCGACCCGAATTGAGCGATCGAGACGGTGACCGCCGCGCCGGTCTGGGCAGCCTCGGAGATGCCCGGCCCCTCCTGCCCGAAGACCAGCACGCAATCCCGCGGCAGCACGGTGGTTTCCAGCGGCACCGCGCCCGGGACGTTGTCGACAGCGACAACGGTCAGTCCGGCACCGGCGGCGAAAGCCAGCAGGTCCTCGGTGTTCTCGTGATGGGCCAGCCGTTGGTAGCGGTCGGTGACCATGGCGCCGCGGCGATTCCACCGCCGCCTGCCGACGATGTGCACGGTGTCGACAGCGAATGCGTTGGCGGTGCGGACCACCGCGCCGATGTTGGCGTCGTTGCCGAAATTCTCGATCGCGATGTGCAAGGCGTGTCTGCGCCGATCGATATCGGCGATGATCGCTTCCCGCGTCCAGTACCGGTATGCGTCGACGACGTTGCGAGTGTCGCCCTGGCGCAACAAGTCCGGGTCGTAGCGGGGATCGTCGGGCAGGTCGCCCACCCAGGGGCCGACGCCAGGGGCCCCGGTGCTCCATTCGGTGGGACCGGCGTCAGTCACGACTGACCCAGACCGCGGCGTGGGCGCCGATCACCGACTCGGTCGCATTCAGCAGGGCGTCGTTCGGCCGGATCAGCACGGAAGCACCATAGGCCGCGCCGTGTTCGTGCACCGCACCTAGGCTCGCCGTCTTCGTGAGTCGTCGCTGCCCGGCGGCGTCGATGAGGATGCCGATGTCGAAGAGCACGAATTCACCGTTCCAGCGAAATTCAGCAACTCTGACGCTCCGGCCCAGCAGTGCCGGCGACTCACCGATCTTTGCGTGCGCGCCACTATAGGTCGATTTGCTGGGGGAATCTGCGCATGGGGTTGCGCAGATCAGACTGAGAGCAGCCGGTATTGAGGTGCCGAGGGCGGTGAATTTCCCTCGCGGCGCGGCGGTGCCAGGGGGCGGCAACAGAGGTGCGATACAGGTCACCCAGCACCCTTTCTGCCCCCTAGATCACGCTCGGCACATACCATGCGCCCGCTACGGCACCGGTAATAACAGATTGGTCTCAGCCGATATGGAGTCTAGGGTCTCCAGCTCCCTCAGCAGGTGCGCCGCCCTTGACCAGGAATTCTGTGCGCACAGGTGTTCACGCAAGCCGCGCTGTCGGCCGGAGTTCACTGCGGATTTCGTCGGCTACCCCCCGGTAACCAGCGCTTTTCCTGCTAACGGCTGGAGTCTTGGCACGTTTCGGCGAGATACTGATATTTGCAAGTTCGAATAAATAACCCATGTTCCACCCCGGTACCCGCTGCGGGACCCCCTACCGCAGGCCCCTCCAAAGATGGGAAATGATGAACGCCTCCGTGCTGGCCTTTCCGGAACAAAAGCTCTACACACTGCCCGAAACCATTAGCTGGCGCGACGCCGATACCGGGTGCACGATCGTGCTGGCCCAACCGGACAGCGAACCTGGGCTATGGGAGGACTACCTGCAGGGAGCGCTGAATAGTTATGCGAAGCACGGCGTTGAGGCGGCGCTGGACATCGACTCGTTCCGGGACGGCCGCGACACGACTCTGTTCTATACCGCCCTCGACGACAACGGAAAAATGCTCGGCGGGCTGCGGGCAAAAGGTCCGTACCTCCTTGCCGATGAATCGCACGCGATCGTCGAATGGGACGGCCAGCCCGGCCAGGACGCCGTCCGCAAAATGATCACCGACCGCCTGCCGTTCGGTGTGGTGGAGATGAAGTCGGCGTGGGTCAGTGACGATCCGGCCCGCAGCGGTGAGCTCACCCGCGCGTTCGCGCGCACCGCCTTCCCCACGATGACCCTGCTGGGGGC
Organism: Mycobacterium sp. SA01; assembly: GCF_041287105.1. NCBI lineage: Bacteria > Bacillati > Actinomycetota > Actinomycetes > Mycobacteriales > Mycobacteriaceae > Mycobacterium > Mycobacterium sp. SA01. Next base: position 163,064 of record NZ_JBGGNO010000020.1, on the reverse strand, counting down.
CCAGTTCATCCTGGCGACCGCGGCCGCGCACGTCTTGGACCGGTGGAGCACCTCGGGCGGCGTGGTGGCTACCAAGATCCCGGCGGCGGCTTACCCCAGCGATCGCTACCGCACCAAGATGATGTGGTGGGATAGGCGCACGTTCGCCAACCACGCCGAGCCGGGGCAGTTGGCCAAGATCGTCAAGGAGATGCGCATGCTGGCCACGATTTCGGACGAGTTCAGCGGCTTCGGCATGCAGTACGGGAGCGGCATGTGAGTTTCGACGTCTCCGCCGGCACCGGCGCAGACGCGTACAACGCGCGGATTCTGCTCGACGACGATCCCCACGACGAAACCATATTGGCTCGGTTGCGCGCCGATGCGCGCACCGAATTCATCGATGGCTCTTCGGAATTCACGGATGCACTCCGCTCGCTTCGCCCTGCGGTGGAACCTGAACTTCTCGCCGAACCGATGCGCTGGGCGTACTACCCCTGGCGACACTCCGTGGTGGCTGTGCCGGGCCCCCAAGCGTTTCGCCGGCTGCGGCTCGACCGCAACCGCAACATGATCACGCTCGCCGAACAACAGCGACTGGCCGCCGTGACCATCGGCGTGGTGGGTTTGTCGGTCGGCCACGCGATCGCCCATACCCTTGCCGCCCAAGGGTTGTGCGGTGAGCTGCGGCTGGCCGACTTCGACACGTTGGAACTCTCCAACCTCAACCGGGTCCCCGCAACCGTGTTCGACATCGGCGTGAACAAGGCGATCGTGGCAGCGCGACGGATCGCCGAACTCGACCCGTACCTCCGTGTGCACGTGCTGACCGACGGCCTGACCATGGACACGATGGGCGGTTTCCTCGACGGGCTGGACATCGCCGTCGAGGAATGCGATTCCCTGGACATCAAGGCTGCGATACGAGAGGCGGCTCGTGCCCGCCGCGTTCCGGTACTCATGGCCAGCAGCGACCGCGGCCTGATCGACGTCGAACGCTACGACCTCGAACCTGACCGGCCGATCCTGCACGGCCTGCTTGGCGACATCGGTGTTGCCGAGCTCGCCGGTCTGAGCAGTACCGACAAAGTGCCGCACGTACTGAGCATCATCGACGCGGGCCGGCTCTCCGCGCGTGGTGCGGCCTCACTGGTCGAAGTCGGCCGCACGCTGTCCACGTGGCCTCAGGTCGCCGGTGACATCGCCGTCGGCGCGGCCACGGTAGCCGAGGCTGTCCGCCGGATCGGCCTTGGCGAACGACTGCAGTCGGGCCGGGTGCGCATCGACGTGTCCCACTCACTGGACAACTTGGAAGAACCCGTGCGCCGGCCCGAGCCGGCCTCCGCCGTCCCTGCCCACCCGGTAGGACGAGCCGACACCACACCCGCCGACACTGTCGCGGCTGCGGCACGCTGCGCCCCGTCCGGGGGAAACATGCAGCCGTGGAACGTCATGTCGCACAATGACTCGGTGACCGTCGAGCTGGACCCGAAGTACACCTCGACGATGGACGTCGCGTACCGGGGCAGCGCCGTCGCGGTCGGGGCGGCCACATTCAACGCCCGGGTCGCCGCCGCGGCGCTCAGCATGCTCGGGCCGGTCGACATCTCCGAGGACAACGACCAGACCACACCGCTGCGTGCGGTCGTTCGACTGGCGGCGGGCAGCGACGACACCCTGGCCGCGCTCTACGAACCGATGCTGGAGCGGGAAACGAACCGCCACCGCGGCGCACCCACACAGCTCACGCCGGCGATCGTCGCCGATCTCCAGGCCGCCGCAGAGTCCGAGGGCGGCACGCTTCGGCTGCTGACCGAACGTCCGGACATCGAACATGCGGCCGCCATCTTGGCGGCCACCGACCGGATCCGCTACCTGCAGCCACGTCTGCACGCCGAGATGATCTCCGAAGTTCGCTGGCCCGGCGACGACACCTCTGACGGACTCGACATCCGCACCCTCGAGCTGGCCCCCTCCGACCTCGCCACACTGGACGTCCTGCGCCGTGGCGACGTGATGGCCCGCTTGGCGCAATGGGATGCCGGTGCGGCCCTCGGCCAAGACGTGACCGACCGCGTGCTGTCCAGCTCGGCGCTCGGGGTCGTGACGTTCGCCGGAAGCGCGCTGACCGACTATGCCCGCGGCGGCGCCGCAGTCGAGGCGGTATGGGTGGCCGCCCAGCGGCTCGGCTTGGGCGTCCAGCCGGTCTCGCCGGTATTCCTATACGCCCATGATGACCGGGACCTGGAAGAACTGGCCGCCGAATACGTCGCGCAACTGCGAGACCTCCAACACCGGTTCCGTTCATTGACAGGGACCGCGTCGAACGAGGCCCAGGCTCTGGTGCTGCGGTTCAGCCACGCGCCACGACCGTCGCTGCGCAGTAGCCGTCGCGCAGCCGATAGGGGGACACTCGGGGAATGAGCCTCGACAACCTCGTCACGAATGTGGCCGCCAAGCTCATGGCGGCCACATCCGCGACCTCGGCTCAGGTCAGCCAGGACGTACTCGCGGACCTGGTGGCGTCGTTCGGTGTCGATTTCAGCTTCCTGCGGTACAACGACCACGCGATCCGGGCCACCGTGCTCATCGCAGAGTGGCCGCCGCGGCCGGACGTGCCGGATCCCGATCCTCTCGGGGTGGTGTACTTCGACGGCGCCGACCCGATTTTCGCGGCCGCGGAGAACGCCAAGGAGCCCGTTTTCTTCTCTCCCGAGCCGGCCCCCGATGACGCCGACGACTACCAGCGCCGGGTCCAGGAGGCCAGCGGTGTGACCCTGCCCTCGCTGGCGTCAGTGCCGTTGCTGTCGGGTGAAATCACCACCGGGTGTCTGGGATTCATCAAGATCGGGATCAAGGATTGGACACCCGAGGAAACCAACGCGCTCAAGGCGATCGCCTCGTTGTTCGCCCAGGTGCAGGCGCGGGTGGTCGCCGAAGACCAGCTGCGTTACCTCGCCGAGCATGACGATCTGACCGGGCTCTACAACCGGCGGGCATTGCTGGCCCACATCGATGATCGGTTGCGGGTCGGTCAGGAGGGGCCCGTCTCGGTGCTGTTCCTCGACCTCGACCGACTCAAGGCGATCAACGATTATCTGGGGCATCATGCCGGTGACTGGTTCATCCAGGCGTTCGCCGAACGGTTGCGCGAGGAGACCGGCGACGGAGACGTGATCGCACGCCTCGGTGGCGACGAGTTCGTGATCGTGCCGGCCGGTTCTGTGGACGCCGGCGCCGCCGAGGCACTGGCCCACCGGCTACAGGATGCGTTGCGCGACCGGGTGACGATCGGCGGTGAGACTCTCACCCGCACGGTCAGTGCTGGTGTCGCAGTTGGTGTTCCGGGGCGAGATACCACATCGGACCTGCTACGCCGCGCCGACCAGGCAGTGCTCAACGCCAAGAACGCCGGCGGCAACAAGATCGCGGTGTTCACCGACGAGATGTCGCTGAGAAGCGAATTCCGCAACGACATCGAGTTGCATTTACAGAACGTGATCGACACCGGGTCGCTGATCCTGCACTACCTGCCCGAGGTCGACATGCGCACCGGGGAGATCCTGGCGACCGAGGCGCTGGTGCGCTGGCAACACCCGACCCGCGGTCTGCTGCTGCCGGACTCGTTCATCCACGTCGCCGAATCCATCAATTTGGCAGGCGAATTGGGCCGCTGGGTGATGCGCACCGCATGCGAGGAGTTCAGTCGCTGGCAGGCCAGCGGCATCGCCAAGGATGCGGTCATCCGGATCAACGTCTCCCCCGTGCAGCTGGTCGCCGACGGGTTCGTCCAATCGGTCGCCGACACGATCGCCGAATTCGGCCTCGACGGCAAGTCTGTATGTCTGGAGATCACCGAAAGTGTTGTGGTGCAGGACATCGAGACCACCCGCATCACACTTGCCGGACTCAAAGATGTCGGTGTGCGCATCGCGATCGATGACTTCGGCACCGGTTACAGCGTGCTCACCCATCTGAAATCGCTGCCGGTGGACACCCTCAAGATCGACAAGGGCTTCGTCCTCGAGCTGGGCACCAACCCGGAAGATCTGGCGATCGTCCGGGCGATCATCGCGCTGGCCGAAGCGTTCAACCTCGAACTGGTCGCCGAGGGTGTGGAGTCGCCGACCGCGGCGATGACCCTTCTCCAGCACGGCTGCCACCGCGCTCAGGGCTTCCTGCTGTCGCGGCCCATCCCCAGCGATGCCATGGCTGAGTTGTTCGCCAAACGGGTTATCCCAGTGGACTTTTCCGTGCCGATCCGGAACTGACTCAGAGGCTGTCCAGCAGTTCCACGCGGCCGAATCTGCTGGCTGTCCGACTCATCAGCGCGACCTGAGCACCCTCGGGGAGCCCGGTTTGGACAGGCCAGTCGGCCTCGGCGGGCGCCGGTCCGATCGACAGCGCCACACCTGCGGTCGCACGCACCAGTCGCGTCTGTTCCGGTGTGGACAACTCCGCGCCGGCGATGCGCCCGTGCTCAAAAATCAACCGCTGCAACGCCATACCGCGCGCACCGTAGATGTCTCGCGCGTCGGCCTGCTGACGCAGCCACTGGGCCAGCGCCCAGCCGGGGCGGTCCGAATCGGGCCGGTAGTCGCCCAGCACCGCAACCCGGACGGTCTCGGCGGATTCGGCGCGCATCGGCGTCATGATGTCGGGCACCTGGCTGTAGATCACGCCGAACGGCGAGGCGAGGCAGCGCACCGACCAGTCACGCAACCGGGAGCCGAAGAACGGCTCAATCGTGGCGCGGCGGTCGGTCCTGACCGGCACCGGTTCGGCCCGAACGGCTGTCAGCTCGAGATCCCGGTCCGGCGTACCGTCGAGCCCGAGGTCTTCGGTCATCGAAGCCAGGTAGGCAGCGGTATCGGGATCCAATGCCTGCCAGGAGATCTCGGCGTCCGCGATCTCCACGTCCAGATCGTGGTCGTCGCAGCAGATCGCGTGGGCGAGCGCGCCGGGACCGGCGCCGGCGCAGATCACGTCGACGACGTCGTCCCACGGCCATTCCGAAGCCTCGATGAGCTCCTCGTCGTTTTTCACCGGAGGTATCAGGTGGTGGGCAGGCCCAGGTCGGCCAGACCCAGCAGGCTCCGGTAGGGCACCCCTTCGGCCTCGATCGCCTCGGCCGCCCCGGTTGCCCGGTCCACCACCGTCGCGACCCCCACGACGGTCCCACCCGCCTCGCGCACACTCTGCACGGCGGTCAGTGCGGAGCCGCCGGTGGTGCTGGTGTCCTCGACCACCAGGACCCGCTTGCCGGATACTTCCGCGCCTTCGATCAGACGTTGCATCCCATGGCTTTTCACCGCTTTGCGCACCACGAAGGCGTCGATCGGACGGCCCGGCGCGTGCATGACCGCGCCGGCCACCGGGTCAGCACCCATGGTCAGTCCGCCGACGGCCGCGTAGTCCCAGTCCGCGGTCAGCTCGCGCATCAGCCGACCAATCAGCGGGGCGGCCCGATGATGCAAGGTGGCGCGGCGCAAGTCGACGTAGTAGTCGGCCTCCTTGCCCGACGACAGGGTCACCCTGCCGAACACCACAGACAGCTGGCGGACCAGCTCGGCGAGTTCGGCGCGTTCGGTGGCGTTGAGTTCAGGTGCGCCCACGGCCTCTTCCTATTCCGTTGTTGACCGCGCGGACCAGCCCACGCGGAACGCGTCGGCCCACCGAGGTCAGTACCTTGTACTGCAGGCCGGGAATGCTGATGACCTTGCCCTTGGCCACATCGGCCAGGCTTTCGGCGACAACGTCATCGACATTGAGCCACAAGATGTTCGGGATCGACTTCATGTCGATGCCGGCCCGCTCATGGAACTCGGTGTGCACGAATCCCGGGCAGACGGCGTGAATGCTGACGCCGGTACCGGCGATACCGTTGGCGAGCCCTTCGGTGAACGACACCACCCAGGCTTTCGATGCCGAATAAGTCGATCCGCGACCCGACAACAGCCCGGCCACACTGGCGATGTTGATCACGGTGCCCGAGCCGGCCTCGATCATCGACGGCAGGGCCGCGCGGGTGAAGTGCATGACGGCGGTGACGTTGACGTCGAGCTGGGCCTGCAGCTGGGCGGGGTCGGCGGTCCAGAACTCGCCGGACGTGCCGAAGCCGGCGTTGTTCACCAGCACCTGCACCCCGGCGGCCAGCCGGTCGGCGACTCGGGCGCGGTCGGCAGCCTCAGTGAGGTCGGCGGGCAGCACCTCGACGTCGACACCGTGGGGGGCCCTCAGCTCGGCGGCGAGGTCCTCGAGTCGATCCACGGAGCGGGCGACCAGTACGAGGTTGTAGCCGTCGCGCGCGTAACGGCGGGCGTAGCCCGCACCAAGGCCCGCGGTGGGACCGGTGATCAGGGCGACAGGACGGGGCACGCGGCGACCCTACCGGGTCAGCGCTGGTAGTTGGGAGCCTGAGTGCCAGTCTGGCCGACACTGCGCGGCTGCTGCGGGCGCAGCGGCGGCGGAGCGTCGACGTGTCCAGGCGGCAGTTCCCGGCGGCCGGCAGGGGCCAGCGGGCGGCCCGGGGAGGCGTTGCGCCGCCCGGCCGATTGAGTCAGTGCCGGCTGCACGGTCGGCGGCAGCACCCGCAGCAGGTCGTTGAACTGCCGCACGGTGCGCAGGCCTTCATCCCACTGGGCCCGGGTGGACGTGATCGGCATGGAGACCAGCGTCCAGTTCTGCTCGTTCCACATGATCTCGGCGCAGTCCGGCGCGGTGTGGGCGAACGTCACCATCCGGCGGTCACACGCCCGGCGGGCGGCGTCGAGGTTGGTCGAGTAGACCATCCGCGGGCCGATGGCGCCCAGCAGCCAGACGTCGCTCTCCCGCGGCTCGGCGATGCCCTTGAGGCGCAGGTCCATCACCACGTTGGTGCCGACCTTGCGGTGCAGCGCGATCACGGTGGCGACGTCTTCGAGGTCGAAGATGTACACCGCTTCACCGCGGATCTGCCCGAGCACCACGTTGCGGGCGGTGACATCGCCGACGGTGGACATCACCCCGCGCTTCCAGCGGTCGATGATCTCGGCGGACTCGGGTTCGAAGTCGAACCCGTGCGACCGCGCCCAGGACTTACGGCGGCGGCCCAGACCACGTCGACGACCGATGTCGACGTACAACAGCACCGCCGCACCCACGAAGCAGAGCGCGGACAGCGTGAACCAGAACGGAACCATTAGCCCTAGCGTATCTGCTCACTGCCCGGAAGCGAGAACTCCAGCAGGTCACAGACCTATTACGGCCCGGTCGCCTCGGCGAGTTCGAGGATTTCCGTGCGGTCGGCCGCCAGCAGGACACCGGCCGCGATGGCCGTGTCCAGCGCAGCGGTGAACCGCTCCAGGTATTCGGCGCCGCCGCCCGGATACAACTCGGCCAGCGTCGCGGCGTCGAACGGCTGTCCCGAGCCGAAGATGGCGAGCAGCACGTTGTCGTCGCCGCTGCCCCCCGATGTCCGAGCCGTGGGCACGTCGACCCAGGGCGTTCGCACGCCGCCGGTGGCCACCCCGTGCGTATCGAGGACTATTTCGGCGGGATCAGTGTCGATCAGGTCGATCCGCGGCGCGCTCGGCGCCGGCCTTCCGGTGCGCACCCAGTCGTGCAACTGCGCGACCGCGGCCTGCAGCACGTAGTGGTGTTGCGGGGCGAAGTTGATGAAGTGCGGCAGCTGCTGGCCCATCAGGTCATTGGTGGGCGCGTAGGCCGCCACGATCTGCTCGAGCGGGACGGCGCCGTTGTCGATGAAGCCGACCCGGATCGTGTAGTTGTCGGCGTGCGCCGAGCCGGGGATCTCCCAGACCCGTAGATGCTCGGCGTCCGGTACGCGGGCGTGCCGATAGCCCAGCAGCCGCGCGCCGAGCAGATCGGTCTCGGTGATCACGGCGAGCACCGGCACGCGCAGGTCGGCGCGAAACGGCACCGGTACGGAGTGGAACGACCCGGATTCGTCGAGCAGGGAGGTCCCGTCCAGCGGTGCCGCCGAGCCGAACCGGGAGTGGATCAGGAAGCCGTCGAACACCGCCACGTTCGGATCGACCTCGTTGACGTAGGTGGTCAGGAAGGTGGCCGACTGCGATTCCCCGGCCGCCAGCACGACGTCCGGGGCCAAACTGCCGACCCTGCCGGCACGCACGGCCCGGCCCACCTGGGTGAAGATGTCGTAGGCGTACGCGTCGCCCGGGTGGCAGAGGTCTGAATAGCGTTGCGGATCCAGTGTTTTCAGGGACGCATCGCCGACCAGGCTGAGGCCGCCCTCGATGCCGACTCGTTGGGCGGAGACGACGACGTAGGCGTATCCGCTGCGGGCGATCTCCCGGTGCGCCATGAACCAGACGGCGGGGGCATCGATTCCGCCGCTGACGTTGAGCCATTCGACGATGGCGGTCCCGTTCCAGGCGGCGTCGTCCACCGGTCGAAGCACGACGATGCGGGTGACGTAGTCCGCTGATTGGTCGAGCGCGTAGGAGGCCGCGGTGCCCGAGACGAAGAACTCGTCGGCGCGGTATCCCAGCGTCGCCAGGTCGTAGGCGCCGAGCAGCAGATTCGGTTGCCCGGGAACCGCGGTGATGACGGGATCAGTGGTCGGCACCATCAATCAATAGCAGAGGCGGGCACCGGGTAGTCGGGGTAGTCCATGGCGTCGTAGAGCCGGACGCCGGTGGTGTTGAGCTTGGCGACGGCCCTGGTCAGACCCGCCGGCAGCGCGTCGAGGGTGCGGCCTGCGGCGACCAGCGCCCACACCCCGAATTCCGTACGCGGCACCAGGCTCTTGGCCACCGTGCGGGCGAACGCGCGGCTGTGCCGCACCGGGTCGGCCATCACCGCCTCGTACGCGGCGAACGCGGCGGCGTGATCACCCCCGGCCCGCTCGAGTTCACCGGCGAGCACATAGGCACCGAGCACCGCCAGGCTGGTGCTGCCGCCGACTGCGGGTCCCGGGCAGTACCCCGCGTCGCCGACCAGGGTGACCCGGCCCCGCGACCAGCTGGTCAGCTCCAGTTGGGTGATCGAGTCGAAGTAGAACGAGCCCGGGCCATCGAGTTCGGCGAGCCAGCGATCGACGATCGGATTGAGCCCGGCGAACGCGGCGCGCAGCAGCACTCGCTGCCGTGCCTCGTCCCGGTGGTGATAGTCCAGCGGTTGTTCGGGCCGGAACAGGAACACCGCGCGGGCATCGTCGAGGTGGTCGGCGGTGTAGATCATCGCCCATCGCCTGGTATCAACGAAGTTCGTCATTTCACCGTCGCGCGCAAAGCTTTTCGGCACCGACAGCACAGCAAGGTAGCCGCCGAGGAACTGGCTGTGCCCGGCGTCGGCACCGAAGACGAGTTGCCGCACACCGGAATGCAATCCGTCCGCACCGACGACGATGTCGTAGCGACGCGGCCCGGCGTGGGCGAAGTCGACGGTGCCGTCGTCGGCGATCGCGGTGATCTGGTCGCCGAACAGATATTCGGCATCATCGCGACCGGCGTCGTAGTAGATCTGGCTCAGGTCGTCGCGCATGATCTCGACGTGCTGGTCCGAGATGACACCGACCAGTTTCAGGTAGTCCACGTCGACCGGCGGACGCCCGTTGGTGCGTTGCAGGATCATCCGGGTGGTGCCGGTCGCACGCGCCCGGACCTGGTCGATCACCCCCATCCGCGCGGAGATCTCCATCGCGGGCCGGAACAGGTCGACCGCGTGACCGCCGGTCTTACGCAGTGCCGCAGCGCGTTCGACGACGGTGACGTCGAAGCCGCGACGAGTGAGCCAGTAGGCCAGGACGGGTCCGGCGATGCTGGCACCTGAGATGAGCACGCGCATGGTTGCCTCCACTTCACTTACTTAACGGTCGGTAAGCATATCGGCCACGAGCTTACTTAACAATCGGTCAGTTAGGGTGGTCACGTGAGCAGGCCCGCGTCAGGAACCCGTGAGCGGATCCAGGATGTCGCCCGGGAGTTGTTCGGCCAGAAGGGTGTGCAACGCACCAGCCTGCAAGACATCGCCGACCGCCTCGGCATCACCAAGCCCGCGCTGTACTACCACTTCAAGTCCCGCGAAGACTTGGTCCGCAGCATCCTGCAGCCACTGATCGACGAGGGCGAACGCTTCGTCACCGAGCAGGAGAGCCGCCCGCCGGCCGCCCGGGCCACGCCTCGCGAATTGCTCGAGGGTTACTTCGACTTCCACTACCGCCACCGGGCCGACCTGATGCTGGTGGTGACCGAGCTGACCACGCTGGCCGATCTCGGATTGATCGACACGCTCCTGGCATGGCGAGAGCGCCTGTGCCGGTTGGTGTTCGGTTCTCGGCCCACACTGGAACAGTCGGCCCGCGGCGTCATCGCCTTCGGTGGTCTGCAGGACTGCTGCCTTCAATTTCCGGACAGCTCACCGCGGCGGCTCCGGGATGCGACGGTCACCGGCGCCCTCGCCGCGCTGGGTATGCCCGACGACTGACGCAACAAGCCCCCGCACCGAAGTGCGGGGGCCCGTCACGTCACTCTCAGCCGAGGATCAGCGATTCGCCATCCGGGCTGACGTTGACCGGCACGACGTCGCCGTCATGCACCTCACCGGCCAGCAGCAGCTTGGCGAGTTGGTCGCCGATCGCCTGCTGGATCAGCCGGCGCAGCGGCCGGGCGCCGTAGAGCGGGTCGAATCCGCGCTCGGCTAGCCACTGCTTGGCGGGCAACGACACCTCGAGAGTGAGACGCCGCTGGCCAAGGCGCTTCTGCAGCTGAGCCAGCTGGATGTCGACGATCGACACCAACTCGTCGGGCTGCAGTGCGTCGAAGACGATCACGTCATCGAGCCGGTTGATGAACTCGGGCTTGAACGCCGAGCGCACCGCCGCCATCACCTGCTCCTCGGTGCCGCCGGCGCCGAGGTTGCTGGTGAGCACCAGGATGGTGTTGCGGAAATCGACCGTGCGGCCCTGACCATCGGTCAGCCGGCCCTCGTCGAGCACGGCGAGCAGGACGTCGAACACATCCGGATGCGCCTTCTCGACCTCGTCGAACAGCACCACCGAGTACGGCCGCCTGCGCACCGCTTCGGTCAGCTGACCGCCCTGGTCGTAGCCGATGTACCCGGGCGGCGCACCGACGAGTCGCGCGACGGAGTGCTTCTCGCCGTACTCGCTCATGTCGATGCGGATCATGGCCCGCTCATCGTCGAAGAGGAACTCCGCCAACGCTTTTGCGAGTTCGGTCTTACCGACACCGGTCGGCCCGAGGAACATGAACGAGCCCGTCGGGCGGTTCGGGTCGGCCACTCCGGCTCGGGTGCGGCGCACCGCATCCGAAACGGCCTGTACGGCCTTGACCTGTCCGACGACGCGCTTGCCCAGCTCGGACTCCATCCGCAGCAGCTTGGCGGTCTCGCCCTCGAGCATCCGGCCTGCCGGGATACCGGTCCACGCCGACACCACGTCGGCGATGTCGTCGGGTCCGACTTCCTCCTTGAGCATCACGTTCTCGCGTGCTTCGGCCACGGGCAACGCCGCGTCGAGCTTCTTCTCGACCTCGGGGATGCGCCCGTAGCGCAGCTCGGCGGCCTTGGCCAGATCGCCGTCACGCTCGGCCCGGTCGGCCTCACCACGCAGCTTGTCGAGCTGCTCGGTGTAGTCGCGCACGACGTCGATCGCGTTCTTCTCGTTCTGCCACCGGGTGGTCAGCTCGGCCAATTGCTCCTTCTTGTCGGCCAATTCGGCGCGAAGCTTGTCCAAGCGATCGACGGACGCCGCGTCTGTTTCTTTGGCCAGCGCCATCTCCTCGATCTCGAGGCGCCGGACGATCCGCTCGACCTCGTCGATCTCCACGGGTCGCGAGTCGATCTCCATTCGCAACCGTGACGCGGCCTCGTCGACCAGGTCGATGGCCTTGTCCGGCAGGAACCGCGAGGTGATGTAGCGGTCGGACAGCGTGGCCGCGGCCACCAGCGCCGAGTCGGTGATACGCACGCCGTGGTGGACCTCGTAGCGGTCCTTGAGCCCGCGCAGGATGCCGACAGTGTCGTCGACCGACGGTTCGCCGACCAGCACCTGCTGGAAGCGGCGCTCCAGGGCGGCGTCCTTCTCGATGTACTTGCGGTACTCGTCGAGGGTCGTCGCACCGACCAACCGCAGCTCGCCACGGGCCAGCATCGGCTTGATCATGTTGCCGGCGTCCATCGCGCCTTCGCCGGTGGCACCGGCGCCGACGATGGTGTGCAGCTCGTCGATGAACGTGATGATCTGCCCGGCCGAGTTCTTGATGTCGTCGAGCACGGCCTTGAGCCGCTCCTCGAATTCACCGCGGTACTTGGCGCCGGCCACCATCGACCCCAGATCCAGGGAGATGACGGTCTTGTCGCGCAGGCTTTCCGGGACATCGCCGGCCACGACCCGCTGGGCCAGGCCCTCGACGATCGCGGTCTTACCGACGCCCGGCTCACCGATCAGCACCGGGTTGTTCTTGGTACGCCGGCTCAGCACCTGGATGACGCGGCGAATCTCGGTGTCCCGGCCGATGACCGGGTCGAGCTTGCCTTCCCGGGCGCGTGCGGTCAGGTCGGTGGAGTACTTCTCCAGCGCCTGATAGCTCGCCTCGGGGTCGGCGCTGGTGACGCGCGCGCTGCCACGGACCTTCACGAACGCGTCGCGCAGCGCCTCGGGAGAGGCGCCGTGACCGGTGAGCAGCTTGGCTGTGTCGGAGTCGCCGGTGGCGAGCCCGACCATCAGGTGCTCGGTCGAGACGTATTCGTCGTCCATCTCCGTTGCGAGCTGCTGGGCGGTGGTGATCGCCGCCAGTGACTCACGCGAGAGCTGGGGTTGCGAGGTCGCACCGCTGCTCGACGGCAGCCGGTCGACGAGTCGCTGTGCTTCGGCGCGGATCGTGGCTGGATCGACACCGACAGCCTCGAGCAAGGGCGAAGCGATGCCGTCGGCCTGCGTGAGCAGTGCCAACAGCAGATGAGCGGGCCTGATCTCCGGGTTGCCGGCGGCCGAGGCAGCCTGCAACGCGGCGGTCAGCGCCGCCTGAGTCTTGGTTGTCGGGTTGAAAGAATCCACGACACCTCCGTTTCGTCTAGAAAAGCTTGTCGAGGTTTACAACGCCGTCAAGGTTGAGTCTGTTCCGCTCAAGTTTAACGAATTTTCCGGGCAGGCTGAAAGAGGCTTTGGACATCAACTTGACCCAGGCTGATTCAGGCCGCGGAGATGCGGGCCCGGATCTCGAAATCGAGGTCGACTGCCTCGGCGACATACACGTCCTGGCTCATCTGGTTGCCGCGCATCGTGACTTCACCGCGCGGGCTGATGTAGGTCAGGCCGACCGCCGCCGCGGTCAGGGCGGGCACCGCCAGGGAACCAGCCCGCGACACCAGCGCGATCAACAAGGTGATCGCCTCGTAGCAGGACTCCCCGATGCTGTTGAGCGCAGGCGCGGCCGGGCCGAAGGTGGCGTAGTAGTGCGCGGCGAACTCCAGGCTGGCGGTGGTGTGGAGCGCTTCGAAGTAGCCGGCCGCCGCGAACAACCCCCGGTTGCTCTCACTGCCACTGGCCATCAGCATGTTCTCTTCGACGTGCGGGCTCAGCCTGGGCACCGCGGCGTCCAGCCCGACCTCGGCGAACTGCCGGTTGAACATGACCCCGTCACGTCCGACGAGCAACAGGACCACCCCGGTCGCGCCACTGCTCTCGACGTGACGCAGGGTGGCCGAGAAGTCCTCGGTTCCCAGCGGGACGTAGATCTCGCCGGCCAGCGGCTTGCCTTTGGCGCGTGCATGCCCTGCCGCCGCCGCACCCGTCTGCCGCGGCCAGACGTAGTCGTTTCCGATCACGATCCAGCGATCGACGCCGTGTTGGTCCGTCATCCAGTCCATCGCGGGCAAGAGTTGGCGCGACGGCGTCTCCCCGGTCAGGAACAGTCCCGCGGTGCGTTCGCCGCCCTCATAGAGCGGCCCGTACACGTATGGCACCCGTCCGGCGGTCACCTTGGCGATCGCCTGCCGCACCGGGGAGATGTGCCAGCCGGTGACCGCATCGATCGCACCGCGGTCGACCAGGCGCGCGATGTCGGCGGCAACCACGGCGGGCGGCCTGCTGCCATCCACCGGAACCAGACGAACCGGCCGGCCCAACACCCCGGCCGTCGCGTTGACGTCGGCAATGGCGAGCTCGGCACAGGCTTCACACGACGGACCGTAGATACCGGCCGATCCCGAGCGCGGGATGACCAGGGCGACGTTGATCGCCGGTGTCTGGTGCACCATCGACCTCCATCCAGCTGTCTTTCGACCGCACCCTCGACCCATCGTCTGCCTGCCGCGTTACTAGCGCGTTGCGCGACCGTTCACGGGGTGGAAAACAGGTCGCCGACGCGGGCAAGAGTCTGGATGAACTGTGCGGCGTTGTCCTCCCCCAGTTCGTCGACCAGCACGGCCTTGAGCCCAGCTTCCTGCTTGGTCAGCTTGCGCACCTTGGCCTTGCCGCGCGCCGACAGGTGAACCAATACCCGCCTGCGATCCGCCGCGTCGACCCGCCGGAGCACCAATCCAGAGTCGACGAGCTTGTCCACGATGCGGGTCAGTGTCGGCGGGGCTATCGACATCGCCGCCGAGATGTCGCTCATCGTGAAGCCGTCACCGGTGCGCAGCGCGCCGAGCACCCGCCAACCCTCGATCGTGTTGACGTCGGCGTCCAGCAACCCGTTGCACAGCGCATCGGTCCACCGGCGCTCGGCGCGGACGAAAACCTCGGCAATGCTGTCCAAATTGCTCGTCGATGTCAGCACGACGCTCCCAGCTCTCGATCGCTTCTGCGGTGACAACTAGTCTGCGCGACAGCGTATCTCACTGTGCCACGCGCCGCGGGACTGTCACCTGCGAGATCATCCCCAGCGCCGCGGCACCCCACTCCGAGGCGATACCGAAGCTTGCGCCTACCAGAGCCGTCGTCGCCGCGATCAGCGCGGGATTGGACACACCGGCGGTCGTGATGGAATTCCCCGTCGCCGCAATGGTTCCGACGGTCATCGCGAAACCGAACACGATCGCCGGTGTAGCCGACACCCAGGCCAGCCGCGAGACCTGCACCATGGCGAAGCTACCCACTCCCACCGCGACGGCCAGCAGTACCGCACTGGAGGTGTTGTGCACCGACAGCAGGGTGAGCGTGGCGATCGCGATACCGGTCCAGTTGCACACCACCGACTTCACCAGCCCCGGAACTCCTGTCCCCACGAAAAAGAATGACGCCCACGCCAGAAACAGCACCCAGACCGGAAGCTTCCAGACCGTTGCCGTCATGAGTGTCGACAGCGCCCCGAGCACTCCCACGCTCAGGGCCAGCGCAGAAATCTTCGACATCCGCGAAATCTCCTCTGCCTCAGTGCTCGTGGTCGTGGTCGTGGTCGGCGTGGGCGAGGCGCTGCGCCTCGGTGACGGTCCGCGTTTCCAACTGGTCGGTGTCGAAGAACTGCTTCTGTGCTGCCAACCGGCAGAACGCCTCGGCGAATTGGCGGTAGTAGACCTCCGGGTCGCAGGTCTCGTCGACCCCGGAGTCGCCGATCGCCGCGATCAGGTGCACCTTGAACTCGTCCCACTCGAAGGCCCCGGACTTGCACAGGTGCACGACGAGCCCGAAAAGCCTTCCCTGCCAGGGTGCGTCGAACACCAGCTCACCGTTGGAACGAGGCAGCGCGATTGCACCGCCGAGGTCGTCGAACCCGGTCAGATCAAGGGTCGCGGTCATCGGTTCACTCCCCCGGCACGGAGGCGAGCGCGGTGCCCACCATGGAATCGCGGTTGATCAGCGGGATCAGCTCGTCAACCGTCATGGTCTCGGTGCCCTTGGGGCGCTGAGGGATGACGAGGTAGCGGATCTCCGCGCTGCTGTCCCACACGTCGATCTTGACTTCGGGCGGCAGCTCGAGTCCGAACTCGCCGAGTACCCCGCGCGGGTCCTTGACCACGCGCGCACGGTATTGCGGGTACTTGAACCAGGCCGGCGGAATGCCCAGCAGTGTCCACGGATAGCAGGAGCACAGCGTGCACACCACCACGTTGTGTCGTTCATCGGTGTTCTCGACTGCCACCATGTGTTCGGTCTGCAGGCCGGTGAAACCCATGTCGGCGATCGCGGCGGTGGCATCGCGGAGCAACCACTCGCGGTACTCGGGTTCGGTCCACGCCCGCGCCACCACCTTGGCCCCGTTGACCGGGCCCATATCGTTCTCGAACGAGGCGACGACAGCATCGACGGCCTCGTGTTCGGCCAAGCCCTTTTCGACCATCAGCGACTCGAGCGCGTTCACTCGCGCCTCGACGTCAGACAAAGACAGCCAATCCATTTCGCTCATTTCTCCTAGTCTCAGGCCGGTTCGAGGTAGTTCTCGAACAGATCGGCGTACAGGTTGAAGTCCTCGACCGCCTCGTCACCCCACAAGTTAACGGAGTTGAACTTGACCATGTAGAGCTGATGGGGAGTGTCGATCTGCTTGTGCGCGCTGTCGGCGGGATCATGAAATGCCCCGTACTGCTTGGCAATAACGCCCACGGTGCGATTCAGATAGCCGGGCAACCGGTTGTGGGTCACCTCATTGAGATTGCGCACCGCCACCTTGTCACCCACGCCGTAACGTGGCGGGGTGTCGGCGGGCAGATCATGCGGCGTCCCTTTCCACAGGATGTCGATCATCTGCTGGGCGAACGGCGATAGGTTCTCCGGCTTCTGCGGATGCGGCGTCATCGATGGAGCGCCCAGTTCCTGCATCCGTGTGTCGATCTCCTCGTGGGAGACGTAACCCTTGTCGTTGAGCAGCTTTTCCACCGAGAACAACCAGTGGGCGTAATAGGTGGAGTCAAGGTACTCACTCCACTTCATCAGCTCGATGCCATGGCGTTGTTCATCGAGGTTGAAGGCACCTTTGGCGATCGCCATGGCGGTCACCGCGTGCATCCGGCCTTCGAAGGGGTAGCGCCAGTCCGGGATCCCCGGTTCGAGGAATTCAGTGGCGACGGGGCCGATGCCGTCGCGCCCACCCAGGTCGTGTGGACCGTGCATATCCGGCTCTCCAATCATTAGTTCACGGTCGTAATACTTTCATTTGGAACTATGCGCACTGTCGGCAACCTTACGCAATCCGTACCGCCATGCGTAACACAGGATTTACGCACGACGGGCCTCGTGTTAAACCTGGATTTCAGCCCCGCCAGACCAGGCTCTTCCGGTTGACCGCTCGGAACCCTGCCGGGTATTCAGAGCAAGCGAAATATTTGCAATCTGGAAGTAACTACCGAGAGGGACATGATGTCTTCGACTACTCGACGGTCCGCCGCGCGGTCGAGCGCGACGTTCGAGCTGCCCGACACCCACACCACAGGCATGGCCCTGCAGCTGACGGTGACCACCGTGCTGGCCTTGATCGCGTTCTATTTCATCGGATTCGACCAGGGCGCGGTGTCGGTATTCGGCTCCGACACCCACATCCATGAGTTCGTCCACGACGCCCGGCACCTGCTCGGCTTCCCCTGCCACTGAAAGGTCACGCCATGCAGAGAATCATCGGCCTCGGCCTGACAGCCGGACTGTCAGGTGGGATCGCCGCATTCGTTTTCGCGCGCATTCTGGTCTCCCCACTCATCGATGCGGCCATCGGCCACGAAGAGGCACACGCCCACGGCGAGGAACACGAGATATTCAGCCGCGCCCTGCAAGAGAATGTCGGCGCCGGTGTCGGCACGGTGATGTTCGCCGTCGTGCTGGGCGCACTGTTCTCTGTCGCGGTCGCGGCACTGTCGATGCAGATGACCCGGCGCGGTATGCACACCGACCTTCGGTGGCCGGTCAGCGCCTTGGCGGCGATCGGCTTCGTCGCGGTCAATCTCGTTCCGGCCCTGTGCTTCCCGGCGAATCCGCCCGGCGTCGGCCATGCAGACACCATCGGGGCGCGCACCACTGCATATCTGGTCATCCTGCTGGCTTCAGTGGCGCTGGCGATCATCGCCGTCGCAGCCGCCGTGCGGCTCAGTGCGCGTCTGGGCACGTGGTCGGCAGTCGCAGTCGCAGGCTGGGGCTACCTGGTCAGCATCAGCGCCATCGCGCTCCTGGTCCCCCGGTTCGATGAGGTCTCCGATCATTTCCCGGCCGCGTTGCTGGCCGACTTCCGGATCAATTCACTGCTCACCCAGGCGCTCATGTGGCTGGTACTAGGCACCGTGTTCGCGGCGCTGCTGCCCCGCGTCCTCAGCACCAGGATGGTCGATGCGCGTCGTTGAGTTCACCCCCACCCGCGATCAATACGTCTGGACCTTCGGGGGCGCCGAGCCCGTCCTGGAGGTCTCACCCGGCACCGCGATGCGGCTATGGACCGAGGACGCCTTCGCCGGGCGGGTCACGTCCAGCACCGACAAGCCCAGCCGCGTGCTGAACACCAAGGAGCTCAACCCGCAGACCGGCCCGTTCTATGTCACCGGCGCGGAGGTCGGTGACACCCTGGCGCTTCACTTCGTGTCGATCGAGCCGGCCAGGGACTGGGCCGCCTCGACGACGATCCCGCTCTTCGGCGCCCTCACCGGCACCGATCGCACGGCCACTCTGCAGGCGCCGCTGCCCGAACTGGCCTGGATCTACCGGATCGACCGGGCGCGGGGTACCGCAACCTTCACCGCACACGAAAGCGACTTCACCCTCGACATCCCGCTGGCACCGATGATGGGGACGGTCGGCGTCGCACCCGCCCTGCGGGAGGTCCGGACCACTCTGGTCCCGGACTACTTCGGCGGGAACATGGACACCCCGGAGCTCCGCGCGGGCACCACGGTCTACCTGGGCGTGAACACCGAGGGCGCGCTCTTCTCAGTGGGTGACGGCCACTATCGCCAAGGTGAGGGTGAAACCTGCGGAACGGCCCTGGAGGGCGCGATGAACGTGACCCTGGTCGTCGACCTCATCAAGGGCGGCGCGCCGGCGTGGCCGCGCTTCGAGCACGACGACGCATTGCTGACGGTGGGTTCGGCACGCCCGCTCGAGGACGCCTGGCGGTGCAGTCAGGTCGAGATGGTGCGCTGGCTGGAAGAGCTGTACGGGTTGAGCACCATGGACGCCTACCAGCTGTGCAGCCAACTGTGCCTGTCCCCGTTGGCCAACGTGGTCGACGTCAACTACAGCGCGGTCACCAAGATCGCGAAGGCGCTCCTCCCGTCGGCAGACCCCTACGGCGGCGTGCACCGCAAACTGCGACAGATGTCGGAGCAGTTGACCTGAGCACACGGGCGGGGGTGGACACCGATCGGATCGAACATATGATCGAACAGTGGGTGAGCTGACCTCGATCGGTTACAACGGTCAGCCGCTGCGGCCGCCCTTCCGGCCGGTGGCCCCGCCCGAACCTGTGCTCGTCGATCTGACCGTGCTCTTTCCCCGCGAACCGCACCGGACCGGCCGCTACCACCCGCATGGATTGCAGATGCACAAGGTCGTCAGGGGCATGCTGTCCTGCTGGGGATTGTGCGAGCAGGGCGATTGGTGGGGCCTGGTCACCTACGACATCTCCTACGGACCCAAACGCAAGGCAGTGACGCACTGGGTTCCGGCCTGGACACTCAAGCGGACCTAGCCTCGCGCGAAGTCCCAGTACTGCAGCCACCGAACGACCGCGAACACACCCAGCGTCACCAGGTAACCGACGACGATCACGCTCGCGCCGAGCACGCTGACGCGGACCCCCGCCCCGTCGATCGGATCGAGCCAACGCCCGAACCACCGCCCGACCCACGGCATCAGCGCCCACTGCAGGACAGCCACGCTGACCACCTGACTGAGCCACATCGCCAACCACGGCGGGGCACCGGCGCCGTCGAGGACCGGGCCCATGAACCGCGACAGCAGCATCACCGTCGGGTAGAGCACCAGCAGGATCAGCATCGCGGTCTTCCATCTCGGAGTGACCGCGGTGTGGCCGTTCTCGGTCCGCACCGTGCTGCCAAAGGTCGTGATCGAGGACACCAGGGAGAATTCTCGGGTCAGGCTCAACCGCAGCGGCCCCAGCGCGGCGCGGCGTTCCGGCGACTCCAGCCACGTCACAAGTTGGTGTTCGGTACGGAACCGCAGCACCGCGAACGAATCGCCGCCGGTGTCCGGGGCGAAGGTGCAACATCCTTCGAACCCGCTGAACCGGGCGCTCACCTCCGCCAGCTGAGCCTCGGCCGCCACGAAGTCGGCGGCGCGGTCCGCCGCCACCATGTGCCGAAAGAAGCCGACGCCCGGCGGCACCCCGCTGTCCTCGACGATCACGATGTCGGCTGTGGCACGAAGAATTCCGCGCCTCCTGCCATCGTTCAGCGACCGTTGGCGGGCCGAACTGTCCAGCCAATGGTGCAGCGCCCGCGCATTGGCGAAGGTGACGGCGAGTCCCCAGTCCAGGTGCGGATCAGCCAGCACGGAGACCCGGAAATCGGTCGACTCCGATGCGGTGGTGCGCATCGTGTCGGCCCACTCGATGAAGTCGGCGGGGTCGTTCGCGGGGTGGAAGATCGTGACGACAGTCGCCGTGCTCATGGGCTAGGTCCGCCCGGCGTTCGGCACCGAGGTCGTGGCGTACGGGTTGGTCAACGTGACCGTCGTCGTGGGAGTGGTGTACTCGGTCTCCGACGGGATGACCACTTCGCTCGAGGTGTCCGACGGCGACGTCGAGGTCGACGATGGGGAGCCCGGGTTCAGATCGGTGGTGGAGATCCGCGTCGACGTGGTGCGCGAGGTGGTGGACGTCTTCTTGCTCGAGGACGTGGTGGTGCTGATCGCCGGCGCATAGGTCACCGGCCCGTCGCGCCGCTGCGAGCTCTCCGAGGTGTCCAGTACCGCGTACACCAGGATCGCGAGCAGCACCAACGCTGCCACCCCGGAGACGTAGACCAGAGTGTTCTGCTGGCCGTCGTGGCCGCCATCACCCTTTTCTTCGTCGGCATCCATGCCCACGGGCAGAGATAGTACGGTCAGCCGTGATCGAGCGTTGCCCGTCTACGCCCCAGGAGGCATCTGTGACGACCGGCCTCGGTTCGGAGCTGACCGAACTGATCCCCCTGGCGCTCGTCATCACACTGTCCCCGCTGACGATCATCCCGGGCATCCTGATGCTGCACACGCCCTCGCCCCGGCCGACCAGCATGGCGTTCCTGCTGGGCTGGGTGCTCGGCATCGGCGGCCTGACCGCGGCGTTCGTGCTGGTGTCCAACGCTCTGGGCGGACTCAACAAGCAGCCGATGTGGGCACCCTACGTCCGCATCGTGATCGGGGCGGCGCTCGTCGCGTTCGGGCTCTACCGCTGGTTCACCCGCAAGCGCACGGAGCACACCCCCAAGTGGCTGACATCGATGACCAGCATCGGTCCGCCCCGCGCCTTCGTGACCGCGGTGGTGCTGGTGGTGGTCAACCCGAAGGTCCTGTTCATGTGTGCCGCAGCAGGTTTGGCGATCGGCTCGGCGGGGCTGGGGACCACCGGGGCGTGGACGGCCGACGCCGTGTTCACCGCCGTCGCGGCGTCCTCGGTGGCGTTGCCGGTGCTGGCCTATCTGGTCGCCGGTGAGCGGCTGGACCAGCCGCTGACCAAGCTCAAGAATTGGATGGAGGCCCAGCACGCAACGCTGGTCGCCGTGATCCTGGTCGTCATCGGTGCCATGGTGTTGTACAAGGGCGTTCACGGCCTGTAGTTCGCGGGCCTACACTCGCGGCCGTGGGTCTGGAGGATCGTGATGCGCTCGCGGTGCTGCAGGCTGCGTTCGAAGACGCCGCGGCTCCCCAGTCGGCATCCCAGCAGCTGCTGAACCGGTTCTACACCCGATGGTTCGCGCTGGACTCTGAAGTGCGGGATTTGTTCCCCCCTGAGCTGGCGCCGCAGCGGGCGGCGTTCGGTCAGGCGATGCACTGGGTGTTCGGCGAATTCGTCGCCCAGCGCGCCCAGGCCCCGGTGGCTTTCCTCGCCCAGCTCGGCCGTGATCACCGCAAATACGGTGTCACACAACGACATTACGACAGTATGCGGCAAGCGTGGTACTCCGAGATGCGCAGCCACCTCAGTGATCGCTGGACCCCGGCCGTCGACGACGCCGCAATCCAGGCCGTCAACCTGATCACCGGAATCATGGGCGGCGCGGCCGACGCCGAGAATGGGCCCGCGTGGTGGGACGGCACCGTCCTCGAACACCACCGGGTATCACGCGACCTCGCAGTCGTCCGCCTGCACCTGGACCGGCCGATGCCCTACCACCCGGGGCAGTACGTCAACGTCCACGTTCCCCAGTGCCCGCGCCGCTGGCGCTTCCTGTCACCCGCCATGCCACCGGACCCGGACGGGTTCATCGAGTTCCACGTGCGCTCGGTGCTCGGCGGCATGGTCAGCAATTCGATCGTGGCCGAGACCCGCCCCGGCGATCGCTGGCGGCTGTCCAGCCCGCACGGCGCGATGGAGGTGGACCGCGACGGCGGCGACGTCCTGATGGTGGCAGGCAGCACCGGCCTGGCGCCGCTGCGGGCGCTGATCATGGATCTGTGCCGATACGGCGAGAACCCGCGGGTGCATCTGTTCTTCGGCGCCCGCTATCCGTGCGAGCTCTACGACCTGCGGACCTTGTGGGAGATCGCCGGCTCCAACCCGTGGCTGTCGGTATCGCCGGTATCGGAGTACTCCAACGATCCGCCGTGGGCGGCCGACTATCCCGATGTCCAGCCACCCCGCGGCCTGCATGTGCGCCAGACCGGGCGACTTCCCGAAGTGGTGACCAAATACGGCGGCTGGGGCGATCGCCAGATCCTGATCTGCGGAGGTCCCGCGATGGTGCGCGCCACCCGCGACGCTCTGCTCGCCAAGGGCGCACCGCCGGAGCGCATCCAGCACGACCCGCTGCACTGACCCAGCCGGTCGCAGCCCGTTAGCCCCGAGTTCGGGGACTTTCGTCCCTTCCAGCTCGCATCAGCCTCGACCACCATCGTTTGTGGGGGTGGTAAGTGAGGGGTGGAGATGACTTCTGGTTTGGCCGACGAGACTGAACTCGACGCCGTTGCTTGGGAATTCCTCTGCTCGCCATACACCGGACGCATCTACTGGGACTGGTCGCTGGAACGGCGGCTCGACGCCTACCTCCGCCATCAGGACCGCCACGACATCCTCAACAGCGGCGCCGCCTATGCGACGTTGCGCGACAGGGTGATGGCCAACCTGGGGCAGGCGCGCCGCGAGGGCGTCCTGGCCCCGCCGCACGTGTGAGGGACACCATGGACGTCATCCACAAAGGCGACGGCGACCTCAAGGTCACCCCCAACCTCGTCGACTACGCGCAGACCCGCGCCTCGTTCCGATGGTCGGATGTGCCCGACCTGTGCGCCGCGATGGGCCAGGGCGGCTGCAATATCGCCTACGCCGCTGTCGACCGGCACGCCGAAGGTCCGGATGCCGACCGGACCGCGTTGCGGTTCATCGCCGACACCCCCGACTCCCCCGAGCTGACCACCCACGACATCAGTTACGCCGAGTTGGGCCGGTTGTCGCGTCGGTTCACCAACGTGCTGCGCGGCTTGGGAATCGGCAAGGGTGACCGCGTCTTCGTCATCATGGGCCGCGTCCCCGAGCTCTACACCACCATGCTCGGTGCGCTGCGCAACGGCAGTGTGGTCTCACCGCTGTTCTCCGCGTTCGGCCCCGAACCGATCGCCACCCGCGTCAACATCGGATCAGCCGACGTGCTGGTCACCACGGCGGCGATCTACAAGCGCAAGATCGCCAAGATCCGTGGGGAGCTGACGTCGGTCAAACATGTCCTGGTGGTCGGTGACGACATCGAGGGCACCGAGAACTTCCATCGGCTGATGGACGCCGTCGGCGACGACGCACCCATCGAACACACCACCGCCGACGATCCGTCGCTGCTGCACTTCACCAGCGGCACCACCGGCACACCCAAGGGCGCCCAGCACGTCCACGGCGCGGTCGCCATGCACTACATCACCGGCCGCTACGCCCTCGATCTCCACGCGGGCGACATCTATTGGTGCACAGCCGATCCCGGCTGGGTGACCGGCACCTCATACGGGATCATCGCCCCGCTGCTGCACGGCGTCACCTCGATCATCGACGAGGCCGAGTTCGATGCACAACGGTGGTATCGCATCCTGCAAGACGAGCAGGTGACGGTGTGGTACACCGCCCCGACCGCCATCCGGATGCTCATCAAGGCCGGCCCGGAACTGCCTGCGCAGTACCACTTTCCGCACCTGAGGTTCATCGCCAGTGTGGGTGAGCCGCTCAACGCCGAAGCGGTGTGGTGGGGCAAACGGGTGCTGGGCTTGCCGATTCACGACAACTGGTGGCAGACCGAGACCGGCGGCATCATGGTGGCCAACACCCCGGCCTTCGACATCAAGCCCGGGTCGATGGGCCGCCCACTGCCCGGGGTCGACGCCTGTGTGGTGCACCGCGAAGATTCCGGCGCGGTCACCGTCATCGACGAGCCGGACGTCGAGGGCGAGTTGGCGTTGCGCGTCGGCTGGCCGTCGATGTTCCGCGCATACCTCAATCAAGACGAGCGCTACCGCAACAGTTTTGCCGGTGACCTGTACCGGTCGGGCGATCTGGTCAAGCGGGACGCCGACGGCTATCTGTGGTTCGTCGGGCGGGCCGACGACGTCATCAAGTCGTCGGGGCATCTGATCGGACCGTTCGAGGTCGAGAACGTGCTGACCGATCATCCCGCGGTCGCCGAGGCGGCGGTGATCGGCAAGCCCGACCCCACCTACGGCGAACTGGTCAAGGCGTTCGTCACACTCAAGACGGGGTATGCCGAGAGCGACGAGTTGCGTCGCGACCTGATGGGCCATGCGCGAAAGCGGTTGGGGGCCGCGGTGGCACCCAAGGAGATCGACTTCGTGGACGCGTTGCCCCACACCCGCTCCGGCAAGATCATGCGCCGGCTGCTCAAGGCCCGCGAGCTGGGACTGCCCGAGGGTGACACCTCGACGGTGGAGACCGCCGCCGTCCAGCACGGCAGCGAGGTGACCGCATGACCGATCAAGACCTGGCGCGCGGGCTGCTCTCGGACATGATCCGGGTGCGGCGCATGGAAGAGAAATGCGCCGAGATGTACAGTGCAGCAAAGATTCGCGGCTTCCTGCACCTCTACGTGGGCGAGGAAGCGGTGGCCGCGGGCTCACTGCGCGCGCTGGGACCCGACGATGCTGTGGTCGCCACCTACCGGGACCATGCCCACGCCCTGCTCCGCGGGATCCCGCTCACCGCGATCATGGCCGAGATGTTCGGCAAGCAGGAGGGCTGCTCGCGCGGACGCGGCGGGTCGATGCACCTGTTCGACGCCTCGCGCCGGTTCTACGGCGGCAACGCGATCGTGGCGGGTGGTCTGCCGCTGGCCACCGGTCTCGCCTTTGCCGACGCGCAACTCAAGCAGAATCGCGTCACCGCATGCTATTTCGGCGAGGGCGCCATCGCCGAGGGCGCCTTCCACGAGTCCCTGAACATGGCCGAGCTGTGGCAATTGCCAGTGCTCTACCTCTGCGAGAACAATCGCTACGCCATGGGCACCGCGATCGACCGCGAGCTCTCCCAGACCGACGTCACCGCCAACGCCGCGGCCTACCGGGTACCCACCGCATCGGCGGACGGCATGGACGTGCTGGCCTGCCATGCCGCCACGGCCGCTGCCGTCGAGCACATCCGCACCGAGGGCGGCCCGTTCTTTCTCGAATTCCGCACCTACCGGTTCCGCCCGCATTCGATGTTCGACCCCGAGTTGTACCGGGAGAAGACCGAA
Source organism: Mycobacterium sp. SA01 (assembly GCF_041287105.1). Taxonomy (NCBI): domain Bacteria; kingdom Bacillati; phylum Actinomycetota; class Actinomycetes; order Mycobacteriales; family Mycobacteriaceae; genus Mycobacterium; species Mycobacterium sp. SA01. The sequence continues at coordinate 137,300 of NZ_JBGGNO010000020.1, read as the reverse complement.
GTGGAGCACTGGCGTGAACGCGATCCGATCCGCCTGTTCACCGAGAAGTGCCTCGCCGACGGCACTCTGAGCGCCGACGACGTCGCGGGGATGGAGCAGCGCGCCGCCACCGAGGTCGACGACGCGGTGGCTTACGCCGAGGCCGGAACATTGGAGAGCGTCGAGGAACTCACCCGCGATCTGATGACCCCGGCGGAGGCACTGTCGTGAAGACCACCTACCGCAATGCCGTCCACGACGCGATTCGCGAAGCAATGCGCAACGACCCGCGGGTGGTTCTGCTGGGCGAGGACGTCGGACGCTACGGCGGTACCTATGCGGCGTCGAAGGGACTTCTCGAGGAGTTCGGCCCCGAGCGGATCCGTGACACCCCGCTGTCCGAGCTGGGATTCGTCGGCATCGGCATCGGCGCCGCGATCAACGGTCTGCGTCCGATTGTCGAAGTGATGACCGTGAACTTCAGTCTGCTGGCGCTCGACCAGATCGTGAATACCGCTGCAGCACTTCGACATATGTCCGGTGGGCAATTCTCGGTCCCGCTGGTCGTCCGGATGGCGACCGGCGCCGGCCGGCAGCTCGCCGCCCAGCACTCGCACAGCCTGGAGGGGTGGTACGCCCACATCCCGGGGATCACAGTGGTGGCCCCGGCGACGGTGGTCGACGCGTACGGGATGCTGCTCACCGCGTTGGACGATCCGGACCCGGTGATCGTGTTCGAGCATGTGCAGCTCTACAACACTGCCGTCGACGTCGACGCCCTGGTGCCGACCGACATCAACCGGGCCGCAGTTCGGCGCGGCGGAACTGACGTCACGATCATCGCCTACGGCGGCTGCGTGCCCAAGGCACTCGACGCCGCCGACCAACTGGCTCTGGTCGGTATCGACTGCGAGGTGATCGATCTGCGCGTGCTGCGCCCCCTCGATGACGACACCATTATGGAGTCGGTGCGCAAGACGCACCGCGCGGTCATCGTCGACGAGATGTGGCGCACCGGCAGTCTGGCCGGGGAGATCAGCGCGCGGATCGTCGAGGGGGCGTTCTACGACCTGGATGCTCCCATCGCCCGGGTGTGCAGCGTCGAGGTGCCTATCCCCTACGCCAAGCACCTCGAAGAGGCGGCACTGCCGCAGCCGGACAAGATCGTGGCCGCGGTGCGGGGGCTGTTCGGAGAAGGTACCGGCGGGCAGGAGCGAAGCGACCCGGGGAAAGGTACCGGCGGGCAGGAGCGAAGCGACCCGGGGAAAGGTACCGCCGGATGATCGAGTTCACGATGCCGGCCCTCGGTGCGGACATGGACGAGGGCACCCTCGACGAGTGGCTGGTCAAGCCCGGCGACACGATCACCCGCGGACAGATCGTCGCGGTCGTCGAAACCACCAAAGCCGCAGTGGAAATCGAGTGCTGGCATGAGGGTGTTGTCGCCGAGTTGCTTGTCCCCGTCGGGCAGACGGTGGCCGTGGGCACACCGCTGGCCACCCTGGCCGAATCAGGTGAGACGCCGCGACCGCACATGGCGGCACCGGCCGCGGCACCGGTTGCGGCACCCCACCCCGAGACCCCGGTTGCACAGCGACCGACCCTGGCCGCGCCCGTCGGCCACCGACTGTGGGTGTCCCCGGTCGCACGGCGTACGGCGGCGTCACTGGGCGTCGACCTGGGCGCTGTGACCGGAACCGGCCCGCAGGGGGCGATCACGCTCATCGATGTCGAGCATGCCGCTGCCGCACAGCATCACGCCGAGCCCAAGCCGGCCGCCCCGGTCGCGAGTTCCGAACCGAAGTCGGCCGCGGAGAAGGCCAAGCAGCGCGGCGCCGCCATGCGCGCGTCGATCGCCGCGGCAATGGGTCGCTCCAAGCGGGAGATCCCGCACTACTACCTGGCCGACGAGGTCATTCTCGACACCGCACTGGGGTGGTTGACCGAGCAGAACGTGAACCGGCCGATCACCGAGCGGCTGCTGCTCGCGGTGCTGCAGCTCAAAGCCGTGGCGCTGGCCGCGCAGCGGTTCACCGAGTTCAACGGCTTCTGGCATGACGACGGCTACCAGCCGGCCGCGGGTGTGCATGTGGGCGTGGCGATTTCGCTGCGCGGCGGCGGGCTGGTGGCGCCGGCGATCCACGACGTCAACGAGAAGAAGCTCGACGAGCTGATGAGCGACCTGACGGATCTGGTGGCCCGCGCTCGGGCCGGCTCGCTGCGCAGTTCGGAGATGTCCGATCCGACCATCACCGTCACAAACCTGGGCGACAAGGGCGTCGACTCCGTCTTCGGCGTGATCTACCCGCCGCAGGTCGCGCTGGTCGGGTTCGGCAGGCCCACCCAGCGCGTGGTCGTGGTCGACGGCGGAATCCGGGTTGCGACAACGGTGCACGCCAGCCTGGCCGCCGACCATCGCGCCAGCGACGGTCATCGCGGCGCGTTGTTCCTTGCCGAGATCAACCGGTTGCTGCAGCAGCCCCGGGAGCTGTAGGAGGTGCTCGACGTGAGCGATACCGAGATCCGAGACCAGGTTGTGCAGGAACTGCTCGCCATCGCGCCGGAGATCGACGAGGGCGACCTGTCCGACGCCGAGCTCCTGCGGGACCAGGTCGACCTGGATTCGATGGACTGGCTGAACTTCCTGGTTCGGTTGCACAAGCGCTTCGAGGTCGACATCCCGGAGTCGGAGTACGCTTCACTGCGCACGATCGACGACTTGACCAGCTACATCGGCGCCCACCGCTAGACTTCGACGGTGGCCGAGCTGCCGTCCGTCGTCCTGCATGACCCGTCCTCGCCGCTGACGGCGACGTATGTCCCGTCGGCGGGCATGATCTGCACGTCGCTGTCCGACGATGGCGTGGAATTACTAGGTCAGCGCCGCGGCCTGCAGGCCTATCTGAGCGACGGGAAGACGCTCGGCATCCCGATCCTGTATCCGTGGGCTAATCGGTTGAGCGCCAACGGCTATGGGCTGGACGGCGGCGCAGTGACGTTGACCCCCGGGGTCGGCGGCGTGCGCGCCGACCCGAACGGCCTGCCGATCCATGGCGTGCTCGCGGCATATCCCGGGTGGCAGGTCACCGAGCAGTCCAAGAACCGGCTGATCGCCGATCTGGACTACGGAAGCCGGCCGGCCCTGCTGGCCAGCTTCCCGTTCCCACATGTGGTCACCCTCGACATCACGTTGGCCGATCGAGCGCTGACGGTGCAAACCACCGTCACAGCCACCACGTCGGCGGCCGTGCCGCTGTGTTATGGCTTCCACCCCTACCTGACTGTTCCCGGGGTTCCCCGATCAGAGTGGACGTTGGAGACGCCGCCGCTCGAGCATCTACTCGTGGACAACCGCGGTCTCCCTACCGGCGAACGAGTGGACTGGCCCGCCTACTCGGAGAAGCTGGGCGACAAGACATTCGACGACGGGTTCGACGGGGTGCCGGCAGGTGGGGTGTTCGCACTCGCCGGCGGTGACCGCCGCATCGAAGTGCTCTTCGCCCAGGGGTTCCCGGCCGCGCAGATTTTCGCGCCGGGCAACGACGATGTCGTGGGACTTGAGCCGATGGCCGCGCCCACCAATGCGCTCGGCACGGGCGGCTACGACACCGCGACGCCGGGGCGGCCGGCGGTTTCGGTTTTCACGATCCGGTTGCGCTGATCGCTCAGCGTGGCCGTCGGACGCTTCGGCAGTTCCGGGGCGGACCGACTCAGCATCCGCATGTGTTGCCGACCCGCAGCGTCGGTTCCAGGACGCCGAGATCCGGCCCGACATCTCCCAACAATTCGGCAAGGGCGCGGTGGGCGATCGCATCGACCGGCTGTTGTGCGGCAGTCAGCTGGAACACACCGTAGTCGTTGTCGCTGCCGTCGAACCCGACCACCCGGATGTCACCAGGAATCGCATACCCGGCGTCGATCACCGCCCGAATCGTCGCCGCCGTCTGCCCGAAGGTCCCGACGACAAAGGCATGTGGTGGGTCCGCCGCGCCATGAAGGCAGTGACTGACCGCGGCGTAGGCACCGGCGGGGGTCAGATCGGTGCGGACCGCCCGGACGCCGCCGCCACCGACGGCTGCGACGCCGACGTACCGCTGATGGACCGTCTCGCGGTCGCCGTGTCCGACATCGGCGGCGGTCCAGCCGCCGACGAATACCATTTCAGAACAGCCGTGCACGTCGCGTAGGTGGCGCGCGACAAGTTCGCCGGCCTGAACATGGTCTATGCCCACGATCTCGGCCGCCACCTCACCGCGGACGCTGTGCATCCACACGACCGGGATCCGCTCCTGCACACAGAGCTTGGCGGTCTGCTGCGGGTTGGCGGCACCAATCACCACCAGCCCGTCGATCCCCACCTCCGCGAAGGCCGTCGCGAACTCGAGCTCACGCTCCGGGTCGTAGCCGGTGTTACCGATCATGGTGAGGTGGTCGCGAGCGCGCGCTTCCACTTCGATCCGGCCGACGAACTCCCCGAAGAGCGGAAGCATGAGATCCGGTACCAGCAGCCCGATCTGGCGCCAGCGCCGCGGTCGTCGAAGTGCACGCGCACGCAGGTCCGGGCGGTAGTTCAGCTCATCGATGGCGCTGATCACCTTGGCGCGCAGGGTCTCTGAGACTGGCCGCGGTCCGTTGTTCAGCACGTAGCTCACGACAGCCGTCGACGTGCCGGCCCGGCTCGCCACGTCAGCCAACGTCGGCCGCTTACCGCTCAAGTGGGCCCCCTTCGGTAGTCCGCGACGCCGCCGCCAAGCATTGAAATCACACCGATTGTGACAGTTCCGCCCGGCCGGCGCCGAGCCTACGCTAATCGATTAGAAGATTTACTGGGAGGACTCGTGGTCGTAACAAGCTCTTGGTGGAGTGGTTGACATGGCATTCGTACGACTCGCGGGAGTCACCTACCTCGACCCTGAACTCGCCTACGACAGTTACATCCTGTTCACCGGCGCCGACTCGGTCACCCGGTTGATCGATCTCAACGGTGACGTCATTCACGAATGGCCCTATGCCGGTGTCCCGGCCCGGATTCTCGATCCGGCACTCAACGCAGGGCGAGTCGGTGACGTCATCGTCCAGCTCGCCGACAGCGGAGACGGTCGGGGCGGCATCTACGCCAACGGCACCATCGGTCAGCTCGACTGGGATGGCGAACGCATCTGGGAATGGGGCGCCGAGGCGCCCGGCGGCGCAGCGCGGCAGAACCACGACTGGGAACTGCTCCCCAACGGCAACCGACTGATTCTGGTGACGGTGCCCCGGCGGGTACCGGCGCTCGGCGACCTGATCGTGGGCGACCAGGGGCTCTACGAGGTCACCCCGGATGGCCACATCGTCTGGCAATGGCTGGCCGGCGATCACCTCGACGAGTTCGGGTTCTCCGAGGCCGGCTGGCGCGCACTGCGTGAGACCGTTGCCCGCGACCCCGAAGACCCGTGGGGCTATCTGGAGATGAACAGCGCGAAATCACTGGGCCAAAACCATTGGTATTCCGAGCACTCCGACCCGACCTTCCACCCCGACAACATCCTTGTCAGTTTCCGCAAAGCAAATATCGTCGCACTCATCGACAAGTCGACAGCGAACATCGCCTGGCGAATCGGTCCCTATTACGCTGCCGAGGCCGGCGCACAGCATCAACGGATCAGCGTGCACAAGGTGCCTCGCCCGCTCGACCAGACCTCCGGCCAGCACAACCCCCACATGATCGCGGCGGATCTGCCCGGCGCCGGGAACATCCTGGTGTTCGACAACCAGGGCGGCGCCGGCTACCCACCCGCACCGATCGGCATTTACGCCGGCTCGCGGGTACTCGAAATATGCCCTACGACAAAAGAAATCGTGTGGCAATACACCGCTGAGGACTCCGGGTTGCCACCATGGACGTTCTTTAGTTCCTTCGTCAGCAACGCGCAACGACTTCCCAACGGCAACACACTGATCACCGAAGGCATGCAGGGGCGGCTCTTCCAGGTCAGCCCGGGCGGTGACGTGGTCTGGGAATACCACAGCCCCTATCAGGGCTACGGTGTCGCGGGCGAGCCCGAAGTGAAACAGCCCCGAGTGGCTGACGTCGACCGGCTCAGCCGAACCGCCCTGATCTACCGATCGCAGGCTGTTCCCTTCGGCTGGACCCCCGCGGGGACCCCGCGAACCGCGCCACGGAAAGTCGACCTACGCCGATGAGCACCGATATCGGCGTACTGCACATCGCGTCCACCTCGGCTGCGCAGACGCCGGGAACCCGCCATCAGGCCCACCGTTCGACTCTGTCCAGACGGGTGCTGAACCGCTTCAAGGCACTCGGGTGGATGCTGACCGGCTTGGTCCTCGCGTCAGCTGTCTGGTCGCTCGTGGTGGCCAGCGGCCGCTTTCCTCGTCAGCTTTTCCCAAGTGTGGCAGAGATTTTGGCAGCCGGACACGGCCTGTGGACCGACGGGCTGCTCGCCGCGGACATCACCGCCAGTTTGAGCAGGGCCGCCACGGGATTCCTCCTGGGTGCGACGGCGGGAATCGTGGTGGCGGTCCTCACCGCCACCACCACGGTCGGACGCCGGGCACTGCAACCCGTGTTGCGGATATTCGCGCCCATCCCGACCATCGGCCTGGTCCCGCTTGCCATTCTCTGGTTCGGGCTCGGGGAGAACAGCAAGACTCTGGTGATCGCGCTCGGCGTCTTCGTCCCGGTCTGGATCAACAGCCACGGGGGGCTGGCCGGGACGCCGACCGACTATCTGAAAGCCGCACGCTGTCTGGGTGCCGGCCGGTGGCAGACCTTACGCAAAGTCGTCCTCCCCGAGGCGACCCCCGACATCGTGTCCGGCCTGAGAGTGGGAGCGGCGATGGCATTCGTACTCATCGTCGTCGCCGAGATGACCGGGACCACTGCGGGTATCGGCTACCGCATTTACCAGGCGCAGCTCTTCTCGCAGGCCGACCGGTTGATCTTCTGCCTGATCGTGCTGGGTGTCATCGGCGCGGCATGCGATTCCCTCATCGACACGGCGAGCGCACCGTTGACTCGCTGGGCACGAGAGGAGCACTGAGATGGCACTGGACACCCGCGATCTCGTCGTGCAGTTTCCAGGCGCGGCGACCCCGACCCTCAAAGGGATCTCGCTGAGCGTCCCCGATGGTTCATTCACCGTCCTGGTCGGCGCCTCCGGCAGCGGAAAGTCGACACTGCTACATTGCCTGGCCGGGCTGATCACCGCCACCTCCGGCGCGGTGATCGACAATGGCCAGGCCGTCACCGCTCCCGACCCTCGTCGAGGCGTGGCTTTCCAGCGCGACGTCCTGTTTCCGTGGATGAGCGTCGCCGACAACATCGACTTCGCCTTGACCGCAAGGAAACTGGACCGGCGGCAACGGCACGCTCGGATCGCCGAACTACTCGACACCGTCGGCCTGCACGCCGGCGTGGGTAGGCAGCGCCCCGCGGAGCTTTCCGGTGGTATGCGCCAGCGCGTGAGCATCGCACGCGTGCTTGCCGGTGAGCCCTCCGTGATGCTCATGGACGAGCCCTTCGCCGCCCTGGATGCACTGACCCGCTTGCGCATGCAGGACCTGCTCATCGAACTCTGGTCACGCCTGAACCGCACGATCGTCTTCGTCACCCACGACATCGACGAGGCGATACGCCTGGGGGACAGCGTCAATGTGCTGCAGGACGGACAGATCGTCGACCAGATCACCAACCCCCTGGGTCGCCCCCGGCCGGCGGACACGCTCGCCGAACAGCCCGGCTACGGAGCGATTCGCAAGACCCTGCACCACCGACTCGGCATCGACCACGCCGTGCACTGACACATCCATCCCTGCTCGCACAAAGGACGACTGAGTGAACACAACCCTGAAACGACTCACCGCGGCTGCCATTGCCACGTTGGCAGTGGCCACCTCGATCACCGCCTGCGCCCACGACTCCAGCAGCAACGCCGACGAACTGACCGTTGGCTTCGTGGTGGATCCCTCCTGGGCCCAGATTCCCGTGGCCGCCGACGGCGGGATGTTCAGCAAGCACCACGTCAACGTCAAGGTTGTGAACTTCCAATCCGGCGTCGAAGCTCTGCAGGCGGTGAGCGCCGGCCAGGTCGACATCACCACCGCGGCGGACGTTCCGACGGCGGCGGTGCTCACCCGCTCGCCGGGGCTGCGCATCGTCGCCGACGGGTCCCGTTGGGAGGGTTCCCGTATCGTGGCCCGGCGCAGCGCAGGCATCACCAACTTGGCCGACCTTGCAGGAAAATCGATCGGCACACCGCTGGGCACCAGCGCCGCGTATTACGTGTCAAATGCGCTGGCCCAGAACAACATCAAGGCGGATCTCGTCCAGGTTTCGCCATCGGCCATGGTCACTGCCGCCACCCAACACAACGTCGACGCGGTCTCAATTTTCCAGCCGTACCAGGCGCAGACGATTGCCGCGCTCGGCGATGACGCAGTGCCGCTCAACGGGGGCACCTACATTCAGCACAGCTTGTTCATCGCCTCCCCGTCGGCGATCTCGTCGAAAGGGGCAGAGATCACGTCGTTCTTCGCCGCACTCGGCGACGCAAGCGCCGCGCTGTCGGCCCACGATGCAGCCGCGACGGCTGCGGTCGCCAAGGCTACCCAGCTGGACACGCAGCTGTTGAATACCGTGTTGTCCGAGTTCGACTTCACGATTCAGCTGAAACCCGACCTCGCCGCCGACCTCAGCGCGCTCGCCGAATGGGGAAAAACCCAGAAGTCGATCGACGCGGCTACCACGCTGCCTGACTACAACCAGTTCCTCGACGGGCAGTTCCTGACAAAGCCGGCATCCTGAAGCGGAGCTGAACGGGCTTTGGAGCCTGACTAGCGGCGCGGCTTCCAGACCACCAGCGCGGTGCTCTTCGGTACCACCGCCAGATCGCGACGCTGGTTGGCGCGCAACGACTCCAGCTCGTCCATCATCTCCTCGACGCGGGACTGCAGAGCCTCGACCTGATTGGTCAACTCGATGATCCGCTTGATCCCAGCGAGGTTCACACCTTCGTCCTGCGACAGCCGCTGCACCTCGCGCAGCAGCTCGACGTCGCGCTCCGAATACCGCCTTCCGCCACCGGAACTGCGCCGGGGGCTGACCAGACCGAGCCGGTCGTAGGTGCGCAACGTCTGCGCATGCATACCGGCCAGCTCGGCGGCCACCGAGATCAGAAACGTCCGGGCCTCATCCGACGTGGCCATCAGCGGTTACCCGCCCATCCCGCCCGGGGGTCGAACCCGCTGGACCGCTCGGCGGCCGCGTAGGCCTCGAGCGCCTCGAGCGCCTCGCCCTCGAGATTCGGTGGCACCGCAACCTTCACGGTGACCAACAGGTCGCCGTGACCGCCGTCGCGTTTGGGCACGCCACGCCCACGCACCCGCAGGATCCGGCCGTCGGCGGTGCCCTTCGGCACTCGCACCCCGACCTTGCCCTCCAGGGTGGGCACGGAAAGCGTTGTCCCCAAGGCCAGTTCGGTGAAGCTCACCGGGACCGCCACGGTCAGGTCATCGCCGTCACGGCCGAACACCTTGTCCGGCCGAACATGGACGGTGACATACAGATCGCCCGACGGCGCACCGCGCAACCCGGCCTCACCCTGACCGGCCAGCCGGATACGCTGGCCGTCCTCGACGCCCGGTGGGATCCGGACGTTGATGGTGCGGGTCCGGGTGGTGACTCCGGTGCCATGGCACTCGTCGCAGGGATGCTCGATGATCGAGCCACTCCCCCGGCAATCGGTGCACGGCTCGGAGAACCCGAATGCGCCCTGGTTGCGGTTGATCACACCGGAGCCGTTGCACGACGGACACACCTTCGGGCTGGTGCCCGGACGTGCGCCGCTGCCATGGCAATTCGTGCATGGCGCCGGACTGGTCAGCCGCAACGGCATGGCGACGCCCTTGGTCGCCTCCAGGAAATCGAGATCGGTCTCGGTCTCGAGGTCCTTGCCCCGCCGCGGCCGGCTCGGGCGGGGCGCTGCGCCGCGCCCGAACAGGCCACCGAACAAGTCGCCGATGTTCGTGCCGCCGGTCTGGCTGGCCGTGTCGAACAGGTCGTTCAAATTGAACTCGCCGCCGTCGGCGCCGTAGCCACTGAAGCCGCCGAACCCACCGCCGCCGCCGTTACCGCGGCGGAACCCGCCGCCGGCGAACATCCGCCGGGTCTCGTCGTACTCCTTGCGCTTGGCCGGATCGGTCAGGACGTCCCTGGCCTCGCCAACCTCTTTGTAGCGCTCGTCGGCCACCTTGTTGTCCGGGTTGCGGTCGGGGTGATTCTCGGCAAGCAGCTTGCGGGCCACCCGCTTGATCTCGTCCTCGCTGGCGTCAGAGGAGACGCCGAGCACCTTGTAGAAATCCTTCTCAACCCATTCGCGTTGGACCATGCCGCGTCACCTCCTCTCACCGTCGGTCATGTTGTTAATTCGATTCTGCGTTCTGCGCGCCGCTCTGGTCGCCGTTGGCGGGCGTGTCGGCCTTCTGAGGTGCCGCCGATCCATCGTCGACGGTGTCCACCACCCCGACGAGTGCGTGCCGGAGCACCTGATCGCCGAGCCGGTAGCCCTGCCTCATCACGTTGCCCAGCACCGGCTTGGAGCCCTCGCCCTCGTGCTGCACGGCTTCGTGCAGTGATGGATCGAACTCGTCGCCCTCGGCGCCGAAGGCGGTAAGGCCCAGTCCGGCCAGTGCTGACGTGAGCTTGTCGGCGACCGACTTCAGCGGACTGGTCTCAAGGTCGCCGTGGCTGCGTGCCCGGTCCAGGTCGTCGAGGATGGGCAGCAACTGGCTCACCACGGCGGCCTTGGCGCGCTCGCCGGCCACCTGCTGATCGCGCAGCGCGCGCTTGCGGTAATTGGCGAAATCGGCCTGCACTCGCTGCAGGTCACCGAGCAGTTCAGCGGCTTTGTCCGACTCCTCCGGCGTTTCGCCCGCGAAGTCCCCCGGCGCCGGCCCACTGGGGGCCGGGCCGGAGGCTTCGCGAACTTCTCCGGTCTGGGGGTCGATTCGGCGCTTGTCGGTGACAGTTACCGGTTCTTCCTCGCGACCTTCGCTCACTTGCGCTCCTGATCATCGTCATCCACGACCTCGGCGTCCACGACATCGTCAGCGGACGAACCGCCCGACGGTCCGGCGCTCTGGTCGGCCTGAGTGGCCTCGTAGATGGCCTGGCCCAGAGCCTGGCTTTCCTGGCCCAGCTTCTCCATGGCGGACTTGATCGCACCGATGTCGCTGCCGGCCAGCGCCGTCTTCGCCTCGGAGATCGCGGCGTCGACCTTGGTCAGCGTGTCCTCGGGGACCTTGGAGCCGCCTTCGGTGTCGCGCTGTTCGGTGACGAACTTCTCCGTCTGGTAGACCAGCGACTCGGCCTGGTTGCGGACGTCGGCCTCTTCGCGGCGCTTGCGGTCTTCCTCAGCGTGCGACTCCGCGTCCTTGATCATCCGGTCGATCTCCTCCTTGGACAAGCCGGAGCCTTCCTGGATCTTGATCGTGTTCTCCTTGCCGGTGCCCTTGTCCTTGGCGGTGACGTGCACGATGCCATTGGCATCGATGTCGAAGGTCACCTCGACCTGGGGCACACCGCGCGGAGCCGGCGGCAGGCCGGTCAGCTCGAAGGAGCCGAGCAGCTTGTTGTGCGCGGCGATCTCGCGCTCACCCTGATAGACCTGGATCTGCACCGACGGCTGATTGTCGTCGGCGGTGGTGAAGGTCTCCGACCGCTTGGTCGGGATCGTGGTGTTGCGCTCGATCAGCTTGGTCATCACGCCGCCCTTGGTCTCGATACCGAGACTCAGCGGTGTGACGTCAAGCAGCAGAACGTCTTTCACCTCACCCTTGAGGACACCCGCCTGCAGCGCGGCACCAACGGCCACAACTTCGTCGGGGTTGACGCCCTTGTTGGGCTCCCGTCCACCGGTCAGTTCCTTGACCAGGTCGGTCACCGCGGGCATGCGGGTGGAACCACCGACGAGCACCACGTGGTCGATGTCGGACACCGAGATGCCGGCGTCCTTGATGACCTGCTGGAACGGCTGGCGGGTGCGGTCCAGCAGATCTTGGGTGATCTTCTGGAACTCCGAACGGGTCAGCTGCTCGTCGAGGAACAGCGGGTTCTTGTCGGCGTCGACGGTGATGTAGGGCAGGTTGATCGAGGTGCTGCCACTGGAGCTCAGCTCGATCTTGGCCTTCTCGGCGGCTTCGCGAAGCCGCTGCATGGCCATCTTGTCCTTGGTCAGGTCGATGCCGCTGGTGCCCTTGAACTTGTCGACCAGCCAGTCGACGATCCGGTCGTCCCAGTCGTCGCCACCGAGGTGGTTGTCACCGGAGGTCGCGCGGACCTCGACGACACCGTCGCCGATCTCCAGCAGCGAGACGTCGAACGTGCCACCGCCGAGGTCGAAGACCAGGATGGTCTGTTCCTTGCTGCCCTTGTCCAGGCCGTAGGCCAGCGCCGCAGCAGTCGGTTCGTTGACGATGCGCAGCACGTTGAGGCCGGCGATCTGGCCGGCTTCCTTGGTGGCCTGACGCTGGGCGTCGTTGAAGTAGGCGGGCACGGTGATGACCGCGTCGGTGATGTCCTCACCGAGGTAGCTTTCGGCGTCCCGCTTGAGCTTCATCAGCACGCGGGCGCTGATCTCCTGCGCCGTGTAGTCCTTACCGTCGATCTCGACGGACCAGTCGGTGCCCATGTGCCGCTTCACCGAACGGATGGTCCGGTCCACGTTGGTCACTGCCTGGTTCTTGGCGGGCTGGCCGACCAGCACTTCGCCGTTACGTGCAAAAGCCACCACTGATGGCGTGGTACGGGACCCTTCGGAGTTGGCGACGACGACCGGGTCGCCACCCTCCAGTACCGCCACGACGGAGTTGGTGGTCCCGAGGTCGATGCCGACCGCACGAGCCATGTTGAATCCTCCTGATAGTTACGTCTTTGGGTCTGAGCGAACCAGGCTCAAGACTGCCCCCGCCGGTGGTCGGCTGTCAAGCCAGAGTTGAGTCGATATCACTCAAGTTGTCGAATTGGTCAACGGCAGGGGTTCAGCATTTGTTCCCAGGACGCGCGCTCGACGCCCAGATCGACGTCAGCGTGGCCGCCTCTCGCACTTTCTCGCGCCAGCGTCGATCTCGAAGTGGCTGCCGAGTGAATACCGGCCGCGCCCGGGCAGCAGTAGGTTTGCTGGCTGTGGGGATTTCGCTCGCGGATCTGGACAGGTGGGACCCGGGGTCCATTCGCGGGGTCGCTGCCGCAGCGGGTAATCGCGCGACTCACTTTCGCGACGTCGCCCACAACCAGGGTGCGATCATCGCGAAATTGGAATGGCAGGGCGCCTCGCAGGAGGCGGCCACCGCTCGGGCACAAGTGATCAGCAACAGCCTCCTTGAGCATGCCGACGAATGCGACCAAGCAGGGCGTGATGTCTCGTCCGTGGCGTCCGACGTGGAGTCCATCAAGGCGGAGTGGTCCCGCATCCAGCGAATGGCCGACCGGTGGGGGATAACGATCGACATAGCGAACAGCTCACTCGAGTGCTTTCACTCGGCCGACCCGACGCAACAGGCCGAAAACCAGCGGCACCTCGAGATCGTCCACGATGCGATTGTCCACCTCCTGCGGCACGCAGATTCGACCGATCGGCACCTCGCCGCCGCACTCGACAACGCGGCGTCCGAGATCGCCGACGGTGATAGCGCCGAAGCGCCGATAGCTCCCGATTCGAACCAACAGCGCAACCAAATCGACGCGTTCCGTAGGACATTCGGACGAGACCCGGTCAGCACAAGTGATTGGACGACCGCTGCCGCATTGGATCCGCACAGCTACAACCCGAAAAATCAAGGAGTAGAAGCGAATATCGTCGTGGCCCGCATCAAGCCCGTACCGGGCCAAGGTGTCGTACGCACGAATCTGTTCATTCCGAGTAAGGACGTATGGGCGCCGGCAGTCGAACTTCCACCATTCGACAACGGCCACATGTTGCCGTACGACAACAACGTCGGCGACAACCGTGGCTTCTCCCCCTACATCGGTCCAGAAGAGTCACGCGTCGCCATCTACACCGACTTCGAAAACGGGATCATCGTCGCCCGCCAGAATCCGTCAGTCAACGCCGATACCGGACAAGTCAGGACCGGCACGCCTGACGTTTCGGCAATCCAACAATCAAACGGTGCAGTCTTGTTGCGCTACAACGCCGCCGACCCCTTCTCTCCAGGAGGCGAGGCGCCGGCGAAAGCCATCCCATTCAGCGTCAATGGCACACTAGGCATCAGCCCGGGCGCGGACGGACCACGGGTGGGTGGCACAGTCACCTCGTTCCCAGCGGTTGAGATTTACAGCGACCGGGACGGAACCACCACACCGCTGCTGCAATCCTGGCCGAGCTTCACCGACGACGCTTCCGGGCCGATGATCGGTCTACTTCCTCACAAGGAGGTCGGAGACCCCATGATCATCACCAGTTTCAATAGCGTCGTCCCGCAGATCGACCCCCCGCAGCTTGGGCCGGTGCACGCACCACAAGCCGTGCCGATCACGCCGCCGCTGGCAATTGTGCCTCCGGGCAACTTCACGCCGTTCGGACCGACGACGGCAGGTGAGGTGCCAGTGATACGGACGTACACGCCATTTCAGGGCGACGAGTTCCTTGCACCGCGCTGAGACTGAGGAGTAATGACAATGGCAAGTCCAACAGCGGATCGGCGGTGGACGGCATTGCGTTCATCGCCCGCTGAACTCTGGAGGCATTGACATGGCAGTCCGCGTCGTCGATTGGCGGAGAGCGACTTTGGTTGGCGCGCTCATCGGTGGAGTGTTCTGGGGGCTTGCAGCAGGTGCCGTTCTGGTTTCGAAGGCATCTGCAACGGCCGTCATCTCAATATGCGTCGCCGGGGCGGTCATGGTGATCGCCGGAGCTCTTGTGTACCGCCGCAGCGGCGGTACACACAAAGGCGCCTTTGGAATTGGGTTGATCCTGGCCCCACTCACCGGTGTGACTCCGGTGCTTGTGGTTTGGCTGCCCGGTCTATTGATGCACGCGATTTCGTGGAGAGGTTGACGGCAATCGATACACCACCACACACGACAACCGATCTCACAGCCTTCGAGGAGCAGCACCCCGTCGCGCTGCTCGTCGGCCTTTTCACCGGCTTCGCATCGGTGCTTCTGACGTTTGGATTCCTATGGCCGCTCGCTCCGCTGTTTCCCGCCGTGCTTGCCGGCGTGGCAGCGGTACTGCCCTTCAAGAGTCACTGGCACGTCGCCCGCGGTGCGTTCTATGCCTGTCTGGGGGTGCTGGCGTTCGAAGCCGTATTCGTACCAATCCTCTTGTTGAGTTGAATCGCGCGACACTCGAGCCTCAGCGCACGTCGAGCTAGCTGACACCGTCTGCTAGGTCACCGACCTGCTCGAGTCCAGCAGCGCCGCCCTCGTCCATGGCGCGGAACGACCGAGCTGCAGCCACCACATGTGCGGCCTGCGCGGTGAGTACGGAGTGGTGCTGATCGGCAATTCGTTGCCACGCGCTGGCCATGCGCACCAGCGCATCGGCCGATGTGCCTACCCACCCGGGTTCGGCGTCACTGAGTCCAACCATGGACTCAAGGTGGGACGTCGACAGGGCTGTTACCTGCTCGCCGATAGCAGATCCGCCACCGAGCAGGCCGTCGACATCAACCTTCAAGTTGTCGGCCACGTCGTCCCTTCCGTACGGATCACCGAATTTTATGGCGCCCGCCGCACGGGCGATAGTCGGTCTGTCGACGCCGAGATCGACGTCAGCGTGGCCGCCTCTCGCACTTTCTCGCGCCAGCGTCGATCTCGACTTCGTAGCCAACCACTTTTGACGACGTCGTCAGACTTGCCGCAGGTTGAGCGAAGCGCCAGACACACCCGGCACGCCACGCTACTTATAGACGAATGGGTGCAGGGGCGTTTGTCGGGCGTGTCGGTGGGCTTGCAGTAGCGCTGGGGATCGGAGTCGCGATCGCCGCCGGAGCCGGACAGGCCTCAGCCGCGCCGGCCGGTTCCTCGGATTCGTCGTCCAGCACGGCAGGAGCGCACTCCTCGGCGCAACACAGCGGGGTCGCGAAGAGCGCGAGGACCGTCCATCCCAATTCCGCGGCGGCCGCAAACAGGACCAGCGCGCGGCCGACCGTTCGGTCGGTGATCACGCCACGGGCCACCACGGCACCGGCTACAGCAACAGCAACAGCAACCCGCACCGTGACCGACGATCCGACGGCACCGGTCGACTCGCCGGTGACGCTGGTGCTGGCCGCCGCATCCCGCCGCGAAGCGCAGGCCACCACCCAGCCACAACGCACCGTGGCCGCCGCCACAAACACCGTGCCCACCGCCGATGTAGCCGCCGTCCCCACCGGGGTGGTGGCCATCCCGCAGATCGCGCCGTTGGCGTTCCTGCAACACATCCCGGTCCTGGGTCCGGTCGTGTTCACCCCGATCGTGGCGTTCATCCACCAGATCCCGGTCTTCGGCGACGTGCTGCATCCGCTGTTCGGTTATCCGGTGCACCCGGGAGCATCACCCAACGCCGCACAACCCCGCGACGTGAAGGTGGTCTCGTTCGACGGCACGCAGATCTACGTCCATTTCATGCCGGCGTCCGGATTGCAGGAAGGCACCCAGGCGCCGACGATCTTCTACGGACCGGGACTGGGGATGCCCGGCCAGACGAGCATCGACGGCAGCGTTGTCGACGGCGTTCTCACCAATGCTCTTGGCATGCCGAGCATCCTCGCCCTGCGCAAGGCCGGCTACAACGTCGTCACGTGGGACCCGCGCGGGGAATACAGTTCGGGCGGCCAGCTGCAGATCGACTCGCCGGACTACGAGGCCCGCGACGTGTCGGCGATCATCAGCTGGGTCGCCACCCAACCGGAGGTCAAGCTCGACGGCCAACCGTCCGACCTCGACCCCCGGATGGGTATGGTCGGCGCGTCTTATGGCGGTGGCATCCAATTGGTCACGGCGGCAACCGATCACCGCGTGGACGCGATCGTGCCGACCATCGCGTGGAACAGCCTGACCAGCTCGCTCTACAAGGCTCAGTCGTTCAAGAGCGGCTGGGGAACGCTCCTGTCTGCCGTGCTGGTCCTCACGCTGGCCCGCACCAATCCGAAAATCCTCCCCGCCACCATCTACGGCGATCTGACCGGACATCTGACACCGGCAGATGTGGCGCTGCTCGAGCAACGCGGACCGGGCCTCCCGACCGATCTCCTCAACCAGATCACCGCCCCCACACTCTTGATCGAGGGCACCGTCGACACCCTGTTCACGCTGCAGGAGGCCAACGCCAACGCACTCGCACTGATCGGCAACAACGTTGACACCAAGGTGATCTGGTTCTGCGGCGGCCACGGCCTGTGCACCAACGACCTGTTCAACACCGGTGGCGTGCTGGTCCAGCAGCGCACCCTCGAGTGGCTCGATCACTACGTCAAGCAAGACGCATCGGTGCAAACCGGTCCGCAATTCGAGTGGGTTGACCAACGGGGCCAGCACCTTTCATCGGCGTCCTACGATCTGACACCGAGCAATCCGGTGCTGGTGTCCAGCACCAAGACCCGGACCCTTCCGCTGGTGCCATTCCTGGGGGCCGGCGGGTTGTTCGGGGTGGTGCCGATCGGATCGTCACGGGCCATCGACGCGCTGAACTACACAACCTCGGCCGTCACCACGACCACCTACGTCGTCGGCGCACCGCATTTGAGCTTCACCTATTCCGGCACCGGCAGCGGAGATCACCTCTACGCCCAGCTCGTCGACAACTCCACCGGGCAGGTGCTGGGTAATCAGGTGACGCCGATCAAGGTGACGCTGGATGGAACCGAGCGCGTGGCCGACGTCGATCTCGAGATGGTGGCCCAGACACTCAAACCCGGCCAGAAGGTCACCCTGCAGGTGTTCGGGTCGTCGGCGTCCTACCGCGCGGTCGGGGCGCTGGGCTCGGTGACCGTGTCGAACCTGGAACTGTCGCTGCCGACTGTCGACCCGTCGACCATCACGGTCAACGCGGCCTAGCGGGCCGGGTTTCCGCGCCGGACGAAGTACCGGGCCACCGCGACCTGCGCGACGGCGAACACCCCGAGCACCCCGCCCACGATGCCGAATGAGCCGTAGGCGCTCCCGCCCGAACTGAACGCCCCACCGACCAGACTGTCCACTCCGACCGAGGCTGCCGTGCGGCCGAATTCCGTTGCGGCAGTGACACCGCCCGCATGTTCCAGCGGGGTCAGCTCTTGGCGCCACCGGGTCAGCACCAGTCGCGCGCAGACGTTGGCCACCCCGAACAGGAACACGGCCACGACCATGACCCACAAGTTCACCGGAATCCAGCCCACGGCGAGGAGCACCGTTCCGACCACTCCGGCGAACACCCATCCGATTCCGGAGCCGCGGCGCTGCGTGAGGGTATACAGCAGCGCGCCGGCCACTCCACCGAGCGCGAACGCCGATCCGATATGCCCCACCATCTCGGGATGGTGCAACAGTCCTTTGGCGAAGAAGGCACTGAGGTCTTTGCGTAATTCGTAGAGGTGGAACAACATCAGTCCGACGACGACCATCAGAAGAGACCGGTGTTTGAGGATGTATCGCACGCCTGCCCAGGCCCCACCGTGGGTGTGGGTGCGGTCCTCGATCGGGATGGCCGGACGTTCGGGGATCAACAGGTAGCACGCCGCCGACAGCGCGAAACCGACCGGAATCACGATGTGCGACACGATTTGCGCCGACCAGATCATGAGACCGCTGAGCATGAGCGGGCCGACGACGGCCCCCAGCTCGAAGGCCAGTTCGTAGCGGGAGTTGATCTTGTCCAGCAGCCGAGGCTGGTGCCCGGCGAGCTCGAGAGGGATGGTGTGCACCGATGTGTCGACATACCCGCGGATCAGCGCCTCCGCGCTGTAGCAGACGACGGCCCACGTCAGGCTCAACAGACCGAGAGCCATCGCCGCCGGGACACCGGCCAGCACGACGCCGCGCAGTAGCGTCGCCACGGCCAACACGCGGCGGGCGCCGAACCGCTCGGTCGGCCAGCCGCCGAGGTAGGTCCCCACCATGTGCAGGGCGGTGCCGAAGGCGGAGAAGAAGGCCGCGGTGCCCAACGACCCGGATAGATCCGCAACCAGCAGTGGCTGCGCCAGATGGACGGCACTGTTGGCAACCTGGGTCAGCAGGACGCCGCTGAGCAGGCCGCCCAAGCGGGCCGGGTTGGCCTCCGCCGTACCGGGATTCACGCGGTCAGTGCTTCGGCAGGTGATCGAACGCGTTGTAGCCGACGAATGCCGCCGCGGCGAGCAGCAACAGGGCGACGATCCAGCGACCGTGCACCTTCATGATCCGCTCGTAGCCTTCCTTGATCCGGTCGGCAGCCCCCGGCCGTACCAGCTCGATCACGGTCGGCGCCAGCGCGGGGATGAGTGCGATCACCGCGAAGACGACGGCACCGAGCGCGCGTTCCGGGCGGTTGCCGATCTCCAGGATCTGATGACCTGCGGCGATCGCGATCGGGAACACCTTGGGGTGCAGCCCGCAGACCGCGAAGCCGGCCATCGCGGCACGGGTGATGCGTTGGCGGGCAGGCAGATCAGCCTTCGGATTCAGTCCGGGAAAGCGTCCGGCGAGCCGGGTGCGCAACGTTCCCGGCCGGCGCTGCGGCTTGGACACATCGGTGATCGGTTTGTGCCGCACCGCGCCGACCGCCCGGCGGATGCCGATCGCCAGCAGTGCGGCGGCGATCAGGATGCGGACGATGAAGCCGGGCCACGAGGCATGCTCGGCGGCCGACGTGTTCGGGGCGCCGGTCAGGGCGGCGATGCCCACCCCGATGCCGGTCGAGAACGCGATGCCGGTGATCGCACCTGCGGAGAATGCGAGGGTGGCCTGCCGCGGCACCACCTTGTCGCTGGCAACCACCAACCCGAGGACCAACGTCTCGGGACTGAACAGCAACGCGACCGCGAGCGTCGCGATCACGGCGATATGTGTGCTCACGGGCTCATCCGTGCTGGCATGGCGGCAGGTTACCGCGCCGCGCGCCCGGGGCGCGCGGCGCTCTGCGAGAGTTGTCGCGCCACCTCGCCGTAGCGCTCGAAGCGCTCGTCGTCGCCGAGCGCGTTGTACAGCACGATGCGGGTCGCGGTATCGCCGTATCTCTCGGCCAGCGCACCGGCCAGCCCGTCCCAGGTCGACTCGGTGGCGAACGTGGCGATGTGGTCGTCGGTGATCTGCGCCGCCATCCCCTTGATGTCGCCGGCCTTCTGCTTCTCGCGGATGCGGGCGGTGGTGCCGTCAAAGCCGGCCTCATCCCAGATGAACGCATAGTTGGGGGTGCTGCCGTAGAAGCTCATGGAGAACCGCACCCGCTCCCGCTCGGCCGCGCGCTCCTCGTCGGTGTCGCCGACGATGGTCATCACCGGCACGATCAGCGCGATGTCGGACGGCGAGCGCCCCGATTTCGCCGCCCCCTCAGCCACTTTGGGCACCACATGGCGGGCGATGTAGCCGGGCTCTCCGATCGGATGGACGTGCACACCGTCAGCAACCTCCCCGGCCATCCGAAGCATCCAGGGGTTCACCGCCGCGATGTCGACCTTGGGGTCCGGCTCGTCGATGGGTCCGGCACTCCACTGCGGCGTGATGAAGTCCAGGTCGTAGAACTCGCCGTGGTGATCGAGGGTGCCGGTGCGGAAGGCGGTGAAGCAGGCCTTGACGGCCAGCACATAGTCGCGCAGCCGCGGTCCCGGACGTTCGAACTGGGTGCCGTACCGCCGCACCACGTGGGTGCGCACCTGGGTGCCCAGCCCCAGCCGGAAGCGTCCACCGCTGCCCTCCTGCAGTTCCCACGCGGTCGCTGCCGTGATGAACGGGCTGCGCGGGAACGCCACCGCGACACCGGTCGAGATCTGCAGTCCGGGCGCGGCCTGCGACGCCACCGCGGCGTTGAGGTACGGGGTCCGGCCGGTCTCGGTGAAGAGCATCCCGGAGAAGCCGGCGGCCTGGGTGCGTTGGGCGAGGCTGCCGATTTCTCCCAGCGGCAGCGCAGTGGTCATGACGTCGACGTCCACC
Organism: Mycobacterium sp. SA01; assembly: GCF_041287105.1. NCBI lineage: Bacteria > Bacillati > Actinomycetota > Actinomycetes > Mycobacteriales > Mycobacteriaceae > Mycobacterium > Mycobacterium sp. SA01. Next base: position 116,227 of record NZ_JBGGNO010000020.1, on the reverse strand, counting down.
GGACAGATCGTAACGGCGTCGCCGAAACGCCATGCGCGGTTGCGTCGCAGATCTAGTCTGTGCGACGGCTGTGCAATAACTGTGGGTGAGAGATCGGGGAAGCATGACGACGATCAAGCAGGTGTGTCTGGGAGTTGCGGTCGCCGGCGTGGTCGCCGGGGCTGGCTCGGCGGTCGCGACCGCGGTGGCCTCCGCGGACACCGGGTCGCCCGATTCGCAGAGTGCTTCGCGCGGGACCTCTGCGTCGACGTCGCCGGCGTCGACCGCCCGGTCACGCAAGCCGGCGGCAAAGCCCGGCAGCGCGCTCACCGGTCCGCGGCGGACGCAGGCACCGGCGGCATCGGTGGCCGCCCCCGCCTCGAAGCGGACCACCGCGAGTATCGTCCCATCGAAAGTTGCTGCGGCGCTGTCATTTCCGAAGCTTCCGGCGCTGCCCCTGCCGCCGTTGCCTGCCGCGCCCGCCGGCGCCAAGAGCACCGCCTACTCCTACCGGGACCGCAGCGTCAGCGCGTCGGCCGTCGTCGTCACCAACAACGTGGCCGACCCGACCAATACTCATGTCCTGGTGATCGGCGTGGACGGCACGAACATGCGGCGGATCCTCGCCCAGCCCGACGTGAACGTGAACTTCGTCAGCCTGATGAACGCCAGCACCACCGGCATCGCGTCGATCGTCGGCCACACCACGATCTCGAACCCGTCGTGGACGGCGATCCTGACCGGGGCGTGGGACAACCAGACCGGCGTCATCAACAACATCTTCACCGCCGACACGTATATGAAGTGGCCGACCGTGTTCAATCAGCTCGAGGCCTACAACTCCAACATCGACACCATGGCGATCGCGGACTGGGACGTGATCACCGACATCGCCAAGGCCGGCCTCTACCCTGTCGACACGCCCGTCTTGGTCCCGCAGGTGCCGGGTGACTCCAACTGGTCACTGACCGACGCCGAGGTGACCGCTCAGACCGTCGCGGCGATTCAGAGCGGCGAGCCGCCGAACTTCCTGTTCTCCTACCTGGTGCAGGTCGACGAGGCCGGGCATCAATTTGGCGGCGGCTCACCGCAATACGCTGATGCCATCCATCGCACCGATGAGAATCTCGGCGCGATCATGGACGCTGTCAACAACTCCGGCGAGAACTGGACCGTCATCGTCGTCACCGATCACGGCCATCAGCCGCAACTGGGCTTCGGTCACGGGTTCCAGTCCCCCGACGAGACCTCGACGTGGGTGATCGCCAACGGTGCCGGCTTCGATCCCGGTCAGATGAACCTGGCGTACTCGATCGTCGACGTAACCCCCACCGTCCTGGACCTGTTCGGCGCTCCGGCGCCGCCGGGATCCAACGGGGTGTCGTTGACGACGCTGGGTTCCAGCTCGGTCACCCCCAACGACCTCCAGCAGGCGCTCAACGACGCGATCGCGCGCAACGGCTGGCCGGACATCCAAACCAACGTCGCGCTGAGCGTGCGAACGATCTTTGCGAGCATCCCGTACTTCCTGGACGGCGGCGTCACCAGCCTCGCTGACACCCTTCAGGGCATCGCTGATCAGAACGTCTTCCTGATCAGCCAACTCGCCGAGGTGTCAAAGGTGGTGGTTCAGGTTCTCGGGAATCTGTCGGTGCAGGCCACCAGCGCGCTCGCCGAACTGGTGGCCTGGATGACGGGGGTGGACATCTTCGCGAAGGGCTACCCGCAGGATCCCCCGACGGTTGCGACACAGAACGAGCCGTCGGTGTTGGTCGCCTGACCACGCGGGGCCGGTAGGCCATACTCACTCGGATGGGCACCTATGTCGTCACCGGCTCCGCTTCGGGCATGGGTCGGGCGGTCGTCGAGCGGCTGAGGGCCAACGGGCACACCGTGATCGGGGTGGACGTCCAGCCCGCCGATGTGGTGGCCGATCTGTCCACTCCGGCCGGTCGCCGCGCGGCCGCCGACGCCGTCCTGGCCGCCTGCGGTGGGCGCCTGGACGGTGCGGTGCTGGCGGCCGGGGTCGGACCGACCCCGGGTCGGGACCAACCCCGCCGCATCCTCGAGATCAACTACTTCGGCGTCGTGGAGCTGCTGCAGGCGTGGCGGCCGGCGCTGGCCGCCGGCGAACGCGCCAAAGTCGTGGCGTTCTCCAGCAATTCGACCACCACCATGCCGGCGATCCCGGGCCGCGCGATCCGTGCGTTGCTGGCCGGCGACGGCGACAAGGCCGCTCGGGCACTGCGCATCTTCGGTCGCGCCGCGTCGTCGATGGCCTACGGTGCCTCGAAGGTGGCGGTGAGCCGTTGGGTCCGCCGGCACGCGGTGACCCGCGACTGGGCCGGCGCGGGGATCCGGCTCAATGCCCTTGCCCCGGGCGCCATCCTGACACCGCTGTTGAAGAAGCAGCTGTCCACTCCGGCTGAGGCCAAGGCCATCCGTTCATTCCCGGTTCCGATCGGCGGTTTCGGCGATGCCGGGCACCTGGCCGATTGGGTGGTTTTCATGCTGTCCGACTCCGCGGATTTTCTTTGCGGCAGCGTTCTTTTCGTCGACGGCGGATCCGACGCCTATTTCCGGTCCGACGACTGGCCGGGCCCGGTTCCGGCCCGACGACTGGTGCCGTATCTGCGAAAGTTCCGTAGCTTCTCGAAGTGAATTGCCACAGCGCCCCTCTCCGGTAAGTTTGCTGAGTGTGGGGATTTCGCTGACGGATCTAGAAACGTGGGATCCGGGATCGATACGCGCGGTGGCCACTGCCACCACTCGCGCGAACCACGTGTGCGACGTTGCGCATGATCAGCGAGCGATCATCACGAACCTCGAATGGCAAGGCATGTCGCAAGAGCAGGCGGCGACCATGGCCACCGCCATCAGCAATACGATGCTGGCTCACGCCGATGAATGCGACCAGGCGTCGCGCGACGTCTCGTCCGCGGCCTCAGAGGTCGAATCCATCAAGTCCGAGTGGTCTCGCCTTCAGCACATGGCCGATCACTGGGGCATTGTGATCGACACCGCCACCGGGGAACTGCACTACGTGGTGCCCGACGATCCGGAAGAACGCGCCGAGGTCGAACACCACGTCCAAATCGTGCATGACGCGATCGTGGACTTGCTTCGGCGCGCGGACTCCACCGATCAACATCTCGCCGCCGCGGTAGGCAACGCGATCTCCGAGACCGCGGACAGCATCGGCGATAGTCCGAACGTGTCGCCGCAGGCGGCCAAGGAGACCGTCGAGAAAGCCCTGGCTGGTGACCCGTCATCTGCGGCCGAGGTCAAGGCGGTGTTGAACTCCATCAACGCCGACCAGCGGGCCGGCACGGAACCGCTGACGCCACTGCAGGCGTCGATCCTCAGCCAGATGCAGTCGCAGCAGGCCGGTATGTCCATAGACGCACTTGCGCATGCCGAGCAGAACATGGGCGATGCGAAGTCGGCGATGGGCGACTCGTGGCAGCTGATGAGCAATCCCAACGTTCACTTCCCGAAGACCGACCCGGGCGGCGTCGCCAACCCGAGCAACATGACCAGTGGCGGCATGAGCCAGCTGCCACGCAGCGTGCAAAGTGCACTGCAGTCCAAAGGCATGTCGCAACTGGGCGAGATGACCAAGCTGACCGACATCGTCAAGGACGGAAGCCCAGCACTTCGGCAGGGCGGCACGGCACTGGATCGCGGCATGCTGAACAAGTCGACCGAGATGATGAATTCGCCCACATTCCATGGCACACCGGTGGGCGGAAAGGGCGGCTATTCCGGGATGGCGGGCAACGGCGTCCCGGTGGCCAACGAGATACTGGCCACCGCGGGCCAGGACCACGTAGCTGTGCACGACATCGTGAGCGACAAGGCCTACTCGGACAACTTCATGAAGGGCGCGTTGAGCACCGACTGGAGCGACAACGGCAAGGCCGTCGGCGACATGTTCAGCTGGACCGGGGACGCGGCCAACGGGCCGGACGCCAAGATGGCGGCGGAGACGGCGTCAGCATACGGGGCCTACGTCGGTAATCCCCATAATGACTTCCTGCACATGTCCGGCGACCAGACTCTGGGCCAGTTGAATCCCGAGGCGGTGCGGGGGCTTTCACACGGACTAGCGCCCTACATCCCTGATATCGCCGAGGCGTCATCCGGGCGCCACGACGGATTCGGCTTGCTGGATACCGATGACACGAACATGCCGGTGGCCAAGAACATTTTCTCCGTGTTGAGCACTGACAAGGCTGCATCGGACTACTTCAACGGGGCAGCAGGCCGCGACATCATGCAGGCCCAACTGGACTACGCCAATGACTTCAAGAACGGCGCTGACATGACGAGCAACAACCATCGGCTCTATGACTCGATGACAATGCAAGGGTTGGTTGATTCCGGACTCCACAACGCAACAGGCGCGTCGCACATTAACGCAGAAGCGATGGCTACGGCAGCATACGAAGCCAAGAAGTCCGCCTACGAATTCGGCTTCGCCGGGCTTGACGCCGCTGGGTTGCCCGGCACCGACCTAGTCTCAAAGACATTCGAACAAACCCTCCTTGGCGATCCGCCCAAGACGACGGGCTGGGACACGCACTCCTTGCCGGACCTCGACTTTGGCCATGGCGAGAGTCAGGTGCTAAACGCTCTGGCTCAATCTGGCGTGCCCGTCCAAGGGCTGGACGACAAATTTCTGGCCCCGCCCAATCCCGAATATCCTGACGCGCCGCGGCGGATACTCTCCGCAGACGAATACGCTTCCCGGAACGGCGTAGCGCTTGCCCCCAGTGTGTACAACGACGCGATCCGGTCGGCACTGATCGCAACGACAGGCCACGACCTCTACACGGACATCGACGCCCAAATGACCAACCGATACAACGCGGTCACCGAAACGACCCAGCCTTCAGAATGAGACGCCTCGCGATTCACCGACTGACTGCACTAATCGCCATCACGGCGAGCGTCCTCTCCGGCTGTGACAAGACACCTGCCACGCAGCCGACAAGACAGCATGAGCGCTGGCCCGCCACACTGTCGGAGCTAACGTTTTCCTGGAGCGCCGAGCCCGAAATCGACCTTCTCACACAGCCAATCGCTGTGGTCCGCGCCTACTTTGAATCAATCGTCCTCGCGGGAGCCGGGGGTAGCGACGACTATTTGTATCTCGGGTTCGATCATGCGGTGAAGCGCGAGGAGCCAGTCGATTACTCCCACTACAGTCTGAATCTCTGGCCCGAGCTCGGCTACCCGAGGAAGAGTCCTGAAGTGGGGTCGCGCCTCCTGCACGTTCTACGGGTGGCGCAGGACGGCCAATACGTAACAGTGGTCATGTGCACATGGGATTGGGGAGCCGCAGTACAAAAGCCCGACGGCCGTTACGCAACATTGTGGCAAGCGCCCAAGACTGATATCGACGTCGAGCGGATAAGCCTTCTCGCACCCACGGGCAGCGCTATTTCCGCTGCGCCGCCCCAGAAAGGACCGTCGCGATACGCGATGACAGATGTATTCGGCAAATGGCGCATTGTGGGACGTCTCTCGCGATCAGCTCCCTCAGACACCCTCGGGCCTGGTACACAGTGGCCGGAGTATCACCAAGACCTCGATGCCTGCCAGGCGCTCGCTCCCGAGTCCGTTGAACGTCGCCAATTCCTCACGACGGGTGAACATCCCAGATCGGACTTCCCCACCCTGCCCAGCTATCCCGGCTGGCCGCTCGAAACCCAGTAGCGCTACATAGTTTGCGCGTCGGCCTGCTCGCCGACGGCCTTCAGCTTCTCAGCGTTGCGTTTTTCCATGTAGCTGAACATCTTGGCGCTGGTGTCCATACCCGTCGCCTGATGGTCCAAGGCTGCAGTGTGCTTACCCGTCAACGTGTTCCAATGATCGGTCAGCGATGACAGTGCCTGCGCCGAGGACCCCACCCAGCCGCTCTGCGCCGCGCCGACACTGCTCATAGACTGGCCGTGAGCCGCCGCCAACTCGGTCGACTTCTCGGCCATTTTCGAGCTGCCGGCTGACAAGCCGTCGATGTCGACCTTCAATTCGTCACCCATTGGATCTCCCACCCGTAGCGAGCCGTACCGACACGATATAGCGCAGCCGCCGACGCTTCACTTCACTCGGCGGCGGCCCCTATGGCCGCATCGCATACGCGCCGTCGTACGCTTTGACCTGCCCCCATACCCGGTCGAAGCGATCAGTGTCGGTGACCGGCTTACGCACCGCACCCAGCGCCCATTCCTGTTGCGCCGGAGTCGAATTCGCTTTACCGTGCAGCGCAACGGCGTAGGCCGAGAAGTCCCGCACTTGCACGTCGAAGATCTGGTCCACCAGATCCGGGTCGATTCCGCGCAACTGTGCCTGCTCCAGGATCAGCTGCCCGTACACCACCAGGGTGAACAGGTGACCGATGACGAGCATGAAGTCGAGGTCCTTCTGTTGCTCGGCGTCGGGGGCGGCAGTGAGAAGCAGCTGCTGCAGCGTCCGCGCCTGCTCGAGGAAGCGGGCGACGTTCGGTATGGCGGAGGCACTTTCGAATACCGGCACCCAGTCGGCGAACTGTACCTTGGAGGCGCCGCGCGCCGGGCCCTGCGACCAGAAGAAGGTGTCGTCGGCAGGATCGTCGCGGGTGCCGATCTCGGGATAGTGCGCCGGGTTGAGCAGATAGTTGGGCATGAATTTGAGGATCTGGGCAACGTTGACGTGCACCGTGCCCTCCAGTCGCGGCAGCGCACCGATGAGGCGAGTGACCTGGGTGAAGTAGGTGTCACGCTCGAAACCCTTGGCGGCCATGATGTCCCACAGCTGGACCACCACCTTCTCGCCCTCGGAGGTCACCTTCGCTTTTGTCGCCGGATTGAACAGCAGATAGCGACGGTCCTCGAGACTGGCACTGCGGAAGTAGTCGATTGCGCGGTCGCTGAACAGCTTCATCGCGGCCAGCCGGGCATATGCCTCGACCAGCCCGGCCTGCACGTGCGGGAAGTCGGTGACCGGGTTGCCGTACAGGATCCGGTTGTTGGCGTGGGTGATCGCCTCGTAGAACGCGTGCTCACACATCCCGATCGAGGCCGTGCACAGATTGAATTTTCCGACGTTGACGGTGTTGAGCGCCACCGAAAACGCTTCGGGCCCAACGCACAGGATGTCTTCCTCACGCACCGGATAGTCGTGCAGCGCGAACGTGCTGACGTACATCTGCCCGCGCACGACGTTGCCGATCAGCTCGTAGGCCGGGTGCGCGCTGTCTGCGACGAACCACACGTAGCCGTCCGGACCTTCGATGTCAGCCCGGCGGGAGAACACCGACACCATCCCCGCCACGTTGCCGTTGCCGATGTAGTACTTCTCGCCGCTGGCACGGAAGGCCAGGCCGTCGTCGTCGGCCGGCGTGAGGATCATGTCGGTGTCGTAGATGTCGGCGCCGTGCTCACGTTCGGACAACGCAAACGCCATCACCCCACCGGCGTCGAGCTGTGCGGCGGCCCGTTCCTTCGCTTTGATGTTGTCGCTCTGCCAGATTGGGCCCAATCCGAGGATGGTGACCTGCTCGGCGTACCAGTACGCCAGGCCGTAGAAACCGAGGATCTCGCTGAGCGCGGCGTTGCGGGAGGTGTCCCAACGCTTGTTGTCATCCCCGAGTCCGAATTCCGACGGGGTCAGGAACGTCGCGAAGATCCGCTCCTGCCCGACGAAGTCCAGGAAGTCCGACACCCATACCGCGTCGTGGTCGTCTTGGAGCAGGCGCGCCTTGCCGCGCTCCTCGAACCACCCGATCAACGCCGTGAGCTGACGCCGCGTCTCGGGATCGAACTGTTTCGGGTCGTAGGTGTTCGGGTTGAACAACAGGCGGCCGGTGTCGGTCATGGACGAACCCTTTCATCGCTGCGTCGAATCTAGCCCGATCACAAGTCACGGGTTCCGAGATCGCCAGGGTCATCACACTCGGCCCCGCGAGTCACTGGAGTCACTTCCGTCACTGCATGCGTACCCTGACATTCGACGGCAGGAGTTCGGCGTGCGGATATCCAACGGCGTGAAGGCCGGTGTGGCGGTGGTGTGGCTGATGGCGGCCGGCGCCGCGGCCGGGTGCAGCTCCACCACCGACGGTGCGGCCCGATGCCCGGGCTGCGGACCGGGCGGGGAGCCGAGCTTTCCCACCAGCAGGCCGACCGTGTCCACGCCGCTGCCGACGCCGTCGCCGACCCCGTCGCCCTCCGTGCCCAACCCGGGCGGCCAAACCCTGCCGCCCAGTGACACCGGCTACGTCTACATCGAAACCAAGTCCGGCCAGACCCGCTGCCAGCTCAACTCGGAGTCGGTCGGCTGCGAATCGAATTTCACGAACGCGCCCGCCATCAACGGCACCCCCGCCAACGGTGTCGAGGTGACCGCCGAAGGCAACTTGCGCTGGATCCTCGGCAACCTCGGCGACATCCCCACCACGACGCTCGACTACGCGACCTATCACGCGGTCGGCTGGACCATCGACGCCCGCAGCGACGGGACCCGCTTCACCAACGACAGCACCGGGCATGGAATGGTCGTCGGCACACAAGGGGCCCAGGTTTTCTAAGCTGGGCGATATGGACTTCCGCGTCTTCGTCGAACCCCAGCAAGGTGCCGCCTACACCGATCAGCTCGCGGTGGCTCAGGCCGCCGAATCTCTCGGCTACTCAGCGTTTTTCCGTTCCGACCACTATCTGGCGATGAGCGGCGACGGCCTGCCCGGACCCACCGACTCCTGGGTGACGCTGGCCGGTATCGCCAGGGAGACCAGCACGATCAGGCTCGGCACGCTGGTCACCTCGGCCACCTTCCGCCATCCGGGACCGCTCGCCATCTCGGTGGCACAGGTCGACGCGATGAGCTCAGGCCGGGTCGATCTCGGTATCGGCGCAGGCTGGTTCGACGCGGAGCACCTCGCCTACGCGATCCCGTTCCCGCCGCTGGGTGAACGGTTCGAGCGGCTGCGCGAACAACTCGACATCATCACCGGCCTGTGGACCACGCCGGCGGGCCAGACCTTCGACTACGACGGCACCCACTACACCGTCAAAGACTCGCCCGCGCTGCCCAAGCCCTTACAAGCTCCCCATCCGCCGATCATCATCGGCGGCAACGGCCCCAAACGGACGCCGGCCCTGGTCGCCCGGTACGGCGCCGAGTACAACCTCGCGTTCCCCGCCCTGGACTTCGTCGAACCCCAGTACGCCCGGGTGCGCGCCGCGCTCAGCGACGCCGGCCGCGCACCCGAGGACATCGTGTATTCCGCGGCGTTCGTGGTGTGCGCCGGTCGCGACGACGCCGAGATCAGCCGGCGTGCGCAGGCGATTTCCCGGGAAGTCGACGAACTGCGAACCAACACGCCGCTGGTCGGTACGCCCACCGAAATCGTCGACCGGTTGGGGCCGTTCATCGAGGCGGGAGTGCAGCGGGTGTACCTCCAATTGCTGGATATGTCCGATATCGACCACGTCGAACTGTTCGCCACCGAGGTGGTCCGGCAACTCGCCTGATTGCCGAACGCTGCATCGGCCCTGGCGGGCCGTTTAGCATGAATAGCCGTGGCGAAGCACGACCCCGCTGGGGATGTCGACGAGGCATCGCCCGTCCCGTTCGGTGACCCGTTCGGGCCCTATCCGGAGCAGCCGTATCCGGGGTCGGCACCTGTCGCCGACACGCCCGCGGACGATGACATCGACCCGCCGACCGATCCCGCGCTGCCGGTCGTCACCGCCGACGACGGCTTCGACCCGTTCGCTCCCGACGCGTTCTGGTTCCCGGAACGGCCGTGGTACCGCAAGAAGCAGGCGACGCTGGCGTTCGCCGCGATCGGCGTGGCCGGGGTGGCGATCCTGATCGCAGCGGTCCTCCTGGTGGCGCTGGACTCCGATGACTCGGAGCCGTCCACCACCACGCCGTCGACCTCCACCAGTCTGCCGACCACCACAGCGTTGACCAGCTCTCAGCCGTCCGAGCCGCCGCCACCGCCGCCACCGCCCCCGGAGAGCCCGCCACCGGCACCACCGCAGGGCACCTGGTATCCGCGTTATCCGCAGCAGAACGACGGCGGTCGCCCCAACGTGACCACCCCGCAGACCAGGCCGCCGCAGATCAGCGTCCGTCCCACCCACCGACCGGCCTTCCCCAATCAACCGGGCGGCGGCTGACGGTTAGAATCTGAACCCGTGGCGCGCGACGGATCCCCCGACGACCCGAACAACTACTCCGACAGTGACCCGACGCAGTACGCAAACTACGGCGGTACCGGCGGCGAGGCATATAGCGACTACCAGCAATCTGGTTACGGAGCACCGACCGGGTATGGCGACTACCCACCACCACCCGAGCCGACCCCCTGGTACCGAAAGCCTGCGGCGCTCGTCGGCCTGGGCGTGCTGACCGCGGCCATCCTGGCCCTGCTGGTCTACGCGATCGTGAAGTTCACCGGTAGCGACGGATCCAGCCCGGCGACCACGACGACGACATCGCCGACAACGTCGACCACGGCCGCGACATCGGCGTCGGTCGCTCCAGAGCCCGGCGTCACCCAAACGGTGACCGAATCCCCGACCGCCACGCAAACCCCCGCGACGACGACGGACACGCCGACCACCACGACGACCACCGAACCACCGTCGACCAGCACCAGTACGAGCACCAGTACGAGCACGAGCACGTCGGTGTCGACCTCGGTGAGCACGGTGACCGAGACGGTGACCACCACCAGGGAGCGGCTCCTGCCGACGTTCCCGCTACCGCGGCCAGGCGGCTAAGCCCCGGCGTACATCGCGACCAGCGCCTCGGCGCTGCGCACCGCCGCACGACAGGCCCTGGTGGTGAACGGGTCGTTCAGTGGATGGTCGGCGCGACGACGCCAGCGCTGCGCCGCCGCGAAGGCGGCGCGCGGCCCGTCGCCGAGCGTTTCGGCGGTCAATCCCAGCCGGCTGGCCGCGTCGGTGCCGGACCCGCCGATCACCCGACGCAGGGAGACCATCTCGTCTTCAGTCAAAGTCGTTGACCGAGAACGAAGTTGGCTGAGAAGCCGGAGTTCCTCGAAGGCGTGGGTGTCGGCCAGCAGCGGGTCGATGTCGGCGATGATGTACGGCGTCGCGGTGATCGGGTGCATCTCGACGAACCGGCGCAACGAGACCAGAGCGGTGTGCGCCTTGAGCAGTTCGGAGCGCTGCGCGAACTGCTGGTCGATCACATCACGCAGCGCGACCAGCCCGCTGCGTTCGAGAAGTTCGTCGGCCAGGGTGACGGAATCCGTTGCCACGCCCGCCCGCAACACCGCAATCGAGATCCGCAGGCCGAACATGCCGAACCGGTCCAGAATCTGGGCGCGGGTCTGAGCGTCCACCGGCAGGGCACTGTCCTCGCGGACGAAGCGGTCCACGGAGAGCATCGCCTTGTTCAGCTCGTTGGCGTCGACCGCTGCGAGCTTCTCCAGTGCGGCGAACTCGCTCTGCCGCAGGGTCCGGGCGGTCAGCGCCAACAGTCCCGAGACCGGAACGACCGCCTGACAGATGCCGGTCCGGTCCAGTTCACCGGTGAATCGCTGCGCGACATCCTTTGCCGACATCATCGCGTCGAGTCGGCCCGCGCCGATCTCGTCGGCCCGGGAGGCCACCCCGATCACCCCGAGTGCACCCGAGGATCCGCCGACCAGCTCCCCGATCTGCTTGAGCAGAGCGATGTCGGCGGCGTTGAGCGTGCGCAGCAGGAACACCACCGCGTCGACTCGCGGCACACCGTCCTCGGGCACCAACAGCCGCAGCGTGCGTTCGGAGACGTCGCGCGACAGCGATGACGTGCCCGGCGTGTCGATGATCGTCGCGTCGACCAGTTCGGCGGCCGGCCACTCGACGTCGAGGTCGACGATGTCGTTGGCATCCAGGCGGCCGAAGTCGAAGGTCAGCCCACCATCGCGGGCGATCGGCACATTGGAGCGCCGTCCGCCGACGTGGTTGGCGGTGACCTTCGGGATGGGGCCGTGCCGGAACCACGTGACGATGCGGGTGGCCTCGGTCGCATCGGTGGGGGCGATGTTCTCCCCCACCAGCGCGTTGACCAGCGTCGACTTGCCTGCTTTGAGCGTGCCCGCCAGCGCGATGCGGATCGGCTGGTTGAGCCGCCCGGCGATGCGGTCCAGCTCGTTGAAGACGTCGGGCCGCTCGCGGTATGCCGGTTCACCCTGGTACGCACGACGGGTGCCGCCCAGGATGGCGCGAACCTGATCGCTGGTGCTCATCGAACGACGAGTCTACGGTCCGGCGGTCCACCCGTATCACGGCTAGGATCAGCCGCCATGCCCCAGCACAAGGCGCCGTGGTACCGCTCGGCGGCTGCCACGTCGGCCGCCGGGCTGCTCGGCCTCGCGGTGGTCGCGACCCTGGTCTATGCAGTGGTGACGATGTCGAGCAAGTGGAGCAACACAGACACCGAGACCGTTCTTCCGCCCGGCACGTACATTCCGGACGCGCCGCACATCGCCAAGACCACTACGGGCTCGACGAGCACGTCCTATCCCAGCGTGCAGCTGTCGACGACCGATATCGGATTACCGGGCGAGAGCACGACCAGCGGCACGTCGTCGCCGTCGTCGAGCACGCCGACCTCGGAGATTCCACCGTCGGAGCGGGTGGCCCCGACATTCCCGGGCACCTTCCCCACCCGCGTCACCCACCCGCCGGGCACCAGATCCGGGCCGCGACTCAACGAGACTCGGTCGTCCTCGCCGTAGAAAGCGCTGCGGGAAACAGCTTTTCGGCATTGTCGATCACCTGGCCGAGAATATTGGCCTGGCGTTCGAGCTCACGGATCCGGTTGTTCCGGTCGGTCTCCTCCATCCGCGCCGCGGCGATGGTGGACTGCAACGACTCGTTGAGCGAGCGGGTGGTCTGGTTCGCAATGTCGCGGTAGTGGTCGCGCAACTGGCGCTGGACGTTCTTGAGCCGGTCGCGGGATTCCTTGGACACCACGAACAGCACGTCGTCGACGAAGCGGCGCAGGTTGGTCTTGGCCTCGTTGCGGACCCGCATCATGCGGTTCTCCATGTCCTCCTTGTAAGCCTTGCGTCCGAGCAGCAGACCCGCACCCAACGACAGCGGGTTGAACATGCCCAGACCGGCCACCGAGGTGAGCATGCCGAACATCAGCACGCCGCCGTAGGAGCCTCGCATGCTGGTGATCACCTTGTGGCCCTTGCCGATCGGCTTCGATTCGAGGCGGGCCAGCGATTTGAGCCGACCGACACCGGCATTCATCTCGGCAGCACTCACCTCCGGCATCTTGATGGCGTCCAGTCCGGCCTCGACGAACGTCCGCGCGACGTCGGCGGCCAGCGCCTCGGCACGCTGGTAGGCCCACACGAAGTTGTCGCCGACGGCGTTGGCAACCGAATCCTCTACCTCCGCACCGATTTCCGCCCAGTGCTGGGTGGGGTCGCCCTCGTCGATGACACTCTCGATGTGCTGGGTGATGGCCCGGAACCGGGCGCGCAGATCGTGCTCGACGTCGGCGGTCAGATCGGCGATGCCGTCGTTGAGGACCTGCTGCCACAATGCGGTCTGCTGCAGGGCGTCCTGCGCTTCCTGCTTGCGGCGCTCAAGGTCCTCGGTGAGCCGGCGCGCCTGGTCCGGGTCGCTGAGCGCCGAGAGCTCGGAGTTCACCGATAGGTTGAGATGTTCTGCTGCCGAACGTATTTCGCCGACCACGTGGTCACGCACCGCATCGCTCTCGCGGGACAGCACCTTCTCCGACAGCCAGGCGACGATCGCCGGGAAGTTCGATTCGTCGTTGAGTTCCTTGTCATTGAGCTGGATCGCGTGGCTGCGCAGCAGAGAGGATGCCGGGATCAGCGGCAACTGCAGTCCGGCGCGCTGCAGATGCGCGGTGTTGGCGGAGACGATCTCGCGCCAGTACGGGTAGAGGTCGGTCTTGGTGGCGACGACAGCGCCGACCGGGCAGATCTCATGGGCCTGGCGGATGAACCGCATCTCGGGTTCGGTGAATTCCTGGCTGGTGTCGCTGATCATCAGCATCGCGTCCGCGTCCGGGAGCAGCCCCAGAGTGGACGACAGGTGCGGCTGGCCGTGGCCGCCGACACCGGGAGTGTCGATGAACGCCAGACCGCCCTGCAGCAGCGGACTGGGTGCGCCGACCTCGACCCGCAACACCTCCCGGCCCTGCGCCTGCGGGGCGCGGCGCAGATCGTGGCGGATGTCGTCGATCGGGATGTCGATGCTCTGCGGCGGCATACCCTCGCCGACCGAGACGATCAACCGGGCCGACGGCTGCTCGGCATAGCTGATCACGGTGACCAGCGCGGTGGTCTCGTCGTCGCCGACCCGGGCCACCGGCATGTTGAGCAGGGAGTTGAGCAGCTGGCTCTTGCCCTGCTTGAGCTGGCCCGCGATGACCACCCGGATCTGCGGGTCGGTGATGCGCTCCTTGGCGACGGCCAGCCGCGCAACCAGATCGCCGCGGTCGTTGAGGTCGGCGATCGCGCTGGTGTGATCGATCAGCTCGACGATCACCTTCACCCGGCGCGGGTCTTGCTGTGGTTGCGTCACGTGTCCTCCCAGTCGTCCACCGTATGCGCAGGCAAGCGGCGGGAACCTCCAGACTTGCTGAAGGTCCCCGCCGTCGCCGGATTTGCTCTACAAACCCAGCAGGTGATTGCCAGACGCCAACGCCATGTCGTGGCTGTTGTCGAGGTGACTGTTCACCAGCGTGGTGTCGTGACCGGCATCGAACAGCGAGTGGCTGGACGACTCATGTGTCGAGCTGTCGACGACCGAGTGCACCGAGTTGTCGGAGTGGTCGGTCACCGTGGTGGTGGTGTGGGTCGCGGTGTTGACCGGCGAGCTGGCGGTGTTGCCGCTGTTGGTCGACGGGTGGTTGTCGACGATCGTGATGCCACCGCCGCCTGCGCTGCCGCCGGAGGCGTGCCCGCCGCCGAGGCCGATCAGGCTGCCGCCGGCCGACGCTCCGCCGCCGTTGCCACCGCTGGCGTCGACGTCGTGCAGGACTGTGCCGCTGTTGTCCTTGATCACGGTGCTGCCGCCGGTGGCGGTGGTGCCGTCATCGTGGATGTGGCTGTGGCCGATCGCGACGTTCGAGCCGGTGCCGGCGACCACGTGCCCGTTGTTCACGTCGTTGCCGTTGCCCAGGACCGCGCCGTCTCCGCTGACGATGTCGCCCTTGTTGTGGCCGTCGACCACCACGCCGCCATTGGTGGCGGTGTTCGTGGTCTTGTTGCCGAAGGTGATGTCGCCGAAGCCGAGGTTGAAGCCACCCTGCTGGGCGTTGCCGCCGGCGTTCTGGTCCGGGCTCAGCAGCGAGGTGTCGTTGTGGCTGGCCAGGTCGGTCTGCGGCGCGAAGGTCGGTGACGGCGCGTAGACCGGCTGGTAGGCGGGCGCGAAGCCGTACTGGTTGGACACCGCGCGCTGCAGGCCGACAACCGGGTCGCCGCCGCCGAGCACCAGGCCGGGAACGGCGGTGGCGGCCAGCGTCGACACCTGAGCGGCGGACACACCGGCGAACCCGGCGTCGCGCATGGTCTGCTCCGGCGCGGCGACGAACGCACGTGCGGCGTCCTCGTTGCGGAACAGGTCAAGGATCCAGTCGAGCAGAGAGAGCATGGTCGGACCTTTCGGTGTGTTCGCCGGTGACTCCGGCGATCTGGAGACCACGTTATGGACGCGACGGTCCGGCGAAAACGGGGCCGAAACCCCTCTTCACCACGCCCCCACTAGGGCCGGTCAGGGGTGGGGGTCTAGGGGATTAGGGGGTCCCTAGGGAAGGCTCCAGAAACGACAAATCCCCACGTCACTGCGGACGTGGGGATTTGCCGGGGGATCAGAACAAGTCGAAGCCGGCGTGGTCTTCCGGCGCCGCGAGGCTGGCGCCATGGTTGTCGTCGACGTGGCCGTGATCCCACGCGGACGGATCCGTCCACTCCTGGCCTGCGTCGGGGGTGACGCCGTGGTCGAGCACGGTGTCGGCGAGCTGCGACGCGGTGTCGGGCAGGTTGAGGGCACCGGGGTCGACACCGAGATCGGTGATCAACCCCGGGGCCTGATCCGCGTGCTGGGCGACATCGGTGATCACCGAATGGACCTCGGGCGCGGTGGCGGCCGCGGGCACGTGATCGAAGGCGTCGAATGCCGCCGTCGCCGCTCCGCTCGCCCACACATTGCCGTCGCCCGCGCCGGCCGCAGGGCCGAAGCCGGCTCCGGCGAGCGGGCCCGACAGCGAGTCGGCGACCATCGGAATCAGGTTGTTGACGTCGGCGCTGGTCACATCGGTCAGGTGGGCGTCGGCGATGGCGCCGCCCGGGTCCGCGGCGTAGCGTGCGGCGGCGTCGGGATCTCGCACGAGCGACATCACGAAGTCGAGCAACGAATTTGCCATGGAAACGCCTTCTCTCCTACCACCGATAGTCACAGTGGAATCCCAGCTGCTGCCAAGAATGTTATCGGCGGACACGCGTGCCGTGATCGGTGTCGAAGCCGCTCGAACCGCGGCACCGTTAGGGGGTGCAGCCTTAGGGGTTCGGAAGGCATTAGGGGATATGGTGATGACGGCTGCCGGCCAGGCAACGGAGGGATGTGCGAATTGAGCGACTCGCTGGGGTTGTCGATCGGAGCGACCAACCTGGCGGCGGCGCGTCCAGGCCGCCAGCCGATGACCCGCCGGTCGGTGTTGACGTTGTGGGACAACCGGCCCCCCGAAGTCGGTGTGCCCTCCCAGAACCCGGAGCTGACCAGCCCGAATCTCACCGAGGCCGGCCAGGTGTTCCGCGGCTTCGTCGAGCGGGCGGGCGATCCGGTGCCGTTGGTGGCCGCCGACGGTTCGCCGCATCGCGGCGAGGACTTGATTGCCGACGCGCTCGAGGCGATGGCCCGCGCCGCCGACGACGGCTCACCGGCCTCCACTGTGGTCGTCGCGGTCCCCGCGTACTGGGGTGCCGGCGCGGTCGGCGCTCTACGTGGCGCGCTGCGAACCCGGCCTGCCCTGTCCCCCAACGGTATTCCACCGACGCTGATTTCCGATGCGACGGCCGCGTTGGCCGCCCTGCAGGCCGATCCGGGTCTTCCGTCCCAAGGGGTGGTGGCCCTGTGTGACTTCGGCGGCAGCGGTGCCAACATCACCCTCGCCGACGCCGGCGCCAACCTGCAGCCGATCGGCGAGACGGTGCGCGTCGCCGACCTCTCCGGCGACCATCTCGACCAGGCCCTGCTGACCCAGGTGCTCGGCGGCATCCGCGATCAGGCCAACGTCGACCCGGCCAGCACCAATGCGGTCGGTGCGCTGACCCGGCTGCGGGACGAGTGTCGCCAGGCCAAGGAGCGGCTGTCCTCGGAGACCGCAACGGTCATACCTGCCGAACTGCCCGGCTTCCGCTCCGATATCCGGGTCACCCGCCCGGAACTGGAGGCGTTGCTCGCCGAGCCGCTCGCCGGTTTCCTGGACGCACTCGGAGATGTGTTGGAGCGCAATAGGATCCCTGCCGCCAACCTTGCCGCGGTCGCCACCGTCGGCGGCGGCGCCGCGATACCGCTTCTGACGCAACGGCTTTCCGAAGAACTGCGCGTTCCGGTGATTACCACACCGCTGCCGGGTCTCAATGCGGCTATCGGATCGGCCGTGATCGCCGCGCGCGGCGGCGCACCGGATGCGCCGACGGGGATGGCGGTGGCCGCCGCCGACGCACCGACCGGGCTGGCTCCGGCGGCGTGGGCGGCCGGGACTGCGGGAGCCGCCGCAACCGAATCGGCCACCGACGGCTCGCCGTCGGCGACGTTCCGCGCGCTGGCCTGGTCGCAAGACGATGCGCCCGGCGCGGAGCCGGTGCCGTATTCCGGTGAGGACTACACCTTCGATTACGCCCAGCAGGCGCAGGCCACCGGGATGCGCCCGATGGTCGAGTTCGAGCCGCCGGACGAGCAGACCGAACTGGTCGCCGCGCCGGTGCCGTGGTACCGGCGCCCTCCGCTGCTGTTCGGTATCGCCGCGGCGCTCGCGGCAGTGGCGGTCGGCGGACTGGCGATCACTCTCACGAGTGCGGACAGCACACCGACGACCACGACCACCCGGGTCACCAAACCCGGCGATCCCACCGAGGCGCCGGTCACGAGTGTCGTTCCGCCGCAGACGGTCACGATCACCGGCAACGACGGGCAGCCCACCGAGTCGACGATCCCGGCGACCACCACGGTGATCCCGACGACAACGACAACCCCGCCCACCACCACGACCACGACGACCACACCGTCGACCACTACGACGACCACGACAACCACCACCACGACAACTACGACCACCACCACGCCGCCGACCACCACGACCACCACCACCCAGCCGCCGACCACGACCACGCAGCCGCCGACCACCACCACCCAACCGCCGACGACGACGCAGCCGCCACCGACCACCACCGTCAAGCCCATCACCACAACGGTCGCTCCGCCGACCACCCGCGACATCATCACTGGCGTGACGTCGCCGCCGGGGGCCTAACGCCGGTGCCCGATTCGATTCCAGTGCAAAACCTTTCGCCGGCCGCCCACGAGGCGCTCAGCGTCCTGGGGTCGGAGCCGGTCAAGATGCTGGTGACCGGAGGGGTCGGCACGGGCAAAAGCACGCTGCTCGGCGCGGTGCGCGAGGCTCTGCGCGGCGCAGGTTCCGCGGTCGTGACCCGTGCGCCGGCGGACGGCGGCCCTACCGATGCCGCCGTGGTGGTCGACGACGCGCACCTGCTGCCCGCGGTCGAGTTGCAGCGGCTCGCCGCGGTTTCCGCGGATCCGTCGTCAACCGTCGTGGTGGCGGTACAGCCCCGCGACCACGACGAGGACCTGCAGGCGTTGATGACGGCGATCGAACGTGAGCGGCCTCGAATTGCCCTGGGCCCGATGACATCTGCCGAGATATCCCGGCGGATGACCGACCCGTCCGGCCATCCGCCGCGCACCGAGTTGGTGACGAGCATTGTCGTCGCGACGGCGGGCATCCCGTTTTTGGTCGACGCGGCGCTGGCCTCCCCTCGCCCGTACTCGGCGGCGTCGATCGGACAGGCTGCGCTCTTCGCGCTCAACGACCGGCTGCGCCGGCTCGCCGAACCCGACCTCGACGCGTTGCTGATCGCCTCGCTCAGCCGCGACCTCGGTGCCGCTGATCTGGCTGCGACACTTCAGGTTTCGCCCGATGAGGCCAGGCTGCTGATCGATCGGGCCCGCGCCACCGGACTGATCGAACCAGCGCACAGTCCGCACTTCCTGCGCGCGGTGCACCGCGCCGTCGCGCAGATTCTCGGCAACGCGCGCCACCACGACGTCGAGACCGCGCTGCTGCGCTCGCAGATCGCGATGAACACGCTGTCGCCGGACCTGGCGCTGCGGTTGGCCGAACACGGTGTGCGGGACGAACAACTGGCCGAGGTCCTGCGCCGCCAGGCCGGCGCAGGTCGCGCCGACCCGGCTCTGCTGCGCGCCGCAGTCGATGCCGGCGCGGTCGAACTGCGGGCACAGCTGGCCGATGCGCTGGCTCTGGCCGGCGAATCCTCGGCAGCAGCAAGCGAAGCGGACAGTCTCTTGGCGTCGGACGATCCTGCCGAGCGAGCAGCGGCGGTCCGGGTGGCCGCCAGTGTCGCGATGCTCAACGGCAACTCGGCTCAGGCTTCCGAACTCTTCGGCTGGCTCGGCCCCTACCCGGACACATCGGTGAGCGCGGCAGCGACGATCGTTCTCACCGGGGCGGGCGATGCCGCCGGCGCCGAACGCGCACTGGCCGTGCCCAGCGCGGGCCCCCCGACCGCGGCCTCCCGCGCAGCGCGCACGCTGGCCGAGGGTCTGCTGGCGACGGTGCAGGGCCCGTATTCGACGGCGGCGACCAAACTCGGCGCGGCGATGGCCGCGGAGTATTCGGCGGCCCAGGTCCTTCCGGACAGCCCGGCGGCTCTGGTCACGCTGGCCGCGCTGCACGGCGGTGACCCGGTCCGTGCCCGCAGCGTGATCGCCCGCGCGGTGCGCGCCGACCGGGACGCCGACGAACCGCTGTACGGCCATCGGCACTGCCTCCTGCTCGGCTGGACCAAGATGCAGGACGGTCAATTCGCGGCTGCTGCCGCCGACATCGCCGGACTCGACGGCACGCATCGTCGGGATGCGCTGTGGACGGCGGCACTGCGTACCGCGCTCGCCCGCCGCGGCGGCGATGCTGGCGCCCTGCAGAAGCACTGGTACGCCGCGATGGAGGTGTTGGCCGAGTATTCGGTCGACCTGTTCTCGTTGCTGCCGCTGGGTGAGCTGTGGGTGGCGTCGGCACGACTCGGCCAGCAGGACCGGCTGGCGCCCGCTCTCGAGCAGGCGTTCGGGCTGCTGGAGTCGCTGGGCAATCCGCCCACCTGGTCGGTGCCGCTGCGCTGGGCCGGCGTGCACGCCGGGATCCTGGCCGGCGATCCGGCCGCGGTGGCCCCGCATGGGCAGGCGCTGACCGCCGCCGCGGCGCACAGCCCGTTCGCCAAGGCGCTGGCCGTGGCCGGCCGGACCTGGTTGCGGGTGCTCGCCGGCCAGGTCGAGGGCGACGAGGTCGGCGCCGCCGCCCGCGGACTGGCCCAGTTCGGATTGACTGCCGATGCCACCCGGCTGGCCGGTCAGGCGGCGCTGCAGACCTCCGACCCCAAGGTGTCGGGACTGATGCTGCAGGTCGCCCGCGACCTGAAACTCTCAGCCGGCGACAGCGGGGGCGAGGACGGCCGGCAGCCGCTAGTGTCCGAGGCGTCGGGGCCCACACCCGCGGGCGCACGACAGGCGTCATCCCCGCTGTCGGATCGCGAGCGCGAGGTGGCCGAACTGCTGTTGCTGGGCATGCCTTACCGCGATATCGGCGCGCAGCTGTTCATCTCCGCGAAGACCGTCGAACACCACGTCGCCAGGATCCGGCGTCGTCTCGGCGCGGAGTCCCGTTCGGAAATGCTGTCGATGCTTCGGGCGATTCTGTCGCCGCAGAGCTGAGACCCACAGCCGCGCGCAGCCCTAGTTAGGACAGCCTTTGTAGCGGCGCCAAATGCCGAGATGCAACTATGAGCTGGATTGAAGTTAAGTTACCGATTGGTAACTTAACTTAAGTTACTATTGGGTAACTTACGACAGGGAGGCTGTCCGTGACCGCTCTCGACTGGGGTCGACTGATCATCGGCCTGCTGGCCACCGCCGTCGTGTTGGTGTTTGCCGCACGGCGCGTCTTGTTCCTCACCCACCTGATCCGGTCCGGTCAACCGATCAGCGACGAGAGCGGCCGCAAGGACAACATCCCGGACCGCATCAAAGCGCAGTTCACCGAAGTCTTCGGCCAGAAGAAGCTGCTGAAGTGGTCCATCCCCGGTATCGCCCACTTCTTCACGATGTGGGGCTTCTTCATCCTGGCGACGGTGTACCTCGAGGCGTACGGCGTCCTCTTCAACCCCGAATTCCACATCCCGTTGGTCGGCAGGTGGAATGCGCTGGGCTTCCTGCAGGACTTCTTCGCTGTCGCGGTGCTTCTCGGCATCGTCGTCTTCTCGATCATCCGGTTGCGCTCCGAGCCGAAGGAATACGGTCGCGACTCCCGGTTCTACGGCTCGCACACCGGCGGAGCCTGGCTGATCCTGCTGATGATTTTCCTGGTCATCCTGACCTACGCGTTCTTCCGCGGCGCCTCGGTCAACGCCCTCGGTGAGGCGTTCCCCTACGGCTGGGGTGCGTTCTTCTCGCACGGCATGGCCGCAGCGCTGGCGCCACTGGGCCATACCGCCAACGTGTGGATCGAAACCATCGCGCTGATGGGCCACATCGGCGTGATGCTGGCCTTCCTGCTGATCGTGCTGCACTCCAAGCACCTCCATATCGGCCTGGCCCCGATCAACGTCACGTTCAAGCGGCTGCCCAACGGCCTGGGCCCGCTGCTGCCCGTCGAGTACAAGGGCGAGCCGATCAACTTCGAGGATCCCGCTGAAGACGCGGTTCTCGGCCGCGGAAAGATCGAGGACTTCACCTGGAAGGGCTACCTCGACCTCACCACGTGTACCGAGTGTGGTCGCTGCCAGTCGCAGTGCCCGGCGTGGAACACCGGAAAGCCGTTGTCGCCCAAGCTCGTGATCATGAACCTGCGCGATCATCTGTTCGCGAAGGCGCCGTACATCATCGGCGGCAAGCCGATCCCCACTGGCGAGAACGAGGCCGAACAATTCGCCTCCGCTGAGGGCGGTTTCGTCGAGACCAAGCACGACGCGCACGACCACGTTCCCGAGTCCGGCTTCGAGCGGGTGCTGGGCTCCGGCCCGGCGCAGGCGACCCGCCCGCTGGTGGGTACCGCCGAACAGCTCGGCGTGATCGATCCCGACGTGCTGTGGTCGTGCACCACCTGCGGTGCGTGCGTCGAGCAGTGCCCGGTGGACATCGAGCACATCGACCACATCGTCGATATGCGCCGCTACCAGGTGATGATGGAGTCGGAGTTCCCCGGCGAACTCGGCGTGCTCTACAAGAACCTTGAGGCCAAGGGCAATCCGTGGGGTCAGAACGCCAAGGAGCGCCTCACCTGGATCGACGAGGTCGAGTTCGACATCCCCGTCTACGGCAAGGATGTCGAGTCGTTCGCCGGCTTCGAGTACCTGTTCTGGGTTGGTTGCGCGGGCGCCTATGAGGATCGCGCCAAGAAGACCACGAAGGCCGTGGCCGAACTGCTGGCCGCGGCCGGCGTGAAGTTCCTGGTTCTCGGCGATGGCGAAACCTGCAACGGCGACTCGGCTCGCCGATCCGGCAACGAGTTCCTGTTCCAGCAGCTGGCCGCGCAGAACGTCGAGACGCTGAACGATCTGTTCGAGGGCGTCGAGCGGGTCGACCGCAAGATCGTCGTGACGTGCCCGCACTGCTTCAACACCCTCGGCCGCGAATACCCGCAGGTCGGCGGCAACTACACCGTGGTCCACCACACCCAGCTGCTCAACCGCCTGGTGCGCGACAAGAAGCTGGTCCCGGTCAAGGCTGTCGATGGCGGAGCCAATGTCACCTACCACGACCCCTGCTACCTGGGCCGGCACAACAAGGTCTACGACGCACCGCGTGAACTCATCGACGCCTCGGGCGTGACGTTGAAGGAAATGCCGCGGCACGCCGATCGCGGCCTGTGCTGCGGCGCCGGCGGCGCGCGGATGTGGATGGAAGAGCACATCGGTAAGCGCGTGAACCACGAACGCGTCGACGAGGCGCTGACGCTGGATCCGGCCAAGATCGCCACCGGCTGCCCGTTCTGCCGCGTGATGATCACCGACGGTGTCGGCGACCGCGAGAAGGCCGACGAGGTCGAGGTGCTCGACGTCGCCCAGCTGCTGCTTGGCTCGCTGGATCTGAGCAGTGTCACGCTGCCGGAGAAGGGCACGGCCGCACGAGAGGCCGAGGCTGCCGCCGCTGCGGCACCGGCGCAGGCACCTCCCGCGCCGAAGCCCGAGCCCGAGGCGGCTCCGGCGTCCGAGCCTGCCGCGGCCGCGCCGTCGGCACCGGCCAAGGAGGCCGCGCCGGTCAAGGGGCTTGGTATCGCGGGCGGCGCCAAGCGCCCCGGTGCCAAGAAGGCCGCCGATGAAGCTCCCGCTGCCGAAGCTCCGGCCGCTCAGCCCGTCAAGGGACTCGGCATCGCCGGCGGGGCAAAGCGACCGGGTGCCAAGAAGTCCGCAGCGGCCGCACCGGCCGCGGAGGCGTCGACCGCCGCTCCCGCCGCCGAGGCACCTGCTGCCGCACCGGTTGCTGAAGCGCCCGTCAAGGGGCTCGGCATCGCGTCGGGCGCCAAGCGACCCGGCGCCAAGAAGTCGGCGGCCGCCGCACCTGCTGCCGCGGCACCGGCTGCTGCTCCCGCCGAGGCACCTGCCGAAGCCCCCGCGGCTGAGGCGCCGGCCAAGGCCGAGCCGCCGGTCAAGGGACTCGGCATCGCCGCGGGCGCCAAGCGACCCGGCGCCAAGAAGTCCGCTCCGGCCGCGACGCCTGCTTCGGCTGAAGCCCCGGCTGAACCGTCGGCACCCGAGGCGGCCGCAGCAGCTGAGCCCAAGGCCGAGGAGCCGAAAGAGGAAGCCCCGAAGGCGGAGCAGCCTCCGGTGAAGGGCCTCGGCATCGCCAGGGGCGCCCGGCCGCCGGGCAAGCGCTAGTCCAACGAGGCTGTAGTTATCGACACCGTTTCTCGAACATCTCGTCGATAACTACAGCCTCGGCGACGCTCAGCCGACCTTGATCAGCTGGAAGGGTGCCTGGGTGATCTGTCCGCCCGGGCAGTCACCGTTGGAGTCGGCTGTCACCGTGCCGGTCATCGTCGCGGCATCGACCGAGTAGGCGATGCGGACGGGCGCATAGCTGCCGTCGTCGCACACCACGCCGTCGGGCTTGGTCACCGTGAAGTTCCACCGGCCATCCGTGAAGGTCGCGACGCTGGTCCAGCCCAAGGTGCTGCTGAGATTGGCGGTACAGCCGTTGACGGCTGCAGGACAACTCGACGAGGCCGTCACCACAGCGCCGTCGTCGCCGCCGCGGACGGCGTACGTTCCATTTATCAGTGCCGGATCGGCAGACGCGGAAACAGCAAATCCCAGCGCGGTAACCGCCGCTGCGGCAGCAGCAGTCATAGAAGTGCGTGCGATCTTCACGTTCATCCCTTTGTGCCGTCGGTCGTGAAGCCCCAAGTTAGCAGCCGATTCACCCGGCAATCACTGCTGCTGTTCAGCGAAATCACAGTTGTGTCCGAGGCGTCCCACAATTGAATTCGAACCGTGACTTCTCACGTCACAGCAAAGGCACAAAACGGCACAAGGGAAACCAAGTTGCATACCAATGGGACACTTAACCGGTGAGTACGCACCAGTTACCGTGGCACGGCACCAGCCAGCACCCTCGGCAACGTACGTTCACGCAGTCCACCAAGCTGCAGGACGTTCTCTACGAGATCCGCGGGCCGATCCATGAGCACGCCAACCGGCTGGAGAACGAGGGTCATCGCATCCTCAAGCTCAACATCGGCAACCCCGCTCCGTTCGGCTTCGAGGCACCCGACGTGATCATGCGCGACATGATCGCCGCCCTGCCCGACGCCCAGGGCTACTCCGACTCCAAAGGCATCCCCAGCGCCCGCCGTGCGGTGTTCACCCGCTACGAGCTGGTCGAGGGCTTTCCCCGCTTCGACATCGACGACGTCTACCTCGGCAACGGTGTCTCCGAGCTCATCACGATGACGCTGCAGGCGCTGCTCGACAACGGCGACCAGGTGCTCATCCCCGCACCCGACTACCCGCTGTGGACTGCATCGACCGCACTCGCCGGCGGCACCCCCGTGCACTACCTCTGCGACGAGACCAACGGCTGGATGCCCGACGTCGCCGACCTGGAGTCCAAGATCACCGACCGCACCAAGGCGCTCGTGGTGATCAACCCGAACAATCCCACCGGCGCGGTGTACAGCCGCGAAGTCCTCGAGCAGATGGTCGAATTGGCACGCAAGCATCAACTGCTGCTGCTCGCCGACGAGATCTACGACAAGATCCTGTACGACGAGGCCAAGCACATCAGCCTGGCCACGCTGGCGCCGGATCTGCTGACATTGACGTTCAACGGGTTGTCCAAGGCCTACCGAGTGGCCGGCTACCGCTCCGGCTGGCTGATCATCACCGGCCCCAAGGAACACGCCAGCAGCTTCATCGAAGGCATCAGCCTGCTGGCCAACATGCGCCTGTGCCCGAATGTGCCTGCGCAGCATGCCATTCAGGTGGCACTGGGCGGTCACCAGAGCATCGACGACCTGGTCCTGCCGGGTGGCCGCCTGCTCGAGCAGCGTGACGTGGCCTGGAGCAAGCTCAACGAGATCCCCGGGGTGTCCTGCGTCAAGCCCACCGGTGCGCTGTACGCGTTCCCGCGGCTCGACCCCGAGGTTCATGACATCCATGACGACGAGCAGCTGGTGCTGGATCTGCTTTTGCAGGAGAAGATCCTGGTCACCCAGGGCACCGGCTTCAACTGGCCGGCACCCGATCATCTGCGAATCGTGACTCTGCCGTGGGCGCGCGATCTGAGTAACGCCATCGAACGGCTGGGCAACTTTCTGTCCGGCTACCGGCAGTAACTCTTCAGGTCAACGCCTCTACCCTGTCCGGGTGGCGCATTCGCATTCGCACACCGGCCCGGCGCCGCTGAGTCCTCTGGCGGCCCGCATCGTCGTGATACTGCTGGCCGTGATCGGTCTCGCGGTGGTGATCGGCGCGGCGCTGCTGTGGCCGAGCGGGTCGAAGGCGGACATCCCGCTGCCGTTCCAGAACAGCGCGGGTGGTGCGGTCACCACCGAGGGCGGTCACGTGACGTCCAGCAGCCTGGCCGACTGCGGCAGCCCGTCGGCGGGCCAGGTGCTCACCGCAGCCCCGGCACCGGGCGTCGCGGGCAGCGGCACCTGTGTGCAGACCGTGGTGACGATCGACAGCGGACCCAACCGGGGTGCGTCGACGATGTTGGAGTTCTCGCCCGGCCCGGGTCAGCCAAACCTGTTGGCAGGCGATTCGATTCGGATTTTCCGGCAGGTCGACCAGCAGGGTGCGACCAGCTATGGGTTCTACGACTACGAACGCACCTGGCCGCTGATAGCCCTGGCGGCGGTGTTCGCGATTGTGATCGTGGCGGTCGCCCGCTGGCGCGGACTTCGCGCCCTGGTCGGGATCGTCGTGGCCTTCGTGGTTCTGGTGGTCTTCCTGCTTCCGGCCTTGCGGGACGGCGCCCCCGCGGTACCGCTGGCGCTGGTGGCCTCAGCGGCGATCCTCTACGCCGTCATCTATTTGGCGCACGGCATCAGCCTGCGTACCAGCGCCGCTCTGCTCGGCACGTTGACCGCAATGTTGTTGGCCGGTGGCTTGTCCTGGGCGGCAATCGAACTCGCACACCTGACCGGGCTTTCGGAGGACCGGAACAACGAGGTCGCCGCCTACATGGGGCACGTATCCATCCAGGGCTTGCTGCTGGCCGGATTCATCATCGGCTCACTGGGCGTGCTCAACGACGTGACGATCACCCAGGCCTCGGCGGTGTTCGAGCTGGCCCACTCGGGCCACGGTTCACGCAAGCAGATCTTCCTCAGCGCCATGCGGATCGGCAGCGATCACATCGCCAGCACGGTGTACACGCTGGTGCTGGCCTATGCCGGCAGTTCCCTGCCGCTGCTGCTGTTATTCAGTGTGGCCAACCGCTCGCTGTCGGATGTGCTGACCAGTGAGAGCGTCGCGATCGAGATCGCGCGGTCGGCGGTCGGCGGTATCGCGCTGGCGTTGTCGGTGCCGCTGACCACCGCGATCGCCGCGGTGCTTGCTACCCCTGGTCCAGCAGTTTCATCAGGTAGCCGCCATAGCCCGACTTGACCAGGGCCGCAGCGCGTTTGGCCAGCTGCTCGTCGTCGATGAAACCCATCCGCCAGGCCACCTCTTCAGGGCAGGACACCTTGAGCCCTTGGCGATATTCGATGGTGCGCACGAAATCGCTTGCGTCCAAGAGCGAATCGAAGGTTCCAGTGTCCAGCCATGCGCTGCCGCGGGGCAGTACCTCGACCGTCAGCCGGCCCTGGTCCAGGTAGGTCTGGTTGACCTCGGTGATCTCCAGCTCGCCGCGCGGTGACGGCCGCAGCCCGCGCGCGATCTCGATGACGTCGTTGTCGTAGAAGTACAGCCCCGGCACGGCGTAGCTCGACTTGGGTGCGGCCGGCTTCTCCTCCAAGGACAGCGCGGTGCCGTCGGGGGCGAATTCGACGACGCCGTACGCGGTCGGGTCGGCCACCCGGTAGGCGAAGATCGCCGCCCCCTGCAGATCGCGGAAGCGGCTGAGGCTGGTGCCGACGCCGGGGCCGTAGAAGATGTTGTCGCCCAGCACAAGTGCGACGGATCCGGTGCCGATGTGTTCGGCGCCGATCAGGAACGCCTGGGCGAGCCCGTCGGGCCGGTCCTGCACGGCGTAGCTGATGGTGATGCCGAGTTGGGAGCCGTCGCCGAGCAGGCGGTGGAACGCCGGGGCGTCGTGGCCGGTGGTGATCACCAGGATGTCGCGGATGCCCGCCATCAACAGCGTGGACAGCGGGTAGTAGATCATCGGCTTGTCGTAGACGGGCAGCAGCTGCTTACTGACACCTTGAGTGATCGGATACAGCCGCGTCCCCGACCCACCGGCCAGGATGATCCCGCGCAAGTCGGTCAGACCTGCAGGTCTTCGTCGGACATCTCGGTGGCCGCCAGAGCCGCTGCCAGGTCGTCGTGGCGGAACACCGAGGTGACGTGGTCGTGCACCACCCGGAACGCCGCGGCCGTATTGCCCACCTCGGACGGGTCGGTATTCGAGGTCAGCCGCTCTTGCACGACGACGACGCCGTCGCGGTAGTAGATCTGGCCCACCTCGACTTTCGCCGCCACGCGCTGCGCCCAGTCCCTCAGCGCGGCATGGCCCTGCGCGGCGCCGTCGGCGTCACCGATCTCGATGTCGTCGCTGGACAGCGAGATCAGCGTGTCCAGGTCGGAGGTGCTCAACGCGTCGTGCCAGGCCAGCACGGTGGCGATCTCTGAAGTGCTCATTTGGCTAAAACTACCGGTCTAGAAGGGCGTGCGTGCCAGCCAGGTGTCCCAGACACCTGCGTCGCCGAAGACCTCCAGGCCTTGCTCGGCGGCGCTGCGACGGCGCACGACGGCCAGCAGCAGGTCGCGCGCCGGGCCGCGCAGCGCGACCGTGGCCTTGCCGTGGCCCTGTTCGACGGCGATGCCGTCAGGACGCCCGAGGATGGTCCACTCCCTGGCCTCCCCGAGGCCGGGGTCGGTCGCGTGCAGATGCAGCGAGTGTTCATCGGCCACCGGCCGGTCGCCGCCGGCGGGACCCTCCTCGTTCGCACGCTCCTCACACCTCTCCAGCCATTCGCTGATCGCGTCCGCCGCTACGGCGGGCTCGACCTCGAACTCGACGCCGAGCGCGATGGCGGCGTCGGCGCGATGAACCACCGCCTCGTGCAGGCGCCGCCGGATCCACCACGCGGCCGGCCGCGGGCCCAGGAATGTCCACACCGGGGTCTCGGCGCCGGTGGCGGCAACAGCGTCGATGAGTTGCTGCGGACCGGCCTGCAGCCAGGCGATCTCGTTGTCGCGGCCGGCCGGGGGCTTGCCACCGTCGACCGTGCGCGGGTCGATGAAGTCCGTCGACTGCTCGGCGACGATCTGGGCGCACCAGCGGTCGCCGCGCCCGACATGGCGCATCAACTGCTCGAGCGTCCACTCCGGGCAGGTCGGCACCGGGGTCGACAGGTCGGCGTCACGGAGAAGGTCGGCGAGCGCGGCGTTTTCGGCAATCAGGGCTGTTGTGAAGTCCACGAAGGAAACCTACGTCAACGCCGGGCGCCCCAAGGCGTAAACCTTCCATCCCGCGGTGGCCCAGCGGGCAGTGTCCAGGCAATTGCGGCCGTCGACAACAACTCTGGCCCGCACTGTCTGGGCCAGCTCGTCGGGATCGATGTCGACGAACTCCTGCCATTCGGTGAGCAGCAGTACCGCGTCGGCGCGGTCGCAGGCCTCCAGGGCGGAGGTCGAATAATTCAACGTCGGGAACAGGCGCTGGGAGTTCTCCATCGCCTTCGGGTCGTACACGTTCACGGTGGCGCCGTTGAGCTGCAACAAGCCGGCGACGTTGAGCGCCGGGGAATCCCGGACATCGTCGGATTCCGGCTTGAACGCGGCCCCGAGCACGGCGACGTTCGCGCCGAGCAGCGATCCCCCGCATGCGGTGGTGGCCAGCTCGACCATGCGGGTGCGCCTGCGCATGTTGATGCTGTCCACCTCACGCAGGAACGTCAACGCGTGGTTGGCGCCGAGCTCGCCGGCGCGGGCCATGAAGGCTCGGATGTCCTTGGGCAGGCAGCCGCCACCGAAACCCAGTCCCGCGTTGAGGAATCGCCGTCCGATCCGGGGGTCGTGGCCCAGCGCGTCGGCCAGGACGCGGACGTCGGCGCCGGCCGCCTCACACACCTCGGAGATCGCGTTGATGAACGAGATCTTGGTGGCCAGAAAGGCATTGGCGGACACCTTGACCAGCTCAGCGGTCTGCAGGTCGGTCAGCAGGAACGGCACACCGTCGGCGAGCAGGGAGGCGTACATCTCCCGCAACACCGCCTCAGCACGTCGCGAATCGGGTTGTACGCCAACGACGATCCGATCCGGGTGCAGGGTGTCCTGCACCGCGAACCCCTCACGCAGGAACTCGGGATTCCAGGCGACTTCGACGTCGACGCCGTCGGCGGCCAGCGCCTTGGCGCGACGGCTCAGCGCGGCGGCCGTCCCCACCGGAACCGTTGATTTGCCAACGATTACGGACGGGCGGGTCAGCCGCGGCACCAGGTCGTCGATGACGGCGTTGACGTGGCGCAGATCGGCGCCGTATTCGCCCTTCTTCTGCGGAGTTCCAACGCCCAGGAAGTGCACATCGGCGAAGTCGGCTGCCACGTCGTAATCGGTGGTGAACTGCAGGCGACCGGCAGAGAGGTTGTCCTGCAACATCTTTGCCAGTCCGGGCTCATAGAACGGGATGTCCCCCGAGGACAGTTTCGCGATCTTGCCGGGGTCGATGTCGATCCCGACGACGTCGTGGCCGAGCTCGGCCATTCCGGCGGCGTGAGTCGCGCCCAGATACCCGGTGCCAAAGACAGTGCAACGCATACTGCCTCTGTACGCAGCCCCGATGATGGGACCGCATCGCGACACTGAGCGCGAAGCTAACGCCCGGTGAACTCGGGTGTCAGTGACCGAAACTCGGGAACGGCCACAGCGGGCTTTGCGATCCGCGACCGCTGCGCGAGCCACCGGAATCACCCGAGCGTGAACCACCGTCGGAACCCGAACCCGAACCCGAACTAGAACCCGAGCCGCCACCGTAGCCACCCGAGCCACCCGAGCCGTAGCCACCCGAGCCACCAGCGGCTGGAGGGGGATTACTCGGCGCTTCCGTGACCGGTGCCTGCGGCTGCTGCGACGGCGGCTGCTGCTGCGTCGGCGGGGTCGACGGATACGACGGCTGCTGCGTGGGAGGCGACGACGGGTAGGTCGGCGTCTGCGGCGGCGACGAGGGATAGGAGGGGTAGTTCGGCGACGAGGGGTACGACGGGTAGTCCCGCTGCCGCGGCGGCCGCAGGAACGGCGGCAGCAGCGGTTGCGGCAGCACGATGATCGGCGGCGGCAGGATCGGAGCGGGGATCACCGGGGCGATCGGGGCCGGCGCGGGAGCCGGTGCCTCCGGAACGGGGGCGGGCGCCTCGGGAGCGGGCGCCGGGGCTGCTGGGGCCGGTGCCGGGGCTTGCGGGGCCGGGGTCACGAAGACGGTCCGGGGGGCCTGCTGCACCACCGGGATCGGCTCCTGGATGGTGTCGGGCACCGAGGGTGCCGACGGCGGGGCCGGCGGCGCGGCCTGCTCGACGGCGGGTCCGGCCGGCTGACTGTTCGGCACGATCACGGCCTCGGCAGGGCTGGGCCGCTGGTCAACAGTCGGCCGGATGCTCACGGCCAGCGAGATCACCAGCGCCACCACGCCGACCACGAAGATCGACGTCAGGGCGCTTCCGACCAGCAGGAACGGCTTGCGGCCGGAGTCGTCGGGAGCGAAGTCGAGTTCCTCGGAAACCGAGTCGTACGGCACCGAGTCGTAGCCGAGGTCGCCGTCCATCTCGTCAAGCACTTCGCTATAGCCGAGCGGGGCCATGTAGCCGGCGGCGGCCATCTGGGTGCCGGCTTCCGACATCTCGGTATTCGCGCCTGCCGCGTACACGCCGGCCGGCGGGTAGACCTTGCCTGCGGTGGTGCCATCGGGGTCCTGGGCATACCCCAGGCCGACGGTGGATGCGTCGTAGCGTGGTGCCGCCGCGGACGCCAGCGCGGCGCCGCGGGCCAACGCGAGTTCGGCTTCGTCGGGAGCGTGCACCGGCAGCACTGTGCCCTGCGCGAGCTGTGCTTTGACCGCCGCGACGTCCACGCCGGAGCCGAGGACGAACACGCCCTGCGGCGGTTCGGCGATGGCTTCCAGGCCGGCGATCATCCGCTGCAGTTCGGCGACCGCGTCCTGGGCGTGTAGGTTTTCGGTCTGCACCTTGACGATGTCGCCGGTCGCGGTGTCCACCACCGAGACGGTGGCGGTGTCGCGCTCCAGGAACATCAAGGCCGTGCGGTCGTACCCGACGGTCTGGCCGACGGCTTGCGCCAGCGAACCGGCGGCATGCAGTTCGGACACCAGGGTGACGTCGTCGATCTTGCGGGCCGCGAGGGCATCGCGCAGTCCGGCCGCCGCGGCGTGGTCGGTCCACGTGACGCCAGTCGACACCAGACGGTGTCCGCCTTCGGCGGCGCTTTCCCGGGTACCGAGAATCGCCGCGACCACTTGCTCGGCCGCGGTTGCTGCACCTTCGCCGGTCTGGATGTCGAAGGCATCGTGATCGACGGTCACGCCGTCGGCTTTCTCGCCTTCGACCAGCACCATGCGCACCGTCGTCGGCGTCATGGACACACCGAGTGCGATGTCCACTACCCCTCCAAGGTTGTTTGCTGGATCTCCCCGACCCGTTACTGCGCTCCACCGTGCTAGAGCCGCTCAACCGTAAAGTTCATCGCCGCTGGTAGCGGCGCTGTTACAGCCAAACGGATTAGCTGGTGGGCGGTGCCTGACCCTGGAGCTTCGAGGTTACGCGCCCGCCTCGGACTGAAGAAAGTTCTGATATGACCGCGACGGGGTGGGTCCGCGTTGACCCTGGTATTTGGAGCCGACGCTGGCGCTGCCGTACGGATTTTCGGCGGGACTGGTCAGGCGCAGCAGGCACAGCTGGCCGATTTTCATCCCCGGCCACAGCGTGATGGGCAGGTTCGCGACGTTCGACAGTTCCAGGGTGATGTGCCCGGAGAAGCCGGGGTCGATGAAGCCCGCGGTGGAGTGGGTCAGCAGGCCGAGCCGACCCAGCGACGACTTGCCTTCGAGCCGGCCGGCGAGGTCGTCGGGCAGAGTGCAGCACTCCAGTGTCGAGCCGAGCACGAACTCGCCGGGATGCAGGACGAACGGCTCGCCTTTGGCAGGCTCGACCAGGCTGGTCAGCTCGTCCTGCTGCTTGGCGGGGTCGATATGGGTGTAGCGCGTGTTGTTGAACACCCGGAACAGGCTGTCCAGCCGCACGTCGACGCTCGACGGTTGCACCAGGGCGTCGTCGAAAGGGTCGATGCCCAGTCGACCGTCGGCGATGGCGGCGCGGATATCACGATCGGAGAGCAGCACGCGACGAGCGTAGCGGCGGATCAGTTGATCGTGATGGTGACCGCGGTCGGCGGTGACGAATTGGTGAGGATGAGGACCGAACTCTGGCCATTCACGTCGTCGTAGGGGAAGCCGTAGTTCTTCCCGTCCAGGCCGAGCTGGTGGAAGACCTTCGCATAGGAGTTGTACTTCGTGCCGGCGGGGTAGTACGCCGCGACGTCGCCCCACTTGTCCGGCGAGGCGGCGACCCCGCGGTTGAAGGCGGCGTCGAGTTGGGCGAGGAAGGCGCCCTGCTCGTGGGTGCCGACGAAGGGGCCGTCACCGGCGAAGACCTGCGCTGTCGTCGGCTTGTCCATCACGTAGTTCCCCGAGACCCCGGCGGGATTGAGCGCAGTGACGGTGTAGGCGAACTGGTTGTTGGCGTTGACCTGGCCGGTCACGGTGTAGCTGCCCGGCGAGGTGAAGGTGAACGACTCGGTCTTGTATGTGGTCCAGAAGTCGTCGACCGGCTCGTCGAGGTACTGCGCCAGCGCACCGGGCTGCACGGACCGGGGCGAGGCGATGCGCAGCGGGTTGCCTTGGCCGTCGTTGATGACGAGCTGCTGGAATTCGGTCGGTACGGAATTCTGGTAGGTGGTGAACACCTGGTTCCGCGTGGTGGTGGTACCGCGGGTGTCGGAGAAGGAGCCCTGGGTGAGGGTGAAGCTCAGCGGCAGCCCGAACTGGTCCACCTGGGTGGTGTTGCCGCCGAAGGGCACTCCGCCGTACTGGAAGGTGAACTCGAACCAGTCGTAGACGGTGCCGTAGTTGGGGTTGGTGACGCCGACGGGGTCGGGCACGGTCCAGCCTGAATTGTCTTGGCTGATACCGATATACAGCGGCTGGGCGACCGACACGTAGATCCTGGCACCCTGCAGGTCCGGCGGCATCCGCAGGTTGGCGGCCTGGCCGAGGGTGTACGACATGTTCGCGTAGTTCACCCCGTCCTTGACCAAGTGGCCTGGCGCAGTGGCGTCTTCGTGGTTGATCGCGTGTGTCGTTCCGTTCTGGTCCACCCAGGCCCAGTGATCTTTGGAGGTCTGACCGAGGACGGTGACGTAGATCTGCCCGCTGTCGTACGACGAGTTGTTGACGAAGTCGACCGGGAATGTGCCTGCGTTGTACGGCGCGACGGACACGGTGACGGTGCCCGACGCGTTGTGACCGCTGGACCCGATCAGACCGAACGTCAGCAAGTTGACCAGGCCGGCCAGGCCGTGGATGTGCGGGCCACTCCAAAAGTCGGAGGTGGTCACCTGGAAGGTGTCGGTGTAGGGGTCGGTGCCGTTCCAGTCCGCGGGGGCGGTGTAGGCCGCCTGGGAGCCGGAGATCGTGAGAGTGCCGCCGTTGGTGCCGGGCCCATGGACCGCATAGGTCAGCCGGCGCCCGTCGGTGTCGACGCCCCCGAGCTGGAATGGGTCACTGGTCTCGCCGGGATCCAACGCTTCGGATGTGGTCTGGGACGGGAACGTCGGAGTGACGGCTTCGAACGTGCGTTGGTACCAATTACGTTGGGCTGCTTGGACGGAACGGCGTACGTCGACGGCGGACACCGGTTTGACGCGGGCAGGCGCGGTGCGGGCTTTCGATGGGGCTGAGGCGGGGCGCCGGACGGTTCGGGCGCTGGACGCCGTTGCTTTTGCCGGGGAGGGCCGTGAACTGCTCGTCGTGTCAGACTTCGAGGTCTCGGCATGACCGGTGGCGGGGTTGGCGAGCAGCGCCACCCCGATACCGGCGGCCACCGCGGATGCTCCGACCCAACCAACGTGCGCGGCGTACTTCATGAGGTTCCGTTCGACATAGCTGGAAGCGCCATGTTATTCCGATAGCGATCCGCATCGCAGCCGATTGGCGGCAATTCTGTCGACTTCCACCCGCCGCTCAGCACTTTGCTATCTCGGTCACGCGGTCTCTTGTCACACCACGGTTGTCCACAGTGCTAACCTCTGTGTCCATCGCCGATGTAGTTCAATGGCAGAACATCAGCTTCCCAAGCTGAATACGCGGGTTCGATTCCCGTCATCGGCTCTTTTGTGATGTATCAGGACATAGGAATAGCTCTGAACCCTTGTTGGGGGTTTAGGGCTTTTTCTTTGGGCGGCCGCAGGGCACGCCGCGGGGTTGATAGTCCCTGGTGGGGTCGATGGTTAGCTCGCGGATGAGTTCGCCGGTGGCGGCGTTGATGATCCGGACGTGGAGATCTTGGACGAGCATTAATACGCGGGTTCGGGCGTGGGTTCGTCCGATGCTGATGTGGTGTAGGCGGCCGGCCAGGCGAAGGGTGAGGGTGCCGTAGTCGTCGACGCGGTCGCGGCGCACGCGGTCGTGGGTGTCGGTGCGTTTGCCGGGTTGGGCCTTGGGCCGGCTGGTGTAGGCCGTGTGTGGGGTGGCCTTGTGTGGCAGGGATCGGTGTGGGCGGCGGTGGTTGTATTCGTCGATGAAGGTGTCGAGTTGGGCTTGCAGGCCGGCCAGTGTGGTGGCGCGGGGTTGGCCGGTGAGCCAGCGTTTGAGGGTTTGATGGAAGCGTTCGACCTTGCCGCAGGTGGTGGGGTGGTTGGGGGTGGAGTTGATGTGACGGATCCCCAGATGGTGGAGCTCGACTTCGAAGATGTTGCGTCCGCCTTTGCCGCCGGATAGTCGGGTGGTGAAGACCATGCCGTTGTCGGTCAGTGTCGAGGCTGGGATGCCATGGACTGCATAGGTTTTCCGGAATTCGTCGAGGACGATGGGTCCGGTGACGCGGGGGTGTGCGGTGACTGAGAGTGCGTAGCGGGAGTGGTCGTCGATCCAGCAGAGGATTTCGACGTGGGTTCGCTTGTCTAGCCACCAGTGGGTGAAGTCGGCTTGCCAGCGTTCGTTGGGAAGGTCGGCGGCAAAGCGGGTGTAGGACGCTTTGGGGCGTTTCTTGGGTGCGGGAGTGACTAGCCCGGCCGCGCGTAGATGCCGGATGATCGTGGGGGTCGACACGGTGAGGCTGTGGTGATGAGCCAGGTGCCAGGCGATCGTCTCGGGCCCGTTGTCGAGTCCTTTGCTGGTCAGCTTGTCTCGCAGCTCGATGATCAGATCGACGCTGGACTGCGCCAGCCGGGTGGGGCTGGTGTGCGGGCGCCGCGAACGTGGTTCGAATGCGGCTTCGCCGTCGCGGTGATACCGCGCGACCAGCCGGCTGATCCACCCTTGAGACACCCCGTATTCGCGAGCCACCGAAGATTGGCTACGACCCTCGATAACGACCGCGGTGATGACCAGGCGAGCCTTCGACATCCACTTAACGTCACGCCGTCAAGCTATTCCGATGTCTTGACACACCCCATTCCTATGTCCTGAAGCATCACACCTCCGCCACCGCCATAAGCCCCGGACCCCTTGCGGGTTGCGGGGCTTTTGTTCGCCGACAGTGGGTGATCTCGGTGGTAAAGGCGCGATATGTCGACGACAACCCGCACGCTCGGCGCAGGTGGTTTGCTGAATCGCCGGCAAATCCTGACATCATCAGTCAAGGTAGTAAGCATGGCGAAAGATCTGCGGGCTCGGGCGTTTGTCGGGGCGACAACCGTTTTCGTCGTCGGCTCGGTTCTCGGTGCACCGGGTGCTGCGGCTGACGATTCGGTCTGCACATCAGTGGGCCAGTACTGCGGCTTCTACTCCCCGTCGCGCAACATCAGTTGTGAGATCAACACCGGCGGCCGCGTCGGCGAAGACGGGGTCTACTGCCAGACCGACAGCCCACCCCAGTCCGTCACGCTGAACAACGACGGCACGTTCAAATCGTGTACCGGCGTGAGCTGCCTTGGCGACGCCGCGCAGGGGATCCCGATGCTCGCCTACGGAAAGACGATGGCGCTCGGACAATTCAGGTGCCTCTCCGAGGAGAGCGGGGTCAGCTGCACCGCGGCGGGCGGTCGCGGATTCACGATCTCCAGAAGTGGCATCGGCACGGCCGGCTGACACCGCACCGGCTGCGGCATGGCTGTGAATAGCGCCCGACGCGTCGCGATTCCCAGGAACCTCACCTACCCTGGCGCTTTGAGGATTCAACGTTGTATGCCAGGGGGTTTGAGATCATGACGACCGCTTCGACCAACACCCGACGATTGCTCTATGCCGCAATCGGATTGGCGATCGCGGCGGCGCCGGCTGTCGCGGTGTTCGCCATCGCCGAACCCGCGCCGCGGCTGGCGGCCCAGTGCCAGGACAGTGACACCGAGGACAGCTTCTCGATGAACTGCGCCCCGACGATGATTCCCGACACCAGCGATCAGCTCACCGAGGCCGAGGTGGCCGAGCCCGGCTTCAACGGCGGCAACCACAGCGGTGGCGGCGGTGGGGGCGGCGGCGGACACCACTGACCCCGAGCCGATTCCGTTGTGCGGATCCATCCGCAACACTCGCGGCGGCCACCGCTGGCCCGGGTGCGACGGCGCGAGGAAATCCGTGTGGCAAACCGGTGTAATGGGCACACGGGTTAGAAATCTAAGCGGAGGTCATCGATGGAGCTGATTTCACCGACCGACTCGATGTTCTTGCTCGCCGAGTCCCGAGAACATCCAATGCACGTCGGTGGCCTGCAGCTGTTCGAGCCGCCCGAGGGTATGGGCCCGGAGTTCCTGGCTGGCATCTACAACGACCTGCTCACCTACCAAGACGTGCAACCGACGTTCCGCAAGCATCCCGGTGCGTTCTTCGGCGGCATCGCGAACCTGACGTGGGCCTTCGACCGGGACATCGATCTCGAATACCACCTGCGCCGCTCGGCGCTGCCCCAGCCCGGTCGGGTCCGTGAACTTCTCGAACTGACCTCGCGGCTGCACGGCAGTTTGCTCGATCGGCACCGGCCGCTGTGGGAGACCCATCTGGTCGAGGGCCTCAACGACGGCCGGGTGGCCGTTTACACAAAGGTCCACCACTCGCTGCTCGACGGTGTCTCGGCGATGAAGCTGACTCGGCGCACCCTGTCGACAGATCCGCTCGACGACGAAATCCGGGCGCCGTGGACCATCGGGCCGCGCGCACGTAACAAGGACAAGGGCGGCGGGTCGCCGCTGGGCGGGCTGAGACGAGCGGCCGGATCACTCGCGGGGTTGGCGCCCTCAGCGGTCACCATCGCGCGAGCTGCCCTCCTCGAACAGCAGCTGACCCTTCCGTTCGAGGCGCCCAAGACGATGTTCAACGTCCCGATCGGTGGGGCTCGTCGCGTGGCCGCGCAGTCCTGGCCGGTCAAACGCATCATCGCGATCAAGGACGCCGCCGGTGTCACCGTCAACGACGTCATCCTGGCGATGTGCGCCGGCGCGCTTCGGGCCTACCTGATCGAGCAGGACGCCCTGCCCGACAAACCGCTGATCGCCATGGTTCCGGTCAATCTGCGCGACGAGCACGACCAGTCCAGCGGCGGTAACCAGGTCGGCGCCATCCTGTGCAACCTCGCCACCGACGAGAGTGATCCGGCCAAGCGCCTGGCGGCGATCAACGCGTCGATCAGTGGCAACAAAGAGGTGTTCTTGCAGCTGCCCAAGATCCAGCAGCTGGCGCTGTCGGCGTTCAACATGGCTCCGCTGGCCCTGACCCTGCTGCCGGCGCTGGCCGCCGCGGCAGCGCCCCCGTTCAACATCGTGATCTCCAACGTGCCGGGTGCCCGCGAGCCGTTGTACTGGCACGGCGCACGCCTGGACGGCAACTATCCGTTGTCGATCGCGCTCGACGGCCAAGCGCTCAACATCACGATGTCCAACAACGCCGACAACCTCGACTTCGGTCTGGTCGGCTGCCGGCGCAGCATCCCGCATCTGCAGCGGCTGCTGGCTCAGCTGGAGGACTCGCTGGCCGGGCTGGAAAAGGCGGTTGGGGTCTAGTACGGGGCTTATTTCTGAAAAATGAAGCGGCGGCGACCCCTCGGGGCGCCGCCGCTTCGTCCTGCCTGCCGCTACGGGCAGGTGACCTGAATCTCGAAGGGCTTGGTCACCGGCTGCATCGGGTTGGCCATGTCGACGCCCGTCGCGGTTCCGCTGATCGTGTAGGTGTTGCCGTCCTTGGTGGCGGTGGCATTCGCCCCGCCGGGCACGCCTGCGGTGTAACCCAGCGTCACGCCGTTGACGTTGCCCAGGCCGACCGACTGCACCGAAGAGGCATCCGCGGACAGGACGGCGGCGATGCCGGTGGTCGCTTCCCCGATCGCGATGTTGAGGTTGCCGCCGGCCGTCGCGCAGACGACCTGACCCTGGACGTTCTGCGCCTGACCGTCGATCGTCACCTTGGCGGTCCCTGCACCGGCGGTCGCGCTGGGGGATCCCGCCGCACTCGTCGTCGTAGCGGCCGCGGATGTGCTCGCCGTTGCGCTCGTCGTCGACGTTGATTTGTTGTCGTCTTTCGAACAACCTGACAATCCGGCCACCAGGACCGCGGCGCCGGCAACGGTCACCACCAATGCACGCTTCACCGATTTCTCCTTATGTAGGTGATCCATCGACGTTGACGGATCATCGAGAAAATTATGGTGCGCCGATTCCGGGTGATGGCAGGAATGGACAAAAAGCTCGTCTGCCAGTCAAGGAGCCGAAACTTTCCTCATCATCAGGGCAAATGACGGGCCGCACAGGCAAAGTCGGTATCTTCACGGTCATGCAGACATTGCGTACACCCGACGAGCGATTCGCTGAAATTCCGAATTTCCCTTATGTACCGCACTATTGCGAGCTCGACGATGACGAGGGTGGCCGTCTACGAGTGGCCTGGATCGACGAAGGCCCGGAGGGCGCCGATCCAATTCTGTTGTTGCATGGCGAACCGACGTGGTCGTTTCTGTACCGCAAGATGATCCCGGTGCTCACTGCCGCAGGGCATCGGGTCATCTGTCCGGATCTGGTCGGTTTCGGGCGTTCCGACAAACCCACCCGCCGCGAGGACCACACGTACGCCCGCCACGTCGAGTGGATGCGCGCACTCGCGTTCGACGTCCTCGATCTGCACCGAGTGACCTTGTTCGGACAGGACTGGGGTGGGCTGATCGGGCTGCGCCTGGTCGCGGAGAACGCGGACCGATTCACCCGCATCGTCGTTGCCAACACCGGTCTGCCGACAGGTGACTTCAACATGCCCGAGGTGTGGTGGCAGTTCCGCCGCGCCATCCAGGACTCGCCCAGCATCGATGTCGGCCAATTCGTCGAGTCGGGATGCCTGCGGCCGATGAGCGACGACGTTCGCCAGGCCTACAACGCCCCTTTCGCCGACGACAGCTTCACCGCCGCTGCGCGGGCAATGCCCGGACTGGTGCCCACCACCCCAGACGACCCAGCGTCGGAGGCGAACCGGCGCGCCTGGGCGACCCTGACCGCCGGTTCGACGCCGATGCTGGTGGCCTTCAGCGACGGCGACCCGATCACCGGGGCGATGGCGCCGATCTTCCAGCAGATGGCAGGAGCACAGGGCCGCGAACACCCCACGCTGCACGGGGCCGGGCACTTCATCCAAGAGGATGCGGGCGAGGAGCTGGCCGGCCACATCGTGCGGTTCCTGGAGTGAGGCGGCGCGCTGGTTAGATGTCGACGTGCCCTTCTTCACCGTCGACGCGGAGTTGCCCGGCCGGCGGGGACGCAGCGGCGTGATCCACACGCCCCACGGCGACATCCACACCCCGGCTTTCATCGCGGTCGGCACCAAGGCCACCGTGAAGGCGGTGCTCCCCGAGACGATGCGCGAGCTGGGTGCGCAAGCCGTTCTGTCCAACGCCTACCACCTCTACCTGCAGCCCGGTCCTGACATCGTCGACGAGGCGGGTGGTCTCGGCGCGTTCATGAACTGGCCGGGGCCGACGTTCACCGACAGCGGCGGGTTCCAGGTCCTGTCGCTGGGTGCCGGGTTCCGCAAGGTCCTGTCGATGGACGCCAATCGGGTACAGGCCGACGACGTGATCGCCGAGGGCAAGCAGCGGCTGGCGCATGTCGACGACGACGGCGTGACGTTCATTTCGCATCTCGACGGCTCGACGCACCGGTTCACTCCCGAGGTGTCGATGCAGATTCAGCACAAGATCGGTGCCGACATCATCTTCGCCTTCGACGAGTTGACGACGCTGGTGAATACCCGTGGCTACCAAGAGGAGTCGGTTGCACGCACCCAAGCCTGGGCGGTGCGCTGCATCGCCGAGCACCGCAGGCTGACCGCGGAACGTCCGGAGCGGCCAGCGCAGGCGCTGTTCGGGGTGGTTCAGGGCGCGCAGTACGAGGATCTGCGCCGTCAGGCGTCGCGGGACCTGGCCGGCATCGTCGATTCCGAGGGGCGTGGCTTCGACGGCTACGGCATCGGCGGAGCGCTGGAAAAGCAGAACCTGGCCACGATCGTCGGGTGGTGCGTCGACGAGCTGCCTGACGACAAGCCGCGTCACCTGCTCGGCATCAGTGAGCCCGACGACCTGTTCGCCGCTATCGCCGCGGGTGCCGACACCTTTGACTGCGTGTCGCCGTCGCGGGTGGCGCGCAACGCGGCGGTGTACTCGCCGACCGGGCGCTTCAACATCACCGGCGCACGCTACCGGCGGGACTTCACCCCGATCGACGCCGACTGCGACTGCTACACCTGTGCC
Source organism: Mycobacterium sp. SA01 (assembly GCF_041287105.1). NCBI lineage: Bacteria > Bacillati > Actinomycetota > Actinomycetes > Mycobacteriales > Mycobacteriaceae > Mycobacterium > Mycobacterium sp. SA01. The sequence goes on along the minus strand of NZ_JBGGNO010000020.1, from coordinate 74,332 downwards.
AACTACACCAGGGCCTACCTGCATCACCTGTTCAAAGCCAAGGAGATCCTGTCCGCCACGCTGTGCACGATCCACAACGAGCGGTTCATCATCCGCCTGGTCGACCAGATCCGCGCCGCGATCGTGGCGGGTGAGTTCGACGAACTCCGCGAGGATGCTCTCGGCAACTACTACGGCCATTCGACGCGTGCACAATAGCGTGCACAATAGGTAGATGACTGCTGCCGCCGAGCCGCAAGAGCTGCTGGTAAAACTGCTCGACCCCGCCAACCGGGCCAACCCGTACCCCGTGTACCGGCAGATCCTCGACCGCAGCCCGATGCTGATTCCCGAGTCCACCCTGCACGTGATGTCCAGCTTCGCCGACTGCGACGAGGTGCTGCGGCACCCCGACTCGTGCAGCGACCGGCTGAAATCGACCGCCGCGCAGCGGGCCATCGACGCCGGTGAGCAGCCCCGGCCGTTCGGCACCCCCGGATTTCTGTTCCTCGACCCGCCCGATCACACCCGATTGCGCAAACTGGTCAGTAAGGCGTTCTCGCCCCGGGTGGTCAAGGCGCTGGGGCCCGACATCGCCACCATGGTCGACGATCTGCTCGACAAAGCCGCCGAGACAAGCGAATTCGACGCCATCGAGCAGCTGGCACATCCGCTGCCCGTGGCGGTGATCTGTCGGTTGCTCGGCGTGCCGATCGAGGACGAACCGCAGTTCAGCTCGGCATCAACACTTTTGGCGCAGGGACTAGATCCGTTCGCCACGTTCACCGGCGAGCCCCAGGGGCTGGAAGAACGGCTGAAGGCCGGAATGTGGCTGCGCGGCTACCTGCGCGAACTGCTGGAGCGCCGCCGCGCGGAGCCCCGCGACGACCTGATGTCGGGCCTGATCGCCGTGGAGGAATCCGGTGACCAGCTCACCGAAGAGGAGATCGTCGCGACCTGCAACCTGCTGCTGATCGCCGGGCACGAGACGACGGTCAATCTCATCGCCAATGCCATCCTGGCGATGTTGCGGCACCGCGAGCACTGGACGGCATTGAGCGCCGACCCGAGCCTGGCCCCGAACATCATCGAGGAGACACTGCGCTACGACCCACCGGTGCAACTGGCCAGCCGGGTGGCCGGCGCGGACATGCAGATCGGTGACACGCGAATCCCCAAGGGCGACATCATGATGCTGCTCCTGGCGGCGGCACATCGCGATCCGGCATCGACCGAGCGGCCCGACGACTTCGACCCGACCCGAAACCCGATCCGCCACCTGGCATTCGGGCACGGACCGCACTTCTGCCTCGGTGCGCCGCTGGCGCGCATGGAGGCCGCGGTTGCGCTGACCGCGGTGACCCGTCGTTTCCCGCAGGCGCGGCTGGCCGCTGAGCCGACCTATAAGCCGCATGTCACGCTGCGCGGCATGGCGCGCCTGGACGTCGCTGTATAGAGCCGGCCGTCCGCCGGTCTGCTCAGCACTGGTGAGGGGGCGCCCCACCGATGAGCGCTTGGTCGTAGCGCGGCGCAATTCCCTTGACCGCCGCCATGAAGCTGTCGATATCGACGCGGCGGGCGGAAACCCAGGTGCCCAGTGTTTGGATGGTCTCCTGCAGCCGCTCCGGGGCGACGGTGTGGGGGTCGGTGTTGAGCAGCACGAAGTCGGCGAGCTTGCCCGCCGTGATCGAGCCGATCTCGTGATCGCGCTTCTGCTGCCAGGCGGCGTTGATCGTGTGCGCCTGCAGCGCCTCGTCGAGAGTGAGTGACTGCTCTGATGCGTGAACCGTCCCGGACGCGCTGCGCCGGGTCACGGCGTTCTGGATGTTCAGCCAGGGCAGCGGTGGTGACAGGTAACCGTCGTTGTGGAACGTCGGCCGGACCCCGCCGTCGTAGGCGTCCCGATACGGCTGCCAGCGGGCTCCGTAGGACGGCTCGAAGATCACGCCGTCATACAGGTCGCCCCAGTAGAGCGCCTGGAACGGTGACATCGAGGCAGTGACGCCAAGCGCGCCCGCCCGTGCGCACTGCTCCCTGCTGGGGGTGGCGAAATGCTCCACGCGCCAACGGTGGTCGGAGCCGGTGAGCCCGAGACGACTCAGTGCCTGCTCGTAGCCGTCGAGTACGACGTCTATCCCTGCATCGCCGTTGATGTGCGTCGCTATCTGGAAGTCCTCGTTGCCGAATTGGTTTACCAGAGTGAGAAACTGATCCAGGGAGTAGTTCAGCACGGACAACCCCGGGGCGGAACCCACCGGAACGTCGGCGATCCGCGCGCGGGCGGAGTCCAGATAGGGCACGCTGATGGCGGCCGTCCCGATGGACGGGCTGCCGTCCATCCAGATCTTGTACCCGACGCGGCGGATCATGCCGGACAGCTCGCCGAAGTCCATGTCCGAGTGTGCCGCCGGATCGTAGGTGGTCTGATACAGCGAGTACCGGACAGGGCAGCCGGGCAGCGCCGCCAGTGCCTCCATCGGCGCACGCAGCCGGCTCACGAAGCCCAGATCCCCGACCGCGGTGAAACCGTTGCGCGCCAACGTGGAATACCACGCGCCGAGATTGACCAGGGGTGACGGGACAACTCCGGGCAGGAAGGCACTGAGCGCCATCAACGTTGCCTGGGTCTCGAATCCGACTCCGCCCGCAGTCCCGTCGGGGCGACGGGTCCATCGCGCGTCCGGGGTATCGGCCGGCGGTGTGGCATTCTTCCAGCCGAACAATTGCGTGGCGCGGGAGTTGAAGTACAACGCGTGGCCGGTGATGTCGAAGATGAGAGCCGGATGGTCCGGAAAGTAGCGGTCCAGGCTGGCACGGTCCGGCATCGGGATCGACAGCAGCAGCCGGTCAAGGCCGTTGAACAACAGCGGTTGTCCGGCAGGCGTTCTTGTGCGCAGTCCGTCGAAGAGCGCCTCCACCTCGGTCCAGCTGGGAAAGCCGACGAACGGGGCTATCCAGTGGGACGGCTGCTGGCATAGCACGGCGGCGGGAACGGGATGATCGTGTGCCTGGATGAGCCCGGGCATCAACACGGTCGAGCCGAGATCCTCGACCGAGGCGCCCGGCTCCGCAGCCTGGCATTGAGCGAGTGAACCCACCGCCGTGATGGTCCCGGTGTCGTGGTCGACGGCGACGGCCTCGCCCCGGGGGTGCTTGGGGTCCATCGTGATGACCGAGGAGGCCTTGAGAATCGATCGGTTACCCACCAGTGCTCCTTTTCGGTGTACCGGACGGGCCGGCGCACGGTTGACCGTTACCGATGATGCCGCAGCGGAAGTCGTTCTAGGCCACGAAAAACCGGTCGAAGCGTGAGTCGTAGGCCTGCTGCCGCGCAACGAGTTGCTGCGCCCGCTGCTCAGGGGTGACGTAGACGGTGCTCGACGGCAGAGCCGATGCCAGGTCTTCCACGTGCACCACGCGCGAGGTCACTGTCGGCGGGCCGGCATCTGCGTTGGCGTTCGGCAGTTGCCACCGGACGAACAGACTGCCCTGGGAGAGCCCGCCGGTGTCGACCCAATTGGCAACTCCCGGATCTGTTTTGGACAGCACCAACGTGTAGGAGCCGTCCGGATTCTGCACGGCCTGCGAAGAGTTCAAGCTGCTCTGGTGATTTCGGTAGTCGGGAGTGATGGTCCACGCGTCGGTGACCGGGGTGGTGAAATACCCGGCGTCGCCGAGTGTCACCGTGATCACCATCGCCTGGTCGTCGTCGAGGTGGAACAACGTCGAGCTCTGTCGTTGCGTGGACAGGGTTCCAAAGGTGTGGGTGGGCTTACCCAACGAATTGACCGGCTGGATGAACGGCAGCAGCATCAACCCGTAGAGCGCGACTCCTGAGGTGAGCGCCAGTGAGACGGCCCCGTGCACCAATTGGTCGTAGGTCTTCGGGGCGGCAGCCGGAAGCGCGTCAACGCGCTGGACCGACAACTCGACTGGCGAGTCCGTCCACTGCCCCAGCGTGTCGCGGATGAAGACCTGCTGAGCGTCGTGGGTCATGTGCAGGTGGTTGGGAGTGCCATCGTCGGATGCGGAGTTCACCGTGATCGTGAACGTTCCGTCCGGATTGACCACGAGATCGTGTAGTCCGATGTTGTCCACCGAGTTCGTGACGTTCGGGTCGGTGTACACCGAGAAATTCAGGTCAGCCGGCGGATCGCCGACGAACTTGCCGGTGATCACGTACGAGTACTTGGCGTTGACCGGAATCGTCCGATACACCGAATCGGGATTGTCATATGCCCACCGGCCGCCCGCGATGGCCAACGGGCCCCAGTCGTGGGGTGGAATCTCATAGGTGAGGATCTTCGGGCGAGCTGGGTCGGAGTTGACCATCCGCATGGCGACACCGAAGGTGAACTCGTCAAGGGCTTGGTTGAGCCGGGTCACGTTACCGGCGTCCAGCCCACCGGCAGGGAGGTATTTCAACGCCGCCAGAGCGATCCACCATGGCCGCAGAACGTTCTTCGTCCATTGCAGCTGGGGTGAATTGGCTATCTGCGCGGCCAGGGCTTCCATCTGGAGCTGATCCGGCGGAGCGGGCGAGTCGGGTGCGACGGTGACACTGATCTGCGTCTGACCGCCGGTCGGGTCGGCGTTCAGAACGCCGGCGAGGTTGATGTGGAATGGATTTCCGGCGTGGTCACTGGGCTGGACGGTGAAGGTGTCGGTGCCGCCCGAGGCGGCGAACTCGGCGTTGGGCACGTAGGAGAACGTGCCGTCAGCCTTGATGATCACGCTGCCGTGCGCAGGCGCAGAGGTCAGCACATAGGAAATCCGGTCGCCTTCGCGATCGGTGGCATTGAGGCTGCCGGTGACGACGCCGTAGGGGGAGGTGCCGTTTTGGGCGGGGTCGTAGCCGATGGTGGGTGAGGCGTTGAAGAAGGTAACGCCGACCTGTCGCCGTATCCACTGGGCTGCGGCCGCCAGCGCGTCGTCAGGCGCGGGAAGACGTGCCGGTGCCTGACCGGACCGGCGGGCCGCGACCGGCTTCGTCGGGCGCGGTGAGCGAGCACCCACCGGGCGCGAACTGTTCATCGAGCCCCTGGTATCCCGGGCAGCACTCGAAATCGAGCTGTTCGCTGAGGGTTTCGCGGCACTCGGTGCCCTGACGGCGCCGGAGTGAGCGCGTGAGGACGCGTGATCGGCGGTATTGGGGTCGGCGGAGGCCAGGCCGGGGCTCACCGCCATCCCGATACCGAGGAACAACGCCAGCGCGCCGACTCGGCCGACGAGTCCACCGTAGCCACGGCCATCACAGTGGACGGCGAAACGGCTCATCTCAGGACCCCCGGGCAAACGGTGTGATTACGATGCGTAGCGTAGCGTAAGTCAGTCGGTCAGCGCGGCAACAACTTCGCGGGCGGCCCGCTCACCGGCGTCGACTGCCCCCTCCATGTAGGCGCTCCAATACGTCGCAGTATCGGTTGATGCCCAATGGATCACGCCGATGGGTGCCGACAGAGCCGGACCGTAGGCCGTCCACACATGCGGGCCCAGGTTGGCGTTGTAGCAGCCGCGGGTCCACTGCCGGTCCGACCATTCGCCGTCGACGTAGAACTCGGGATGGGCGGCCTTGCCGCCGTAATGGCGCACCAGCTCGGCGGTGAGCGCCGCACGGCGTTCGTCTTCGGGTAGGCGACCGAAGGTGCGGGCCTGTTCGCCCTCGAGGAACATCAGGATCACCCCGTGATCGTCGCCGGGGATGCAGGTGTCGTTGGACATCCGGGCCGGGCCGACATCGGAGATCAGCTGGCCGTTGAATCCGTCAGTGCGCCAAAAGGGTTCGTCGTAGACGAAGAACGCCTTCATGGCGGACCCATTGGGCAGACGCTGCGTGAGCTGATCGCGCGTCCCGGGAAGCGGAGGGTCGTACATGATGCGGCCCGCGAGAGTCGGTGAGATGGCGACGATCACACGGCGCCCACGGGCGACCACTCCGCCGCGGCAGTGCACGCTCACACTGTCGGCGGAGTGCTCGATCAGCTGTACCGGGACCCTCAGCATGATGTGATCGGCGATCAGCGCGGCCAGTCGGCGCGGGATCTCGGCCGTGCCGCCGACGAACCGGGTGGTCTGGGCGCCTCCTTCGGATTCGGCGAACAGCTCCGAGGTCACCCCGCAGGTCTGGATGGTGAACAGCAGGTGCAGGAATGACACCTCCGCGGTCGGCACCGCGAGAATCCCGACCGTGCAGATCTCCACCAGGGTGCGGGCCACCGGCGACAGTCCCTGGGCGTCGTACCATGCGCCCGCGGTGATGGAATCCCATTCGGCCGCTTGGGTTGCCGACCACGGAGCGTCGACGGGCACCTCGGTGGCGAGCTCGTCCAGCCGGCGCAGTACGCGCTCCAGCTCGGCCAGTTCGCCGCCGAATCGTGCGTGGAATTCGCTCTCGCGCAACACTCCCGACCCGACAAGGTCATAGGACGTCTCACCGTCGTCGAACTGTGGGTAGGTCTTGACGCCGAGTTCGGCGGCCAGCCTGAACATTCTTTCGTGGGTGTCGCCGATCCATTGGGCGCCGAGCTCCACGGGTAGGCCCGGGATGACCTCCTCGGTGAGGATGCGACCGCCGACGCGCTCGTCGGCTTCCAACACGACCGGTGTGAGTCCGGCCGCCAGCACCGTGCGGGCGGCGATCATTCCGGAAAGCCCGGCCCCGACAATCACGACGTCCGCGTCGACCTGCGTCTGCTTCGGCATCTGGACACTGTGGCACAGCGCCGGTCCGGCTACAGGGGATTGAGGACCCGTTCGAGGAACTGGCGGGTTCGGACTTCCTTCGGATTGCCGAGCACCTCGTCGGGCGGGCCCTGTTCGAGGATCACTCCACCATCGGTGAACAAGACCTGGTTGGAAACCTGTCTGGCAAATTGGATTTCGTGGGTGACGATCACCATCGTCCAGCCCTCGACGGCCAGTTCCTTGATCACCGAGAGCACCTCGCCGACCAGTTCGGGATCCAGTGCCGACGTCGGTTCGTCGAACAACACCAGCTTGGGCTTGAGCGCCAGTGCCCGGGCGATACCGACCCGCTGTTGCTGTCCGCCGGACAATTGGTAGGGGTACTGATCGCGTTTGTCGGCCAGTCCGACCTGGTCGAGAAGTGTGACCGCGTCGGCGATCGCTTCCTCTTTAGGGCGCTTCTGCACGATCACCGGGCCTTCGATGATGTTCTGCAGCACCGTCTTGTGAGGGAAAAGGTTGTGACCCTGAAACACGAACCCGCTTTGCGACTGAAACCTGCGCACCTCGGATTTGGTTGTCGGCGTGGCGAAGTCGATCTCGACATCGTCGATCCGGATCACGCCGGCGTCGGCGCGGTCCAGCGCGTTCAACGTGCGCAACAACGTTGTCTTGCCCGACCCGGACGGCCCGATGATGGCGGTCGCCGTTCCGCGCCGCACCGTGAACGACACGCCCTTGAGTACTTTGTTGTCACCGAACGCCTTCTCGACGCCGTCGGCGACGACCCGGTAGTCGGTTGCGCCGCTGGTGTCAGTCATCGCGCCACGTACCTTTCCAGCCGGTGCTCCAGGCGGCTCTGACCGAACGAGAGCACCAGGCAGATAATCCAGTAATACGCTGCGGCGGTGCCGTACAGCGCGAAGAACTCGAAGGTGGGCGCAGCGGCCACCTGAGCGGTACGCAGCAGTTCGGTCACCAGGATGGTCGATGCCAGCGAGGTGTCTTTGACCAGTGATATCAGGGTGTTGGACAGCGGTGGGACCGCAACCCGGGCTGCCTGCGGAAGGATGATCCGTCGCAGTGCACCGGCGTAGTGGTAGCCGATGGTCTCGGCGGCCTCCCACTGACCTTTCGGGATGCTCTGGATCGCCGAGCGGATGATCTCGGCGGCGTAGCCGCCGACGTTGAGACTGAACGCGATCACCGCCGCCAGGAACGGGTCGAGTTTGATGCCGATCTGCGGCAGTGCGTAGAAGATGATGAACAACTGCACCAGTAGGGGTGTGCCGCGGATGACCGAGATGTAGAACCGCGCGATGTTCGACACCACCACGTTCCTGGACAGCCGGCCGAGGGCCACCACGAGCGCGATCACCAGACCGATGGCGAAGCTGATGACGGTCAGCGGGACGGTCACCGTGATCGCGGCCTTGGCCAAGGGCCACAAGTTCTCCCCGATCAGCTGCCACACCGAGCGGTGGCCGGCTTCGGCGCCCCCGGATGCGGGTGCACCGGTGGCGTTGGCTTTCAGGTACTTCTGGGAGATCGCGGCCAACGTGCCGTCGGCCTTCAGCTCGTCGAGGGCGCGATTCAGATCCGGCAGCAGACCGCTGTTCTTTCGGGCGGCGAAGCCCTGTTCGCTCTTGTCGCCGATCGTCGCGCTGATCTTCACCGATTGGTTGTCGGTCTCGGCCTGGTAGGCGTGAAAGGCGATGCTGTCGTTGACCACAGCATCCACTCGGCCCTGATTGAGCAGGGTGATCGCCTGGGTGAATCCCTCCACCGGGGCCACCGTCGCCCCCGCGTCGCGGGACACCTGCGCCCAGTTGCTGGTGATGCTGGCACCGGCGGTCTTGCCCTTGAGATCGCGCAGCGAGGTGATCGAATTGTCGTCGGCCCGGGTGATGATGACGCCTTCACCGACCGAATACGGTTCGGAAAGGTCGTATTTGCTCTTGCGCTCCGGGGTGATGGTCACCTCGTTGGCCACCACGTCGAACCGGTTGGCTTCTAGCGCGGCGAAGATGGAATCCCACGGTGTCTGGACGAATTCGACTCTCTTGCCGAGTTTCTCACCGACCGCGTTGGCGACGTCGACGTCGTAACCGGCGAGTTGTCCGGTGGCGGGGTCCTGGAAGCTGAACGGCGCATAGGTGCCTTCGGTGCCGACCCGCAGCACACCGGAGGACAGCGGGTCGCCACTATCGGACTTGGCGCAGCCGCCGATCAGCACTGCGGCGACCATCGCGATGGCCAGCAGTGCTGCACGTGGTAGATGACGCATTCGGCGGACAGTAATGCTGTGGGAGATGCCCGCCAAGGGTTGCGATCAAACCGGTTGATACACCCACGGGTCGCGGGGCAACCTGGCCGGGTCGAAGTGGCGCAGCAGCTCGGCCATGTTCGACGACGGCCAGCCCAGCGATTCGGTGATCAGGGCGAACGTCCTGGCCACTCCGAGTTCGGCCAGGGTGACGGCGCCGTCGCGTTTGGCCAGTCGCTTGCCTTCGGCGTTGAGGACCAGCGGCACATGGGCGTACTCCGGCTGCGGGTAGCCGAGGAGCCCGGCCAGGTAGGCCTGGCGAGGGGCGGACGCCAACAGGTCGTCGCCGCGGACCACCTGGTCGATGCCGGAGCGCGCGTCGTCGACCACCACGGCCAGGTTGTAGGCCGGCACCCCGTCACCGCGGCGCAGCACGAAATCGTCGACGACCCCGGTGTAGCGGCCATGGATGAGGTCGGTGACGGTGAATTCGCCGGCTTCGGCACGCAGCCGCAGCGCGGGCGGTCGCCCCGTCTCTCGTTTGGCGGCCCGCTCGGCGGTAGATAGGTCACGGCAGGTGCCCGGATATGCCCCTTCCGGGGCGTGTGGCGCGCGCGGTGCGCTGAGGATATCTTTTCTGCTGCAATAGCATTCGTACACCAGGTCGCGCTCCGCCAACCCGGCGATCGCCGTGTCGTAGCGTTCCCGCTGCCGGGATTGCCATTGCGGTTCACCGTCCCATGTGACACCGATAGCGGCCAGGTCGTCGAGTTGACGCTGCGCCACGTCGTCGTGGGTGCGGTCGTCGAGATCTTCGACGCGCATCAGGAAGTTTCGGCCTGCCGAGCGGGCGAACAGCCACGCCAGCACTGCGGTGCGCAGGTTGCCGATGTGCAGGTCGGCGGAGGGGCTGGGAGCGAACCGGCCTGCGCCCGGCGTTGGGCGAGTCACGCCCGCAATCTAGCTCAGGGGATCCGCCGGCCGCTCATCCGACCTGGCCGGCCCTGTCCGCGGCGATCCGCCATCCCGCGCTGGTTTCCTGTTGCCGCCAGAACGCCGCGAAACGCCCACCACGTGCGGTGAGTTCGTCGATGCTGCCTTGTTCGACGACCGTGCCCGCGTCGACGAACAACACCTGGTCGACGTGCCGGATGGCGTCGAGGCGGTGCGCGATGATCACCCGGGTCCGCAACAGGGGATCGTCGTTGATCGCCTGGGTGATCGCCGCTTCGTTCTCGGTGTCCAGCGCGCTGGTCGCCTCATCGATCAGCAGAATGCCCGCCGGCTTGACCAATGCCCTTGCGATGCTGACCCGTTGGCGCTCGCCGCCGGACAGCGCGCCACCGGCCTCGCCGACGGTGGACTGTGCGCCGTCGGGAAGGCGCTCAACGATGTCGTCGACACGCGCCAAGCTCATCGCCCGGTGCAGCGCGTCGTCGTCGGCCTCGGGATGCCCGACGCGGATGTTGTCCGCGATCGTCCCGTCGAACAGGTACGGATGCTGGAACACCACGCTGACCACAGCGCGGCGTGCGTCCGGATCGATATCGGCGGTGTTGATGTCGCCGAAGACAATCTGGCCGCGCTCGGGGGTGTGCAGCCCGGCGATCAGCGACAGGATCGTGCTCTTGCCGGAACCGGACGGGCCGACGATCGCGGTGGTGGTTCCGGGTTCGAGGGTGAACGACAGGTCCTTGAGTACCTCGGTTCCCTGGTAGCCAAAGCTCACCGAGCGGAATTCGATTCGGGGAGGCAATGATTCGCCCAACGGCAATGCACCTCGCGCCGGCTGTGCGGTCACTGGTGCGGTGGTGACGGTGTTGAGCCGGTCCAGCAGGCCGCGGGCCGATTCCACCGCCCCTGACAAGTCGGCCAGCACCGTGAACGGTTCCAGGAAGCGCACCATGACGATGGCCAGCGCCACCGCCTCGGGTGCACCGAGTTGGCCGCGGAGGGCCAGCGTCGTGATGGTGGCCGACAGCAGGATGAGCGCGACCTGGCTGGCCACGCTGAACAACAGCTGACCGGGGATCTGGAACAGCAGCAGCCGCGCGGTTGCGCCCCGCACGGCGGTGAGGGCTTCCCCGGTCTGGCTCCGGGCGGCGGTGACGCGGCGGCTGGCCCGCAACGCCTGCTGGGTGCGAGCGAATTCCACCAGGCGTTCGGTGAGAGCACTGTGGGCGCTGGCGTCGGCTGCGTCGGCGGCCCGGACCAGTCGCTGGCTGGCGACCAGGGCGCCGAGGAGGAATGGCAACGCGATCGCCGCCGCCACGCCGACCTGCCAGGAGATCAGAAACAGGCCGGCTGTGATCGCAGCGGGCAACAGCAGTGCACCGACGAAGGGACTGAGCAGGTTTGCGACGAAGCCGACAAGTTCCGGCGCGCTGGCCGCGATGGCCTGGCGGGCAACCGCGGTGTTGTCGGCAGTGAACCACCGCAGCGGAACATCGGTGAGCCGGTTGGCCATCGAGTGCTGCGTGGTGTCGGCCAGGGTGAACCCGAGACTGAAACCGATGCGGGCCACCACCATGTCGACAACCCACCCGCCGGCGGTGACCGCGGTGAGCGCACCCACCCACGGCCATGCATCCGAGGCGTGTGGACCGAACAGCGCGGCGAGCAGCGGCACCAGCAGAAGCGCGCTGGCCGCTCGCAGGATCACCGAAATCAGCGTCAGCGCAGCGTAGCTGGTGAGCTGGTCGCGACTCTCGGCAGGAATCAGCCGGATCAGGGTGCGGATCATCGGGCGGCACCGGCCAGTCGGCCGTCCCACAGCCGTCGGTAGCGGCCGTCGGTGGCGAGCAGCTGCGAATGGGTGCCGACCTCGGCGATGCGGCCACCGTCGAGTACCACGATCTGATCGGCACCGGTGATGGTGTGCAGTCGGTGGGCGATCACCAATACCGTGCGGTTGTCGATCAATGAGCTCAGAGCCTGCTGCACCAGATATTCGGATTCGGGATCGGCGAAGGCCGTGGCCTCGTCGAGGATCAGGATCGGGGTGTCGGCCAGCAGTGCGCGGGCGATGGTGAGGCGCTGCTTCTCACCGCCCGACAGCGGGGTGTTCGCCCCGATGACGGTGTCGTATCCGTCAGGCAACTGCAGGATCCGGTCGTGGATCTGCGCGGTGCGCGCTGCCCGTTCGATATCAGCGGGTGCAGCCTCCGGACTGGCGAGCGCAATGTTGTCACGCACGGTGCCTGCGACCAATTGGATGTCCTGGAACACGAACCCGACCCGGGTGTACAGCTCGTCGGGGGACATGGTGCGGATATCGCGGCCGTCGATGCGGATCGCTCCGGCATCGACGTCGTGGAAGCGCGCCAGCAGTGCCGCCAGGGTGGATTTGCCCGAGCCCGACGGACCGACCAGAGCGGTCACCGTTCCCGCCGCGAGGGTCAGCGTCACGTCGTGGATCACCCGGACGCCGGGGCGATAACCGAAGCTGACCGCGTCGAAAGTCACGCCTGCCGGCGCGGGGGATGCGGGCACCTCCACGGGCCGGGTGCTCAATTCGGTGTCGTCAAGCGTGACCGCGATGCGCCGCGCGGCTTGCGTCCCTTCCCGGATGCCGCCAAGGCCGTAGGCGATGCCCAGCAGGCGACTGCCGAACGTGGTGCCCAGCAACAGGAATGGCAGCAGTGCGGTGGGCGTCGTCCAGCCGGCGGCCACGAACGCGGTACCCGCGGTGACGATGAGCCACAAGAACGTGCTCGGTCGGGTCACCAGATCCATGAAGGTCTTCTTGCCGATGAACGGGCGCTGCCATTCGTTGAGGAACGCGATGTAGCCGTCCAGTCGGCGGCGGAACGACGAAGCCGCCGTGCCGCCGAACACCCGAATGACCGGCTGGCCCTCCAGGAATGACGCCGACTCCCCGTTCATCTGCTCGGCCCAGCGGGATGCCTCGGCGATCTTCGGGCCGCTCTGATAGACCATGGTCCAGGTGGTGACGATGTAGACCAGGATCGGCAGGAACAGGATCAGCGCCATGCCCCAGTCGACGGCGAACAGGTAGATCAGCACCGCGATCGGCGCGACCACCGCCGCGACCGCGTCGCACACCGCGTGCGTCACCAGGTAGTGCAGCGACAGTGTGTCGTCCTGGATGAGCTTCTTCACCGAGCCCGATCCGCGTTCGGTGAACCAGCCCAACGGCATTCGGGCCAGTTTGTCGAGTAGTCGGCGCCGCACCTCGGCGCTGAACCGCATATCGACCACATGCAGCCACAGCACCAGAACCGCACCCAGTGTGGTGCCGGTGGTCAGCAGCACGACGAACACGGTGACCGTGTTCCACACCCGGGATTGGTCGGCGCCGCTGAGAAGCTGCTGCGCCAGCTCGGCCAGGACCACGAACGGGGCGAGTTGGAGCAGTGTGAGCAGTGCCTGCAGCACGCCGGCGACGATCAGCTGCGACTTCACCGGTGCGAGAAGGTCTTTGCCCGCCTGGGACCGCCACGTGCCCCTGGCGGCGGTCGACTGTGTCGGTGGCGTTGTGGGCGCGGCGCTTTCAGTGGCCGCGGCAGCGTCGTTGCGTGTGCTGCCCATCTCGCGCCCTCGCGTCCAGTACGCCTGGGCTTTCACTTCGGTCTTGGGGAATCCGAACGTGTCCTTCAGTCGTTTGCGCAGATGTTTGAGCGCACCGGCCTCCGGGCCGGCCCAGGCCGACCAGTTGGACCAGTCTCGGTTCTCGATGGCTGCTGCCAGTGATGTGTCGTCGGTTCGGGTCACCCAGTGCAGGCGGCGGCGCGGGTGCTCGGCGAGGGGGATGAGTTCGTCGTGGTCGCAATGGCGTTCGAGGTACACCTCGACGTCGACCTCGGGTGGCAGTGCGGCGACGATCGAGTTGATCGCCGGGATGGATGCCGAGTCCCCGATGAGCAGGAATCCCGCCGGGAGTTCGTCGGGCACCGCGAACGGCGACGATCCCAGCGACACCGCCGCGATGGTCATCCCTGGTGCGGCGGCGGAGGCCCACGTGCAGGCAGGTCCGGCCGGGTCGTGGAGCACGACGTCGATGGCGAAGCGGCTGGCGGCTGGATCGGCCCAGACGAGCGTGTAGGCGCGCTGGAACTCGGTGCTTCCCCCGGCCGGATCGGGAAACCAAAACCGTAGCCAGGTCGTCGGCCCGGCATCGACGTCGTCGAACAGGGTCGGCGAGGACATGGTGATCCGGACGCAGTGTGGTGCGATGTGCTCGACGTGTTCGACCGTCGCGAGATGGTCGCGCCCTCCGAATCCGCGCAGCATGGCGCCTTGGAGACCTCGTCCCATCACGGTGTCCTCTGCTCGCGGATCATCGGTTAGTTAGCTTAACCTAAGCTAACTAACGCGCCAGGCCTCCCTCTCCCCGCCGGGTGTGGCCGTACGCCGATGGCAAGTTGTCGGTTCGAATACCGAAAATTTCGTCGGCGACAATTACGTAATGCGCGATGTCGCGCGGGACTTATTGCGGGGTGAAAAACCAAGCCCAGACTTACTACATTCTCGTGAGGCCAGCCCAGCCTCATCTAAGTTGCCGACGGCTTCGCAACGTGCCAAAGTGCAAGCGCGACAACACCGATCTGGTGCTGCGAGAACCGCCGCTCACGCGGTGGTCCTGTACTAGATTCACCCCATACGGTATTGAGTAGTTACAGCCCAATTCGGCAGCCCGCTAATTGTGGTTTGAGCGCGATGACAGGAGAAAGTGAATGCAGGGCGACAGCGAGGTTCTCACGCTCCTGAATCAGCAGCTGACAAGCGAACTGACCGCAATCAATCAGTACTTCCTGCACTCCAAGATGCAGGACAACTGGGGCTTCACCGAACTGGCCAAGCACACCCGAGACGAATCGTTCGACGAGATGCGCCACGCCGAGCGCGTCACCGACCGGATCCTGATCCTCGATGGGCTGCCCAACTACCAACGCATCGGCACGTTGAACATCGGCCAGACGATTCGCGAACAGTTCGAGAGCGACCTGGCGCTGGAGTACGAAGTGGTCAACCGGTTGAAGCCGGCCATCGTGCTGTGCCGCGAGAAGCAGGATTCGACCACGGCCAACCTCTTCGAAGACATCGTCGCCGACGAGGAACACCACATCGACTACCTCGAGACGCAGCTCGAGCTGATGAACAAGCTCGGTGTCGAGCTCTACTCGGCGCAGTGCGTGTCCCGCCCCCCGGGCTCGCTCGACTAGACCGTCAGCTGTCCCCCGGGGCTCGCGATCACCGGCGCGGCTCCGTGCGCCCGTTGCACTGACACCGCTGTTCGGGCGGGATCGCCCGCATCACACCTTCGACGTGTTGGCCGCAGCCGTCCCACGTCGTCTTGCCACAGGCCGGGCAGTTGACTGCGTAGCACATGTTCTGAATTCCTTTCGTTGATCTACGGTCACACGGTCGCGTGCGCGGCGACCCACGCGTTGTATCCGCCGAGCAGGTCGGACACGTTCTGAATACCGTTGGCGCGCAACAGCGATGCGGCCACACTGGAACGCCAACCACCCGCGCAGTGCACGACGATCGGCTTGTCGGTGGGCACCTCGTCGAGACGAAGGCGCAATTGAGCCAGCGGGATGTGGATCGATGCGGGGATGGCACCGTCGTCGCGCTCGCCCGGGTTGCGGATGTCGATCAGTGTCACCGCCTCGTCGGCCAGCAGCCCATCCAATTCGTAGACGGTGGTGCGGGGTGCGACCTGCACCAGGTCCCCGAGTTCGGCCGGGAACCTCCCGTCGCGACCCACGTTCAGGTAGCCGATCGAATCATCAGATCCGATGCGGGCCAGCCGCACAGCCGCCTGCTGCTCCTCGCCCGGGTAGGCGATCAGGACGATCTGCTCACCGACTTCGGCCACCATCCCGCCGGTTTCGGCGAAGCGGCCGTCGAACCCCACGTTGATCGACCCGCGTAGATGCCCGGCCGCGAAATCCTCGACGGTACGCGCATCGATGATCCGGACGCCGGCATCGAGCGCCTGGCGGATCTGCTGTGGCGTCATCTCGGGCACTGCGCGGTCGTGCTGCAACAGGGGGTGAATCCGCTTGTTCATCGCGGCGTCGGAGGCGAAGTAGGCCGGTGCCGCGGGCTGGCCCGATGTGACCAGCGCGACGAACGCCTCCTCGGTCATCGGCTGCACGGACGGATTGCTCGCGCGTTGCTCGCCAATGGTCGAGGTCAGCTCGCTGGACAGGTTTTTCCCGCACGACGAGCCGGCTCCGTGGGCGGGCATCACCGCAACGCTGTCGGGCAGACGCAGGAGCTTGTCGTGAATAGTGTGGTACATCGCCCGGGCCAGATCGCTGGTCGAGCTGTCACCGATGTTGACAAGGTCCGGTCGGCCGACGTCGCCGATGAACAGCGAATCTCCGGTGAGCACGGCGGCGGGCTCCGCTCCGGCGCGCTCGCGAACGAGCACACTGATCGACTCCCACGTGTGTCCGGGGGTCGACAGGATCTCGAGGTCGACATCGCCGAGCGAAAGGTGTTCCCCGTCGGCCAGCCTACGGATGGGGTAGTCGGTCTCCGCTGACTCGCCGAAGCCGATCCACGCCCCGGTCGCGTCGACCAATTCCAGGTGTCCGGACACGAAGTCGGCGTGGAAGTGGGTGTTGATCACGCCCTCGATGGTGAGCCCGTATCTGCGTGCGTCAGCCAGGTAGTCGCTGATGTCGCGGCGCGGGTCGACGACGACCGCGCGCCCGGTGGTCTCGTCGCCAACCAGGTACGAAGCGTGCGAAAGGCACTCGATGTAGTACTGCTCCAGGATCATGGCACGTCCTTTCAATCTTTTCGGCCGCCGCTCGCGACGGTCCGTCAGACTGTTCTACATACCCACCGGGGTATATATTCCCGACCAAGTGAGATACCCAGGTGGGTATGCCGACGGGAGCGGGTACGGGGAATGGACCCGCCGGGTGGGTCGTTGTTACGAGTGCTTAATACCCCCACGGGTAAGCTGACACTAAGTAGCGAACGAAGGGACTCACCATGGTCGGCGATCAGGACGCCATCGAAGCGGTGCTCAACCGGCTGCGCCGGGCGCAAGGTCAGCTGGGCGGCGTCATCTCGATGATCGAGCAGGGCCGCGATTGTAAAGACGTGGTCACCCAACTGGCGGCCGTCTCACGCGCCCTCGACCGTGCCGGCTTCAAGATCGTCGCCACCGGATTGAGGGACTGTGTCACCGGCGAGGCATCCGGGGCGGACAAGCCCATGACCGAGGCGGAGCTGGAGAAGCTGTTCCTCGCACTCGCCTAGCAACGACGACAAGGGAGTCATCATGAGCATCGCGTTAACCGCCAGCCTCGACACACCTTTCGACGATGCCGTCGCGCGGACGCGTAAGGCGCTGGCAGATCAGGGTTTCGGTGTGCTCACCGAAATCGATGTCAAGGCGACGATGAAGAACAAGCTCAACGAAGACATGGAGAACTATCTGATTCTCGGCGCCTGCAACCCACCGCTGGCACACCGTGCGATCGGGGTCGACCGTCAGATAGGCCTGTTGCTTCCGTGCAACGTCGTCGTTCGCAGTGACC
Organism: Mycobacterium sp. SA01; assembly: GCF_041287105.1. Taxonomy (NCBI): domain Bacteria; kingdom Bacillati; phylum Actinomycetota; class Actinomycetes; order Mycobacteriales; family Mycobacteriaceae; genus Mycobacterium; species Mycobacterium sp. SA01. The sequence continues at coordinate 56,875 of NZ_JBGGNO010000020.1, read as the reverse complement.
CGGATGATCCGGGCCGCACGCTTGTCGAGGCCATGAACCCGCAGCTGCTCGTGGACGTGACCGAAGAACCGCAACTTGCGCCCGTCGCTCAGGAAGTGGCCGATAAGCTCGGCGCCGCCATCGCGGCGCTGACCGCCTAGCCGAGACCAGGCACGATCTCGCTGAGACTGAAGGTCGCGGGCTGCTCCAGTTGCTCGTAGGTGCAGGAGCGTGGATCGCGGTCGGGCCGCCAACGATTGAACTGGGCGGTGTGCCGGAATCGCTCACCTTCCATGTGGTCGTAGCGCACTTCCACCACCCGCTCGGGCCGCAGCGGCACGAATGACAAGTCCTTGCCGGCGTTCCATCGAGAGCCGGCATTCTTCTGGGGCGTGCGTTCGCCGGCCTCGAGTGCAGCCCAGTTCCACGGGTGCGAGTCGAATTCGGTGACCAGAGACTGCAATTCGGTGAACAGTCGGCGCCGCTCGGCCATCGGGAACGCCCCGATCACACCGACCGACGCCAAGGCCCCGTCGTCCTTGTAGAGCCCGAGGAGCAGCGAACCGATCGCGTCGTCGCTCGACTTGTGCACGCGGTAGCCGGCGACCACACAGTCCGCGGTCCGCTCGTGCTTGATTTTGAACATCACCCGCTTGTCGGGCTGGTAGGTGATCGTCAGGGGTTTGGCGATCACCCCGTCGAGCCCGGCTCCTTCGAATTCCGAGAACCATCGCTGCGCGGTGTCCGCATCCGTGGTCGCGGGCGTGACATGGAACGACGGGCCGGCATCGGCCAAGGCCGCCATCAGAGCAGCGCGACGCTCGCTGAACGGGCGCCCGGTGAGATCGTCGTCGCCGAGCGCGAGTAGATCGAACGCGATGAACGCGGCCGGAGTCTTCTCGGCGAGCATGCGTACGCGGGAGTCCGCAGGGTGTATCCGCTGTTGCAGCGCCTCGAAGTCCAACCCGCCGTCGGTGGCGATGACGATCTCGCCATCGATCACGCACCGCTGCGGCAACTCGGCGAGCGCGGCGCTGACCAACTCGGGGAAGTAACGCGTCATCGGCTTCTCGTTGCGGCTGCCCAGGACCACGTCATCGCCGTCCCGAAAGCAGATTGAGCGAAACCCATCCCACTTCGGTTCGTAGGAGGCGTCGGGCGGCATGGTCCGCACCGGCTTGGCGAGCATCGGCGACACCGGGGGATTGACGGGCAGCTGCATGGTTTCATTCTCGTCTCGTGCGAGGGGGCTTCGCGCGTGAGTAGGTTGAATAGCGTGAGCAGACCCCGACTCAACCGGTCGTTCTGATGGCGACCAAGGCCGAAGAGGTCGACGTCGACGGCGTCGCCGTCAGGCTCACCAACCCGGACAAGGTCTACTTCCCCAAACTCGGGTCGAACGGGACCAAGGGCAAACTCGTCGAGTACTACCGCACAGTGGCAACGGGCGGACAGCTGCTGACCGCATTGCGCGACCGCCCGACTCACCTGCAGCGCTTCCCGGATGGCATCGACGGTGAGGAGATCTACCAGAAGCGGGTGTCCGAAAAGCGCCCCGACTATCTGCACACCTGCCGGGTGACCTTTCCGTCCGGGCGCACCGCCGATGCCCTGAAGGTGACCCATCCGTCGGCGATCGTGTGGGCCGCTCAGATGGGCACAATCACGTTGCACCCGTGGCAAGTTCGCTGTCCGGACACTGATCACCCCGACGAACTGCGGGTGGACCTCGACCCGCAACCGGGTACCGGCTTCGACGAGGCGCGCACCATCGCCATCGACATCCTCAAGCCGGTGCTCGACGAGCTCGGCCTGGTCGGGTATCCGAAGACGTCCGGCGGCCGTGGTGTGCACGTGTTCGTCCGGATTCGACCGGACTGGGACTTCACCGCGGTGCGTCGCGCCGGGATCGCGTTGGCGCGCGAACTCGAACGCCGCGCGCCGGAACTGGTGACCACGTCATGGTGGAAAGAGGAACGCGGCCAGCGGGTCTTCATCGACTACAACCAGAACGCCCGCGATCGCACCTTCGCCAGCGCCTACTCGGTGCGCGCGACGCCCATCGCCACCGTCTCCACCCCGCTGACCTGGGAAGAACTGGCGGACGCCGATCCCGACGAGTTCACCATGGCCACGGTGCCGGCGCTGATCGCCAAACGAGGCGACCCGATGGCCGGCCTGGACGAGGTTGCGCACTCGATCGATGCGCTGCTGGAGATGGCGGCCGCCGATGAGGAGCGCGGCCTCGGCGACCTGCCCTACCCGCCCAACTATCCGAAGATGCCCGGCGAACCGCCGCGCGTGCAGCCGAGCAAGAAAGTCGCCGCGCACTGGGATGAACACGGTAACCCGAAGAAGTGAAAGGGCTACGCGGACTGATCATTACAGCGTCGACGGTGTTCCTCCTCGGGGCATGCTCGTCGGCAGGCCAACCCGTCGTCGCGACTGATTCGGCTGCCACAACCGCGGCTCCGGCGATCACGCGGAGCCCGCAGGCGCGTTCGCGCGAAGCGCTGGTCATGCCCGACCTGCGGGGAATGTACTGGGCCGACGCGGATCCGGCTCTCCGGACACTGGGCTGGACCGGGGTGCTGGACAAAGGCCCGAGTCTGCCGAACACCCCCTATGCGCGCAATCAGATCGCCGTGCAGACTCCGGCGCCGGGCCAGGTCATCGCCAGCGACGCGGTCATCACTCTGCAGTTCGCCGCCTGACCAACGTCCACTCGCGAACGTGACGCCAGGGTGTCGCACGGCGCGCTCTGACATCCACGTGTGATCGCCAGGCGGGTTGGCTATTGCCGACGACGCAAGTTGTGGTAGACACTCAGCAAACTCGCTTAGGAATTTCTCAGCTGAGCGATGTGGCCGGAGCGCAGGGGGAACCATGAGGCACAGCGGCAGCGGACACGGCGCTCACCGCGCCCGGCGACCTCGCCGTCAGCCGTATGCGTGGCTGGGTGCCGGCGCCGTGACCCTCGGTCTCGGCGCCGCCCTCGCCAGTGGAACCGCCGTCGCTCATGCCGATACCGGCGCCTCGGGGGCGGGCAAGTCCACGGCCAGCAGCTCCGAAGGCAGCTCGACGTCGTCGAGTGCCACCGACTCGACCGCGGTCAAGAAGTCCACTGCGCACTCGGCGCGCCACAGTGCCGTGACGTCGTCGGGCGGAAACGTCAGCGCGCGCAAGGCGTCATCCGCCACGGCGAGTGACACACCGGCCGCGGCGGCCGCCGTCGACACCGGATCAACCGAGGCGGTGAGCGCGACACCGATCGCGACGCCCACGCCGACGACGTCGACCGCTCATTCGGCTCGCGTTCGCCCGGTGGCCGCAGTTACCACCATGGCCACGCCCGCCGCCGCCAATGCGACGCCCAGCAGCTACTCCTGGCTGCCGTCGACACCGCCGGTGGTCGCCAACGTCGCGGTGAGTCTGGCCCTGCAGCAGATCGCACAGGCGCAGTCGGACCTGCAGCAACAGACCTGGGGTAGCGGCAACATCGCCGCCGGTCTGGTGTCGATCGTCCCGCAGGTGCTGCTGACGCAGGCCGCACTGGCATTGAACACCTGGGGAACCACGATCACTCCGACCCAGTCGCTGTACGCCAGGACCTCGGGCGTCCCGATCGTGCACGAACTGGCCGGGGTAGGACTCCTCGGCGCGCTGTTGCTCCCGACGCTGGCCACCACCGCACTCAACAGCACGGGACTGTTCCTGCCGTTGGTCGGCGCTTTGGAGGGGACCGGCTCCATCACGCCGGTGCAGAACGCGGTCAGCACGGCCGCGCTCAACAGTCGGGTGTACGCGCTGGTTCCGGTGACCATGCGGTCCACCACCGAGCCGATCGTCTACATCACGATCAATGGCGGACCCAGCACACCCGTGCTCGTCGACACGGGCTCGTCGGGACTGGTGGTCACCATGGCCTCGGTTGGCGATGCCGCACCGCTGGGCGCACCGACCGGCACCGTCACGAGTGGCTATAGCGGCGGCCTCAGCTACACGGCCACCACCTACACGACGACCGTGAACTTCGGAAACGGCATCGTCTCGGGGCCGACGAACGTCAACATCGTCAACCCTGAGGACGCCGCTGCCGCTTTGGCTTTCTTCCACCAGTTGGGCGGCGCATCCGGCGTCCTGGGAATCGGCGCCAATGCGGCGGGCCCCGGACCCCAGGGTCTGCCGACCACCGCCCTGCCCGGTGACCTCAGCCAGGGTGTGTTCCTCTACCAGAGCCTGTTCCTCGGCATCGCCGGCGTGATGGTGTTCGGACCCAACCCGCTGCCGAGCCGGACCTCGGTATCCGGCGCGCCCGATGCCTACCTGAACGTGAAGATCAACAACAACTCGCCGACGACCGTCGGGGCGATCATCGACTCCGGCGGCGTGTACGGGACGATCCTGTCCTCGATGATCGGCGGCGCCGGCAGCGTGCCGGTGGGGACGAGGATCTCGGTCTACACCCCCGATGGTGTGTTGCTGTACTCCTACACCGTCACGTCGCAGAATCGACCGACGGTGATCACGAGTGGGCTCATCAACACCGGTTACGTCCCGTATCAGCATGGCCCGGTCTACCTCGACTACACGACGCCTGACGGCCAGGGTGCGACGCATTTCGACTACGCCTGATTCTTTGGCGCGCAACACGACTCGCCCAGTCTTGTCGCTGTAGCAAATTAGTTGCTGACAGTTTGGGCGTTTCGTGAACCCGCGTCCGTCTGCAGGCATACCCTCCGCTGAGGCGCTGTCGCCGTCGTTGGTCGGGAGGTAGAAAGTCATGGGTGCTTCAAGGTTTGTCGGTCGGGTTGGCGGATTGGCGGTGGCCCTCGGAGTGGGCGCCGCGGTGTTCTCTACGGGTTACGGCGTCGCATGGGCGGACGGGTCGACGGGATCGTCGGGGGCAAGCTCGAATTCGAGCTCTGCGAGCGGCGCCGCGAACTCGTCCGGAACCGGGTCGAAGGGGGCGTCGACATCCACCGGGGCGTCCAAGCGGACGACCACCGTCGGGTCAGGTCACGTGGTCGGTACCGGCGGTGCCAAGACCAGCTCCAAGCATTCCAAGGCCGGCCCAGCTTCAGTGCGCGCCGATTCCGCGGTGTCCGCGCAATCAACGAGTTCCACTGCCGGAGAGGCAAACAACTCGGGATCGCAATCCGGGTCCGGCGGTAGCTCCGATGTCGTCGCACCGTCGGCGAACTCGACTGCCGCAGTAGTGACGCCGGCGGCCTCGCTGGCTCCCAAGCTGCCTGTGCTGCCGTCCCCGAGTGCGATCTCCGGAGTGCTGACCAACGCTCTGCACGACGTGCTCGACCCGTTCTCCGGTGGCCTGCCCAGGCCTGCCGTCGACTCGCCACTGGCGCTGACCTTCGCAGCACTGCAGCGGCGCACGACCGCGTCGGCGTTGGCGAGCAATCCGATCGCGATCAATCCGGTACTGGTCATCAATGACGGCATCATCGACGGCACCACCAACGCCACCGGGGCGTCCGGACTCACCTACACACTGATCAGTGGGCCCAACAAGGGCGGGAAGATCACCTTCTCCGCGACCGGCGACACCAACTACACGCTCGGCAACTTCAGCTACCTGCCCGACCAGTCGGTGCTCGGCGGAACAGTCAATGAGCAGTTCAAGATTCTGGTAGCTCAGAAGACCCAGTTCGACCAGATCGTGGAGAGCATCCCGCTTCTCGGCGGCTTGGCCGGTCAGGTGATCGTGGTCCTGCATCAGACCCCGGTCCTCGGTGACCTGCTGGCACCGATCATCGGGTACTCGCAGGTCGCCACGTTCAACTCGACGGACGTGCTGCCCGCGACCGACCCGGTGGCCTACACCTACAAGATGCCGTCCTTCGACGGCACCCTGATCAGCGTCAACTGGTTCCCGAAGCTCGGCCTCACCGGATCCGACACGGCGCCAACGATTCTCGACGGCCCCGGTCTGGCGACGGCCGGCCAGACCGACCCGTACACGCAGTACGGCATCGGCGGACTGACACCGGGTGTCTCGCTACTGCGCGACAACTACAACGTGGTCACCTGGGATCCTCGCGGCGAGTTCGCCTCCGGCGGCATCCTGCAGCTCGACAGCCCCTTCTTCGAGGCACGCGACGTATCGTCAATCCTCAATTATGTTGCCGGATTGGATAACTCGCTTCTCGACGGTCCGAATGATCCCCGAGTCGGGATGGTCGGAGGCTCCTACGGCGGCGGTATCCAGCTCACCAGCGCGGCCACCGACCCACGGATCGACGCGATTGTCCCGGGTATCTCGTGGAACTCACTGAACAACTCGCTGTACCCCGACGGCTCGTTCAAGACGTCGTACGCGTCGCTGCTGCTGCTGTCGCTGGTCCTGTCGAAGGCCCGGATCAACAACCTGATCTATCAGGGCATCATCACCGGCGACCTGTTCGGAGTCCTGACCAACACTGCGCAGTCTTTGTTGGCCAGCAGTGGTCCCACGTCGCTGCTCAACCAGCTGAAGGCGCCGACGCTGCTGATCCAGGGCACGGTCGACGTGTTGTTCACCCTGCAGCAGGCGCTCGACAACGCGCAGACGATCATCGCCAACCCGTATGGCACGCCGGTGAAGATGATCTGGTTCTGCGGCGGCCACGGGGTGTGTCTGACCAACGACGGTGACGTCAACCCCAACCTGGCCTCGACGTTCGCCTGGCTGGACTACTACGTGAAGGACGGCAACACCAGCGGGACACCGAACATCCCCAATTTCCAGTTCACCGACCAGAACGGGAATTGGTACCAGTCCGACTCCCTTCCCACGGCGGGCAGCGACTTGTTCGGCACTCCCGATCAAGCGGTGACCGGAGCGTCCGGCGGCACGCTGGGCATCGTCCCGATCATCGGTGGCTCCGGGCCCGCGCCGCAGGCGGCGATCCCGTACTCGCTGGGCTTGGCGTCCAAAGCGCGCAACGCGATCAACGTGGCCGTGCCGACCCAGGTCGGTACGACATACCTGGGCGCGCCCACGGTGAGCTTCGACTACCAGGGTCTGGGTAACAGCCGCTTCGTCTACGCACAGCTGGTGGACAACAAGACGGGTCTGGTCGTTGGGAACCTGGTGACGCCGGTGGCGGTGACGTTGGATGGGCGCTCTCACACCGCGACCATCAACATGGAGAACATGGTCTACACCGCTGCCGATGCGAGCGACGATCTGACTCTGCAGATCACCAGCTCGGCGACCGCATACGAGAGGTTCACCGCGTTCGGCGTCGTCAACATCTCCAACATCAACCTGACGCTGCCGACAGCCGACCCGACCAAGTTCAGCCCGGAACCGTAAGGACCCGGTCAGCCGGCTGACGTCAGCCGGCTGACCGCGAACTGCGCGGCTCGATTGACCACCCCGGAACTGACGTATCTGCTGTGCGCGAGCAGGTCCGCGCCGTTCGAGCAGATGGGGTCGCCGGTGAGGCACACGTCGAGGGCCTTGGCGCCGTAGAGAGGGCTCCTGGCAGGCAGGGGTCCGCCACCCATCCTTCGGGAGGGATTGCCGAACACCACCACCGCGGCGACGTGACCGGCGACGGCCTCCGGCATGGGGGTGGGGGCGCCGAACGCCGCGCCCGAGGTGGCGGTGAGCAGGTCGATGACATCGGCGCCCTGCGAGTAGCCGCTCAGCACCACGTGGGTTGCCGGGCAGGCCGCGACGAGGTTCTGGACGTGAACCCAGCCGTCGGTGGCACCGGTGGTGGTTCCTCCGCTCAAGTCCAGATTCGCCGGGTAGTTGATGCCGTACACCGACAGCGATCTGCCGGGGAGCTGTGCGCTCATCGCGTTGACCAGAGCTTGGCCGACCGCGTCGACCGGCGGGACGGTATCGGTTCCGCGGGCGTACACGACATGGACGTCGGGGCAGGCGTCCGCCCGCGCGATCGAGGTAGTGGGCAGCATCACCTGCGCCACGAGTGCGATCACACCCGCAGCAAAAAGTGGTGCGCTCCGATGCGTGTGCACGGCTGCATGGTGGCATCGGTTGACCACGCCAGAACTAGGCGCGCCGTACCCGACGGGAACTCAAGAGCAAATACACAGGAGCAGACGCTGGTGGGGGTCTCCCTAAGTTGTTGGCGGCTAGGGGAATTCGACTAAAATCTGCTCTGTTGCAAAACGAGTGTGACGGGTCGGGGCGCTTGAGGTCGTAAGGGATCAACACGATGACACTGACGAAGATCGCAGCAGCAGCAGCACTTTCCGCGGGGCTCGGCTTGGCCGGCCTCGGTGTGGGCACCGGTGTCGCCTACGCCGACCCGGGACATGGCCACGGCCATGACGGCTGGCAGTGGGATGACCATCACCGCGGCCGTGGCGACTGGCGCGGGCCGGACTACGGCCCCGTGTACTACGGCCCGCCCGCCGCCTGCGTGCAGGCCACCGGTCCGTTCGGGCTGGTGACCGGCGGTGCCTGCATCTAGCGGCCGCTAGCTCGGCACCACGCCTCGGGCCTTCGGCAACGGCAGATCGTTGTAGGTCGCGATGCCTGGTGGCGCGGCGACGACGGCGGGGATCGCGTGAATCGGCGGCATCGCCGTCATGATGTGGCCGAGCACGAAGAAGTCTTCGAGGGATGTTGCGTTCTCGATCATGTCCATCGGCGGCAGAAATCCGACCTGCATGTTCACCGTCGGACGTCCGTCGATGGTGATCTTCCAGCCGTCGGCGTCGAGCTGCCAGTCCGGCTCGAGGGTGGTGCCCTTCTTCCATCGCACGTTGATGTCGATGACGGTCTTGCCGTTGACGATGCCCTGCCAGCTGGCGTAGACCCCGGCGACGTGGCCTGCCTTGATGGTCCACGATGCCATCGGAAGGTCCTCGGTGGTCTGGGCGTATTCGGACACGCAGGTGATCTCGTCCAGCTCCAGGCCGAGGGAATCGGCGACCAGCTGCACCGCCTCGGCGAACACCGCGGTGCCTTTGGCGGCCATCGGCTCCAGTGCGGGGTCGTCGATACGCATATCGAATCCGACCGGTCGCTCGGTTTCGGGGGAGTCGTAGAGGGTGGTGTCGGCGGACTCGGCGATGGTGATCTTGTCGACGCGATCGCAGGAGGTGGCGGCGACGATTGCCAGTAGCTCGGCGAACCCGGGGCTGACCCCTGAGCCGAACATCGTCGAGCCGCCTGCTTTGCAGGCCTCCTCGATGCGGGCGCGGCCCTCGCCCAGGTTCTGGCCGGTGATGAACGACGCCGAGGCGACGACGTTGACGCCTGCCGACAGGATCCGGACCAGCTCGTCGACGTCGATCCACATCGGGTTGTAGACCACGCAGTCCGGCTTGAGTGCCAGGAGGGCGTCGACGTCGTTGGTAGCGGTGACTCCCAGCGGTTCGATACCGACCAGCTCGCCGACGTCGCGGCCGGCCTTGTCCGCCGACCACGCATAACAGCCGACGAGTTCGAAGGTGGGGTTGGCGGTGATCGCCTGGACGGAGCTCTTTCCTACATTGCCGGTCGTCCATTGGACGACCCGATAGGGGGAAATGTTGGGCACTCGCTCAGCATAGGGTCAGCTGCGCAGTTCAGACAGTTGTTTAGGTGAACTCGACAGTCTTCTACTCGTCGACCGCGACGTTGCCGCGGTTGCGCCGGCGCAGACGATGGTTCGTCTTGCCGGTCGGGCGCTTGTTCCGCAGCGCACCAGCAGGTTCGGCGTCGGCGTCGTCAGTGGGTTGCGCCTCGGCCTCGGGCTCGGACTCGGGCTCGGGTTCAGGCTCGGGCTCGGGAGTTGCCTCGGCCGACACTTCGGCGGGCTTCTCGTCCTCGACGGCCGGCTCGCTCGTCTGCTCGGCTTCGGCGATCTCGGTGGTCTCGGCGGTCTCGGCGGTGTCTTCGGTTTCTTCGGAGTCGGCCGCCTTGCCGCGCTTCTTCTTGGCCTTCTTCTCTTTCTTCGGCTTCGCCGGCTTGGGCGGCAGCTCGGCGGTGTAGGCCAGCTGGAAGGCGAGCAGCGCGAGCACCGCGATCGCCGCGGCCGCACCGTAGACGCCGAACAGCCACGGGCCGCCCTTGTCGAGGCTGACCCAGATCTCGGCGACCGCGGTCCCGACGATCAGCACACCGGCGACCACGTGCAGGATCACCGACCACAGCCGCAGGCGCAGCGCCAACTGGGGAGTGCCGGCCTCGGGCTTGCGGCTGCGCAGCAAGGTGAGCAACACCGGCAGCGCGGCCAGCGCGAACAGGACACCGGCGACGATGCGCGCAACCGTGCCCAGCGTGTGGGTGGTGTCGCCCATCAGCTCCCACCACCGGGGCAACACGAACAAGAAGTACAGAGCTCCGGCCAGCACCCACAGCACCAGCTGAAGTGCAGTCGCGGCGGCGCGCCCCATACCCCTCCTCACAATCAAAATCCGAGGTGCGACCAGGCGCTGTGACCCCCCAGTCGCACCTCGGATCAGGTGCGGAGGATAGGGGATTTGAACCCCTGAGGGCTGTTAACCCAACCCGCGTTCCAGGCGAGCGCCATAGGCCACTAGGCGAATCCTCCGTCGGCAATGGTAGCGGACTCGGGAGGTGCCTCGCCCCGGCCGCCTGGCTCACCTCGTCTTGCCGCCTCCGCGGCGGAGCACTCGTCGGCGGGTATTACACTCGCAACGGACCCCGCGCGGCGTCTATCCTGTGAACTCCCCCAGGGCCGGAAGGCAGCAAGGGTCAATGGGCTCTGGCGGGTGCGCGGGGTCCCCTTCGTGAAAGGCGCATGGTGTCGTTCCACTCCCTGGGCCCCGATGAGTTGCGAGCCCAGCACGATTTGCAGCGGCAGAACTACGCCGACCTGCAGGCCAAGAAGCTGTCGTTGGACCTCACCCGGGGCAAGCCGTCGGCAGAGCAGCTGGACCTGTCCAATGCGCTGTTGAGCCTGCCCGGTGAGCAGTACCGCGACGAGGACGGTACCGACACCCGCAATTACGGCGGCCTGCATGGGCTGCCCGGTCTGCGCTCGATCTTCAGTGACCTTCTCGGCATCCCGGTGCCCAATCTGATCGCCGGGAACAACGCCAGCCTGGAGCTGATGCACGACATCGTGGTGTTCTCGCTGCTGCACGGTGGCGTCGACTCGCCGCGGCCGTGGAGCGAGGAGCCGGTGATCAAGTTCCTCTGCCCGGCTCCGGGATATGACCGGCACTTCGCGATCACCGAGAGCTACGGCATCGAGATGATCAGCGTCCCGATGAACGAGGACGGCCCCGACGTCGACCTCATCGAGGAGCTTGTCGCCGCCGACCCCGCCATCAAGGGCATGTGGTGCGTACCGGTGTTCTCCAATCCGACCGGCACCACCTATTCCTGGGAAGTGGTCCGCAGGCTGGTGCAAATGCGCACCGCCGCACCGGATTTCCGGTTGTTCTGGGACAACGCCTACGCGGTCCACACGCTGACGTTGGACTTCCCGCGCCAGGTCGACATCCTCGGCCTGGCCGACAAGGCGGGCAACCCGCACCGGCCTTATGTGTTCGCGTCCACCTCGAAGATCACCTTCGCCGGGGCAGGGGTGAGCTTCTTCGGCGGATCGCTGGGCAACATCGCCTGGTATCTGCAGTACGCCGGTAAGAAGTCGATCGGCCCCGACAAGGTCAACCACCTCCGGCACCTGCTGTTCTTCAAAGATGCCGACGGGGTGCGGCTGCACATGCAGCGCCACCAGCAGCTGCTGGCGCCGAAGTTCGCGCTCGCTCTGGACATGCTGGACAAGCGGCTCACCGATTCCAAGATCGCGTCCTGGACCGAGCCCAAGGGCGGCTACTTCATCAGCCTCGACGTGCTGCCCGGGACGGCCAAGCGGACCGTCGCGCTGGCCAAGGACGCCGGCATCGCGGTCACTGAGGCGGGCGCGTCGTTCCCCTATCGAAAAGATCCGGACGACAAGAACATTCGGATCGCGCCGACGTTCCCGCCGGTGTCGGATCTGACCGACGCGATTGACGGCCTGGCCACCTGCGCGTTGCTGGCAGCCACCGAGTCCCTGCTGGGGTCCGCGGCTGTCACCGACGGTCGGTAGCCTTCACCCGTGGCGCTCTACCGCAAGTACCGGCCGGCAACCTTCGCCGAGGTGGTGGGCCAGGAGCACGTCACCGAACCGCTGTCGACCGCGCTGACGGCGCATCGGATCAACCACGCGTATCTGTTCTCCGGACCTCGCGGCTGCGGGAAGACCTCCTCGGCCCGCATCCTCGCCCGCTCGCTGAACTGCGAACAGGGGCCGACACCGACACCGTGCGGGGTATGCGATTCGTGTGTGGCACTGGCCCCGAACGGCCCGGGCTCGGTCGACGTCGTCGAGCTCGACGCCGCCAGCCATGGCGGCGTGGACGACACCCGCGAACTCCGCGACCGGGCGTTCTACGCGCCCGCCCAGTCGCGCTACCGCATCTTCATCGTCGATGAAGCGCACATGGTCACCACCGCGGGCTTCAACGCGCTGCTGAAGATCGTCGAGGAGCCGCCTGAGCACCTGATCTTCGTGTTCGCCACCACCGAACCGGAGAAGGTGTTGCCGACGATCCGGTCGCGCACCCATCACTACCCGTTCCGGCTGCTGGCCCCGAAGACCATGCGCGCGCTGATCGAGAAGATCATCGCCTCGGAGAGCGTCATCGTCGACGACGCGGTGTATCCGCTCGTCATCCGGGCCGGCGGCGGCTCGCCCCGCGACACGTTGAGCGTCCTGGACCAGCTGCTCGCCGGTGCCGAAGGCAATCGCGTGCACTATCAGCGCGCGCTCGCGCTGCTGGGCGCCACCGATGTGGCCCTGATCGACGACGCTGTCGACTCGCTGGCCGCGGGCGATGCGGCCGCGCTGTTCGGTGCGGTGGAGTCGGTGATCGACGCCGGACATGACCCGCGCCGCTTTGCCGTCGACCTGCTCGAGCGGTTCCGCGATTTGATTGTGCTGCAAGCAGTTCCGGATGCTGCCAGCCGCGGTGTGGTCGACGCCCCCGACGACGTGCTGGAGCGGATGCGTGAGCAGGCCGCGAAGATCGGGCCTGCGACGCTGACCCGCTACGCCGAGGTGGTGCACGCGGGGCTGGGGGAGATGCGCGGCGCGACCGCGCCGCGGCTGCTGCTGGAGGTGGTCTGCGCCCGGCTGCTGCTGCCGTCGGCCAGCGACACCGAGTCGGCGCTGCTGCAGCGGATCGAACGCATCGAGACCCGGATGGAGATCACGATCCCGGCGGGCGAGGCCGGGTTGAATTCCGGTGCACCGGCGGCGCCACCCGCCAAGCAGTTCGTCCGCAAGACGCAGCAGGCCGCGGCAGCGCCCGAGCCTGCACCCGCACCGCCACCCGCGGCGCCCGCGCCGACACCGGTGGTCGAGCCGCCCGCACCGCGGCCTGTTCCCGAGCCGATCGCCAGGCCGGAGCCGATTGCGCGACCCGAACCGGTCGCGCGGCCCGAACCCGTCGCCGCGCCGGATCCGGTGCCCGAGGCGCCTCCGCGCCCGGCCACCGAGCCTGCCGCGGCACCGGCCGCCGCTGCCACGGGTGAACCGGGTGCGGCCGCGGTGCGCACCATGTGGACGACGGTGCGGGAGAAGGTTCGTCAGCGCAGCCGCACCACCGAGGTCATGCTGGCCGGCGCGATCGTGCGTGCGGTCGAGGACAACACGCTGATCCTCGGGCATGAGTCGGCGCCGTTGGCCAAGCGGCTGTGCGAACAGCGCAACGCCGACGTGATCCGCGATGCGCTCAAGGATGCGCTGGGCGTGAACTGGAAGGTGCGCTGCGAGGTCGGTGTCGGCCAGCCAGTGCAGGAGACCGAACAGCCGCTGCCACCGGAACCGGCGCCTGATCCGGTCGAACGCCAGCGGGCCGAAGAGGACAGCATGATCGCCGAGGTCGGCCGCGACGATGAGGACGCGGCCCCGCGGCGTGATCCCGAGGAAGTGGCGCTCGAGCTTCTGCAGACCGAATTGGGCGCCCGCAAAATCGAGGGCTAGCAGTTCTGTGTGCGGTCTCGTGGTCCGCTGTGGGTCTGCTGTGCTGTGAAGCGCTGGTGCGTCGGCCCCTTTACCGTCGGTGCATGATCATCGACATTCGTCGAATCGCGGCGACGCTCGCCGGATGCGGCGCGCTCGCAGTGGCTCTGTTCGGCCAACTTCCCTCTGCGGCAGCAGATCCCGATGTACCGCCGCCACCGCCGAACTGCACCGCCGCCGATCTGGAAGGAGTGCGAATGGGTGTGCAGGCCGCGACATCGGCGTACCTGTTCACCCATCCCGACGTGAACGCGTTCTTCACCAGCCTGGCCGGCCTGCCCCGCGCCCAGGTGCTCACCCGGGTCAAGACCTACATGGCCGCCAATCCGCAGACGGCCTCCGACATCACCGGAATCCGACAACCGTTGCTGGACATCAAGAACCGCTGCGGTCAGCTGCCCGGATCGGCCGTCTAGGACCTACGCCGTCCACCACGGGCGCAGCGGCAGCCCGGCGTCGCCGCCCTTCTCGTCCAGCTTGACCGCCAGAACCTGGTGCAGCTGAACGACATTGGTTTCGAATCCGAGCCGGGAGCCGGCCATGTACAGACCCCACACCTTGGCGGTGGCCAGCCCCACCTCTGCGACAGCTTCGTCCCAGTGCTCGACGAGATTGCGGCACCAGTCGCGCAACGTCATCGCATAGTGGTGGCGCAGGTTCTCCTCGTGCACGACTTCCAGGCCGGCGTCTTGGGCTTCGGTGATGATGCGGCCGGACCCGGTCAGCTCCCCGTCGGGGAAGACGTAACGGTCGATGAAACCGCCCGCGCTGGGGCCGGTCTTGTTGTCGGGGCGGGTGATGCAGTGGTTGAGCAGCAGACCGCCGACGCGCAGTTTGGTCTTCAGGAAGCCGAAGTACGCCGGGTAGTTGGCCACCCCGATGTGCTCGGTCAACCCGATCGACGACACCGCGTCGAAGCCGCTCTCCCGCACGTCGCGGTAGTCGCTGTGGCGAACCTCGGCCAGGTCGGCCAAGCCCTGCTCGGCAATGGCCTTCTGCGCCCAGGCGGCCTGCTCACGGGAGAGCGTCACGCCGATCGCCTTCACGCCGTGCTTCGCCGCGTAGCGCACCATGCCACCCCAGCCGCAGCCGACGTCGAGCAGACGGTCGCCGGGCTTCAGGCGCAGCTTCTCGAACACCAGCCGGTACTTGTTCTCCTGCGCCTCCTCCAGCGTCGCGTCCGCGTTCGGGTAGCAGGCGCACGTGTAGGTCATCGACGGCCCAAGAACCCACTCGTAGAACGTGTTTGACACGTCGTAGTGGTGGTGGATGGCGTCGGCGTCGCGCTTCTTGCTGTGCCGCAGGCCTTCGGCGACCCGGCGCCACCGCGGCAGCGCTTCCTGCGGCGGCGGAGCGATCGGCTTGAGGTGCTCGATACCGATCGAGCGCACGATATCGACCAGAACCCGCGCGGGCGGCCGCTTGAAATCCAACTGGTGGGAGAGCGCCCGCAGCAGGTCGTACGGATCCCCGGGGTGTACGCCCTGCATCTCGAGGTCGCCAGAGACGTAGGCGCGGGCCAGGCCCAGATCGCCGGGGGCGGTCGCCAGATACGTGGTCCCCCGCGGGGTGAGCAGGTCCAGGCCCAGCTCGGCGTCGTCGGGCCCCGCGGAACTGCCGTCGTAGGCGGTGAACTTCAGCGGTAGTTCGCCACCGGCAGTGAAGATCTCGAGGATCTCGGCCAGTTTGAACTTTCCGGGCGTATGCGCCTCGTTCTCACGAAAGGTCGTCATTGTCGTTGCACCGCCTTTGCATACAGGTCCAGCAGCCGTGAATCAGGGTCGTAGGTCTTTTTTACGGTCTTATAGGTTTCGCCGCCGTAGAGATTGTCAAACTCTTCCCGGCTGTAAAAAGCGTCGGAATACAGCGACTTGTGCCCGTCGAGCTTGCCGATCTGCTCTTCAATCAGGCGGTTCGTGTGGCCGGGAGTGGGCCCCGTCGGTACCGAGGACCAGAACCCGATGTTGACGTAGCTGTGCTCGGCGCGCAGCGGATACAGCGGCCAGCCCGCCGGATCGCGCAGCCGCAGCGGGCACAACCACAGCGGCTCGATCGGGACGTTCGTCAGGAACCAGTCCAGGAATTCGACGCAGTGCTCGATCGGCACCTCGACGTCCTGGACCACTCGCTCCAGCGGCGGACGGCCGTGCCGGGCCTCGATCCGGTCGGCGATGTTGAACCGCTGGTCGTAGCCGATCAGCTTCCAGTAGAAGCTGCTCCGCCGGTAGCGCCGCGGCCACCACCGGCGGATCTTCGGGTTCTGTGCGCCGAAAGCCCGCGAGCACCAGAACCAATCGGTGTCCCAGCGCCAGAGGTAGTCGTGAATGGTCAGCCGGTCGTCCTTGACCGCCCCGTTCTCCCCGGCATGCTGGATCGAGCGATAGTAGATGTCCTGGCCGGTGTAGTCACTGACCGCTCCGCCGGTGGGAGTCTGCACGCCCAGGCACAGATAGCTCTCGTCGGCGCTGAACACCACGCCGTCGAGGTAGTCGACCCGGGTGCCGTCGTATCCGCCGGTTTCGATGATCCGGTCCATCGCGGCGACCAGGTCGGCCAACGAGTGAAACCGTAGGTGCTTGAGTGCGACGAACGGCTTGACCGGCTCGAGCTCGATCTTCAGGCGCACCGAATAGCCAAGTGTGCCATAGGAATTGGGAAAGCTCCGGAACAAGTCTGGGTGCTGGTCCCGGCTTGCGGTGATCACCTCACCCGAGCCGGTCAGGATGTCCATCTCGATCACGGACTCGTGCGGCAGACCGTTGCGGAACGACGCCGACTCGATCCCCAGTCCGGTCACCGCCCCGCCCAGGGTGATGGTCTTGAGCTGCGGAACCACCAGCGGGGACAGGCCGTAGGGCAGGGTCGCGTCCACCAGGTCCTGGTAGGTGCACATGCCCGCGACATCGGCGGTCCTGGCAGCCTGGTCGACGGAGATCACGTTGGTCAGCCCGGAGGTGTCCAACCCGGGCGCGGTGCTCTTGGCGCGTGCGCGGAAGAGGTTCGACGTCGGTTTCGCCAGACGGACGGGGGCGTTCGAAGGAATGGCGCGGTAGCTGGCCAGAAGCCGCTCCACGCCCTGGGCATGAGCTGACAGTGCTGCAGAAACAGACACACGACTACGCTAGTCCGCAGCCACAGCCGATGCGACCGCACGGCTGATGGATCACACCGAAACCGCCGTTAACGAGGAGTTTTACCCGATGGGACAGGTCAGCGCCGCAAGTTCGATCTTGATCGACGCCGAACCGGCCGCCGTGCTCGACGCGATCGCCGACTACCAGAACGTGCGCCCGAAGATCCTCTCGCCGCAGTACAGCGAGTACCAGGTGCTGCAGGGCGGCACGGGCCAGGGCACGGTCGCCAAGTGGAAGCTGCAGGCCACCAAGTCGCGGGTGCGGGAGGTGCAGGCCGTCGTCGACGTCGCCGGCCACACCGTCATCGAGAAGGACGCGAATTCCTCGATGGTGATCAATTGGACCGTCGCGCCCGCCGGCCCGGGCTCCAGCGTCACCCTCAAGACGACGTGGACCGGCGCCGGCGGCATCGGCGGCTTCTTCGAGAAGACGTTCGCGCCGCTGGGCCTGCGCCGGATTCAGGACGAGCTGCTGGGCAACCTCAAGAAGACCGTCGAGGCCGGGAGGGCCTAGCTGGCGCGCGCCGGCTGGGTGGCCAGGAACGCCGCGATGCCCTGAACGACGGCGGTGGCGTATTTCTGGCGACCCTCCGGGCTTTCCATCAGTTCCGAGTCGGCCGGATTCTTCATGTTGCCGCACTCGACCAGCACCGCCGGGTACTGGGCGAGGTTCAGCCCGGCGAGGTCGGCACGGCCGTAGAGGCCGTCAGAGCCGATGTAGTTGGCGGCCGGGATCCCGGCCGCGACCATCTGGTCGCGCATCGCGCGGGCGAGCTGCACCGACGGGCCGGCCTGGGCCTGATTCAACGGCGGGCTGGAGTAGTTGACGTGGAAACCGCGCCCGGTCGCCGGGCCGCCGTCGGCGTGAATCGACACGATCGCGTTCGGCTTGAGTGCGTTGGCCATCGCGGCGCGCTCGTCGACGCAGGCCGCCACCTGGTTGTCGTTGCCGCGGGACATCGCGGTGCGGACTCCGAGCTGAGTCAGCATCTGGCGGATCAGCAGCACGGTGTCCCAGTTGAAGGTGTGTTCGGGGAAGCCGTCGTTGGTGGTGGTGCCCGACGTCTGGCAGTCCTTGGTGCCGCCACGGCCGGTCGGCACCTGCTTGGTCAGCGACGCGTCGTTGGCACCGTTGTGGCCGGGGTCTAGGAACACGATCATCCCGGCGATGCTGGTCGGCGCGGCATGGGCAAGCGGACTGGTCACCGTCGACACAACCAGCATGACGCTGGTGCATGCTGCGGCCACGACACGAGCTCGGGCGGACATAAGCACGCGCGTCACCGTAACTCTTCGCCGTCTAGTCTTGAAGTCGCTGACTGCCCGAATTCGCAGGCGAAACCAAGTCGAGACCGAGACGCAAGGAGACTGTCATGCAACCCGGTGAGATTCCGAACCTCGAGGGTTTTCGCGAGCAGGCGGAGCAGATGCGCGACCAGGTGATGCCCGGTCTGCAGGCCGCGCTGGCGCAGGCCCAGGAGATGCAGCAGAAGCTGATGGAGGCGCAGGCCGCGCTGGCCGCCGCCGAGGTGCACGGTCAGGCCGGCGGCGGTCTGGTGCAGGTGACGATGAAGGGCAGCGGTGAGGTCGTCGGGATCCGCATCGACCCGAAGGTCGTCAACCCCGATGACGTCGAGACGCTGCAGGACCTGATCGTCGGCGCGCTCGCCGATTCGGCTCGCCAGTTCACGATCCTGGCCCAGACCCACCTCGGCCCGTTGGCCGGGCAGGCCCCAGGCATTCCGGGGGCCTGACGCGTTGTTCGAAGGACCCGTCCAGGATCTGATCGACGAGCTCGGCAAGCTGCCGGGCGTCGGTCCCAAGAGTGCGCAGCGGATCGCGTTCCATCTGTTGTCGGTGGAGCCGCCGGACATCGACCGGCTGACCGCGGCGCTGGGCAGGGTCCGCGACGGGGTGCAGTTCTGCGAGGTGTGCGGCAACGTCTCCGATGCCGAGCGGTGCCGCATCTGCAGTGACGCGCGTCGCGACGGGGCGCTGGTGTGTGTGGTCGAGGAACCCAAGGATGTGCAGGCCGTGGAACGCACCCGCGAGTTCCGCGGGCGCTATCACGTACTTGGCGGAGCGCTCGACCCGCTGTCCGGCATCGGACCCGATCAACTTCGAATTCGCCAGCTCCTGAACAGGATTGGTGAGCGGGTCGACGGGGTGGACATCACCGAGGTGATCATCGCGACCGACCCGAACACCGAAGGCGAGGCGACAGCCACCTACCTGGTGCGGATCTTGCGCGACATTCCCGGGCTGACGGTGTCGCGGATCGCCTCAGGCTTGCCGATGGGTGGCGATCTGGAGTTCGCCGACGAACTGACGCTGGGCCGCGCGCTGTCCGGCCGCCGCCAGATGGTTTAGCTTCCGTAGGATCGCCTGCATGGCGAGGCCCGACGACTATGTCCCACTGAACTGCGGGGCCTGCGTCGACGGTGCCGGTTTGGATTTCGAGATCTCGATGGCGTTCCAGCCGATCTTCGACAGCCGCGCCAAACAGGTCCACTCGCACGAGGCGCTGGTTCGCGGTGTGCGCAACGAGCCGGCGTCGGCGGTGTTCGCCCAAGTCGGCGACCACAACTTGTACCGGTTCGATCAGGTGTGCCGTGTCACGGCGATCAGATTGGCGGCCCAGTTGGGGATTTCGACGTCACTGAACGTCAATTTCATGCCGAACGCCGTCTACCGCCCGGAACTCTGCATCCGGACGACGCTGGAAGCCGCTGAGACGTACGACTTTCCTGCCGACCGCATCGTTTTTGAGTTCACAGAAGCGGAGAAGATCGCGGACTTCGGGCACCTGCAGGCGATCGTGGCCGACTACCGGCAGCGCGGATTCACCGTCGCCATGGATGATTTCGGCGCCGGGTATGCCGGACTCAACCTGTTGGCGGATCTTCAGCCGGATCTGGTCAAGATCGATATGGGTCTGGTCCGCGACATCGATCAGGACAAGGCGCGCAGGGCCATCTGCAAGGGCATCGTCGGAATGAGCGAGGAGCTGGGGATCGGGCTCATCGCCGAGGGGATCGAACGCCGCGAAGAGATGGAGTGCCTGCAAGACCTGGGTGTGCATCTGTTCCAGGGCTATTACATCGCCAGGCCGACATTCGAGAGCGTGGCCGACGTCAATCCCGAGGTGCGCGCAGCCGCCTGATCGCCCAAAGCGCAGCCGCCTGATCGCCCAAACCGACACTTCGCAGAAGAAGTGCGAGTAGATCGCGACATTCCGTCGATCCCGGCGGGTTGTCGGACCCCGCGGCGACGATGCCGACATGACTGAAGTATTTCTCGGCAGGGAAGGGCTGGCCGGCGGCCTCTCCCGTCACGATCTACAGCGTTGGTACCGGCAGATGTATCGAGGCGTCTACGTCCCGAAGTACGCCATCCCATCCGTGCGCGACCGCGCGCTCGGTGCGTGGCTATACACCGACCGAACGGGTGTAATCGGTGGCGTCGCCGCCTCGGCATTGCACGGCGCCGAATGGGTCGACGACGACGTAGCGATCGAAGTGCTGGTGGGTGAACGACGACGGCAGCCCGGGCTGATAGTCCGGATGGATCGTGTGAGCGACGACGAAGTCACGACCGTTGATGGCTTGCCGGTGACGACTATCGCGCGCACCGCTTTCGACCTGGGTCGGTACCAGAAGCGCGCGACGGCACTCGCGCGGCTGGACGCGCTAATGCGTGTCACGACAATCCCTTCCGAGAGTGTCGAGTTGATCATGAAGCGCTATGGCCCGGTTCGGGGCGTCCGGCAATTGCGTGAACTCCTACCGTTGATCGATGCCGGAGCGGCTTCGCCAAAAGAAAGCTGGCTTCGTCTCCTGCTGATCGACGGCGGACTGCCGACACCCGAGACGCAAATCCCGGTGTTCGACGGCGGAGTTCCTATCGCATACCTGGACATGGGTTACCGCGATCTCAAGCTGGCTTTCGAGTACGACGGCGACCAACACCGCAGCGATAGGCGTCAATATGTGCGAGATATTCGCCGTCTACCGATGCTGGAGCGGCTCGGTTGGGAGGTCATTCGCGTCATTGCCGAAGACAGACCTGCCGAGGTTCTCTGGCGCGCGAAGGAGGCATATCTTCGCCGCGGCGGCGCCGAGATCGACGAAATGACGCGATCTACTCGCACTTTCGCTGCGTAGTGTCGGTTTGGGCGTAAGGGAAAGCGGGGCCGACTACATCCGGCGGGGGGCGGCCAGCCGCTCGCGGCGCAGCTGCTCGACCTCGGGCAGCTCGAGGGGCTCCAGCGGCCCGACCACGCGCGACAGCAGCAGGTCGGCCAGCTCGGGATTGCGTGCCAGGCACGGCCCATGCAGATAGGTCGCGACGACGCTACCCTGCACGGCGCCGTCGTATCCGTCGCCATCGCGGTTTCCCGCGCCCTTGACGACCGTCGCCAGCGGCCGAGCGTCAGGCCCCAAAACCGTTCCACCGCGGTGGTTTTCGAAACCGGTCAGCGGCTGGGTCAGCCCGTCGACCAGTGGCGTGGACACCACCTCGCCGATCGTGCGCTTCGCTTGCGGTGAGGTCGTCACATCGAGCAGGCCAACCCCCTCGACCCGCTCGCCGGCCGACGTCTCATACCAGTGACCCAGCACCTGGATCGCCGCGCAGATCGCCAGCACGGGAGCACCGCGGCCGGCGGCCCGCTGCAAACCCTGATGCGTCAGAAGGTGTTTGGTGGCCAGTCGCTGCGCGTAGTCCTCGGCGCCGCCGAGGGTGTAGAGGTCCAGTGAGTCGGGCACCGGGTCGGCCAGCGTGATCTCGACGATCTCAGCCGGAATTCCGCGCAGCTGCAACCGTTTACGCAACACCACGGCATTGCCGCCGTCGCCGTACGTGCCCATCACGTCGGGCAGCACCAGCCCGATCCGCACCGTGCTCATCGCTCTTCACCCCGAGTCGCTGCGCTCCTGCCCGCCGGGCGCATCCGCCCCAACGTCCGGGTCAGCTGCAGGAACGCCGTGTAGTTCGCGACCACCTCGACATGCCCCTTCGGGCACGAGACGATCGCGTCAATCGTGTTGTGCACCAACGTGTGACTGACACCCGCATACCCGAGTCGCACCGCCAAGTCCGTTCCCCGCTCACCGGCGGCGACCACGGGCACGTCCTCGAAGTGCTCGAAGTTGACGTCCCACAGCCAGGACAGATCTTCCCCGTCGGGCACCTGACCGTTGACCGCGATCACCACCCCGTCGGCGCTCCTGTCGACCATCGACAGGGCTTCCTGCCATCCGGCCGGATTCTTGGCCAGCAGGATGCGCGCGGTGTGTTCACCGATCGGCACGGTCTGGTAGCGGCCCGCGACCTCGTCCACCCGGGAGACGGCGGCCACCGCCGCAACAGGGTCGGCGCCCAGCGCCGCCGCGGCCGCCACCGCCTGGGTGGCATTGCCGCGGTTGACGGTGCCCGGCAGCGAGAGCCGCATCGGCACCTCCAGCCCGTCCGGGCCGTACAGCTTGGCGTCGTCGTACCACCACTGTGGAGTGGGCCGTTTGAAGTCGCTGCCGGTGGAGTACCAGTCCACACCGTCGCGGACGATCACCTCGCCGCTGCGTGGGCAGCTGACCGAGTCATTGGCCCAGCCGCCGCCAGCGGCCACCCACACCACCCGGGGACAGTCGTAGGCCGCGGAGGTCATCAGGACGTCGTCACAATTGGCGACGACGATCGCATCGGGGTGACGGGCCAACCCGGCGCGCAGCGTCCGCTCGATGTGGTTGATCTCACCCACGCGGTCCAGTTGATCGCGGGACAGATTCAGCAGCACGATCACCGCCGGGTCCACCGCATCGGCGACGTGCGGCACATGCATCTCGTCGACCTCGAGGGCGGCCAGCGCCGCGTCCCGGGTGCCGGCCAGCGCGGCCACCAGCCCGGCGTCCATGTTGGCGCCCTCGGCGTTGGTCGCCACCGGCCCCAGCGTGGCGAGCGCGGCCGCGGTCATCCTCGTGGTGGTGGATTTGCCATTTGTGCCGGTCACGACGACGGTGCGCCGGCCGGTCCCGAGTTGGCTCAGGATCGAGCGGTCCAGCGTCATCGCGACGAGGCCGCCGATCATGGCGCCGGCACCCCGCCCGGTCGCCCGGGAGGCCCAGCGCGCGGCGGATCCGGCGGCCAGCGCGGCGCGCCCCCGCAGTGTCATGGTCGGCCTGGGCATCGGAAGGCAGTTTATGCGTGAAATGACGGGCGGGCCGACACGGATTCGATGTCCCGGGGACTGTCGGACCTGCGTGCCATCCTGACTGTGTGAGCCACACCTGGGGTCGACCAGCCCGCGAGCCGGGGGACGGCTGGGTCGTGGTTGACGTCGAGACCTCGGGTTTTCGGCCCGGCCACGCCCGGGTCATCAGCCTCGCCGCGCTGGCGCTGGATCCGGACGGCCGTGTGGAGCATTCGGTGGTCAGCCTGCTCAATCCCGGAGTCGATCCCGGCCCCACCCACATTCATGGCCTCACCGCCGAGATGCTGGAAGATCAGCCGACGTTCGCCGATATCGCCCCCGATGTCATCGATCTCCTGCACGGCCGCACGCTGGTCGCCCACAACGTCGCGTTCGACTACGCGTTCCTGTCCAGCGAGGCTGAGCTCGCCGAGACCGCGCTGCCCGTCGATACCGTCATGTGCACCGTGGAGCTTGCTCGACGCCTCGACCTCGGACTGGACAACTTGCGGCTCGAGACGCTGGCGCGGCACTGGGCGGTGCCGCAGACCCGCGCTCACGACGCCTTCGACGACGCCCTGGTGCTGTCTCGGGTGTTGAGCCCCGCGTTGCAGCGGGCTCGCGAGCGCGAGGTGTGGCTGCCGGTCCGGCCCGTGACCAGGCGCCGCTGGCCCAACGGCAAGGTCACCCATGATGAGCTGCGGCCGCTGAAGATGCTGGCCTCCCGGATGCCCTGCCCGTACCAGAATCCGGGGCCGTACCGACGGGGTGCGCCCCTGGTGCAGGGCATGCGGGTCGCGTTGTCGGCCGAGGTGGATCGCACCCACGAAGAACTCGTGGAGCGCATCATCCACGCCGGGCTCGCCTACTCTGATGCCGTCGACCCGGAGACGTCGCTGGTCATCTGCAATGCGCGCACACCCGAACAGGGCAAGGGGTATCTGGCCCGGGAACTCGGGGTGCCGGTGGTGTCCGACCGGCAGTTCATGGATTCGGTTGATTCAGTCGCACATGGCACCGGACTCGACGACTTCGCGCCCTCGGTCGACCAGGGTCAGCAGTTCGCCCTTTTCTAACTGGTCGCACCGTTAGCATCGTCCACCGAGGTGATGATGCCGTGGACGATCGCAGGAGCCTGCTGCAATCGGCCGCGCCCATCCTTCTGTCGGCGCTCAGCTGTCTGCTGCTCGCTTTGGGTTTCGCGTTCAAGTGGGGCGGTGACCATGCCGTCCGCATGGTCGACGGGGTAGCTTTCGCCGCGTTCGGAGCGTACGCGGGGGTGTGCGCGGTCGTCGCGGCCCGCGCGGCCCACGGACGAAGCCGCCGGGCCTGGACCACCATGGCCATCGCCTTGGCGGCGTGGACCGCAGGTGAGTTGACCCGCGCGTACTTGACGCTGGTGTTGGAACGCAGTCTGTTCCCGTCGCCGGCAGACTTCCTCTACCTCATCTTCGTCGTGTTGGCGCCGGTAGCGTTTCTGCAGTTTCCGGCCGAGCCGACCCAGGGCTCACGCATCCGGCTGCTGTTCGATGCGTTGATCGTCGCCACGTCGTTGTTCCTCGTGTTGTGGGTGGTGGTGCTCGGCAACGTGTATCAGGCCACCGGAGTGGGCAGTGCCGAGCAGGGGCGCGCGCTGTTGTACCCGCTGTTCATTCTGTTCGTCTTCGTCGGGGCGGTGGTGTTCGTCGTCCGGTCCGGTGCCGGCAACAACGTTGTGATGTGGCTTCTCGTGGGAGGGGTCACGCTCATGGCTTTCTCCGGAGTCGCATTCGCCGTCCTGCAGGGCTCCAACCGTTATCACCCGGGGCATGTCACGAGTATTGGCTGGGCACTGGGAATGTCGTGCTTCGGCGCGGCCGCGTTGCTGAGTCGCCGGCCGCGCCCACCTGTCCTGCCGACGCCGGTACCACAATCCTCGATCGCCCTGTGGCTGCCTTATGTGCCGCTGCTGATCGCAGGCACGGTGGCGCCGGCGCTCGTCATGTCCGGTCTGCTGCGGATCCTGGTTCCGATCCTGATGACCCTCATCTGCGCCCGACAGGTCCTTTCGGGCTGGGAGAACCGGCGATTACTCGCGGCCGCAGCCGACCAGGCGTTGCGTGACCCCTTGACCGGGCTGGCCAATCGCACGTTGTTCCGGGATCGGCTGGCGCACGCAATGGCGTTGCGCGGCCGCGACAATCGGTGCGTCGCGGTGCTGTCGCTGGATCTCGACGACTTCAAATTGATCAACGACAGCATGGGTCATCCAGCGGCCGACAGCCTGCTGATCCGCGTCGGCGAGCGCATCGCAAGCTGTCTGCGCGCCGGCGATACCGTGGCACGGCTCGGCGGTGACGAATTCGCGTTGCTGCTCGAGGGCGACGTCGACGAGGCACACCTGGTGTGCGAGCGCGTGATCGCGGTATTCGACACCCCGTTCCTGATCGACGGACACGAGGTGCTGATGCACCCCAGCGCGGGTTTGGCCGTTGCGTCGGTGGTGGACAACGGCATCACGGCCGAGGATCTGGTGAAACGTGCCGACACCGCGATGTACTCCGCGAAGCGGTCGCGTAATTCGACGGTGCATACGTTCAGCTCGGACATGACGCTGCTCGATCCGGACGTCGAGGAACTGGCCCGCGACGGCGAACCTCGCTCGGCCAAGAGCGGAGCCGAACAGGTGCGGCTGCTGGGTGAACTGCGCCGCACGATCGATCGCGGTGGCCTCGAGATGGTCTATCAGCCGAAGCTGGACCTCAGCACCGGACGGATCGCAGGTGTGGAAGCACTGCTGCGCTGGCCGCACCCACGGCTGAATGTGCTTCGGCCAGGCGCGTTTATGCCGCTGATCCTGCGGCACGGGTTGATGCGACCGGTCACCGATCTGGTGTTCCGGAAGGTTCTCGATGACTGTGCGCGCTGGGTGTCGATGGGGTTGGAAGTTCCGGTCGCGGTGAACCTGTTCGCACCGCTGCTGCGCGACGCACAACTGCCTGCCACGATGCGCCGGGTACTGCAGGAACGGAATCTGCCCCCCGGACTGCTGACCATCGAGATCACCGAGGACCTGGTCCTCGACGAGGTGGGCCGGGTGACCGGTGTGCTGCAACAGCTGCGCGACGACGGGATCAGGATTGCGATCGACGACTTCGGCAGCGGCTATTCGGCTTTGAGCTACCTGCGCGATCTGCCGATCGACGAGGTGAAGTTCGATCGGCATTTCATCGCCTCGGTCGCGACGGACGCCAGAGCCGCGGCCGTGGTCAGCGCCGTGATCGACCTGACCCACAACCTCGGGATCACGGTGGTTGCCGAGGGTGTGGAGGACGCCGAAACCGCCTCATGGCTGCGCGAGCACAGCTGCGACATCGGCCAGGGCTACTACTTCTCGCGGCCGGTCTCCTCGGCCGACATCTCGGAGCTGGTGGCGGCACAGACACGGCAATAGGAACCCTCGCAGAATCCTGTGTATCTGTCCCCAAGACCCTGAGCCGAGGCTCTGGGCGAAATATGTTGGCGTAAAGCCGAGTTGGGCCCACTGACAACATTGTTGGCAGGAGGCTGAAGATGAACAACAAGACACTCACCGCGATGATCGGTGCAGCGGCAATCGCGATGCTCGCGCTGTTCGCCGTCACCGACGGTGCCTGTGCCACCACCACCCGCACCACGGCCGACTCGGGGCAGGAGTCGAAATTCCCCACCCCGACCCCGCCGCCGCCTGCAGAGGTTTCCGGGGCCGTGACCACGACCATGGTGTCTGCGGTGCCGTGATTGGACGGCCACGCCGGGATTCACGATCGACCGGCAGTTCGACGCGGTAGCCGCCGACTAACTGAGGGCTTTGGCCTTCAGTGAGTCGAACTCCTGCTGGGAGATGGTCCCGGCATCCAGGAGTTGCTTGGCGTGCTCGATCTCCTGTGCCGGAGAACGTCCGGCGGCCTCCCGGATGTAGGCGTCGGTGTCCTTCTTCGCGGCCATCGCGGCTTCCCGCGCGCGTTGGGTCATGCCTTGACCGCGGGCGATCAGGTAGATCAGCGCGGTCACCCATGGGAACACGATCAGGAAGATGACCCAGACGGCCTTGATCCAGCCGGACGTCGTGTGGTCACGCCAGAACAGGTCCACCAGGATCTGGAACAGCACCAGCAGATAGGCGATCCAGGCGAAGATGATCAGGAAGTGCCACAGGAAATCCCACGTTGAACCCCAGTCCATGACCTACTCCTTAAGTCGTCGGGAGAACGTTACGTTGTTGGGATGGCGCCGATTCGGGCGGCACGGTTCACCGCGGAAACCACGGCTCGCAGTGATGCCGTCGTGATCGACGTCGCGATGCCCACGCCCCACACCGTGCGCCCGCCGATCGACGCCTCGACGTAGGCGGCCGCGGCGGCCTCCTCGCCGGCCGACATCGCATGCTCGGAGTAGTCCAGCACGCTGACGTCGAAACCGACTGTGCCCAAGGCGTCGACGAATGCGGCCAGCGGTCCGTTGCCCTGGCCGGTGATCTCGGTCTCGGTGCCGTCGATCTTCACGACGGCCTCGATGACGTCGGTGCCACCGTCGACCTCGGCGCCGACCACCTTCTGGCGGATGCGCTCCAGCGGACGGATGGGGGACAGGTATTCGTCGGCGAACGCATCCCACATCTCCTTGGGCGACACCTCGCCGCCCTCACCGTCGGTGATGGCTTGGATGGCCTGGGAGAACTCGATCTGCAGCCGGCGCGGCAGCACCAGGCCGTGGTCGGCCTTCATGATGTACGCGACGCCGCCCTTGCCGGACTGCGAGTTGACCCGGATGACGGCCTCGTAGGTGCGGCCGACGTCTTTGGGATCGATCGGCAGGTACGGGACCTGCCACAGGATGTCGTCGACATCCGAATCCGCCTCGTCGGCAGCGACTTTCATCGCGTCCAGGCCCTTGTTGATGGCGTCCTGGTGGCTGCCGGAGAACGCGGTGTACACCAGGTCGCCGCCGTAGGGGTGGCGCTCGTGCACGGGCAGCTGGTTGCAGTACTCAACGGTGCGACGAATCTCGTCGATGTTGGAGAAGTCGATCTGCGGATCCACGCCGCGGGAGAACTGGTTCAAACCCAGTGTCACCAGGCATACATTGCCAGTGCGCTCACCGTTGCCGAACAGGCATCCCTCGATGCGGTCCGCGCCGGCCTGGTAGCCCAATTCTGCTGCAGCAACGGCGGTTCCGCGGTCGTTGTGCGGGTGCAGGCTCAGGATGATCGAGTCCCGCGGGGTCAGGTGCCGGTGCATCCACTCGATCGAGTCGGCATACACATTGGGCGTGGCCATCTCGACGGTGGCGGGCAGGTTGACGATCAGCGGCACCTCCGGAGTGGGCTGCACGATCTCGGCAACGGCGTTGCACACCTCGACCGCGTACTCCAACTCGGTGCCCGTGTACGACTCGGGGGAGTACTCGAACCGCCATTGGGTGCCGGGATATTTCGCCGCTTCCGCCACGCACAGCCGGGCGCCGTCGGTGGCGATCTTCTTGACGGCCTCGCGATCGGCGCGGAACACCACGCGGCGCTGCAGGATCGACGTCGAGTTGTAGAAGTGCACGATCGCCCGCGGCGCGCCCTGGCAGGCCTCGAAGGTGCGGGTGATCAGCTCCGGGCGGCACTGCGTCAGCACCTGGATGGTGACGTCGTCGGGGATGGCGCCCTGCTCGATGATCTCGCGGACGAAGTCGAAATCGGTCTGGCTGGCCGATGGGAACCCGACCTCGATCTCTTTGTAGCCCATGTTGACCAGCAGCTCGAACATGCGGCGCTTGCGGGCCGGGCTCATCGGATCGATCAGGGCCTGGTTGCCGTCGCGCAGGTCGACCGCACACCACAACGGTGCGTGCTCGATGACCTTGTCCGGCCACGTGCGGTCCGGCAGGCTGATTGGCTCGACTTCCTCAGCGAACGAGCGGTACCGGTCGACCGGCATCGAGGAGTTGCGCTGGGTGTTCCAGGAGGGCTGGCCATCGCGTCGCGGGCCGGCGGGGGTGGAGATGGTGCGGGCAGATACGTAGGCGTCCACTGAATCAAAGGACGGCTTGTGGGTGGTCACGATTGGCTCCGGGTGTCTTGGATTGGATTCAGACCGGCGCATCGCGAAACACCCGCGACGGGAAGCCAGTCTGGATCAGACCCCGTCGCGGCGTCCGAGGAGGAGCACCCGCTGCACAAGTCCGTACTGTACTCCGGTTGTCCCACCAGGCCAAAGCATGAGTTCAATACCAGTCCCCAGAGTTCGCTGGCAGGGTAAATTGACGACGCCGCAAGCCGTGATCGGGGGTTGTTCGTGGAATTGAGTGTTCGCTCCATGCTCGCAACGGGGGTCTCGTTGACCGCGGCCGCGACCATCGCGCTGGCGCCACTGCCCACCGATCCGCAGCCGGCCACGCGCGCCGTCCCGGTCGCCCTCACCGGCGCTTGGCAGACGCTGCAGGCGAATGTCCAGACCGATATCGCCAATCTCGCGTCGATGGTCGTCAACTACCAGCCCGCGCCGATCCTGACTCAGGTGGCGAAGAACTTCACCACCTATTCGCACTGGCTCGCCGGGCAGGACGGCGGCACCCCCCTGAAGATCGTGCAGACCATGAGTGATCACGCCGCGGCGGTGGCCGGCGTGGTGGCCACCCTCGCGGTGATGGCGCCGCTCAGCCTGATCGGCCCGTTCATCGCTCCCGGCGTCATGATCGCGCAGTTGATCGCCGACACCGCCAAGTACCCGTCCACCCCGGAGACTGTGCTGCAGGCCTTCATCGATGCGCCCGCGGTCTACCTCAACACCACGCTCAATTGCTGCTCGACCCCGCTGTTTCAGCTGGCCTTCGGACTGCTGAATCCGGGGCCGCTCGGCTACCTGCTGTCGATCGGGCCGTCGATCGCCAAAGCGTTGCAGATAACGCCACCCGCGGAGTCCCCGCAGCCCGTCGCTGCCACTGCGCCGAAGCAGTCCGCTGCGTCAGCTGCGGCGGCCGCCGCGTCACCGTCGGTGCCCGCGAATCCGGCGGTCGGTCAGAGCCGACGGTCGGCGTCGGTCCCCGGTGCGCAGCAGAGCGTCGCACCGAGCGCTGCGAAGCGGCCCAGCGCATCGCGCACGGCCGCCGGCACCCGAAAGGTGGCCTCGGACGGCAAGGGCCGGTCGGCTAGACCTGGGAATCGGGAAACGCGATAACGGACAGGAATCGGATCGGCACTTCGATCAGATCCGCGGGACCGTGCGCGCCCTCACCGTCGATCTGCAGTGAATCGCCGGGATGCAGCCGGTACACCGAGCGGCTGTGGGCGTAGTCCATGACGCCTTCGAGCACGTAGATGAACTCCGTGCCGGGATGCTGGAATAGGGGATAGGTCGTGCTCTTCTCCGACAATGTGACCAGCAGGCATTCCAGCCGCTTGTGCTCGCCACGCAACGAGCCGAGCAGCTCGTACTCGTGACCGGCTTTCGTGCCGTTGCGCACGATCCGCGCGCCGGTACCAGCTTTGACGAAGGCGGCCGGCCGCTCCACGTCGGCGCCACGGAACAGTGTGCTCACGGGCACGTCGAAACCCTTGGCCAACAACGCGAGAGTGGACAGGCTCGGCGAGGTCTGCACGTTCTCGATCTTGCTCATCATCGCCTTGGAGATGCCGACCCTGGTCGCCATGTCGGCGACGGAAAGGCCCAACTGCTGACGTAGCTGCCGCACGTTGCGGGCGATCGCGGTCTCGAACTCCACGTCCGCGACCGGCTCGTGCGGGTCGCGATCGCGGGCGGTCCCCGATTGGTTGCGGAGCAGATCGGTCACAAGCGCACTATCGCATCTGCCCCGCACCCACATACGGATACGGGCTCTTCAGCAACTCGCCCTCGGCGAAGCGGGACAGCCGGAAATCGGTCTCGGGTATCCGTGGATCGCTGCTGCGGCCGTCGACGAGGAGGTCTGCGACCAGGCGCCCGACCGCCGGGGCGATCTTGAACCCGTGACCGCTGAAGCCGGCGGCCACGAACAGGCCGTCGCGGCCAGCGGCGGAGATGACGGGATTCCAGTCGGGCGTGACGTCGTAGCATCCGGCATAGCTCGAGGTGATGGCCGCGCCGGTGAAACCGGGAAATCGGGTGCCCACCTTGTCGACGGTGAGATCGACGAAATCCTCGGTGGCCCGGTTGAGGTAGTCGTCCGGATCGGCGGTCAGCACATCGGACAGGTCACTGTTGCCGAACAGCACGTCACCGCCGACCTCGGGACGCACGTATTGCAGTGACACCAGATCGGAGAACACCGGCACCGGTCCCAGATCGACGCCCGGCGAGATCATCACGATCTGTTCGCGCACCACCCGGATCGGCACGTCGACTCCATAGGGCGCCAGGAAGGGTTGGGTCCATACCCCGGTGGCGACCACGACGCTGCCGGCGCTGATCTGTGTGCCGTCGGCCAGGCGCACCCCGGTGACGGTGTCGCCGTCGGTGAGCAGTCCGGTGGCGGTGGCGCCCTGGCGGATTCGTACACCGCTCGCCCGGGCGGCGATGGCGAACGCCTGGGCGGTCTGATAGGCGTCGCCATACCCGCCGCGTGCTTCCCATCCGAACGCGGCGAACGGTGACAGGTCGGCACACGGCCACAATCGGGCCACCTCCGCGGCGTCGATCTCCTCGGTCTGCACACCGACGGCGCGCTGCGCGGCCATGCTGCTCCGCAGCGCGTCGACGTTGGGTTCGCCGACGCCGACGACGTATCCCGTTTGGCGGAAGCCGATGTCGATCGCGTGATCTCCGAGAAATTGCTGAGACTTCTCGAACACCTCCAGGCCGACGGTGGCCATCGCTGCCAGGGAGCTCACCCCATAGTGGCAGCGGACGATACCGCTGGA
The DNA here is from genome assembly GCF_041287105.1 of Mycobacterium sp. SA01. Classification (NCBI taxonomy): domain Bacteria; kingdom Bacillati; phylum Actinomycetota; class Actinomycetes; order Mycobacteriales; family Mycobacteriaceae; genus Mycobacterium; species Mycobacterium sp. SA01. Next base: position 24,710 of record NZ_JBGGNO010000020.1, on the reverse strand, counting down.
CTTGCCGGTCATCCCGGATCCGACGGTATTGCGTTCGAGAACAACGACATCGGTGATTCCGCGCTGGCTCAACGCCCAGGCGGCGGCGCACCCTTCGATGCCGCCGCCGACGATGACGACATCGGCGGTCTCGCTCACAGCCCCGCTCCGGGAATCCACGACGTCCCCGCCAGCGGCACCCGCGCCATCGCGGCGGCCTCGATGGTCACCGCGACGAGGTCCTCGGGTTCCAGGTGCAGCAGGTGGGCCTTACCGCACGCGCGCGCGATGGTCTGGGCTTCCATGGTGAGCACCCGCAGGTAGTTGGCCAGGCGGCGGCCGCCCTCGATCGGGTCGAGGCGGGCCGCAAGCTCGGGATCCTGCGTGCTGATACCGGCCGGGTCGCGGCCGTCTTGGAAGTCGTCGTAGAAACCGGCTGCGCTACCGAGCTTTTCGTATTCGGCGGCGTACTTCGGGTCGTTGTCGCCCAGCGCGATGAGCGCCGCGGTACCGATCGCCACCGCGTCGGCACCCAGAGCCATGGCCTTGGCGACATCGGCACCGGTGCGAATCCCACCCGACACGATCAGCTGCACTTTGCGATGGACGCCCAGCTCGGACAGCGCCTGCACCGCCTGTGGTACCGCGGCCAGCGTCGGGATGCCGACATGCTCGATGAACACGTCCTGAGTGGCCGCGGTACCTCCCTGCATACCGTCGACGACGACCACGTCGGCGCCCGCCGCCACCGCCAGTTTCACGTCGTAGTAGGTCCGGGTGGCACCGACCTTGACGTAGATCGGCTTCTCCCAGTCGGTGAGCTCACGCAGTTCGTTGATCTTGATGGTCAGGTCGTCCGGGCCGGTCCAGTCCGGATGCCGGCAGGCAGATCGCTGGTCGATGCCTTCGGGCAGCGTCCGCATACCGGCCACCCGTTCGGAGATCTTCTGTCCCAGCAGCATTCCACCGCCACCGGGCTTGGCGCCCTGACCGAGCACGACCTCGATGGCGTCAGCTTTGCGGAGATCGTCGGGGTTCATCCCGTACCGCGACGGAAGGTATTGATAGACCAGATGTTTCGACTGTCCGCGTTCCTCCGGGGTCATACCGCCGTCACCGGTGGTGGTCGAGGTACCGACCTCGCTGGCCCCACGACCAAGCGCCTCTTTGGCCGGCCCGGACAGCGCTCCGAACGACATGCCCGCGATGGTCACCGGGATATCCAGGTGCAGTGGGTGTTTGGCGTGGCGGCCGCCGAGTACGACGTCGGTGCCGCACCGCTCGCGGTAGCCCTCGAGCGGATACCGCGACATCGACGCGCCGAGGAAAAGCAGGTCGTCGAAGTGTGGGAGCGAGCGTTTGGCGCCCCAACCGCGGATGTCGTAGATACCGGTCTCGGCGGCTCGTTGGATTGCCGCGATGGTGCCGCGGTCGAAGGTGGCGGACTCGCGCAGGCCGAGGCGGGCGCGGTCGTCTCTGGTGTATGTCATCTAATAAACTTCTGCGTTGTCGACGTGGAAGTGGTACAGCTGGCGGGCCGAGCCGTAGAGGGTGTAGGCGCTGGTGTCGTCGTCCTCGAATCCGGCGGCCTTGAGCAGGCGGCCGAGTTCTTCGTGGTGCTCGGCGCGCATCTCCTTGGCGATGCAGTCCGCCCCGAGCGATGCGACCTCGCCGCGAACGTACAGGCGGGCCTCGTAGATCGAATCACCCAGTGCCTCACCGGCATCGCCGCGGATCACCAGCCGTCCCGCCTGGGCCATGAACGCGCTCATGTGTCCGACGCTGCCGCCCACCACGATGTCGGCTCCCTTCATCGAGATCCCGCAGCGCGCAGCGGCGTCGCCTTCGATCACCAGCAGGCCGCCGTGTGCGGTGGCGCCCGCCGACTGGGACGCATTGCCCTTGACCCAGACGGTGCCGCTCATCATGTTCTCGGCCACTCCGGTCCCCGCGTTGCCGTCGACGATCACCTCCGCCTGCTTGTTCATCCCGGCGGCGTAGTAGCCGACGTGGCCGTCGATCCGGACCCGGACCGGGGCGTCGACGCCGACCGCGACGTTGTGTGCCCCGGCGGGGTTGGTGATCGCGACTTCACCGGACAGGCCCGGCGCGTGCAGGGCGGCGTTGACCTCGCGCAGCGGTGTGGACGCCAAATCGAAGGTCGTCACCTCGTCCATGCGTACACCACCTCCGGTTCAGGCTCCCAGATGACCGCCTTCTCGACGCCGGGAAGTCCTGCCAGCGCGCGGTATTCGCTCCCCATTGCCACCCAGTCGTCGGTCTCGGCGATCACGGCAGGCTTGCAGGCGATCGCGTCGCGGACAACCGCGAACGAGTCATGGTTGGACACCAGCAGCGTGTAGAAGCCGTCGAAGGTGGCACACAACTCCTTGAGCGCGGTCTCGACGTCGCGGCCCCGGGCCAGCTGGTCGGCCACGAAGCGTGCACCGACTTCGGTGTCGTTTTCGCTGTCGAAGATGACGCCCTGGGCCCGCAGGTCGCGGCGGATGGTGGCGTGGTTGGCGAATGAGCCGTTGTGCACCAGACACTGGTCCGGGCCCACCGCGTAGGGGTGGGCGCCGGCCGGTATCACCGCCGACTCGGTGGCCATCCGGGTGTGACCCACCCCTTGCCAGCCCTGCGCATGAGCCAGCCCCCAGGCCTCGGTGAGGGCCTTCGGATGCCCGACTCCCTTGAGCACAGCCACATTTGCGCCAAACCCGGCGATGAGCGCATGTGGGTAGTGTGCCGTGACCGCCGCGTGCAGCGTCTCGGCCGCGACATCGGCCGACACCAGCAAGGTTTCGTCGACACGGTGCACCGACACCTCGCCGAGCGCCGCGTGGAGCGCCTCGGCCATCTCATCGGGGCTGTCGTCCACGTCGAGCACCGAGACGGTGCTTTTCCCCGGCGGCGACCAATGGGGATCACCGTAGACGGCTACTCCGGCGGAATCGCTTCCCCGGTCGGACATTTCACACAGCATGCCGGTCAGCAGTTCACCGAGCCGGGGGTACAGCTGGGGGTTGCGCAGGTGCAGACCCACGATCCCACACATGGTTGTTCCTTCCTCGGGGTCAGAATGCGGTCAGGTACTGGTCGACCTCCCACGGACTGACCGCGCTGTGGTAGGCGAAGAATTCGTCACGCTTGATGCCGGCGAAGTAGGCCGCGACTCCGTCGCCGACGGTGTCGAGCACACCGGTGACCACCGGGTCACCCTCGAACTCTTCGACGGCGTGCAGCAGTGTCGGCGGTAGGGCCGTGCGGCCGTCGGTGTTGCCGATCGCGCCAGGGTCGGTGCTGCGTTTGATGCCGTCGATCCCGGCGCCGAGCGCGGCCGCGATGGCCAGATACGGGTTGGCCGACCCGTCGCCACCCCGCAGCTCCACCCGCTGAGAGTCCGGCACCCGAATGTAGTGGGTGCGGTCATTGCCGCCGTAGGTGGGCAGGCGCGGAGCCCAGGAGGCCCCGGAAGCCGTCGTCAGTGCTCCGGTTCGCTTGTAGGAGTTGACCGTTGGCCCGACGACGGCCTGCAGCGCGCAGGCGTGGTCGAGGATGCCGCCGATGAACGCATACGCGGTCGGCGACAGGCCCAGCCCGCGATCGTCGGACTCCTCGGGGAACACCGGGGTGCCGCCGCTGGTCAGTGACAGGTGCAGGTGCAGGCCGCTGCCGGTCCGATCGGAGAAGGGTTTGGGCATGAACGTGGCCACCATGCCGCGCTCGGCGGCGATCATCGACAGCAGGTAGCGCAGCGTCACCACCCGGTCGGCTGTGGTCAGCGCGTCGGCGAACTGGAAATTCTGCTCGAACTGGCCGTTGCCGTCTTCGTGGTCGTTGGCATAGTTGGACCAGCCGAGGGTGTTCATCGCGGTCGAGATCGCGGTGAGGTGGTCATACATCCGGGTCACGCCGCGCGCGTCGTAACACGGCTGCGCCGCGGTGTCCGCGGTGTCGGCGGTGGCCAGTGCGCCGTCCGCGCCGCGGGTCAGCAGGAAGTATTCGACTTCCGCGCCGACCCAGGGCTCGAAGCCGGCGTCGGCGGCCCGCTGGATCAACGACTTGAGGATGACGCGCGGCGCAAACGGCCACGGCTGACCCTCGACGTGCGGATCGCAGTGCACGATCGCCAGGCCGCCTTTGATGAACGGAATCGGGGTGAACGACTCGGGGTCCGGGATCGCCATGAGGTCAGGGTCTTTGGGCTCCTGACCCATTGCGCCCACGGCGTATCCGGCGAAGCCGACTCCCTCGGTCGCCAGTAGATCTACGGCCTCGACGGGGACCAGCTTGGCGCAGGGTTTTCCGCGCAGGTCGACGAACAACGCGAGGATGAACTTGGTTGCTGAGGCCTCGGCCAGCTCAGCGAGGGTGGCAGACATGTTCTCCAACAAGCTCTTTGGTGAATTGGGAATGCGCGAGGGGCTCGAGCCGGGCGGGGGAAGGAGTGCCACGCCCGGCTCGAGTCCGCATCAGGCGTACTCGAGCTCGTACGCCGGGTCGCGGTGGACGTGGGTGTCGATACCCTTCTCCTCTTCTTCCGAGGAGATCCGGATACCCATCGTCTTCTTGATGGCCCACGCGATGACGAATGCGATCACGAACGAATAGATCATCACCGCACCGGCCGCCACGGCTTGGCGCCACAGCTGGTCGAAACCACCGCCGTAGAAGAAACCGTTCACCTTGTTCGGCATGGTGTCGCTGGCCAGGAAGCCGATCAGCAGGGTGCCGATGACACCACCGACGAGGTGCACGCCGACGACGTCGAGCGAATCGTCGTATCCGAACTTCTCTTTGAGGCCCACGGCGAACGGGCAGATGGCGCCCGCGACGAGGCCGAGAATGATCGCGCCGACCGGCGTCACCGAACCACAGGCCGGGGTGATCGCGACCAGGCCGGTGATGGCACCCGCCGCCGCACCGACACCGGTGACGTGGCCGTCCTTGAACTTCTCCACCGCCAGCCAGGCGAGCGTGGCAGCGCAGGTGGCGACGAACGTGGTGACCATGACGATGGCCGCCGAATTGCCCGCGGCCAGAGCCGAACCGCCGTTGAAGGCATACCAGCCGGCCCACAGCAGCCCGGCGCCGAGCAGTGTCAGTGGGACGTTGTGCGGCTTGCGCAGCTTGCCCCAGCTGGCACCCTTGCCGAGCACGATGGCCACCGCCAGCGCGGCTGCACCGGCGTTGATGTGCACCGCGGTACCACCGGCGAAGTCGATTGCCTTGAGGTTGTTGGCAATCCAGCCGCCGACTGCGTCCGGGGTGACCACGCCGTTGAACGCGAACACCCAGTGTGCGACGGGGAAATAGCACAGAACCGCCCACAGGGTCGCGAAGACCATCCAGGCCGCGAACTTCATTCGGTCGGCCGCCGCACCGGAGATCAGTGCGACCGTGATTGCCGCGAACAGTGCCTGGAACAACGCGAACAGACTGACCGGCAGACCGGAGATCGTGGTCTGCGACTCCAGCAGGTTCTTCATCCCGGCGAATTCGGTCAGACTGCCGACGAAACCGCCGTAGGACGTACCGAATGTCATGGAGAAGCCGAACAAAATCCAGAGCACGCCGACGATGGCCACAGCGCCGAACGTCATCATCATCATGTTGGTGGAGCTCTTGACCGAGACCATGCCGCCGTAGAACAGCGCCAGGCCCGGGATCATCATCGTCAGCCCGATGATGCAACACAGCATGAATGCTGTGGTCCCTGTATCCATCTAATCTCCTGCGGGTGGGCGGCCCGTCCATGGTTGGGCCGTTCACCGGCAGTGAACGATGTTTCTGTTACGTAGACACCCTCGTGGTGTTGCCGCCGCGTTAAACGTTGACGCTTCGCTACGCTGGGCGACCATGCACCGACGTCCGCGCTGGGTCCTCACCATCACCGTGGTGGTCATCGCGGTCGGCTTCGCCATTTATTCGAAGTGGTTCGACGGGCCGCCGGAGAAATGCAAGCCGGTGATCGACTTCCTGGACTTCAGCCGATCTCAGGCGGCGAAGATCGACTCCAAGGGCAACGAGGGTGTGCCGACCGTCGCCGAGGACACCGCCTACAAGGACTGGGCCGACGGCCTGGCCGAGCGGGCGCAGAAGGTGACCGATCCGGGGTTGGCCGCCCAGGCCACCGAGGTGGCACAGCTGGCCAACCAGTTCGTCAGCGGGCTACCGACGCTGCGGTCGCAGACCCAGAACCGCGCGCCCGGCGCCCCGGCGCCGCCTCAGGTCTACGAGATGTCACTGCTCAACGACCGGATCGTCGCCAAGCTCGGGGAGCTGCGCAAGACCTGCTCTTGACGACGGCCCTGCTCCTGACGACGGCCATGCTCCTGACCAGTTGAGCACGATCTCCTCGAGCGGCAGCCGCTCCCGCGGCCGGCCGTCGCGTTCGGCGATCTCCGGCGGCAACTGTGCATAGTCACCGAGGGCACCGACGGCCACGACCGCCAGTGGGCGCACCCCGTCCGGCAGGTCGAATGCGGTGCGGGCACCGTCGACGTCGAAGCCGGCCATCGGATGCGCGATGAGGCCACGGGCGACGGCTTCGACGGACAGATTCGCGATGGCGGCACCCGCATCCACGGCCGCGTAGAGCGCCGTGCGCTCGTCCTCGCCCTCGTCGGAACACACCAGGATCAGCGCGCCCGCGGCGTGGGCGTAACTATTCCCGCGGCGCAGGAACCCGGCGAGCGTGGTGAACGCCGCGTCGCCCCGCCGCCCGACGACGAAGCGGACCGGCTGTCGATGACCCCAGGTCGCGGCCCACCGGGCCGCCTCGATCAGGGCGATCAGCTGCTCCGAGGTGACCTCGGCGTCGGGGTCGAAAGCCCGCGGACTCCACCGCTCGGCGATCGGCGGGTGGATCGGCACCCGGGTCCGGGCATGACGTTCGCGGGGCGGGTCGGCGCGTTGGTCAGGCACCGCCGCGACGTTACGCGCCGATCGGGCCGGAAAAAGCAGGTGCTGCGACCCCTTATCCTTAGAGCCGACATCCCACTCTTTCGAAAGGGCAGACAGTGGCGCTCGTCGTGCAGAAGTACGGCGGATCCTCGGTGGCCGATGCCGACCGGATCCGGCGCGTCGCCGAGCGCATCGTCGAAACCAAGAAGGCCGGTAACGACGTCGTCGTGGTCGTCTCGGCGATGGGCGACACCACCGACGAACTGCTGGATCTGGCCAAGCAGGTCTGCCCGGCACCGCCCGCCCGTGAGCTGGACATGCTGCTGACCGCGGGCGAGCGGATCTCGAACGCGCTGGTCGCGATGGCCATCGAGTCGCTAGGGGCGCAGGCCCGGTCCTTCACCGGATCGCAGGCCGGTGTCGTCACCACCGGCGCCCACGGCAACGCCAAGATCATCGACGTCACGCCCACCCGGCTGCGATCCGCGCTCGACGAGGGACAGATCGTTCTCGTCGCCGGCTTCCAGGGCGTGAGCCAGGACACCAAGGACGTCACGACGCTGGGCCGCGGCGGCTCGGACACCACCGCCGTCGCGCTGGCGGCCGCCCTGAACGCCGACGTCTGCGAGATCTACACCGACGTCGACGGCATCTTCACCGCCGACCCGCGCATCGTGCCCAATGCCCGTCGCCTGGACACCGTCAGCTTCGAGGAAATGCTCGAGATGGCGGCCTGCGGCGCAAAGGTGCTGATGCTGCGCTGTGTGGAATACGCCCGCCGCTACAACGTTCCGATTCACGTCCGGTCTTCATACACCGACAAGCCCGGCACGATCGTCACAGGATCTATCGAGGACATCCCCATGGAAGACGCCATCCTGACCGGAGTTGCCCACGACCGCAGTGAGGCCAAGGTCACCGTTGTCGGGCTGCCCGACGTACCCGGCTACGCCGCCAAGGTGTTCCGCGCGGTTGCCGACAACGACATCAACATCGACATGGTGCTGCAGAACATCTCCAAGGTCGAGGACGGCAAAACCGACATCACGTTCACCTGCCCGCGCGACATCGGGCCGACGGCGGTGGAGAAGCTCACCGCACTGCAGGGTGAGATCGGGTTCACCAAGGTGCTCTACGACGACCACATCGGCAAGGTCTCGCTGGTGGGCGCCGGGATGCGCAGCCACCCGGGTGTGACCGCGACGTTCTGCGAGGCGCTGGCCGAGGTCGGGGTGAACATCGAGTTGATCTCGACCTCCGAGATCCGAATCTCGGTGCTGGTCAAGGACACTGAGCTGGACAAGGCCGTTGCCACGTTGCACGAGGCGTTCGGCCTCGGCGGCGAGGAAGAAGCCGTCGTCTACGCCGGGACGGGTCGGTAGTCATGGTCAACATCGGTGTTGTCGGAGCCACCGGCCAAGTCGGCCAGGTGATGCGCACCCTGCTCGAGGAGCGGGACTTCCCGGTGACCAGCGTGCGGTTCTTCGCCTCGTCACGGTCGGCGGGCAAGAAGCTGCCGTTCCGCGGCCAGGAGATCGAGGTCGAGGACGCCGAGACCGCGGATCCCACCGGCCTGGACATCGCGTTGTTCTCGGCCGGCGCGACGATGTCGCGGGTCCAGGCGCCGCGGTTCGCTGCAGCCGGTGTCGTCGTGATCGACAACTCCTCGGCGTGGCGTAAGGATCCCGAGGTGCCGCTGGTGGTGTCCGAGGTGAACTTCGACAGAGATGTCGCCAATCGGGCTCGGTCCCTTCCCAAGGGCATTATCGCCAACCCGAATTGCACCACCATGGCCGCGATGCCAGTGCTCAAGGTGCTGCACGACGAAGCCCAGTTGGTGCGGATGATCGCCTCCACCTATCAGGCGGTGTCGGGCAGTGGGCTGGCCGGTGTCGACGAGTTGGCCACCCAGGCCCGCGCGGTGATCTCCGGGGTCGAGGAGCTGGTGCACGACGGGTCGGCGCTGGATTACCCGGCTCCGGTGAAATATGTTGCGCCGATTGCCTTCAACGTGGTTCCGCTGGCCGGGTCACTGGTCGACGACGGCTCCGGTGAGACGGACGAGGATCAGAAGCTGCGCAACGAGAGCCGCAAGATCCTGGGCATCCCGGAGCTTGCCGTGTCCGGGACGTGTGTGCGGGTGCCGGTGTTCACCGGGCACTCACTGTCGATCAACGCCGAATTCGCTGAGCCGATTTCGCCGGAGCGGGCCACTGCGCTGCTCGACGGTGCCCCCGGGGTGAAGCTGGTCGACGTCCCCACGCCGCTGGCTGCTGCCGGGGTGGACGAGACCCTGGTGGGCCGGATTCGCCAGGATCCCGGCGTGCCGGACGGCCGTGGCCTCGCGCTGTTCCTTTCGGGTGACAACCTGCGAAAAGGTGCTGCCCTCAATACGATTCAGATCGCCGAGCTGCTGGCCGCCGAGCTCTAGGATTGGTCCCCCTTGCGCCGAAACCGACGTTTGGGCGTGAAACTGCGAGTGGCGTGCGCCATTTCGTCGATCTCGGCGCTGATGCTGGCGCCCCCGGCGATCGCCGATCCGCCGAGCCCAGCTCCTGACCCGATCCTCGCGCCGTTGGCGCCGGGCCAGGTGATGCGGATCGGGCCGATCGCCGGCACCGGGACGCCGACCCGCGAGTACGGCATCGGCGCCACCGACTTGTGCGAGTTCATGGAATTCCCAACTGAATTGCTCCAGATCTGCGGGGACAGCTTTGCCGGCCAGGGCGTCGGATTCGGTGGGTGGTTCTCGCCGGTCGCGCTGCGAGTGGCCGGTGACTCGGTCGACGATCCCGGCGGGATCCGCTACACCGGCGTCGTCGGGGTGGACAAACCATTGCTGGCCGACCCCCGGCCGCCGGGTGCTTCGCAGCTGCCCGCGGGGGTGGTGCAGATCAACCGGCAGAACTATCTGCTGGTGACCACCACCAAAGACCTGGTACCGCAGACGTCTCGGCTGGTGAAAGCGGTTGCCGGGCAAGGCGGTTGGCAGACCGTCGCGGGTTCGCAGCGGCCCGCCTCCTACGCCGGCGGCCGTCAGACGCAGATCAGCGGCTACTACGACCCGATCCCGACACCGGACTCGCAGACCGGCTGGGTGTACATCGTGGCCAACAACTTCGACCGGTCCGGGCCGGTGATGCTCTACCGCGCCACGCGAGAGAACTTCACCGACCGTGCGCGCTGGCAAGGCTGGGCGGCCGGTCCGGGCGGCGGCTGGAACAAGACGCCAACCCCGTTGTGGCCGGACAAGATCGGCGAGATGAGCCTGCGCGAGGTCGACGGAAAGCCGGTGCTGTCCTACTTCAACGCCAGCACCGGGAACATGGAGATGCGGGTGGCCTACGACCCGACGGGTCTGGGAACTGCGCCGGTGACGACGGTGGTGCAAGCGGGTGATTGGCCCGACCCCGCGGAGAGCTTGCCGCCGCCGGAAGACAACCGGCTGGCGCAGCCGTACGGCGGCTACATCTCGCCGGGTTCGACGCTCGACGAGGTGCGGGTATTCGTCAGTCAGTGGAACACCACGCCGCGCGACCGCGCGCCCTACCGGGTGCTGCAGTTCGCGGTGAACCCGATCAAGCCCTGGTGAGAGGCAGGCCGCTCCTGCAGGGTTTGGACCTGGGCTCAGTGTGCGTCGGCCTCGGGGCCGAGCAGCTTCGCTCGCAGTCGCAGCACATGTATTTGGGCAACTCCCACGAGCAACACCGGCCACAAGAATCCCGCCGCGATGATCAGCGGCAGGCGTACGCGAGGTCGCACCGTTTCACCTGCATCAAAGGCTTCAGTGAAAACCCGAGCCAGAAAGATGAATAGCGGCATGCCGGTGAGATAGAGGTACAAAAGCACGGTGGACACTCCTTCACGGCAACCCCCGCGCAATAGTGGCAAAGTTCGCTGACACTGTCCAGTTGCCTGCCGGAACTCAGCGATTGTCGCGCTTGGCCTGCCGCCGCGCGCCGGATGCAATAGAACCGGCCTCGCGCTTCTTGCGGCCCGGTGACTCACGGGACCGGTCCACCCGGGTCCGACCCAGCGTCGCCACCTTGCCGCCGCCCTTGGCCGGCGTCACGGGGGCCGAACTTTCCTGACGGGCCCGGGCCAGCCGCTCCTCCTTGAGCTCCCGGGCGCTGCGCGCTGCAGCGACACCGAGTTGTTTACTCACCCGCCCCAGCGCACCCTCGAAGATCTCGGCCTTTGCGCCATTGCGTTCGTTGGCCGATCGGGCGGCACCCCGGGCGCCCTTCGCCGACACCTTCGCCGCGCCCGTGCGGCGGTAGAGCCCGACGTACTTGTTGCGGGCGCGTCGAACCCTGCGGTGCAAGTCCAGCAGCGCGTCCTCGTCGAGGTCGGTGAGTGCGCCGGTGTCGGTCTCCCGGACCAACAGGAACTCGGCCTCGGTCAGCGAGTGGAGCAGCTTATTCATCTTTGGTTCATAGCGCGGGGCAGCCCGCGGCGGGCGGAAACGACCATGCAGACCACAATTCGTCATTCACAGCCTTTTCAAAGGTGGCACCTAACCCGCACTGGGCAGCACGCTCGCATCATCGACTCATGACCGAAACACCCGAGCGGGCCGACGAGCCCGTAACCAGCCCTGTCGCCACTCTCGATCCGCCACCGCCACCGCCCTACTACGGCCCGGTCCCCGTCGCCACCCGGCCCAACCGGCTGAACCAGGTCGCCGCCTGGGTCGCGATCGTCGCGGGCACCGTCTTCATTGTCGGTGCAGTCTTCTTCACCGGCTTCATCCTCGGTCGCACCAGCGGCCACGGCGGCTGGCACCACCCCCGCGGAGATGGTGACTCGCAGCAGTTCCACCATCGGGGCGGACCGGGTGGCGGCCCCGGGATGATGATGCCCGGCGCAGGACCGTGGGGTCCGATGGGTCCCGGCGGACCGGGAGCTCCAGGCGGGCAGGGTCCGGGCGCCGGCCCCGGATTCGGGCCAGGAGGTCCGGGCGGCGCAGGTCCGGGCGGCACCGTCACCCCGACCCCGCGTCCTTGACCGCACCGCAGACGTGCCCAGCGTCCCATCCCCCCAGGGACGCTGGGCACCCTGCTGTTCAGGGATTGCCCCGGAACCGTTTTGGGAGAGTAGAACGGGTCTTGGGTACACGCCTTCCGAAAGGTGCTGACTCCAGATAGGGGAGACGATGACTGAGAAATTCGCGACCACAGATGCCGGCGCACCGGCGCCGAGCCTCGAACATTCCCTGACCGTCGGGCCGGATGGCCCGATCCTGCTCCAGGACCACTACCTGATCGAGCAGATGGCCAACTTCAATCGCGAACGTATCCCGGAGCGCCAGCCGCACGCCAAAGGCGGCGGTGCGTTCGGAACGTTCGAAGTGACGCAGGACGTCAGCAAGTTCACTCGTGCGGCGTTCCTGCAGCCCGGCGTCAAAACCGACATGGTGGCCAGATTCTCCACCGTCGCCGGCGAGCGCGGCAGCCCAGACACCTGGCGGGACCCCCGTGGATTCGCTCTGAAGTTCTACACCTCCGAGGGCAACTTCGACCTCGTCGGTAACAACACGCCGGTGTTCTTTCTGCGGGATCCGATCAAGTTCCAGAACTTCATCCGCTCTCAGAAGCGCCTGCAGTCGTCGAACCTGCGGGATCACCACATGCAGTGGGACTTCTGGACGCTCTCACCGGAATCCGCACACCAGGTCACCTGGTTGATGGGTGACCGCGGCATCCCGAAGACCTGGCGAAACATGAACGGCTACTCCAGTCACACCTACAGCTGGCTCAACGCGGCCGGCGAGTTGTTCTGGGTGAAATACCACTTCAAGACCGACCAGGGCATCGAATTCCTCACCCAGGAGGAAGGCGACGAATTGGCAGGCAGCGACGGCGATTACCACCAGCGCGACCTCTTCGACACGATCGAGGCCGGCGACTTTCCGAGCTGGACTCTGCACGTCCAGATCATGCCGTTCGAGGATGCCAAGACGTACCGGTTCAATCCGTTCGACCTGACCAAGGTGTGGCCGCACAGCGACTACCCGCTGCACGAAGTCGGTCGAATGACGTTGAACCGCAACGTCACCGATTACCACGCCGAGGTGGAGCAGGCCGCTTTCGAGCCGAACAACATCGTGCCCGGTACCGGATTGAGCCCGGACAAAATGTTGTTGGCACGCGGCTTCTCCTACAGTGACGCCCATCGGCACCGGCTCGGGGTGAACTACAAGCAGATCCCAGTCAACACACCGAGAGTCGAAGTGCACAGCTACTCCAAAGACGGTGCGATGCGGATGCACAACGTGACCGATCCGGTGTACGCGCCGAACTCGATGGGTGGTCCGCAGGCCGATCCCGCGCGGGCGGCTGAGGTGCACTGGGTCTCCGACGGCGATATGGTCCGCACGGCCTATTCCCTTCGTGAAGAAGATGACGACTGGGGCCAGGCCGGCACCCTGGTCCGGGAAGTTCTCGACGACGATGCCCGAGACCGGTTGGCGCACAACGTCATCGGCCACGTATCCAAAGGTGTCAAGGAGCCTGTGCTGTCCCGGGTGTTCGAGTACTGGCGCAACATCGATGCCGACCTCGGCAAGAAGATCGAGGAAGGCGTGCGAGGCAACACCGGCTAGCAGCCGACATCGACATGAGGGTTGTGATCGGGTGAATTTTCACGACCTTCATGTCGATCTCGCGGCCTGGCATGATCGAAGTCATGAGCATCGAGGTCATCTACACCGCGGAATCGACGGCCAGCGGCGGCGGGCGTGACGGCCACGTGAAGTCGTCGGACAATCGGATCGATCTGGACACCAGGCCGCCCAAGGAAGCGGGCGGTAGCGGCGAGGGCACCAACCCCGAGCAACTGTTCTCGGCGGGTTACGCCGCCTGCTTCCTGGGCGCGCTGCAACTGGTGGCGTGCTCGGAGAAGATCGGACTCGACAGTGCGTCGGGCATCACCGCGCAGGTCGGCTTCGGCAAGGACGCCGACGGCGGGTACGGCATCAACGCCCACCTCATCGGCTACCTCCCCGGACTCGAACAGAGTCAGGCCGAGGACCTGATGAACAAGGCTCATCAGGTGTGCCCGTATTCGAAAGCGACCCGCGGCAATATCGACGTCACGCTGACCGCCAAGGTCTGAGGGTGATGCGCACCGCCGCAGCGGCGGCCGCTGTGCTGGCAGCGGGCGTAGTCGCGGCCGCTCCGGCGCAGGCCCGGCCGGCGGACCCGGGCGTGGTCTCCTACGCCGTGCTCGCCAAAGGCTCGGTCGGCAACATCGTCGGGGCACCGATGACGTGGGAGGCAGTGAGCACCGACCCGGTGCAGGGGTTCTGGGTCGATCTGCCGGTCTGCAACAACTGGGCCGACATCGGGTTGCCCGAGGTGTTCAACGACCCCGACCTTGCGTCGTTCAACAGTGCGGTCACGCAGACCTCGGCCACCGACCAGAACCACCTGGTCAAACAGGCCGTCGGGGTGTTTGCGACCGTCGACGCCGCCACCCGTGCGTACCACCGCGTCGTCGACCGCACGGTCGGGTGCGCCGGTCAGACCACCGCCATGCACCTCGCCGACGGAACAACTCAGGTGTGGTCGTTCGGCGGTGCTGCCCCGACGGCCACCGACGCGGTGTGGGTCAAACAGGAAGCAGATACCGATCGGCGGTGTTTCACCCAGACACGGTTGCGGGAAAACGTGCTGTTGCAGGCCAAGGTCTGCCAGTCCGGCAACGGCGGGCCGGCGGTGAACGTACTGGCCGGCGCCATGCAGAACACATTGGGTCTATAGCGAGGTCGGGTGAACGTCATCAACGGGTCAGCCGCCGATCGACGAAACTTGTCGGTGCGGTCTGGAAGATGGATGTCATGACGTTCGCCGTCACTTCGGAGTCGGGCCGGGCACCTTGCGGGTCGGGTGCCGAAGAACGAGTCCTGAACAGCTCATCCTCGGCTGCCTTGCACATCGCCGGCGCCTCACTGGACGACGGTCCGGTCGGTCGGGTGGGTCTGGAACTCGAAGCGCACTGCTTCGATCTGGCTGATCCACTGCGCCGCCCGGGCTGGTCGGAACTGAGCGACGTGATCGCCACCGTGGGACCGTTGCCCGGCGGCAGCGCCGTCACCGTGGAACCGGGGGGCGCGGTCGAACTGTCCGGCCCGCCGGCCGACGGCCCGGTGCCGGCCATCGCTGCGCTGGCCGCCGACCGGGCGAGGTTGTGTTCGGCGTTCGCCGACGCCGGCCTCGGCCTGGTGCTGCTCGGCGCCGACCCGCTACGCCGCCCGCATCGGGTCAATCCCGGCGCCCGCTATGAGGCGATGGAACAGTTCTTCGTCGCGTCCGGGACGGCCAGCGCAGGGGCGGCGATGATGACCTCGACGGCCTCGATCCAGATCAACCTCGACGCCGGTCCCCGCGACGGCTGGGCCGAGCGGGTGCGGCTCGCCCATGCGCTCGGCCCCACCACGATCGCGATCGCGGCGAATTCACCGTTGCTCGGCGGCGACTTCACCGGCTGGGTGTCAACCCGTCAGCGGGTGTGGAGTCAGCTGGACTCGGCGCGCTGTGGGCCGGTCCTGGGTGCCAGCGGTGACGATCCGTGCACCGACTGGGCTCGCTACGCGCTCAAGGCGCCGGTGATGTTGGTGCACAACCCGGATCCCGTCGCGGTCACCGAGCACGTGCCGTTCGCGGACTGGGCCGACGGACTGGTGCTGCTCGGCGATCGCCGCCCGACCACCGCCGACCTCGACTACCACCTCACCACGCTGTTCCCGCCGGTGCGCCCCCGCCGTTGGCTGGAAATCCGGTACCTCGACAGCGTGCCCGACGATCTGCTGCCCGCAGTCGTGTTCCTCGTCGTCACCCTTCTCGACGACCCGGCCCTCGCCGAACTGGCCGCCGAGGCCGTCGAATCGGTTGAGACGGCATGGGACCTTGCCGCGCGGGTCGGTCTCAAGGACGACCGCCTCTACGAAGCCGCCAACCGATGCGTCGCGCTCGTCGCCGACCGGGCCCCCGCGGAATTATCCGAGTCCATGCGGCGGTTGGTGCACAACGTGGAAGAAGGCCGCTGCCCAGCCGACGAATTCGCCGATCGGGTCATCGAGCGCGGCATCGAAGGTGCCGTCCTGCAGATGGCCGAGGCGACGGCGTGATCGCACGCGAGACGCTGGCGCGGGACCTCGAACGGGCCCGCCAGCGCACGTGGACGCTGACTGACTTCGACGACGCCGAGTTGCATCGCCAGTACAGCCCGCTGATGAGTCCATTGGTCTGGGACCTCGCCCACATCGGGCAACAGGAGGAGCTCTGGCTGCTGCGCGACGGCGACCCGAATCGGCCGGGGATGCTGCCCGCGAACATCGAAGGCCTCTACGACGCCTTCGTGCACTCTCGCGCCAGCCGCGTCGATCTCCCGCTCCTGTCACCGGCGCAGTCCCGCGCCTACTGCAACAGCGTGCGGGCTGCCGCACTCGACGTGCTCGACACCTTGCCCCACCGCGATGACGATGCCGAGGTGGCGTTCCGCTTCGGCTTGGTGATTAGCCATGAGAACCAGCACGACGAGACAATTTTGCAGGCACTCAACTTGCGCAGCGGCGCACCGATTTTGGCGCATCGGATGACGCTGCCGCAGGGCAGGCCCGCGTTGGCCGGCGGTTCGGTTCTGGTGCCCGGCGGCCCGTTCGTCCTCGGCGTCGACGCGGCGACCGAACCGCTGTCACTGGACAACGAACGCCCCGCCCACGTGGTCGATGTGCCGGCGTTCCGCATCGGCCGGGTACCGGTGACCAACGCCGAATGGCGCCAGTTCATCGATGACGGCGGCTACATCCAACAGCGATGGTGGTCACCGCGCGGATGGGAGCACCGGCTCCAAGCCGAGTTGAGCGCACCGGAGTTCTGGAATCCGGACGGCACCCGAACCCGATTCGGCCACGTCGAGGACATCCCCGGCGACGAACCCGTCCAGCACGTCACTTTCTTCGAAGCCGAGGCCTACGCCGCGTGGGCGGGCGCACGGCTGCCGAGTGAAGTCGAATGGGAGAAGGCCGCCGCCTGGGACCCGGAGGTCGGCTCGCGCCGTCGTTACCCGTGGGGCCCGGAGGAACCGACACCGCACCGGGCCAACCTCGGTGGGCAGGCGCTGCGCCCCGCGCCGGTTGGGGCCTATCCCGACGGGGCGTCTGCCTATGGCGCCGAGCAGATGCTCGGAGATGTGTGGGAGTGGACCACGTCGCCGCTGCGGCCATGGCCGGGCTTCACACCGATGATCTATCAACGCTATTCGGAGCCGTTTTTCGACGGTGACTACAAGGTGCTTCGCGGTGGTTCGTGGGCGGTGGGCGCCGACACGTTGCGCCCCAGCTTCCGGAATTGGGATCACCCGATCCGTCGGCAGATCTTCTCCGGTGTGCGCTTGGCGTGGGACGTCTGATGTGCCGGCACCTGGGCTGGCTGGGCGAACCGGTGGCGATCGCCTCGCTGGTCCTCGACCCGCCGTGCGGGTTGAGAGTTCAGTCCTATGCCCCGCGCCGGCAGAAGCACGGGTTGATCAACGCCGACGGGTGGGGCGTGGGCTTCTTCGATGGCGGCGAGGTGCGCCGCTGGCGCAGCGCGTCGCCGCTGTGGGGCGATGTCTCGTTCGCCTCGGTGTCACCGGCGTTGCGTAGCAATTGCATTGTCGCAGCAGTGCGTTCGGCGACGGTCGGCATGCCGATCGAGGCCAGTGCGTCTGCCCCATTCAGCGACGGCACCTGGCTGCTGTCCCACAACGGGGTGGTCGACCGCGGCGTGTTGCCCGTCAGCGCGGCGGCCGAATCGACCGTCGACAGCGCGATGCTTGCCGCGCTGATCTTCGACCGCGGACCGGAGAACCTCGGCGATACGATCGCCGAAGTCGGGGTGGCGGATCCGGGTGCAAGGTTGAACATCATCGCCGCCAACGGATCTCGGCTGCTGGCCACCACCTGGGGTGACACTCTGTCGGTGTTGCGCCGCAGTGACGGAGTGGTGCTGGCCAGCGAACCCTATGACGACCACCCCGACTGGCAGGACATCCCGGACCGGCATCTCGTCGACGTGAGCGGGGGACAGGTGACACTGACCCCGCTGAAAGGATCTTTGTGACGTTCACGCTGTCGAACTACCTGGCCGCCGACGCCGCCGCCCAGGCGCTCCGCGCCGATGTGCTGCACGGCTTGACGCAGACACCGAAGTCATTGCCGCCCAAATGGTTTTACGACGCCGTCGGTAGTGACCTGTTCGACCAGATCACCCGGCTGCCGGAGTACTACCCGACCCGGACCGAAGCGCAGATCCTGCGGTCCCAGTCGGCGGCGATCGCCGCCGCAAGTGGTGCCGACACACTGGTGGAACTCGGCAGCGGGACGTCGGAGAAGACGCGGCTGCTGCTGACTGCCATGCGCGACAACGGGTCGCTGCGACGATTCGTGCCGTTCGACGTGGACTCGAGTGTGTTGGAACTGGCCGGAGCCGCGCTGGAGCACGAGTATCCGGATCTCGACATCGACGCGGTGTGCGGCGATTTCGAGGAACATCTGGCCAAGATCCCCTCGGGCGGTCGCCGGTTGTTCGTGTTCCTCGGGTCCACCATCGGCAATCTGACCGCCGCCCCACGCGCGGAGTTCCTCACCGCGCTCGCCGACGTACTCGACCCCGGGGACAGCCTGCTGCTGGGCACCGACCTGGTCAAGGACACCGAACGCCTGGTTCGCGCTTACGACGACAGCGCCGGGGTGACCGCGCGGTTCAACCTCAACGTGCTGACGGTGGTCAATCGAGAACTGAACGCCGACTTCGACATCGACGCCTTTGAGCACGTCGCCCGCTGGAACCCCGACGAGGAGCGCATCGAGATGTGGCTGCGCGCAACGTCTCCGCAGGAGGTCACCGTCGCCGGGCTGGATCTGCGCGTCGAGTTCGCCGCGGGCGAAGAGATGCTCACCGAGGTGTCGTGCAAGTTTCGGCCCGAGGCCGTCGCGCACGAGCTGCAGGCGGCCGGGCTGCGGCGGACGCAGTGGTGGACCGATGAGGCCGGGGACTTCGGGCTGTCCCTGGCGGTGAAGTGAGCGCACCCGACGCTCTGGCTGACAGCTGGCGGGAGGCACGGCTGCCCGCGGCCGGTGTGCACCTGGACAGCGCCGCGTGTTCACGCCAGAGCCTGGCGGCGATCGATGCGGCTGCCGCACACGCCCGCCACGAGTCGGAGGTGGGCGGCTACGTCGCTGCGCAGGCGGCCGCTCCGGTTCTCGACGCCGGCCGCGCCGGTGTGGCCGTGCTGACCGGAATGTCCTCGGACGACGTCATTTTCACCACCGGATCGGGCAACGCGCTACAACTGCTGCTCGGCGTGTGGCCGATGGAACGGACCGTGGCGTGCCTGCCCGGCGAGTACGGCCCCAATCTGGTGGAGTTCACTGCGCGCGGCTTCACCCGGCAGGAGCTACCGGTCGACAGTTTGGGCCGGGTCGACCCGGATGCCGCCCGCAACACCCTGGCCGATGCGCCGCCGGCGCTGGTCCACCTGACCGCGGTCGGCAGCCACCGCGGTGTCGTACAACCCGTCGCCGCGGTCGCGGAGGTGTGCCGGGAGATCGGCGTCCCGCTGATCGTCGATGCCGCGCAGGCGCTGGGCCACATCGACTGCGTGGCCGACGCCGACGCGGTCTACTCGTCGTCGCGCAAGTGGTTGGCGGGTCCGCGCGGGGTGGGAGTGCTGGCGGTGCGTCCGGCGCTGGCCGACCTGTTGCAGTCCCCGCCGTGGGCCGGTGCGGTATCGGCGTTGCAGTGCCTGGAGTTCGGTGAAGCCAATATCGCTGCGCGGGTCGGCTTTTCCGTCGCGGTGGGACAGCACCTCGCGGCCGGACCGGAAACGGTACGGCAGCGGCTGGCCGCGCTCGGACGTCAGACCCGCGCGATGCTGGCCGAGGTGCAGGGCTGGCGAGTGGTGGAACCCGACGACGCGCCGACCGCCATCACCACGTTGGAGCCCGCCGACGGCGCCGACCCCGTGCAGGTGCGAGCCCGCCTGATCGACGAGCACGGCATCGTGACGACTGCGGCCGGAGTGGAGCGCGCTCCGCTGGAGCTGACGACGCCAGTGCTGCGGATTTCGCCGCACGTCGACGCCGGCACCGAAGACATCGAGGCGCTGGTCGCCGCGCTGCGCGCCGTCACCTGACCGACCAGCAGAACCCGCATGGGCGTGGGGATGCGCGGTACTCAGCCCGCCTTATGTGCGCTGAGCAGGTAGGCCGGCATCATCAGGCGGCCCTTCGCGTCGAGTTCGAACGGCATCTCCCCCTGGGGCAGGTCGGCGAACGCCGGCTTGTGGGAATGGATCTTCGCCGGCCGAATGTCGTCGATCACGAAGTACTTCGACACCGCGGCGCGTAGCTCGTCCTCGTCGACCTCGTTGGGCTTGGTCTCGAGGTGCGGCGGGAAGGCGCCCTTTGCGAAGACCAGAACATAGAGCCGCGCCCCGGGTGCGGCCGCCCGGTGGATCGCGCCGAGGTAGGCGTCGCGGGCGCCGACCGGCAGCGAATGGAACAGCGTGCTGTCGATGATCGTGGCGAACTGCTCGTCGTAGCCGGTGAAGGAGGTGATGTCGGCGCACACAAAGGTCACGTGGCTCAACCCGCGCTGCCGGGCGGCTTCGGTCGCGGCCGCGATCGCCGTCGGCGACACATCGATACCGACGACGGTGCTGCCCGTCGCCGCGAGGGCCAACGCGAGTTCGGCATGCCCGCAGCCCGCGTCCAGCACATGACCGCTGACCATCCCGTCCCGGACGAGAGCGGCCAGTTCGGGCTGCGGCTCACCGATATTCCACGGCGGCGGCCCGGCGAACGCGCCCTCCTCTTTATAGGCGCCGTCCCAGTCCATCACCTCAGAGTCCATGTCCGTCAACTTACAAGGACTCGCTGTCACTCGGTGATGTCCCAGGTGTGCACCGGCTCGTTGCTGTGCATCAGGGAGCAGTAGCGCCGCAGCATCTCGGCCAGCGCCTCCGGGCGCGCCATGCCCCGACCCTGCAGCGCCTGCACCGTCGCGACCTGCCATGCCGACCCGTTGCGCCCCGTCTTCGCGCGGCCCTCGATCACGCCGAGATAGCGGTCGCGTACTTCGGCGGCCACGCCCCAGCGGCGCAGACCCTCATCGGCCATCGGCAGCAAGGTGCGCAGCACAAGCTCGTCGGGCGTGATCTCGCCGAGCCCGGGCCAGTACAGCCTGGCGTCCATGCCGTGCCGAGCGGCTTCGATGAAGTTGTCATGTGCCGCAGTGAAACTCATCTTCGTCCACAGCGGACGGTCCTCTTCGGCCAACACTCTCAAGGCGCCGTAGTAGAACGCCGAGTTGGCCATCATGTCGACGACCGTGGGCCCGGCCGGCAACACTCGATTCTCCACCCGCAGGTGCGGCCGACCGTCCACGACGTCGTATACCGGCCGGTTCCAGCGGTACACCGTCCCGTTGTGCAGCCGCAGTTCGGACAGAGCAGGCGTGCGGCCTGCCGCGAGCTCGGCGACCGGGTCCTCGTCGGACATCTCGGGCAGCAAGGAGGGGAAGTAGCGGACGTTCTCTTCGAACAGGTCGAAGATCGAGGTGATCCACCGTTCCCCGAACCACACTCGCGGACGGACGCCCTGCGCCTTGAGTTCGTCGGGCCGGGTGTCGGTGGCTTGGGCGAACAGCTCGATGCGGGTCTCGGCCCACAACTGGTGGCCGAAGAAGTACGGCGAATTGGCACCGAGGGCGAGCTGCGGGCCGGCCAGCACCTGAGCGGCGTTCCAGTTGGCGGCGAAGTCGGCCGGGGAAACCTGCAGGTGCAATTGCATACTGGTACAAGCGGATTCGGGAGCGATGGACTCCGCGTGCATGCTCAGCCGCTCAGGGCCGGTGATGTCGATGAGGATGTCCTCGCCGCGGGCGGTGAAGATCGAATCGTTGAGTGCCTGATAGCGCAGCGACGGACTCATCCAGTGGCCGGTCAGATGCTCGGGCATCAGCGTCGGCAGGATCCCGATCATCACGATGTGTGCGTCGTCGGTGTTGGCCTTGGTCTCGGCGGCATTCAGGCTCGCACGAACCTCGGCCTCCAGCTCCAGTGCCGTCCGACCGGGTAGAGGTCGTGGTGGGACGTTGAATTCGATGTTGTAGGCACCCAATTCGGTCTGGTAGGCCGGATCGGCTATCGCTGCCAAGACCTCCTGGTTGGACATCGCCGGCTGGTAGTCATCGGTGACCAGGTTGCACTCGATCTCCATCCCGGTCAGCGGCCGGTCGAAGTCGAAGCTGGATTGGGCCAGCATCGTTTCGAACACGTCCAGGCACAACTGGACCTTGCGCCGGTACTGCTGCCGGTGCGCCCGGTTGAAGGTGGCGTGCTTGACCTCATCGCCCATGGGTCGATGGAACCGGTTCAGACCAAGCTGCGCAAGCAAATCGCCATCAACCGCGCCGGCGTGCCCGCAGAACCTGTCGATCGAACGGGTTGGTGCTGACCTCCACCTCGACTCCGGCGTGGGCGCCGAGCGCCCGCAGCGCCGACGGGCTGTAGGAGCGCAGCGAGCTGACCAGTCCGTCGTGCACGAACGGCCACCACACCAGTGGCGCCATCGCCGCCAGCTTGGCGATGTGCAGAAGCGAGGGCATCCGGGGCAGATCGATGACCAGGAGTTCGTTGGCCACCCGGGTGCCTTCGGCGAGAACCAGGGCGGCCTGGGTGGGCGGCAGATGGTGAAACGACAACGCGAAGACGGCCAGGTCGAACGCGCCGTCGTCGGCGTCGATCGCGGTCGCGTCGATGGTGCGCACGGTGGCGCGGGGGTGTTCACCAAGGTCGGATGCCGCGATAGCCGCGACCGACTCGGCGTTGACGTCGGAGATCGTGACGTGGGCGGTCGGATGCTGCTCGAGCACCCGGCGCGACAGCGCTCCGTGACCGGCGCCGAGTTCCAGAATGGCGGGGTCGACGACATCGGCGACCTCGCGCAGCACCAGTTCGGCGTTGCGATCGTGTTCACGGAACAGGTTGCCGATCACGTCCAGCGCCGTGACGATGCCGCGCTTGACCTCGTCGTCGACGTCGTCGCGGTCGAGGTATTCCGGACGGTTGGTCTCCAGCAGGCGATCCAGACACGACGCGTCCGGGCCACCGCGCGGCATGTCGGCGATGTCGGTGATCTCGGATGCCATGTAGGCCATCATGGACGAAAGGTCGGCTGCCTCGGCAGCATCGCACGTCAGAGGAGCACCGTTGGCTGACTTCGTCGCCTCGATTGACCAGGGCACCACCAGCACCCGCTGCATGATCTTCGATCACAAGGGCGCCGAGGTGGGCAGGCACCAGCTCGAGCACGAACAGATCCTGCCGAAGTCCGGGTGGGTGGAGCACAACCCGGTGGAGATCTGGGAACGCACGCAGACCGTGGTGGTCTCGGCGTTGAACAAGACGAAACTGTCCGTCGAAGACCTCGCCGCGCTGGGCATCACCAACCAGCGGGAGACGACGCTGGTGTGGAACCGCAAGACGGGACGGCCGTACCACAACGCGATCGTGTGGCAGGACACCCGCACCGACCGGATCGCAGCCGCCCTGGACCGGGATGGCCGCGGCGACATCATCCGCCGCAAGGCGGGCCTGCCGCCGGCGACGTACTTCTCCGGCGGCAAGCTGCAATGGATCCTGGAGAACGTCGACGGCGTACGTGCCGACGCCGAACGCGGTGACGCGCTGTTCGGCACGCCGGACACCTGGGTGCTGTGGAACCTGACCGGGGGAACCCACGGCGGTACGCACGTCACCGACGTCACCAATGCCAGCCGCACCATGCTGATGAACTTGGAGACGCTGGACTGGGACGACGAACTGTTGTCGCTCTTCGGGATTCCGCGCGCGATGCTGCCGGATATCCGGCCGTCGTCGTCGCCCGAGCCGTACGGGGTGACGTTACCCGGCGGCCCGCTGGGCGGTGAGGTGCCGTTGACCGGCATCCTCGGCGATCAGCAGGCGGCGATGGTGGGGCAGGTGTGCCTGAGTCCGGGCGAGGCCAAGAACACCTACGGCACCGGCAACTTCCTGCTGCTCAACACCGGCGAGAAGATCGTGCGCAGCGAGAACGGGTTGCTGACCACGGTGTGCTACCAGTTCGGAGAAGCGAAACCTGTTTACGCCCTTGAGGGTTCGATCGCGGTGACGGGTTCGGCCGTGCAGTGGCTGCGCGACCAGCTCGGCATCATCAGCGGCGCGTCGCAGAGCGAGACCCTGGCGCGGCAGGTCGCCGACAACGGTGGCGTGTACTTCGTGCCGGCGTTCTCGGGGCTGTTCGCGCCGTATTGGCGTTCGGATGCGCGCGGGGCGATCGTCGGGCTGTCCCGCTACAACTCCAACGCCCATGTTGCCCGCGCGACGCTGGAGGCGATCTGCTATCAGAGCCGTGACGTGGTCGACGCGATGGAAGCCGATTCCGGTGTGCACCTCGAGATTTTGAAGGTCGACGGCGGGGTCACGCAGAACGAGCTGTGTATGCAGATCCAAGCCGATGTGCTGGGCGTGGACGTGGTGCGCCCGGTGGTCGCCGAGACCACCGCACTGGGTGCGGCGTATGCCGCCGGGTTGGCCGTCGGATTCTGGGCCGATCCCGATGACCTGCGAGCCAATTGGCAGGAGGACCGGCGGTGGTCGCCGGAGTGGGACGACGACCAGCGTGAGGCCGGCTATGCCGGATGGCGCAAAGCCGTGCAGCGCACGCTGGATTGGGTGGAGGTCTGACGAGTTGGGGGGGGGGGGGGGGGGGGGGGGGGGGGGGGGGGGGGGGGGGG